>CAZMHI010000021.1:0-65699 GCA_964566055.1 uncultured Rhodospirillaceae bacterium
CCGGCGAATCTGTTTTCAATACCATGGGTGTTGGTGATACGGCGACTGAGACCTTCACCTACACCATTGATGATGGCAATGGCGGCACCTCGATTGAAACTGCCACGATCACCATCACCGGTACCAATGATGCGCCGGTGGTAACGACGGCCATTCAGGATGGCACCGCCAATGAAGATCAGGCTTACTCTTATGATGCCCCGGCTAATATTGCTGACGTTGATAATGGTGACACCCTGACCTATTCGGCGACCTTGGATGACGGCTCGCCGCTGCCGGATTGGATTTCAATTGACCCTGCAACCGGTGAAATTTCCGGTCTGCCGGAGAACGATGATGTCGGTTCGCTGAATATCAATGTGGTTGCCACCGATGAGTCCGGCTGGACGGCTGATGATACCTATCAGCTCGATGTCATCAACACCAATGACGGCCCGGTTGCAGTTAATGATCTGGCCTCTGTTGATGAAGATGAGTCGGTGATCATTGATGTGCTGGCAAACGACACCGATATTGATGGTATCGAGTTGACAGTAACCGATGTCAGCCTGCCGGAAGGCGTCGACGGTACGGTTGCAATCGTTGAAGTTGACGGTGTCACAAAAGTCCAATTTACGCCGGGTCCCGCCTATAACAGCCTGGCGGTTGGTGAAAGTGATCAAGTCGCTATCAGTTATACGATCTCTGACGGCGCCGGCGGTAGCGATAGCGCGGTCGCCACGGTTACGATCAATGGCGAGAATGACGGCTTTACGGTTGTTGGCGATGCCGCCGATGACATGCTCGAAGACGATGTTTCAACGACCTTCAATGTATTCGATGATATCACCGTAACAGATGAGGATGCGTCGGATACGCATTCAATTACCACGTATTCGCAGCCGGCTAATGGTTCGGTTGAAGTTTTGACCGACGGCACGGTTACGTATACGCCGCCTGCCGGCCACTTTAATAGCTTGGCCGAAGGCGAAACGGCGGTTGAGTCCTTCACTTATACGATTGTCGACGGCAATGGTGCGGAATCCCTGGAAACTGCGACAGTTACAATCACCGGCACCAATGACGGTCCGGTTGCCATTGGTGGCTCCGAAACTGATTTGCTGGAAGACATAACATTCATCGGTCAATTGAGCGGCACTGATGTCGATGGCGATGATCTGTCTTATTCTTTGGCTGAAAACGGCGGACCCGCACACGGTTCCATCGAGATCGGTGAAGACGGTAGCTACACCTATGAGCCTGATCAAGATTATAGCGGTACCGACAGCTTTACCTTCCAGGTCAGTGATGGCCACGGTGGTACAGATACCGCAACAATTACGCTTTCCGTCACCGCTGTTGCCGATGATCCAATTGTTGTCGTTAGCGATGAAACCGGCAATGAAGATCAGTGGACACAGTTGAATTTGGATGCGGAAGAAACTGATATAGATGGCTCGGAGACCTTAAGCGTTCTGATCTCTGGCGTGCCGGACAACGCTCTGCTGAGCCCGGGCACGAATTTAGGCGGCGGTGAGTGGACCGTATCGCCTGAACAACTGCACTTGGTTTGCATCTTGCCGCCGGAAAACTTCAATGGTGAGATCGATCTGAATTTGGCCGTAACTTCAACGGAACCAAATGGTAGTCTTGCGACAATTGACAAAGACTTCACCGTAACCGTAAACGCGGTTAATGATGCGGCTACAATCTCCGGTGATGATACAGGTGCGGTCACTGAGGACAGCCTGCTTGTGGTATCGGGTGATTTGGATGTAACTGATCCGGATACAGGTGAAGCAATCTTTGATGTCGCCAATGAAACTGGCGATTACGGCTCCTTCACCATGGATGCCAATGGCAGCTGGACTTATAACCTCGACAATGACAATGCCGATGTTCAAGCCTTGGGCGTTGGTGAAAGTATGTCCGAGACCTTTACCGTCTCGTCGGTCGATGGTACGGCAAGCGAAATTGTAACCATCACGATCAACGGTACCAATGATGGTCCGGTCGCTGTTGACGACAGCAACACTGTCGGCGAAGACGTCAATTCGGTTATTGGCTCAGTGACAGCGAATGACAGCGATGTCGATGGCGATACCTTGAACGTTACTGAAGTTGAGTTTAACGGCACAACTCATAGCTTCCCGGAAGGGGAAGATAGCCTCACCATCGTCGGTGATCATGGTACCTTGGTGATGAATTCCGACGGCTCGTATGAATATACCCGGAGTGATGAAGGTGGCGGCGGAACGGCCAGTGAAATTGTTGAAGCAGGTGGCTATGGTTCCAGCGAAGCAGATTGGACCAGCGCCGGCGTTTCCATCTCAGCTTTTGATTTTGGCACTTCCTATACCGATGGCGATGGTAACTTCGATGCCTCTTTGGCTGATGACAACGTTGTCGTTACCAGCCAAGGTTTAGGCGTAGAAGGTTCACAAGGCGGCGCCCAAGCATCTGACCAGATTGAATATGACCCGAACTCCGGTGATTCTGAAGCCTTGGCTTTGAGCTTTGATACATCTGTCTCGAGCGCCGATGTGACGGTTGCGCGTCTCTATCACGGCGAAGGTTCCGATGGAGAGCAAGGCATGTGGCAGGCCTATGATGCCGACGGTAATCTGGTTGGCAGCGGCGAGATTGATGATGACACGGTTGCTTACGATAGCGGCAGCAGCAATGTTGGTACGCTCAATATCGATCTTGGCGGCACTGCTTTCCAGACCGTGGTTTTTACGGCGACGCAAATGTCCGGCAGCCAAAGTGACTTTAAAGTGCAGGGCGTTGAATATGAAACGGTCGGCACGCTGGTCGGTGATGGTGGCGAAGATGTCTTCACTTATACAGTTGCCGATGATCAAGGGGCCACCGATACTGCTGAATTGACCATCAGCGTCGACGGCGTCGATGATGATCCTGCTGATCCACCCATATTGACGATCGATTCTACGCTAATTTCGCAAACTTCAGCCGAGACCTTGATTGCAGCTACCTTCGATGATGGCGCCTCAGATGGCTTCTCCTATGTTGATGATGCCTTCCGCGGTACCGATGAAGGCGATTATGCCAAAGGCCGGATCAAAGATGGCGGGCGCAGTGATGATGGCTACCTCCGAGTTGAATTGGGTGGCGTTGATGATGATGACATCACCGATATGTCGGGCGGTTTCGAGCAAACTTTCACCGTCAATGAAGATGGTACCGGTTCCATCACCTTCTCCTATAAAGTTGATATGTCCCATAAATATGAAGACGACGAATATGCCGAAGTATTGGTCAGCATTGACGGCCAGCTCGTCGATGTCGGCGGAAATGACTATGTTGCCCGAGTGCACGATGGCGATATCGGCTGGACCACGGTGACCATTGATCTCGGTGATTTGGAAGCCGGTGATCATACCGTCATGATTGGTGGTTATAATAATAAAAAGACCACGGATGATGAAAAAACCAAAATTGATTTCGACGATATTTCCTTGGTTGTTGAGCCGGACGATGCCGGCAGTGTCTATGATGTCGATTTCTATGCCGCCTTAACTGACGATAGTGAAACCTTGTCGGCGATCACGGTCAATGATCTGCCCAATGGCGTGGTCTTTAATGGTATTGATCAAAATGAAGATGGTACCTGGACCTTAAACCCTGATGATCTTGACGGCTTGACCATGACAGTGCCTGAAGGAACAGAGGATTTTAATATATCAGCCTCAGTGACCTCGACCGCGGACAATGGTGATACCGCGACCACGACTGCGACACATACGATTGATGTTATGACCGATTCACTTGGTGAAGACACTGATGATACCATTGTCGGCACCATGGCTGATGACGACGCGGATGCCGATGCTGATGCAGACGCTGATAGTGGTGAGGATATCCTCTACGGCGGTGCCGGTGATGACAATATCGATGGCCAAAGCGGTGATGATGAACTCTTCGGTGGCTCGGGCGTTGATTATATTGATGGCGGTGCCGGCGGTGACGTGATCTACGGCGGCAGCGATGACGATGTTATTATCGGCGGCGAAGGCAATGACCAGCTTTACGGCGGCTCCGGCGATGACGAGTTTATCTTCAGCCTCGGCGATGGCGATGACACGGTCTTCGATTTCGATAATGGTGACGTGCTGACCTTTGATGGGATTGATCTTAATGATGGCGATTCCGTTCAATTTGAAGCCGACGGCGATGACGTCGTAGTGACGGTTATCGGCAGCAATGATGAGCAATCTAAAGTGACGCTAAAAGATGCTGCCAAGGATATGGATGATGCCGATCGCGCCAATGTCGGTGATGGTTACTCGGTTACCGATACTGGTGACGGCTCTATCAATATCGTGGTCGATACATCCGGCGGCTAACAATTTAGATTTTAAATATACGTGGTTAAGAAAGGGCTGCCCCAAGCGGGTGGCCTTTTTTACTTCTTGGCGCGGCTATCGATCATTGCCCGGAAGGCGTTGGTGACCCGCTCCATATGCGGTCTGAGATATTCGAAATTATCGGCGTGGTCGAAAGCATGGCGCATGGCCGGGTTCATCTCGAAGATCAGAATATCGCCGGACTCGGTGACATTGAAATCGATGCCAAAGAAGTCGAGGCCAACCAGATCGGCCAGTTTTTCCATTCGCAGATAAACTTCTTCACCCAAATAAGCCTGTGGATCAGCCATAAAAGACTTTTCTTCCGCCATCATCCAATCATGCTCCGCCATTAGGGTTTTGCGATTTGAGCCATGCACATTCCAGGTCGCATCAATATGTAGGACCACAGGGTAGAGCTTTCCGTCGATACTGAAAAACCGCATTTTACGGTGATATTTCTGGCGGAAGAAGTTTTCAATAAACTGGATCAGATAAACTTCAGTGTCAGCGAGCTCCTCAGCAGCGGTGACAAATTCCTCCAGATTATCGCATTTCATGAACGTGCGTCCTGTATGGGTACCGGTTTCCCGGATCAATACCGGAAACTCAAACTTATGTTCTTCAAGCAGCTGGGTAAGATCATATTTGTTTGAGTTTTCAGCCGGCACCCGGATGGTTTTTCCCATTTGGATACCGTCCATACCGAGCAAACGCCGATAATTATTGTCCCGGGTTGTTTCCATCACGCGGGCTGGATCATTAATTACCGAAAGCTCAGGATTTAGTTCTAGAAATTTGGCGGCGGTCTGCAGAGATTGAAGTTCGACATCCGGATCAGCAATGGTGTTGATTACTACATCGAATTTTGGAATCCGGTTAGGCTGCAGCAAATTGTTGTTCAGCACCAAATAGCTGATGGTCGTGTATTCCGATGCATCCCAGAAATAGCGGCTCGAGAAATTACCGCCCCGCAGCTTGAGTTTATGCTGGCCTTTGCGGCTTTGGCCGAGTGTGTAATAGGCATTTTGCACACCCCGGAGACGGAGTATCCGGGCACGCAGTTCAGTCTGACAGGTGGATATGGTTATGGGGTTGCGTTTAATGCCGGCCCGGAGTGTGCGGCGGGCATTGCTTTCTTTGCCGCGTGATTTTTGGATGGCCGATAAATTAAAATAGGGTTGCAGATTGGCTGGTTCCAGCTCAATCGCCCGTTCAAATATGTTGGCGGCGCGCTCTAAATCATCTGCGCGAATAAGGGTCGAGCCTAATTGATTGTATAAAGGAGAGTTCTCGGGCGCGAGTGCGAGGGCGCGCTGGAACATCGCGGTGGCTTCAGGGAAACGATCCAGCTCTCTGAGGCTAAGCGCCAGACCGCTATAAGCACGGACATTATCATTAACCTTGGCAATAAAGGCGCGAAACTTATTGACGGCTCCTTCATGATCGCCAGCCTGCCGAAGCTCATAGGCTTCCGCTAATTCAGTCGAAACCGGCTCCGGTTGAGGTGACTTAGGTGGTGGCTTTTTGGGGGTGTCGGAGGGCCCGCGTTCCTTTCACCCGTTGGTTAGGAAATGCGCCCATTTCTGGGCGCCGCCGTGATTTTCAAGCAGATTTAAGAGGGCGGCGACTACGGCGCGATCATATTTGGCGCCGGATTCTTCGAGTAAAATATTGCCAGCCGCTTCAATGGAGATACCGTCCGAACCATCGCTTGGATTGCAAAGGCTCAAAAAGGCATTGGCGACGGCAACGATTTTTGCTGGCAGTAAAATCTGCTCACTTTGCAGGCCGGCAGGGCCTGAACCGTCATCTGCTTCAAAGCTTTGACGGATGGCTTCAACCACAGGACCTTCAAAATCGATGTTTTCCAGCAATTCGGCGGAGGATGAAACGATATCCTCACCATCGACAATAGAGCCGAGATTGAGGAGCGCGCCGGCAAACTCGGCTGTGTCGGTATCTATTTTATCGGCTTCCATATCTTCGGCGATGGCGCGGGCAACTTCACCGACATAATTGGAGCGCGCCGAGGTCGTCGGATCGCGCCGGTCAACGATGGCTGCGAGCGTGCTGACCAATTGGCGCAAACGATTTTCACTTTTAATCTGTTCTTGTGAGAACTCAGTGATGTCGTCCATGATCATCAGAATACCCGGCGGATGATCGCGGTCGCCCCGGAGCGGAATATGGTCGGAACGGATAACCTGCAGTGAACCGTCTTCCTGCTCAAAGCGATGGATATTGCTGGCGCGGATTTTCTGCACTGAATCCTCAATGCCTTGATCTTCAGCATCGGCAAAATCGCTGAGCATCTGTTTATTGATCTCGGCGTAGTATTTGGCTTTGACCGGTCCCATGACGCCGGCCATGGTTTTACCGAACATATCCGCTGCTTCAATGCCGGCGGCTTTGGCGGCAGGCTCGTTCGAGAATGTATAGGTCGTGGTGCCATCAACCGCGACAATATGGGTTGATTGGCTGTTGGTAATAACGCGCATGAATTTAGAGATATTTTCAAATCGTTCGGACGAAATCCGAAATTTCTCAGCCGCCGCGGCCGCTCTTAGTGAAGTGCCGTGACGCCAAATCGCAATCATGGCAATGGCGACACCGACAATAATCAGGACAAATACCACCAAAATAGTTTGCAGACGGGATTCGTTGGCGGATAGGGCTTCGGCGCGGGAAATTTTGCGCACTAATATCCAGGGCAGGTCGGCAACCGGACGAGAGGTCACCAGTACTTCTTCACCGGAATAATCCCGCTTGATGGCAAAGCCGCCCGGCTTTTCGAGGGCAAAAGTGGCAGCTAAATCAGGTGTGTCAAAGGCCATGGAGCGCTCGAGCGGTTTGGCACCATCTTTGAGCGGTGAAAGATATTCAACCGCGTTGCCAGATTTACGGACCAAATATGTTTCAGAGGTTTTGTTGGTGTCCCCCGGCTGCTTCAAGAGATCATAGAGCTCTTCATCAATCACCCGAATGCCCAGGGCAATACCGAGACCCTTGGCGCCGGCATCCTGCTGCACACCGTAGACCGGCAGGGAATAGCCCATGGTTGGCTGGTTGGTTGCGCCTTTATACATATCGATGACAGCGGGCTCGCCATCGAAACTTTTGCCGATGGCGGAGCGTTGCTTGCCGGACAAAGGCGGCATTTCCGGGGTCAGCACAATCGGCTTGCCATCTGAATCCAAGAGCGCCATACCAGCCGTGCCGGCACGCTCGACATTGGAATTGGTTTCTTGCTGAGGGGCGGGTGGCGCAAAGCCGTTGCGATCCGCTACGGCGACCAGCAAATTACGCAGATAGCCTTGCTGCGCCGTTGCATCGGTGACGCCGGTTTTATCATTATTGGCATCCGATAATTCAGACATATAAAGTTGGAGGGAGGCGTTCTCGGTCAACTCGGCGATGGAGTCGAAGTTTAGCTCCATCCATTCATTGATATCGGCGACCCGGCTATCAGCGACAATGCCCAGCCTGATCTGCCACTCATTGAGGGCACGTTGCCGTTCGCTTTCGACAAACCGGAAGGAGAAAAAGACACCAGCGCCGATGACCGCGATCATAACCACGATAATTATCCCGACAATGAGATTAACGCGGCCTTTTTTGGTTTCTTCCTCGGCCTCTTTGTCCCGATCAACTTCAGTGTCGACGACTTCTGCTTCATCGTTATTTTCCGGCTCTTCGGCCATTCAACTGCCTCCCGAAATCACTCTTTTGCTTAAGCTACTCTAAATATAAGGTTTTTTGAAGCTGGGATGTGAATAAATATGATAGTCATCACAGACCCTTGAAACGATATCGTGGAATATTCAATATCGAGTGAACTTTGAGGTTGTGACTATATTTCCGGGCCATCTCAGGTTAAATTGGCATATTCGGTTTTTTTATTTGGTAAAGATTGATTTGAAGCACTTTAAAACCATTGCCGGCTTAAGCATTGCCGCTGCCACACTCGCCTTTGCAGCCAGTGAGGTTTCGGCTGCTCCATTGACGCCGGTACCTGTCGCAGTTCAGCAAGAGGCCAACCAAGCCGGTTACGTTGAAGTGCGTAAACGACGCAAGCGCCGTTCTAAAAAGCGCCGCCGCGGCGGATCCGTTGCAACAGCCAGCACCGCCAGAGCTAAATCCAGTAAGAGTAAATTATCCGCCAATGCTTTGTTATTCGGCACCGCTGAAACCCAATCAACCAACTTTAAGCCCTTCAAAAAATGGCGGGGCGCGATGGCCAAGACTGCCAAGGAGCAGACCGATCTTGCGGCTTTTAAAAAGAAGTTCAGCAAATGGGTGAAGTTTCTCGACACCTTGAAGGGCAAGGATCAGCTCACCCAGATCAAAGCCGTTAACAAATTTATGAACCAGGCTAAATATATCCAGGACATAAAAAACTGGGGCATCAAGGATTATTGGGAAAGCCCGGGCGAGTTTTTCTCTAAATTTGGCGATTGCGAAGACTACTCCATCGCCAAATATATGGGACTGAAATATCTTGGTTTTAATCCGGAAAAAATGCGTGTCGTCGCGGTAAAAGACCTCAACCTCAAAGTCGGCCACGCGATCCTGGCAGTTTACTACAAGAAGCGCATTCTGGTGCTTGATAATCAAATTAAGATTGTTGCCGATAGCCGTAAAATCCGCCACTACCAGCCGGTCTATTCGATCAATGAAAAATATTGGTGGCGTCATCGGGTCGGCTAGGGCGCTCGATTGATCTAAATTCCGAACTCAGGTTTTATCAAAGCCAAGTTTTTCGGATATTTCCCTCGCTGCACTACCGAGAAGTCTAGCGACGACGCCCTTCGGCCGGTCATCAAATGAACCTTCGTAGCCAAAAGTAGCAATCGCCGCCGACAAATGACCTTCATGATTAAATACCGGTGCGGCGAGGGAGGCGATGCTTGGTGAAAAATCTCCAACAGTCCGCCCGAAGCCATCTTGCAAAGTCTGCGCCTGTATTGCCTTTATCTCAGATCTTTTGCGCTTGCCCATGCGGCGCATTTCCTGTTGCAGCAACGGCTCGGTTTGTTTTTTGTCGAGCCAGGATAAAAATACCCGGCCGGTCGCTGTGCGGAGAAGCGATAAGTTCGAGCCCACAGAAAGATCAAGATTTATCGGCGCTAAGGGTACTTCGCGGTGGATGACGATAGGCCCGTGATCGCCCCAGACCGACAAGTGAACGGTCTCGCCAACCTCATCTCTGAGCCGTGCTAAAATCGGCAAGGCAGCACGTACAACATTAAGGCGGATGATCGCCGCCAGGCCAACCCGCAAAGACGCCGCACCCAAATCATATTTGCCGGTCGATAAATCCTGTTCGATCAAGCCAGCTCTGATCAGGCTAACCAAATAACGGTGCGCCTTGGCTGACGGCAAACCCGTTGCGTCGGCGATATCTTTCAGGGCTTGCGGTCCACCGCCTTCGGTTACCGCCAGCAAAACCCGGCTGCCGATTTCAACCGACTGGACGCCGCCGCTTTTAGAGTTGTTGCTGGATTTTTTGGCCATTTTTAGAGCCTATCCCCATCTCATTGTTATTGATTATGACTTTACATTATATAATACTTATTACATATTTTGAAACTATACAATATGGGCGATGATGATAGTCGTCCAATCAAAAAGTGATATGGCAGGGCCGCCTAAATGGATTTCAATTTCAGCGATCAGGATATAGCATTCCGCCAGGAGGTCCGGGATTTTATGCAGACATCCCTGCCGGCTGAATTGCGGCAAATCGCCGAACATGGTCAGCATTTTCGCAAAGAACACTATGTCCAATGGCATAAAATATTACATTCAAAAGGCTGGTCGGCGCCAAGCTGGCCGGTGGAACATGGCGGCCCCGGCTGGACGCCCACACAAAAGTATATTTTCCAGGAAGAGCTTGGCCTCTCCGGAGCACCGGTGCCGCCGCCTTTTGGCATCGGCATGATCGGACCGGTATTAATTGCTTTCGGTAACGATGCCCAAAAAGCCGAATATCTGCCACGTATCCTGAACGGTGACGATTGGTGGTGCCAAGGCTATTCTGAACCGGGTTCGGGTTCTGATCTGGCCTCGCTTCGGACCAAAGCGGTTCTGGATGGTGATCATTATGTTGTTAATGGCCAGAAAATCTGGACGTCTTATGCCCAATATGCCGACCGTATGTTCTGTCTCGTGCGCACCGATGATAGCGTCAAACCACAAGCCGGTATTTCATTTTTGCTGATCGATATGGATACGTCCGGCATGACGGTGCGGCCAATTATTTCCCAGGATAATGATCACACCTTGAACGAAGTGTTTTTTGAAGATGTCCGGGTGCCGGTGGAAAATTTAGTCGGTGAAGCCGGGCAGGGGTGGACATACGCCAAATTTTTACTCGGCCATGAGCGTAGTTTTATCGGTGATATTGCCGGCTCCAAGCGGCGCCTGGCGCGTTTGAAAAAGATAGCTACGGCTGAAATGTCGGATGGTCGGCCACTCAGCGAAGACCCGGCCTTTAGCCGCAAACTTACCGATCTGGAAGTTAAATTAATGATCCTGGAAGTGACACAATTCCGCTTGCTGGCCGATGAGGAAGCCGGTAACGATATCGGTCCGGCGGCCTCCATCCTCAAAATTAAGGGCTCTGAGCTGAGCCAATTGATCTCTGAGATTGCCGTTGAGGCTATGGGCATTTACGGTATGCCCTATGTTCATGACGCCGTGCAGCCAGGTGGCGATGAGCATGCTATCGGCCCCAATTACGCCACCGGCATCCTGCCTGATTACCTGTTTCTGCGCGCCCTCAGTATTCTCGGCGGCACCAATGAAATTCAGCGTAATATTCTCGCCAAGACGGCGCTCGGGTTTTAGGGGAGAGATATGGATTTCACTCTCAACGAGGAGCAGCAGCTGCTTAAAAACAGTGCCGAACGCTTTGTCGAACAGGATTACGGTTTCGAAAAGCGGCGCGAAATTGTTGCCAGTGTGAATGGCTTTGACCCCGACGTGTGGGCGCAAATGGCGGAGCTTGGCTGGCTGGGTCTGCCATTTTCCGAAGAAGATGGCGGCTTTGATGGTACGCCAGTAGAAACCATGATTGTGATGGAGGCGCTTGGGCGCGGCTTGATGGTTGAGCCTTACCTGGCGACCGTGGTGTTGGGTGGCGGCCTGGTCGCAGCCTGTGCTACGGCAGATCAAAAAGCGGTTATTTTACCGGCGCTTATTGCCGGTGAGATACAACTGGCCTTTGCCTATGCCGAGCCGCAATCCCGCTTCGATGCGGCTGATGTAACGACGACCGCGACCAAGGATGGTGGCAAATATCTATTAAACGGCCATAAAGCTGTCGTTCTTAATGGCGGTGCTGCCGATAAAATAGCTATTAGTGCCAGAACTTCCGGCGGGCAACGCGACCAGGGCGGCATTAGCCTGTTTATCGTCGATGCCGATGCCGCTGGATTAGGCATCAAATCTTACCCTACCATTGATGGCTTCCGTGCCGCCGAGCTTGAATTGAGTAATGTCGCTGCTGAGTTGTTGGGTGATATCGATGACGCTTATTCGGCGATTGAGGCAGTGCTCGATGCCGGGATTGCAGCCATTGCCGCCGAAGCAGTCGGCGCCATGCAAATTCTTCATGATGACACGCTTGAGTACCTTAAAACCCGCCAGCAATTCGGCCAGGCCATCGGCTCTTTTCAGGTGCTGCAACACCGCATAGTGGATATGTATATTGAGCTCGAACAGGCCCGTTCGGCAGCAGTAATGGCGACTTTACGCCTGACTGATAATGATCCGGCAGCCCGCCGCCATGCACTTTCTGCCGCCAAAGTGCAGATTGGCCAGGCCAGCCGCTTTGTCGGCCAAAACGCCGTGCAACTCCACGGTGGTATCGGTATGACTGATGAGCTTCGGATCAGTCATTATTTCAAACGATTGACGATAATCACCAACCAATTTGGCAGTGTCGACTATCATCTCGACCGGATGGCAAACTCAACACCGCAATTAAACCACGAGGACGCATAATGACTGATAATGATTCAAGTGCCGGCATGATGCAGGATAAAGTCGTGGTCGTGACCGGTGGCGGCAGGGGTATTGGTCGGGAGATAGCGCTGCTGATGGCCCAAGAAGGCGCCAAAGTAATGGTCAATGATTTAGGCGCTGATCTTGATGGCGGCGGAGCGGATCAGGGGCCGGCTCAAGAGGTAGCAGGAGAGATTGTAGCTGCTGGTGGCGAGGCTGCTTCTAATACCGATGACGTTTCGAACAGTGACGGTGCTGAAAATCTCATAGCTTCGGCAATCAGCGAATTGGGAGGCATTGATGCGGTCATTAATAATGCCGGTATTTTACGCGATATGATTTTCCATAAAATGGATGAAGCCGCCTGGAATGCGGTCATTAATGTCAATTTGACCGGCTGCTATAATGTCGCCCGGGCGGCGGCGGGTCATTTCCGGGAACAGGAATCCGGCGCCTTTGTTCATATGACCTCGGTTTCGGGGTTGATCGGAAATTTCGGGCAAGCCAATTATGCTGCGGCGAAAATGGGGGTGGCTGGATTGTCCCGTTCCATCGCCATTGATCTCGCGCGTTATAATGTGCGTTCGAACTGCATGTCACCCTCCGGCTTTACCCGGATGATTGGCTCGATCCCGATCACCAGCGATGAGCAGGCCAAGGAATTTGAACGTCTTAAAAAAGAAATGCGGCCTGAAATGAATGCACCTCTGGTAGTCTTCCTGGCCAGCGACGCAGCCAAAGACATCACCGGTCAAATTTTTGCCACGAGCGGCAATCACTATTATCTGCTCGATCAGCCCCGGCCCGTTGTCTCAGAATTCCGGGATAACTGGACGCCGGAACTTGTTGCCGATGAGTTCTTAAGCGAGATCAGCGATAAACTGACCCCTTTGGAAACGCTTAACGACGTGCTGGATTAAAGCACCGCTTCGGTTCCCAGCAACGCCGTCACTTCGCTCGAAAACGTGCCGCCATTGCCTTGAACCAAAGCTATTTCCGCGCCGTCAACTTGCCGCTTGCCGGCTTGGCCTCGCAGTTGTTCAATCGCCTCGATAATTAAAAAGATGCCGTACATGCCGGGATGGACGCAGGAGAGCCCGCCGCCATTGGTATTGACCGGCAGCGTGCCGCCGGGCGCAATGGCGCCGTTTTCAACAAAGGCACCGCCTTCGCCTTTGGCGCAATAGCCGAGGTCTTCCAAAAACATAATGGTGTTAATGGTAAAGGCGTCATAAAGCTCCAGTACATCAACATCGCTGGGTTTAAGGCCAGCCATCTCAAAAGCGCGGGGGCCGGAACGCGCCGCCGCGGTAACCGTCAAATCATTCATTTGCGCGATGCTGGCATGGGAATGCTCAGCCGCCACACCCAGCAGAAATGCCGGTGGGTTGGGAAAGTCTTTGGCACGGTCTGACTTGGTCATGATCACAGCACCGCCGCCATCAGTCACCAGACAGCAATCGAAAATTCCGAGGGGATCAACCAGCATGCGGGCGTTTAAGACGTCATCAATTGATAAATCGTCCTGCATCAAGGCGGCTGGGTTTTTTTGCGCCCAGCCCCTGGCGGCCACGGCAACTTCTGCCATTTGCTCGCGGGTGGTGCCGTATTCATGCATGTGACGCGCTGCCGCCAAAGCATAGGATACCGGAGGATTGCGGGGCTTATACATAATTTCCCAGGGATGATCAGGAATGATCAGCTTACCGGCGCCACTTCTGAGATCACTGCCGAAAAGAATAAGCGCATTCTCACAAAGACCGGCCTCGAGGGCCAAAGCTGCCCATTGCATGAAATGTACGAAGGACGAACCTCCCGTCATCGAACTTTCCATCACTTTTGGCTTAAGACCGAGATACTCGCAGGTTAGCAAAATGGGAATATCACCGTTCATGGCAACGCAGAAAACACCATCAATGTCTGATTTTTTTAACCCTGAATCGGCGAGGGCACGGTGTAAGGCCTGGGCCATATGATCATACTGGGTATGATCAGGAACAATACCGCAATCTGAAAGACCGATGCCGACTGCTGCCGTGGTGCCACGTAAAGGATGTGCCATGATCAAGTCTCCCCATCGGCAGGATCAAAGACGACATAAGGGCGCTCCTCGTCAGTGTTGATGCGGGCCATAACTTTCATATCGATGGCGACGTCCCCGGGCAGAATATTTTCGACCCGGCTGATCATGCGGGGGCCTTCGGCCAGTTCGATAAGGGCAAAATTGTAGTCACCGCCGCGTTCAGGTTTTTGCCGGATAACGCTGGTGGAATAGACCGTACCGGCGCCGCTGGCGCTTACCCATTCAAGTTTATCTGAACCACAATCGGGGCAGATTGAGCGAGGAAAAAAGATGTGCGATCCGCAGTCCTGGCATTTTTGCAGGCAGAATTCACCTCCGCTTAAACGCCGGTGAAATTCGGCATCCGGGCCAAGGTTAGCTTGATCATTTGGGGCCTCTTTGGTCACTTTTTTACTCCGCCATCATTATTGTATAGTTTCAAAATATGTAATAAGTATTGTATAATGTAAAGGCACATGCAAGCGTCAGGGAGTCGCGGGGGAACATGTTTGGTACCGGCAAAATTGTCAGCTCAGAACAAACCATTGATAAAAGTGATTTGGCAGCGCGCACCCTGAAAGCTGCTTCAGCTTTGGATTCTCTCGGAATTGGCGAGGGCGATTCTATCGCTGCTTTTATGCGCAACGATTTACCACTATTTGAGGCGCAAAGCGCGGCCGCATTGCTGGGCGCTTATTTTGTCACCATCAATTGGCATTTCAGAAGTGCTGAGGCCGAATATATTTTATCCGATTCTGAGGCTAAGGCGTTGATTGTTCACGCTGATTTGCTGGCTGAAATTCGAGATTTGATCCCCCCGGGCGTGGCTGTGTTAGTGGCCCCGACACCGGGTGATATTGCCGCAGCTTACGGCATTGATGCCACCGCTTGCGACGTACCTGAAGGCGAACAAATTTGGGGAGAGTGGATCGGCGGATTTGACGAGTGGTCTGCTGCTCCTCGCGTGGCGCGTGGCATCGTCTTTTATACCTCGGGTACGACCGGTCTGCCCAAAGGTGTTTTCATGCACCCGACGAGCGCCGAGCAAGCTGAAGCGGGACTCCAGCTCGGCAATATTGCTTATCGGCCACGATCCGGCATGAGAATTTTGCTTAACGGTCCCTGTTACCATGTCGCCGTCAATCACTCGGCCCGTATTGCACTGATGAATGACGCGGATTTATATATGCAACATCGCTTTGATGCCGAGGAGTTTCTCAAGCTCATCGAGGCTCATAAAATTACTCATGCCCATATGGTGCCAACCATGTTTGTCCGGCTTTTGAAGCTGCCTGACGAAATACGCCTCGGCTATGATATTTCCTCGCTGGAGTGGATTACCCATGGCGCTGCCCCCTGTTCGCCGGATATCAAAAAAGCCATGATTGAATGGTTTGGTCCGATCTTTGCCGAATATTATGGCGGGACGGAAGTTGGTATCTCGCACCTTTGCACCAGCGAGGAATGGCTGGCTAAACCGGGCACGGTCGGCAAGCTCACGCCGAATTCAAAGATTGGTATATTTGATGATGACGGCAAGTTGCTGGGACCTGGGGAAATCGGCGATATCTATCTTAAGTCTGACATGGTGTCTGATTTTGATTACAAAAGCCTGCCCGATAAACGTCTCGAGGTGGAGCGCGATGGCCTGATTAGCATCGGCGCGATTGGCGACCAGGATGAAGACGGCTATTTGTTCCTCTGCGACCGCCGCAACGATATGGTGATCTCAGGCGGGGTTAATATCTATCCGGCAGAAATAGAGGCTGTTCTGGTGACCATGGATGGAGTGCGGGACTGTGCGGTGTTTGGTATTCCAGACGCCGAGTTCGGGGAATCTCTGATGACCATGGTGGAACCTGAAGACAATGCCAATTTAACTGAAACGGCGATACGTGATTATTTGATTGAACGCCTGGCTAAATATAAAGTGCCCAAGGTTATTGAATTTCGCAGCGATTTGCCGCGCGAGGATTCAGGTAAAATTATGAAGCGCCGGCTGCGTGATCCATTCTGGCAGGACGCCGACCGCCAAATTTAGAACACAACAGACCGAGTATAAAAACATGTCTCTCGATTACGATACCATTATGAACTATCAGTTTCCGGATATCCGCCGTGACTATACCAAAAAAGAAACCATGCTTTATGCCTTGGGGCTTGGTCTCGGTAATGATCCGATGGATGAGGATCAGTTGAAATTTGTCTATGAAAAGAATTTGCAGGCCATGCCGACCATGCCGGTGATCCTGGGCTTCGATGACGTGCCGCTTTCGGCCATTCCAGAACTGAGTAGTATCAATTTCACCATGCTGGTGCATGGCGAGGAATATTTGACCGTACATAATCCACTGCCGGTTGAAGGCACGACACTGTGCAAGACTAAAATTCTCGATATTTTGGACAAAGGTGCTGACAAGGGTGCCATTGTTTACCGCGAGAAAGAAATCATAGATGCCAATACGGATACGCCGCTGGCGACAATGATTGATAATATCTTCTTGCGTGGTAATGGCGGCTTCGGTGGTGAGCCCGGCCCAGCTCCGGTGCCTCCGGTGCATAAATTGCCAGAGAGCGAGCCGGAAGTAATTTGGGATCAGCCGACACTACCTCAGGCTGCTATGATCTATCGCTTAAGCGGCGATTATAATCCGCTTCATGTCGATCCGGAATTTGCCGCTGCCGCTAAGTGGGAGCGTCCGATTTTGCATGGACTTTGTAATTTCGGCATCGCCGGTCAGGCGGTGATCAAAGAATACTGTGGCTATGATCCAACCAAGCTCAAAGCGCTGCAACTCCGTTTCTCAGCGCCGTTTTTTCCAGGTGAAACCTTACGCACTGAAATGTGGTGTGAGGATAACGTCGTTTCTTTCCGCGCGCTGGCGGTTGAGCGGGATGTCGTGGTGCTTAATAACGGCCGGGCAGAAATATAGCCGGCTTTATTTCATGCCCAAGGCGGTCGGCAACCATAGGGCAAGGGCCGGGAATAGAATGATCAATGTGATGCGGACGATATCAGCATAGAAGAACGGCAGGATACCCCGAAAAATAGTCTTTAAAGCGATGTCTTTGGCGGTGCCATAGATAACAAACACATTCATACCGATGGGCGGCGTGATCATGCCAACTTCCATCACCATAACCAGGATGACGCCCCACCAAATCGGGTTGTAGCCGAGCCCGATCACCAGCGGAAAAACAAACGGCATGGTGATCAGCATGGCGGCGACGGTATCAAAAACGCTGCCGAGGATGAGATATATCAGCATCAGCACAAATATTATTGCCAGCGGTGATAAATTGGCTTCGGTGATAAGGCTGGTAAGAGCCGCCGGCATACGCGTGTCGGCGATAAAAAAGGAAAAGATCGAAGCGCCAGCAATAATGATATAAATCATCGCTGTATTCAGCGCCGCATCTCGCACTACATCGTACAATACGGGGATTGAGAACTTGCCGCGAAATAAGGTGAACAGAAAGGCCATCACCGCACCGAGAGCTGCGGCCTCGTTGACGGTAAACACGCCGCCATAGATGCCGCCGATAACTGATATGAGCAGCACCAGCACGCCCCAGCTTTCTTTGACCACTTGCCAGCGTTCTGACCACGGCGTTACCTCACCGGCCGGGCCTGCCTCGGGGTTGAGGCGAACAACGATGGCGATGGCGAGGAAATGCATGGCAATAGCGGTGGCTGCCGGAACCAGGGCTGCGATAAATAAAGTGATGACAAACTGCTCGGTCAAGAACGCATAGATCACCATGATAATCGATGGCGGGATCAGCATGCCGAGTGTGCCGCCCGCGGCAATTGAGCCGGTCGCTAATGAGGGCGCATAATTGTGCCTGAGCATTTCCGGCAGGGCGACCCGACCCATGGTGGCAGCCGTTGCCAATGATGACCCGCAGACCGCACCGAAACCAGCGCAGCCGCCGATAGTTGCCAAGGCCAAACCGCCCCGGCGATGGCCGATAAAGGCATTCGCGAGCTTGTAGATATCCGCCGACAATCCTGAGGCGCCGGCGAAGCTGCCCATTAAAAGAAAGAGGGGGATGACGGCGAGTTCGAGGCTGGCAAAAACCTCAGCGGTTTCCGTTGCCGCCAAAGTAATCGAAGCGCCGAAATTATTCAGAAGACCATAGCCAATAATGCCCGCGACTCCCATGGAAATGCCGATAGGTACATGCAGCAAGATCAACACGAACATGCCGAGTAACCCGAGAATGGCCATCAAAATGGGATCCATGGCGCTGCTTACTCCGAACCTTTGGGGGCGCGCAAAATGACACGCAGCAAGACCAGCAGCTGAACGGGCACACAGAAAATAACGAAGCCCGTCACTACCCACCAATAAGGGGCGACGACGATACCGATGATCCAGGTCGTTTCACCAGCTGCGGCAAGCTCCTTTGTGTAGCCGATAAACTGCCAGCTCATGAGAGTGAAAAAACCAAGCGTTATGACAGCCGCAAATATATCAAAAGCCAGATGCCAGGCTGGGCCAAACCATTTGCCTAAAAATTCAATGGAGATATGGTAACGCTCAATCAGAGCAGCCGGCAGAAAGGTTGCCGTCATAATGGCGACTGCCAATCGCGCAACTTCGGCAAAACCATCAATCGGCGCCGAGAACAGCCAACGCAGCATGACATCCGAAATAGTCGCTAAAGCAAGGACGACAAAGCCTAAAATACCGAGAAGTGAGAGCGTCCGGGCAATCCGGCCGCCCCACTCATCGGCTTGTGAAATAGCGTTAGTCATCTTTGCTATTCAAGCAGTTCAAGCTATTTACCGGCACGTATTGCTTTAACTTCAGCCCGCACAGCAGCCAATAGTTTTTTGCGCCGGTCACTTTTAGCGGCCCAGGCATCGACAACTCCCGCCATTTTCGCATCAAACTTTTTCTGCTCGCTGTCAGATAAACGCGTTACCGTCAGGTCAGGATTTTTGTCTGAAATCTTGCGCAAAAATAAATGAGCGCCATCGTGGGCTTTAACGAAATTATTGATCGCCGGTTGACCACGGTGCTTGAGAATGGCTTTGCGGCCGGCTGCTGGCAGTCCTTCAAAGATTTTTTTGTTCATAACTGTTGCCAGCATTGCCGTGCCAAAAAGTCCACTGCTTTTGTTGCTCAACAAGGTGTACTTGGCAACATCTTTGGTCCGAAAGGCATAGTGACCGTTAAACTCGATGGTTACGCCATCAAGGATGCCCCGGCTGATATTTTCGGCCACTTTGGTAATTGGCATGCCCACGCCGGTTGCGCCAAGCGCTTTAACCGTGGCGCCAAATACCGGACCGGCGACCCTAATTTTCATACCTTTGAAATCGGCCAGTTTGGTAACTTTATTTTTTGAATGCAGAAAGTAGGGGTGGGTTTGCGTCATCGTCAGAACGACCATGTTTTCATAGCCGCGCAGCATGCCTTTTTGGAACAAACGCCAAGAAGTATTGGAACCCTCTTTGACATTGAAAAATAAACCCGGCAGCTCAAACACGTCATTGTCCGGGAAGCGGCCTGGAGTGTATGACGGAATGATAAAGGAAATATCTACCACGCCATCAAGCGCCAATTTTAGCTGGGCGCGCGGGTTTCTGCCTAACGAGCCGCCTGGGAAGGTATCAATTTGGATGGTACCTTCGGAGTCTTTACTGGCCCCATCGGCGAAAGGTACAAACATGGCTTTATAGGTTGGCTCTTTTACCGGTGTAAATATTGCAAATTTTAGTTTTTTGGGGGCCGCCATGGCCTCCCAAGCGGAACCAAGTGCGATGATCGCGGCAAGAACGCTAATGGTAATAGTTTTTAACATGATAACTCTCCCTAGTCGGTTACGTGTTCAAAATAATCCGTATTACATTATATAAAATTTATTACATATATTGAAATACATCAATATGAATCGTGATGGTATCTATTCCTCAACGTAAATAATCCAGGCAGCCGGTATCCGCTAAAATCTCGTTAAGCGCTGCATTATCTGCGGCTGCCTGATAGCGATCTCTCAGATCACCCAAGGAGCGGGCATGATATCTCTGCGCTGACTGGGTATAAGTTTCACCATTAAGCTCGACCGAGAAAGTTTCTTCATCGGCAGTGATCGCCTCGGCATTGGCCGTCGACCAGGGCAGGAAATAAGATCCAGCATCGGTAAGTAAAGGCTCCAAAGTTGGCTGGAGGCTCTGCCAATCCTCAAACGGGCCGTCATTGCGGGGTGATGTCATGCGGTAAACCCATTGCAAGATGTTGGGCATGATTGATCGAATAAGTGAACCGGCGGTTGGGTCAAGCGCCATTTCGTAAACCTGGAGGCCAAGGCCGAAATCGGCAAAAGCCGGACGGTCGCCAAACAAGTAAAGCCTGTTTTCTAAATGGGGTTCCAGTATTTCCAATAACCGGTTCAGGTAATTTGAAAGCAAGGGCGCCGTCTCCGCATTGGAGCCAACCAGAATGAGCCGCCCCGCCATTCTCTTGAGAATTTTATCTGCTAATTTATCAATTTCGGCCTGATCACCGTAAGGCAATATCTCCCGGGCGAGTATATGGGAGCCGGCAAGCCTGTCTGCTTCGGATACCCAGCGATGATGAAACATTAATTTCATCCCCCATTCATCGCCATATTCTTCGATGAGTGCCGACAGAAAGGCGAGGGTCGGGTCCTCCGGATGAACGGAAGGTTCCGGAAAAACCTGCTCCATTTCTTCGATCACCGGCGTAGTATCCTGCAGGGTTTTGCCATCCGGTGCGACCACCAGTGGGATCAGCGGTAAACGGGTTAATTTTTGATATTCTTCTTCATTTTGGAAGCGCTGTAACCATTCATGCGGAATTTTCTTATAGCGGAAATAAGCTCGCATTTTGACCGAGTAAGGCGACATCTCCGCGCCGAATATTCTGTACTCATTACTCATCGCTGCTTCCTGGCCATTTAGCGTTGCTAAACTGTTTTGATTGGCTGCAAACACCAAAAATGATTGTTGAATAGTTGTCTAATTTGCAATAGATTAATTATTATGCAATCTAAATATAAAGTCAATAAGGCGTAAGCTGGGGAACAGCAATAAATGACAAATCATAATTTTCACGCTCTGACACCCGATATTCAAGCCGCCGCAATCACCACGGTAGGTCGGATTTTCGCTGAACGTGCGAAGCGCGATCAAAATCGCGAGGCGATTGAAATGGGCGCGCGCGCACTTACTTATGGTGAACTGAATGATCGCGTAAACCGGCTAGCCAATGCATTGCTAGAGAAAGGTATTCAGCGGCAGGACCGGATCGGTTTATTGTCGCATAATTCAATTGAGTATTTGGAAGTCATCATGGCGGCAGCCAAAATCGGGGCTATCGTCTGTTGTCAAAATTGGCGGCTGGCGCCAGCGGAACTGACCCATTGCATTAATCTGGTTGAGCCAAAGATCATCATCAGACAGCCGGAGTTGGCTGGTCTGCTGGAAACTACAAATTTGGTGCCACACCAATCAATTGATTTGGGGGGCGAGTATGAAGCGCTGCTCGCCAAGGCTTCAACAAATGAACCAAGCCAACCCGTGGCCAGCGAAGATGGTCTCATTGTGCTTTATACCAGTGGCACTACCGGACTGCCCAAGGGTGCTGTCATCAGTCACCGGGCGATGGTTACCCGGACCATGGTCTATGCGGCGGAGCTAAACGTACCGTCCACAGATACTTTTTTTGCCTGGTCACCTCTGTTTCATATGGGAGCCGCGGACCAATCCATTGCCACCTTGCTTCGAGGCGGCAAGGTGTTTGTCACTGATGGCTTTGAGCTTGAGCTGATGTTGCCGGCCTTGGCGCACAACAGAACGCAATGGTTCAGTCTGCTGCCGGGCATCATCGAAAACCTGATTGAGGCGGTGAAGTCAACAAAACCGAAGATGCTGGGGGTTGGTCTGGTTGGTGGCATGGCGGATTTAATCACCCCCGACCAGATCGGTGAAGTATCGGAATTATTCCAAGCGCCTTATTTAAACACCTTTGGCTCGACCGAAACCGGTATGCCGCCCGCTACCGGCGGTCTTATCCCGATTGGTGTGGTGCCGGAGAGCCTGGCCAAGCGGCAATCCGGCTATTGCGAAGTGCGATTGATCGATCTTGATGATCAGGATGTTGCTGATGGTGAGCCCGGTGAAGTGGTGGTGCGCGGACCGACCCTCTTTAGCGGCTACGTTAAAAATCCTGAAACCAATGAGCGCGACTTCCGGGATGGCTGGTTCCATATGGGAGATGTTATGCGGCGCAATCCGGACGGCACTTTGGATTTCGTTGATCGGGTTAAATATATGATCAAGTCGGGGGGCGAAAATATTTATCCGGCTGAGATTGAAAAGGCTATCATGACCGATGCGCGGGTCAGTGAAGCAGCAGTAATCAAAAAGCCGGATGACAAATGGGGCGAAGTGCCGGTTGCTGTTGTTGCCCGGCGTGATGATAGTCTTAGCGAAGAAGACGTTGTCGAAATATGTCTGCAAAAGCTCGCCCGCTATAAGCGGCCAAAAGAAGTGCACTTTATTTCAGCTGACCAGTTTCCCCGCAGTACGACCGGAAAAATCCAGCGTAACGTGCTGGAAAAGCAATTAACTTAGCAGATTACTTTTTGGGTCCGGTCGGCAAATCCTTAAACGGCACATCTTTGTCTACCCGGATATCCGCGGGCAGGCCGAGGACCCGCTCGGCAATAATATTGCGCATAATTTCATTGGTGCCGCCGGCCACCTGGGAGACTGGCGCAAACAGGAAGGAGTCCTGAAAAGCTGCCGCCATTGGGGCCAGTTCCGGATCCATTATATTGCCTCCCATGCCGATTAAATCCATACCGTAGGAGGCAATTTCCTGCTGTTTTTCAGCACCGACGAGTTTGATAATCGAAGCTTCCGGCCCGGGTTGGGCACCTTGAGACAGCGCCGTGAATAAACGAAAGTTGGTATATTTAAGTCCCTGGCAGGTCACATACCAATCAACCAGTTTTTCTCTGACAGCTGCATTTTTAAGCGCTGGCTCACCATTAACTTCGAGGCTCCGGGCCAAGGTGAATATTTCTTCAAAATCCGGACCGCCGGCATGGCTGACAGCCATACGTTCGTTCATCAGGGTGGTTAGGGCCACTTTCCAGCCCTGACCGATGTCGCCCAGCCGCTGACTATCCGGAACGCGCAGATCGTCGAAAAACACTTCGCAAAAATGCGAGTCGCCAGTGATCTGTTTGATCGGCCGGCATTCGATGCCGGGAGATTTCATATCGATAAAGAAAAACGTCATGCCTGCGTGTTTGGGTGCCTCAAAATCCGAGCGCGCCAGTAAGATGCCGAAATCAGCCGTGTCAGCAAAAGAAGTCCAGATCTTTTGGCCATTGATGACCCATTCATCGCCGTCCTGCTCGGCCTTTGTTCTGATCCCCGCCAAATCGGACCCGGCGGCTGGTTCCGAGAACAATTGACACCACAGCTCCTCACCGCGCAAAGCGGGTTCAACATAGCGCGCAAGCTGTTCTTCGCTCGCATAGGCGAACAGCGTTGGGATACACATGCCGAGACCAACCCGAAAGACGTTAAAAACCAGCTCGTAATGGCGCTCTTCCTGGTCATAAATAACTTGTTGAATGTCGCTGCCGCCACGGCCACCGAATTTAGTCGGCCAGGTGATCGCTGCATAACCGGCATCAGCCTTGATGGCTTGCCACTCTTTGGCGTTCTTACGGCTGAAGGAATCCCGGGTGCGGTATTTGTCGCCATATTGCTCGAGAAACGCTCTGACCTCGGCGCGGAATTCAGCTTCTTCAGGGGTGTCGTTGAAATCCATCTAATTCACCCCGCGAAAGCTTGCTGTTCTAGCTGGCTCATCAGCTGCTCTTGCCAATAAAGCGGGCCACCGATTTCCAAGCCTAAGGATTTGGCGCGCCGAAAATACATTTGGCAGTTGGCCTCCCAAGTAATCCCCATACCACCATGGGTCTGGATGTTTTCCCGCGCCGCCAATTGGAAAGCTTTACTGGCTGAAAGATGAGCCGTGGCGGCAGCTTGCGAAAGTTCGGCGGGATTTTCATCTAGTGCCCAAGCACCAAAATAGGCATTGGATCGCGCCAGCTCGCACGCAATATAGACATTGGCGAGCTTGTGCTTAACTGCCTGGAAAGAACCAATAGGCCGGCCAAAGGCGTAGCGTTCAAGAGCATAGTCCCGGGCCATCTCCAAACAAGTCTGGGCGCCGCCAAGCTGCTCGAAGGCTAGAATTATCGCTGCCTGATCCAGCAGGTTTTGAACCGACGGCCAGCCCTGCCAGGCCTCACTCAGCGGTTCAACCTCAACATTGTCAAAGCTGAGAGAGACAGTGTTACGGGAAGGATCAACTGTTTCATTCTCTGTTGAAGTGATGCCGGATGTGTTCAGATCACAAAAATAGAGACTGATGTTGCCCGCCTCGTCACGCGCGACAATGACGGCAAAATCGGCAATCGAGCCATCCGTCATTGGATATTTCTTGCCGTTCAATCGCCCGTTTTCAACTCTGGCTTCGATGCGGTCTTGGCTGGGATCGCCAACGCCTTCGGCCAAGGCAAGAGTGCCGATAACTTCCCCTGCAGCCAACTTGGGCAGGAGATCACTTTTTTGCGTTTCGCTGCCATGGGCGCAAATCGCGCTCGTTGCCAGGGAAACCGAGGTTGAAAAGGGTACCGGAGCCAGCACGCGGCCAATCTCCTCAGCCAGGACACAGAGCACTTCGGCGCCCATTTCAATGCCGCCGAATTCTTTCGGGATGCCGGCGCCAAGCCAGCCGAGCTCCGCCATCGACTTCCAGAGCTCGGCGTCATATTGAATTTCTTTATCGAAGACCCGCCGGATGGCGGTCAAAGGCGAGTTTTCGCGGAGGAAATCTCGAGCCGTATTGGCCACCGCCTTAGCGTCTTCTGAAATATCAAAATTCATCGGCTTAAGCTGTCACTCTACCCACAGCTGCTTGGTATTCGGCTTTCATTTTGGCGACAAGTTTAGCGGTCGGCAGAATCTCATCAATATCCGAAACCCCGTGACCCGCCGACCAAATATCTTTCCAGGCATGCTTATCGGGATTGAGGTCTTTGCCGAAATCGATTTCCTTATCCGGCAAATTCTCCGGATCAAGCCCGGCATCAAGAATGCTTTGGCGCATAAAGTTACCATGAACGCCGGAAAAGGCATTGGTATAAACAATGTCATTTAATTTGCTGTCGACGATCATTTGCTTATTAGGCTGATCGGCATAGGCTTCCTCGGTGGCGACAAAGCGTGTGCCGACATAGGCAAAATCAGCACCGGCCGCACGGGCGGCTGCTACATGGGCCCCATTGGTAAGCGAGCCGGCCAGGGCGATATAGCCATTAAAGAAACTGCGGACTTCGCTTAGTAAGGCAAACGGACTTGCGAGACCGCCATGACCACCGGCACCGGCAGCGACCAATACCAGGCCATCGACGCCGGCCTCAACGGCTTTTCTGGCGTGACGGGCGTTGATCACATCATGAAAAACTTTGCCGCCATAGCTGTGAACACCATCTATTACTTCTTTAGCCGCACCCAAAGACGTTAACAGCAGCGGCACTTCGTGTTTGATGCAGATTTCCAGATCAGGTGCGACACGAGGATTTGATTTGTGAACGATTAAATTGACGCCGTAAGTTCTCTGCTGGCAGTCCAGCTGGTCAAATTCAGAATTAATTTGCACCAGCCATTCTTCAAATCCCTCAGAGGTTCTTTGGTTGAGAGCGGGGAAGGAGCCGATAATGCCATTGGCGCATCCCGCTACAACCAAATCCACACCGGAGGCCAAAAACATTGGTGCGGCAATGACCGGAAATTCCACCTTGTCGAAAATATTGTTTTTCATCTGAACTCCCAGTAATTACGAATGGCATCTAGTAAATTTTACAAGTATCTGTTAAGTTGCTTATATAGCAATAAATTGTATAATATGCAATAATTTACATTAAGATGAATTGCTCTATTATCGCCGTTAATTGAAGTGTAATTTTTAATTCATGGATGAAAAAACCGGCTCGTGATTAAGCAAAGTAAAAACCCCTCTGATAGCGTCGGCGGCGTTCAATCGGTCGAGGTCGGCACCCGTGTGCTGCTCGCCGTTAAAAGCGGTGGCGGGCCAATGGGATTGAAATCCATCGCCAGTAACGCTGATTTGCCGCCCGCCAACACCAGGCGCTATCTCGTCAGTTTGATACGCTCAGGGCTGGTCGAGCAGGATGCGGCAACCGGTAAGTATAATCTGGGGCCGATTGCCTTGCAGATCGGACTAGCCGCTATTATGGGTATGAATTTGGTGCGCACGGCTGTTCCCGTCATGGCCGAATTGAGGGAGCAGGTCGGTGAAACCGTGGTGCTGACAGTTTGGGGTGATCATGGGCCGACGATTGTGCATTGGGAGGAATCATTGGCGCCGATTACCGTCAATGCGCGGATCGGTTCAGTCTTTCCAGTGCTCAATACGGCAACCGGTCACGTCTATCTAACCTATTTATCACGGCAACAAACCAAAGCTTTGGTGAAGCAGGAAATGCGTCAGCGTGACAAAGACAACCCAATTGATATCGACGCCATCATCAAAACCACCAGAAAGAACGGCATCGGGCGCTTTTTCATTGAAGACATGCGCTCTCTCAGCACTCTCGCCGCCCCGATTTTCGATCACGAAAGCAAACTGACCGGTGTCATTACTACCTATGGCTATAAGGGAAAATTCGACAATTCGCTGAAAGGCCCCAATGCCACGGCGCTAAAAAAATCAGCCGAGGAAATTTCATTTAAAATGGGTTACGCGGGAGCCTAAATCGCCCGCCGGTTAGCCGCTCCCATCGCCCCAGATATCTCTATTAGTCCCAAATCCAGACCAATAACATAATGGGCGGCGCGGCGAAGCACGCGGTCGGCGCTGTCCTCCATGACGAAAGTATCCTCTTCGAGATAATCCGGCGCATGGATACGGGCACACCATACCTCCAGAACACTGTGAAAAGTAGGGGCGTAGATAATGGCGGCCACCTCGGCCCAGGACCGGTCATCTAATTGATCGTCCGGGCCTAAAAAATGGCCAAAGTACTTCACCGGCGTGTCACCGGCGGTTCGGCATAGTTCATTCATAGTTTCTCTCCTCGACACATTGGCTATGGCGGGGCCAGAGGGCTTTTTTCAGGCCGAAGGGAGACTTTTTTGGGAATGGACCAGAAATTAGTTGCGTTAGCGCACGAAAATCCTAATTTGGCGTCACAGAAAAATAGGGAAACCAAAGTGATCAATGCTGCCATAATTGGGCTCGGCTGGTGGGGCCGTCATATCGTCGAAACGCTTCAAGGTAAAAGCGATAAAATCAGCTTTACGCGGGGCATCGATATTGCGCCGGAGCTCGCCCAAGATATTGCCACAGCCAAGGGTCTCACGGTGACGGCAGATTATTCTGACGCCTTAAACGATCCTGACATTGAGGCGGTCGTGCTGGCGACACCACACAGTTTCCATGAAGAACAAATCATTGCGGCGGCACATGCCGGCAAACATGTCTTTTGCGAAAAACCCTTGGCTCTCAATCTGGCCAGTGCTCAGCGCTCGGTTGCGGCATGCGATGAAGCTGGTGTGGTACTAGGGCTCGGCCATGAAAGACGGTTCGAGCCGGCCATGCAGGAGATTAAACGGCTGGTTGCCGAAGGTGAGCTCGGCACCATCATGCATATAGAAGCCAATTTCAGTCATGATAAGTTGGCTAATATGGCGGCGGATAATTGGCGTGTCTCAGCCAAAGAAAATCCGGCTGCAGCCATGACCTCGACCGGTATTCATATGACCGATGCCTATCTCAACATAGTTGGTCCGATTGAACAGGTATTTGCCCTGACCGCGACTCGTAATCCGGCCAACGCCAATGGCGATATTTTGAGCTTCCAGGTAAAGTTCGAATGCGGCGCCACCGGAGCCTATACCTCCATTATGGAAACGCCACTTTACATGCGGCTTGCGGTCTATGGCTCCAAAGCCTGGGTTGAGGCGCGTGACTATTCGCACCCGAGCGAAATTGGGCCAACTGATCTCTTCATCAGCCGCAGTGAAGGCGAGATTGATACCTCGACCTACCAATATGTCGACACGGTGAAACTTAATTTTGAAGCTTGGGCTGATGCCATTAATGGGGCTGCCGACTATCCCTTTACCACGGCGCAAAAACTGCAAAACATTGCCGTCCTTGAGGCTATTTGCCAGTCGGCCGAAACCGGGACATTGGTTACCGTTCAGTAACCTTAAGTCTCGTCAGCACTACACCTAAACGTGATAAAACTAAAGCGCGGGTGGGGCCGCATTGCTGCTTGATTAACCCCCGCTAGTACCTTATGAAAACGTCTTCTATAAGACTCAATGAAGTCGATAAGAAAATAGTTTTAGACAAATGAATCTGCCTAAAGAGGAGATACCTATGGGGTATACGGGATACGAAATGGACACGACGTTCCTGCAAGAGGAACATCACACAAACCCACGCCGGCTTTATTCAATTACAGGTGCTGACTGGCAGCTGCGGGTTGATCACGAACGCCTGCGCGCTGAACGCCTGGAGCGGGCTCGCGCCGAAATGGCCAATGACGATTTGGGGGCATTGGTTGTGTTTGCGGGTGCAAACATTCGCTACATCACTGGTTCCTATCAGGGTAACTGGAAATACAACATCAACATTCGTTATGCTGTGCTCTGCCGCGATGCTGAACCGGTATTGTTTGAAACCGCCGGTTCCGATTTGCAGTGTGCCATCATCGATCTGCCGTGGATGAAAGACCGCATCCGCCCTGCCATGACCTGGCAATGGGCCGAGGGCGCTGTCGGTGAAATGGCTGATAAAATGGTCGCTTCGATCCTCGAGGTCTTGAAAGAAAACGGCGTTGAGAAAGAAAAAATCGGTGTTGATAACTTCGATATGCCGGCGCTGCATGCTTTTGAAAAAGCGGGTATCAATGTTGTTAACGGCTGGCCGGCCTTCTCGCGGGCGCGTACCGTTAAAACCCGTGACGAGATCGAGTTGCTCAAGCAAGCATCTTCGATTGGTGACGCCGCCATGTGGCACATCAAACATGAATGGCTGAAACCAGGCGTTACCGAACGTCAGATCGAAGCTGAAGTTCATAAATTCATGCTCGATCGCGGTTGTGAAATTATCTATGACATCATCGTCGCCTCAGGTGGTAACACCTCACCCTATCGCCGTTGGGCTACTGATAAAATCATCCAGCAGGGCGATCTGCTGATTATCGATATTAATGCTGTTGGGCCGGGTGGCTATTACATCGACTTTGTGCGCTGTATTAAATGTGCCGCCAAAATGACCCAGGCTGAGATTGATCTTTATCGGGAAACCTATGACTCGCTCTATGCCGGTCTGGAAAACCTCAAACCGGGTAATACCTCGGCTGACGTGGTTTCCAAATTCCCGGAATATGATGATGACAAATACGGCACGGTGACCTTGCAGCAGTTTGCTCACTCCATCGGCATCACCCTTTACGAAGGTATGTGGATGTCCCGGGCATATTCGCTGAAATATCCGGCTGAGATTAAAGAAAACATGTACTTCGCTATTGAGACATTTGCTGGTCATCCTGGCTTGCCGCAGACCTGCCGTCTCGAAGAGAACGTACTGGTATCTAAAGATGGCCCGGTCATCTTTACCAAAATGGAACATATGGAAGAAGCTGTCGGCGATTACCGCGTTGGCGAATTCCATCATTCAAGCTTGGACGGCCGCGACCACTAAAGTCAGGTCAGATAGTTCTCGAAAAACCGCTGCAGGCAACTGTGGCGGTTTTTTTTGTGCGTGAAACACAAAAATCTTGGCCCTTCTGCCTCAATTCGCTAGGCTTTGTGAAATACAAAAGATAATCATTCTCAGGAAGGACAACTTTATGACCACCAAAAAACCACCCTATCGTGCCGAACATGTCGGCAGTTTTATCAGGCCGGATAAACTCCTTGATGCCGCGCATGCCAATAAAGCGGGCGATATAGATGATGCCGCATTTAATGAAATTAAAGACCAATGCATTGCCGATATTGTCGCCTTTCAGGATAGCATTGGCATGCCGTCAGTTACCGATGGCGAGTTTCGCCGCCGGGTCTGGTCAGGTGGTGTCAGTGATGCGCTCGAAGGTATGGGGATAAAAGAAGCCGGCACGCTAACATTTAAAGACGAAAATGGTGAAGTGTTTATGCCGCCATCACTTTATGCCGAGGGTAAGCTCAGCCGGAAGCATAATATTGTCACCGATGACTTTAACTATGTGAAATCGTTGAGCCCTCAAGGCCAGCCCAAAGTCACCATGGCCTCGCCGCCGGTGATGCATTTTTTCCTAGGCCACGAAAGCTATGATCCGGATGTTTATGGCTCGGACGAAGAATATTTTGACGATCTCACTCAAGCCTACCGCGATGAAATTGTCGAACTTGCGGAGGCGGGCTGTAGCTATATCCAGTTGGATGATACCGCACTGCCATGTAACTGCGATGAGGATGCCCGGGAAAGTATCAGAGCGCGCGGCGAGGACCCGGATGTGCTGACAGATACTTATGTCAAAGCCATTAATGACGCGGTCTCTGGGCGGCCTGACACTATGTTTGCCGGTATGCATATGTGCCGGGGTAATTTGAAAGGGCTTTGGATGGCGGCTGGCGGTTACGAGCCAATTGCCGAGAAAATATTTAGTCAGCTCAGCATTGATGCGTTTTTTATGGAATATGACAATGAACGCTCAGGTGATTTTCAGCCTTTACGGTTTTTGCCGAAAGGCAAAGTCGCCGTACTGGGCATGATCAGCACAAAAACACCAGAACTTGAAGACAAGGATGCGCTCAAACGCCGCCTTGATGAAGCGGCTAAAATCGTGCCCTTGGAGCAATTAGCAATTAGCCCGCAATGTGGATTTTCCTCCGGTGGCGGTGCTGGTCAGGTGGTGACTGAAGACGATACCAAGCGTAAACTGGAACTCGTTGTTGAAGTTGCTACGGAAGTATGGGGGTCGGTCTAAAATATGAATAGTGTGGGGGAATTGTTGGATTTGCAGCTACCGTCTTCGAAAGAAGAGATAGTCCAAATCCAATCGGCGCAAAAGAAGGTGGCATTGGCGCAAGCCAAGAAGGCCAAGTTCTATCAAGGCAAGCTTGATCATATTGACCCCGACAATCTCGACGACCCAAATGAATGGGCGAAGATCCCCATTATCGATAAAGAGACTTTGCGCGAATTGGGTGTCGAGAACTTTCGTGAGCTCTTTTGTATCGCCGAGCAAAAAGACATCGCTGAATATTGGCGCTCTGGCGGGGCCACCGGAGTGCCCCTCTATTATCCCCGCACTTTTGAGGACATGTATTACACCTATATTCAGCTCTGCCGCTGCTGGACCGTGGCCGGGCTGAATGAAGATGACATCTGCCACCAGTCGTTTCCCTATGGTGTTCATCCGGCCGGACAATTGTGGTCCCGCACCGCCAATCAGGTGGGTATTGGTGTGTTGTGGGCGGGGTCAGGCGCCAATACACCGTCCCGTGTTCAGCTCGAACTTATTGATGATCTGCAGCCCACAATCTGGATGGGCATGCCGAGCTATGGCCTGCATCTGGCAAATTTAGCCGAGGAAATGGATATCGATCTCGCCGGCGGCAAGGTGCGAAAAGTGATTGTCGGCGCTGAAGCCCTGTCGGCAGCTAAGCGGGAAAAGTTGGAACGCAGTTGGGGCGCTGAAGTGAATGATTTCTTCGGCATGACCGAGATCGGTATTTTAGGCGCCGATAGCAAAGTGCATGAAGGTTTCCATATCTGGACCGATCAAGCGCTGTTCGAGGTTGTTGATGAGGAAACTGGCCTTCCAGTGCCGGAAGGCGAGGAGGGCTTGATGGTCATCACGCCGCTCTTTTGCAACACCTCGACCCCATTCCTGCGCTGGAGCTCCGGAGATATTGTCCGCATTTCCAATGAAACCTCGCTGGAAGGGCCATTCTCGATCTTCCCAGTGATGCGCCATGCTAACCGAACGGTTGGCTTTGCCAAAATCAGAGGCATCAATATCAATCACTCCGAGTTTGAGGATTTTATGTTCCGGGTGCCGGAGATTAATGATTTCAAAGTCGAGTTTACGGCCACCGATGGTCTGGATGATCTGGTGGTCTATATCGAAGTTGACCGAAAATCGGATGCCGGCAAGTCAGCGGAAGCACTCGCCGAAAACGTCAGAGATGTCTTTGAAGTCCGCCCGGTGATTGAAATACTGGAAACGGGTACGCTGGCGAAAGAGTTTGAGGCGAGCGTTAAAGCGCCGCGCTTTGTCGATAAAAGAAACGATTAAAACGAGGAATTATTTTATGAGACTTCTGTATTTTGATGATTACAGGCTGGGTGTGTTGGATGGCAGTGACGTCATCGACGTATCCGACGTGGTGCAGGATATTCCGCATCGCGATCAACTGGATATCATGGCCGGGCTGATTGCCGACTTTGACAGCTATCAGGCCAAACTTGAAAAAGCGGTATCAAACGGTGAAGGGATTCCGCTGTCATCTGTGCGTATTCGTCCACCCTTACCGCGGCCGGTAAATATTGAGTGTATGGCGGTCAATTATATGGAAGATGGCACCCGCGATGAGCCGGCGCTGATCAACGCTTTTCACAAATCCCCGTCCGGCATCATCGGCCATGAAGATATCATGGTCTTGCAGGATATCCCGGCGACGGTCTTTGAAGGTGAAGCCGAAATCGCCGTGATCATCGGCAAACGCGCATCAAACGTAAGTGCCGCCGAGGCGATGGACTACGTTTTTGGCTATACCAATTTCATCGACGGCTCAGCTCGTGGTTTGCAAAAGCCTGGCGTAAATTCGTTCTACCAAATGAAATCACGGGAAACCTATGCGCCGATTGGACCTTTTATCGTCACCAAAGACGAGATCGCTGACCCGCAGAAGTTACAGATTAGGCTCTCGGTTAATGGTGAGATCAAACAAAACTTCAACACCGATGATATGGCTCACTCAATTACGCGCTGTATTGAATGGGTAAGCTCTACCCACACTTTGGAACCCGGCGATATCTTAGCTACCGGCACCAATCATCGGGGGTTGAACGCGTTTCAAGACGGCGATGTGGTTGAGCTTGAATGCGAGGGGCTGGATGTTTTGCGTATTCATATTCAGGACGATCTCAAGCGGACCTGGTCACGTGCAACCCGGCTGGAGCAACAGGAGAAAGGCGCTAACCCACCAACCGCACCGCAATTGTCCGGGAAGTATATGCCGGAGTGAAGTAAGCCCTTTGAAATGAGGCTGTAATGAAGATCAAATTATGGCTCTATTTTATAACTGCACTGGCAATGTATTCGCCGGCCGTTGTTGCTGATGAACTATTTGAAATCGATACCCGCCCAGGGATTACCGTCAGAACATCGATCATTGTGCCGGAAAATCCAAAAGCGGTTGCCGTGCTTTTCGCTGGCGGTCACGGCACCATTAAAATCCGTGTCGACGGCTCGATCACCCGTAGGGGAAATTTTCTCATAGCCTCGCGGCTGCAATTTGCCAAACGCCGCCTTGTCGCTGTCTCGATTGATGCCCCTTCCGATCAAAAAAGAGACTACGGCAATATGCAATATGGCTTTCGGGAAACGCCGGATCATGTCACGGATATCGGCCTGGTCATTAAGGCGCTCAAGCGAAGATTTAAGCTGCCAGTATGGTTGATCGGGACCAGCCGGGGCACGACCTCGGTGGCTTATGCTGCTTCAAAACTAACAACGAATAAACCTGATGGCATCGTCCTAACATCGTCGATGACTGAAGATAACGGGAAAGGCGGCAACCTGTTACGGATGGAATTAGATGAAATACGGTTGCCGGCACTCGTGGTTCACCATAAAGACGATGGCTGCTGGGTAACGACCTTTTACGGCGCTGAACGGATTGCGCGGAGCTTGGTCAATGCACCGGCAAAGGAATTGCTGGTGTTCGAAGGCGGCAAAACGGTGGCAGACCCCTGTGGGCCGAAAGCCCATCATGGTTTTCTCGGGCAGCGCGGAAAAGTCATCAAAGCGATTGTCGCCTGGATGTTAGAGCATCAATAATTTTATCAGATTAAGCTGCTGCCGGCTGCAATTTTTGGCGGCCATTACCACGACGGATTTGCATATAGAACAACGCCAGAATGGCTATATTTATGACACCCGCAATACTGCCATTGGCAAAGGACCAGACATAATCGCCGGTTAGATCAAAGGCGATGCCACCCTGCCAGCCGCCGAGCCCCATGCCGATCCAGCCGGTCGCACCGACAATAGCCATGCCACGGGCGAGAAAGTTAGCCGGCACCATCATGCGCACACTGACCAGGAAGGAGGCCATAACGCCTGAAAAAGCCAAGCCGAAAATCATCGCCAAAGCATAAATTAAGACAATGTTTTGGACATGTGGAAATAAAAATATAACGGCTGTTTGCAGCACGGACATACAGATATAGCTCTCCAATGCCCCGATTAAATCAGCCAGTTTGCCGCCAAATATACGGCCAAAGGTTCCGGCAGCCATCAAAGCAAAAAAGACCGTAACAGCGCCGTTCGGTGTCATTCCTTTGTCTGTAAGCAAGGGAACGAGATGAACGATCGGTACCGCCATGGCGATGCAACAAAAAACAACTGCGACGGCGATCCAGGCGACAACGACTGTCGGCTGCAATGGAAAGGATGTGCCGTCCCGTTGTTTGGGTGCTTCATGGGATTGAGCAGATTGCCGCCGGGGCGAATCGCGTACAAACAGGGCAATTGGAATGGCCAGGCAAATATAGGCGATACCAAGTGTCCAGTAAGCGGTTTGCCAATCATAGTGGTTGATCAGATAACGGACGATAACCGGTACTATTCCCTGCCCAACGGCGCCACCAGAAACCGCAAGACCAATCGCGAGGCCGACATTGCGGGTAAACCAAAGTCCGACATTGGCATATAGAAGTCCGGTTACTGTGGCGTGACCGAGGGCGCCGAACAGGAAGTAATAAAAATAAAACTCAACAACACTGTCCATGGTGCTGAGCAACAATAACGGGAAGCCTATTATTACCGCGCCGAAAAAAACGAACCATCGTGTGCCGTAGCGATCAGCGAGAGCTCCCCAAACAATACCGGTAAAGGCGGTGGCCAGGGTAATCGCGGAATAGCCAAAAGACAGGCTGGCTCGAGACCAGCCAAATTCTGCCTCCAGAGGTTTTAAAAAAACGCCGACGGACGACAGCACGCCAAAGGAAATTACGCTGAGGGTAAAAGTGACAACGACCATTACCCAGCCATAAGTTTCGCGTTCGGAGAATTTGATATCTGACATGGAGGCCTTACTAGGACGTCAAACGGGCTTTATCAAGCGGCGTTTAGCGGCAGCACCTTCAACGTCCGCATAAACATCTGCAAACCGTAATGAAAAGCGATAAAGGCACCGAGTTCCATGATCTCCGGCTCGCTATAAAAAGTCTTACCTAGATCATAAAACGCGGTATCGACTGCGGCCGGTTCGGTATACATCAGCTTGGCATAAGTGAGCGCCCATTTTTCGGCCTCAGAAAACTGATCATCATTTTCAAAATCACCACAGCCGGCTTCGATGCGCTCTTCGCTGAGGCCACTATTCAGGGCCTTTTTTGATCTAAGTCCACCGAAATAGTCATCCTTGGCAAGGCGCGCCAAACGCACGCGAATAATTTCTTTTAAAGCGTGATCAACACTGCCGAGGGCATGGGACTGATGCATGGCATCAAACAGCGCTTCGGCATAGCCCGGTGCGTGAGCCATAATTTGCAGAAACAAGGTATCCGGTACCATAAGCTCCTGGGCGAGTTCCAGCCGGTTTTGAAATTTTTCTGGATCAAGCTGATTGAGCGGGATGGGTTCTATTATTGCCATGGTGTTTTACTCCGCTGCACTATCAGGAGCACTATCGAGCGCCCGCTGCAAAGCGCCTTTGGTGTGCGAAACCGGCTTATCGCCATAGATGCGGGCTGATTCCTCCTGGCTGACCAGGCGGCCATCAGGCGTAAACATCGGATAGAAACCGAGGGTGCCGAACCAGGTGTGGTAGCCAATATTGAAACCAATGAAAGCACCAAGCTCGACAATTTCTTCGGTGGAGTAGTGCTGTTTCAGTTCATCATAAAACGCTTCGTCGATAGCATCCGGATCGGTATCCATCAGCTCGGAATATTTAAGTGCGATCTTTTCCGCTGCCGTAAAGTTATCTGAGGCCTCATAATTGTCGATGCCGTCATCGATCATTTCTTCAGTTAATCCCTGCTGCTTCGCCGAAGCAGACCGGACATTACCTCAATAATTACAATCGGCGGTTCGTGAGAGCTGGACGCGGATTATCTCCTTCAATTTGTGATCAACGGCACCGCTATTAAACACCGTACCCCAGGCAAAATACATTGAGGCCGCGAGTTCCGGATTGTGGCCGAGCATGGCGTGAAAGGCCGGGTCGGGTGCGCGGTGGCGCAGGCTTTTTTTAATAAAGCCGCCAAGCTTGGTTTTCTTAAGCTCTTCAATATCGAGCATGGTGATGTTAGGCATTTTATCTCTCTTAAAGGGGCTAATTTCCTTAGAGCAAATCTAATTCCGTTTGCCCGGCTTTACCAACACAAAATCGTCACAGTTTTGTGTGCGGGGGTTCCGGTTGGTGCGCGGAACTAGGGGACACGTAACAAGTACATGTCCCCGTAATTCTCTAAAAGGTTGGATCGGTATTGAAAGATATCCCGCCATCTCTCCTCTGCTCCAGCCGTGTCACCACCCGCCAGTTTTGGTCATCGGTATCCTGGAAGTCGAGGCGGAAATGGGCGCCGCGGCTTTCTTCACGGTTAAGCGCGGCGGTGCCAAGCAGCCGCCCCAAGAGCGAGAGGTTTTTAATCGAGAGCGCGCTTTCCAATTCCTGGCCGAGCGCTTTATCTGAGCTGTGTGCCTCGTCCGACAGCCGCATAGCTGGGACGTCTTCGGCTTCAATGCGTTGATATTCCTGAATGGCCTCTTCGCATTGTTCCCGAGTCCTGATCGAGCCGAGTTTTTCATGGGCCAGCATGCGGCAGTTAAGCCTGACATCGGCTTGCAGCGGGCCAGTATCCCGCGCGATCAAATCAGCCAGCCAATCCTCGGCGTCTGCCGGGATTGAAACCGGTGCGGGCGCAATACTTTGTGCAACCAAAGCTGATGCCGCCTTGCCGGCTCTTCGGCCAAACACCAGAGAAGCTGACAAGGCCGAGCCGCCGATGCGGTTGCCGCCATGAATGCCGCCGGCGGTTTCTCCTGCCGCCCAGAGCCCGTCCACGGGTGTCTTGCCATCAATATCGATTTTAAGCCCGCCCAGCCAAGTGTGGGAGCCGGGCGCGACTTCCAGCGGCGTCTTGGTGATATCAATGCCGCGATGGAGGCAGGTTTTATAGACATGCGGGATCATCTGCTCAATGGTCTCAAGCGGCACGGCAGTCGCATCCATAAAAATACCGCCAGTGAGCCCGGCCCGCCCGGCATGGATTTCCCGGGCCATCGCCAGGATCACTTCGGCGCGGGTCGATTGCTCGGCGGTCTCCGGATAATAGCGTTTGAGGAACTCTTCACCGTCTTGGTTTTTAAAAACCGCACCCGCATTGATAAAGCCGGTCGGATGGGGCGCAAAACCAAAGAGCTCCTCAGGTGAACAGCACATGGCCTGAAAATCAATCATCTCGATCCCGAGCAAAGGCGCACCGGCCCGGTAGCCCAAGACATAGCCATCCCCCGTCACCTGGGGCGGATTGTCGTTAACGTAAAAAAGCCCGCTGCCACCACCGGTGCAGAGAATGACTTCCTTGGCCGCGTAAGAAACCAGCGTGCCGGTGCCGTAATCGACCCCCCAAGCGCCGGTGACCCGCCCGCCTTTTTTGACCAGATCAACAACAGAAGTGAGCGAATGTTTTTCGATTCGGTCATCGGCGCGGAGCTTTGCCGATAGTGCTTTGGTGAGCATATTGCCGGTGGTGTCATAATGATGCACCGCACGGGGCTGGCTGTGACCCGGGAAAGATTTGAGATCAAGCGCACCGGTGTCGTCTTTGACAAAATCCGTGCCCCAGCTTTCAAGATCATTGACGACGTCGATAATGTCCCGGGTCCAAACCTCGGCCAGCTTAGGATCGATCAGCTCGCCGCCATGTTCTAAGATTTCCTTGAGATGCAGTTCCGGACTGTCTTCAGGCCCCATGGCGGCAGCAAAGCCGCCGCGCGCCACCGTCGTGGTGCCACTGGTTGCCCGGCCCTTAGTCACCTGGATCGAGCGCACACCCGCTTCGGCGCATTCAAAAGCGGCCATAGTTGCCGCTGCCCCGCCGCCGACAATCAGCACATCGGTTTCAAAAGTTTTAGTGGTGATATTTGTCATGCTTGTTTCATGAGCTCTAAAAACTCATCAACACAGGCATCGGCGAAGGCTTCGTCATTGATATGGAGATCGAGCTCTTTAACCTCGCCGCTGGTGAGCCTGGCTTTGACAGCGTCGGTAAAACATTGATCGGTTTCCGGCTGCAGCCAATTGCCGATCTCGTTGCCGTTAATATCCTGGGTTTTACGGATGATGTGCTGGCTGAAGCCTTTCACGGGGATCATCACTGTTACCGGACCTTTAGCCCCATTCAAACGCTCCGCCACCATGTCGCCGAGCTCGGTCATTTCCTCGGCGTTGGTCCGCATCAAGAGAATCTCGACATTGTATTGATAGAAATCCCGATCGTGAAAGCGCTCCGGGCATTCACCGACCCACCAATTGGTGTGATCAATGGCGCCCGGCACAACGACCTGCGGCAAACCAGACGCTCCCGCCTGAGTAAGCCGGTTGTCGCCAGTGCGGTAAACGCCTTCGTTCAAGATATCAGCCAATTCCGAGGTCGTGATATCAATAACGCCCGCAAGTTCTTTTTGGCCGGCGAGGTTTTCGAGCGCCTTGCCGCCCGGTCCCGAGGCATGAAAGTGCATGACCTCGAAGCCCTCCGCCTCCAAGCGCTCCGTCACCCGGTCGACGCATTTCTGTAAATTGCCGAAGGACGAGACACCGATCAGCGGCGGCTCTTCGGTCTCAGCCTGTTTTCTCTTTTCCCAGGCCTGGGCCATGGCGCCCACTGCATAGCAGGCGTTTTCCATTACGGCTTTGGTGATGCGGTTCATGACAATGTCACTGATGGTCGGATACATGGCGATATCGCTTTCGGCGACATACCACTGCACGGCAGCGGTGGCAGCGACCGGGGTCACCATGACTTTTGGGAACAACGCCGGGAGTGCCCGCATCATGCCGCAAAAAACCGTGCAGCCATTGGCGCCGCCAATTCCGATGACGCCGGAAATCTCACCTGCCTGGTAAGCTTCGACCAAAGCTTTCGTACCACCCTTGATCATGGTTTCACCGGCAGCGGCCCGTTCCATCTCTCCCATGCCAGCCCAAGTCACGCCTGCTTTTTGCGCCAGCGCCTCACCGCCGATAAAATTATTTTCTGGGCCCGGCTTGTCATGGGGCATCAGCGACAAATCCATCAGCCAGGGCTCAACGCCAAGGCCCTGCAAGACTCCGCACATATAGGCGGCGGCCTCTGATTTACTGTCGAGCGTGGCGAGAATGGCGATTTTCATCATGGCGATATATAGATCACAAAGTTATTTCTTTTAAAAGCAGTAGACGCCAGATAAAACGGGTCCATTGAAAAAATAATAAGTGGGGAAAACTTATGCGCTTAGCAAACAAAAAGGCGATTGTGACCGGGGCTGGTGGCGGCATTGGCCGCGCCATCTGTGTTGATTTTATCAAAGAGGGGGCTGACGTGCTCTGCCTCGATATCAACGAGGAAACCGTCCGGGAAACGGTCAACGAGTTGACCGAGCTTGGTGGCACTGCGGTGGCCATGACAGCCGACGTTTCTGATGAAGCCAGCGCCGAAGCAGCGGTGAAAACGGCGGTTGATAAATTCGGCGGGCTCAACGTTCTGGTTTCAAACGCCATCACCGACATTCCCTATGTGCCGTTGACCGAGATCGATGCCGATGATTGGCGGCGGCTGATGGATGTCAATTTCAACAGCTCCTTTTTGTTCTGCAAACACGCCATCCCGGAGATGGAGAAAGATGGCGGCGGCTCCATTATTCTGGTCGCCTCTCAATTGGGCCGGGTCGCAAGGCCGGGCCGCCCGTGGTATTGCGGCGCCAAGGGCGGTCTCATCAATATGGCCCGCGCCATTGCTCTTGATCACGCCAAGCAGGGTATTCGTTGTAATGCGCTCTCGCCGGGTCCGATTGAAACTGACCGCTATGTTAGCAATTTCGACAGCGCTGAACATGCGCGGGAAAATAATTTCACCCTGTTTGAACGCCTCGGCCGGCCGGACGAAATTTCGCCGGGCGCGGTGTTCCTGGCGAGCGATGAATCTTCCTTTATGACGGGTTCGGATTTGCTGATTGATGGCGGCTTTACAGCGGTTTAATCTCGCATTGTGAGAACCTGGATAGTTACCCGATTTCGGTAACCCTGCCCCGCAATTTTGACGGTTTGACAGGCCCAATATCGTTACGTACAGTCCGCGAATTCTGAAGGTGGTCTTATATAAGACGGGGTAAGTCCTTCGAGAATAACGGCATTCAAATTGTCCGCAGCACTTGAGTTTTTTCAAGGCTACGGGGGGAAAATTAGGAGGAATTATTAGATGACAGATACACCTTGGAAACAAGAAGGGTTTTTCACCAGCCCTTGGAACTTCGACCCGGAAGTCACCAAAGACTGGAAATTTCCAGATAATATTCGCATCCATGACGTCACCTTGCGTGATGGTGAACAGCAGGCCGGTCTTGCCTATAACTATGATGACAAAATGCGCATCGCCGAAGGCCTTAATGAAGTTGGCGTGCAGCGTCTAGAAGCCGGTATGCCGGTGGTCTCGAAAGACGATGCCCGCGTGGTTTCGGAATTGGCTAAACGTACAGACTTTGGCCCGAAAGTTTATTCCTTCGCCCGCTGCATGGTTGACGACGTTAAACGCGCTGTCGATGCCGGCGTTAAAGGCGTTATCATGGAGGTGCCGGCCAGCCCGCATCTGATCGAAAAAGGCTATCGCTGGGAATTGGACCGGGCGATTGATCTCTCCATTGAATCCACTTCGTTTGCCCGCGATCAGGGCCTTGAAGTTGTCTTCTTCCCAATCGATTTCACGCGCTCTGATTTGCATTGGGTTTGTGACCTGATCGAACGGGTTGGCAAAGAAGGTCACATGGATGGCCTCGCTTTGGTTGATACCATGGGTGCCACCTCGATCCACGCCATGCAGTTCTTTGTCCGCACCATGAAAAACCGTTTCCCGGATATCCCGCTCGAAGCCCACTTCCACATGGATTTCGGCATGGGTATCGCCAATACCATTATGGCGCTTTCGGAGGGTGTTGAAGTGATCCAGTCGACCGTGCTGGGTGTCGGCGAACGTGCCGGTAACGTGCCGATGGAAGAAACGGTGATGGCGCTCAAATGTCTCTATAATATCGACATCGGCATCAAAACCGAGAACTTCAAAAAGCTGGCCGATATGGTGGCTGAAATCTCGAACCTGCCGATCCTGTCGAACCGGCCGATCGTCGGCGACAATCTGTTTAAAGTCGAATCCGGCATTATCGCCACCTGGCTCTTGAACTGCGGCTATGAAGATCAGACCGAAGTCGTGCCATTCCGCCCGAGCCTGGTCGGCCAAGCTGAGCCGGAAGCTGTAATGGGTAAAGGCTCCGGTATCGATAACTGCAAACACTGGCTGGATAAATTCCAAATCCAGGCAGATGAAGATCAAGCCATGGAAGTTCTGATGGCCGTCAAAGAATGGGGCTTGGTTCATAAGCGCCTGATGAAAGACGAAGAGTTTTCGACTTTGGCGAAAGACGTGCTCTCGAACTAAGCCGTTTTCGTTTTTTATAAGAAAGCCCGGTCTCGAAAGAGACTGGGCTTTTTTTGTTGCTGGATCACAATAATTTGCAAAATTGGATTTGTCTTACAGAGGCGCTGGGATTAAGCTACCCGTAGAGAGTTTCTTGAGATGCTCACTAGAAAAAGCAACAGCAATGCCAGCTTGTTAGTGGTGTTTTAAGAAACATTACAGATTTAATAAATGGGGAGAATAGAAATGGCTAAAGCTAAAACTCTGGACAGTGAAGGCGGCAATCTCTACGAGCGCGCCAATGACATGTTCGTCAAAGTCACCGCCGGTGATACCGATGGTTCCTACGAAGTATGCGAAGAACGTTGCCCGGCTGGTTTTGCCTCACGTCCGCATATGCACACGGTCAGCCATGAGACTTTTTACGTCTTAAAAGGCAGTGCGACCTTTTTGCTGGGCGAAGAAAAACATGAAGGCAAGGTCGGCGATTTGATCCACATTCCGCCGGGCGTGCCGCATCAAATGATTGCTGGCGATGATGGTGTGCGCGTGCTGATGGTTTACAGCCCCGGCACTACCGAAGCGATGTTTGCTGATATGACAGCATTGACCCCGGAAGAACGGGCCGATTTTGAAACCGGCGCCGCCGTTGCTGCCAAGCACAACACCATTTGGGTCGAAAACTTTCCTGAAAATCAGGGTTAATAAAAAGAAACGTTAAAAGGGGTAACAACATGCCAATCATCGAACCCGGCGGCGGCCGTATTTTCAAACGCATGAACGATATGACGGTGAAGGTGCATTCCGCCGATACCAACGGCACCTATGAAATCTGTGAGGAAAAATGTCCGCCGGGGTTTGAATCCCGCCGCCACATGCACGCCAAGGATTTCGAAACTTTTTATATGGTCTCAGGCTCGGCCCGCTGGGAAGTCGGTGACGAAGTGGTTGAGGCGGTCAAAGGCCACACCATCCATATTCCGCCCGCAACACCGCATAAGGTCAAATCCGAGGAAGGCTGCGAAATGCTCTGCATTTTCGGCCCCGGCAATCAGGAAGGCCAGTTCGAGGAAATGAGCAACCTCACCGAAGAACAGCAGCAGGACGATGATCTCAAGAAATCCATCCTCGCCAAATACAACATGGTGCCGCTGGAATAGCGTTGCGCTGAGATAATTTTAGCCAATTAAGGGGACATGTACTTGTTGCGTGTCCCCTTAAATTTAATTATCTGTCAGGGCCAATTTCAGGCCAAAGGCCGCGAAGGCGCCGGCGAAGCTGCGTTGCAGCCATTTGGTGGCCTGCGGAGATGAGGTGACGTAGCTGCTGACCTTGGCCGCTGCCAAACCATAAAGAACGAAAATACCCAGCGTCATCGCCATGAAGATCGCGCTCATGGCGATCATCAAGGGTAATGGCTCTGTCAGGCTAGCCGGCACAAATTGCGGCAGAAAGGCCAGGAAGAAAATCGAGAGTTTGGGATTGAGAATATTGACCAGAAAGCCGCCGACACAAACGCGGGTTAAGTTTTGCTGACCCTCCGGCCGGTCGATTTGCAACTCGCCACTGCTCCGCCAAATGCCCCAGGCGAGGTAAAACAAATAGGCGACGCCAACAAATTTAAAGGTTTGAAACAGTACGGCGCTGGTATGTAAGAGGGCGGCGATGCCCAACAAGCTCGCCGCGATATGCGGCAAGATGCCAAGGGTGCAGCCAAAGGCCGCGACCACGCTCTCCAGCGGCCCCCTAAATAATCCGTGCGAAAGCGTATAAATCACGCCCGTGCCGGGAATGACCACAACAATCAGTGAAGTGATGAAAAAATCGAGGCTCATCGGGAAACTATAACGGTTAAGTTGAGTGAGTCCATATTATCTGAAATATGTTTCATTTATCAGTCCCCCACCTTACTCCTCCCCCACAAGGGGGGAGGAAATATTTGATGCAACAGACTCAGTTTAAAGTCCCCTCCCCCTCGACGGGGGAGGGTTAGGGTGGGGGTTAATCAATGCTCGGCACCGTCGCGCCGACCAGGCTGTCCCGGGTAATGAGTTCCGTCAATTGTTCATCGCTCCAGCCCTCCGTGCCTTCAGGTCGCGCCGGTAACACCAAATAACGCATATCGGCGTTGCTGTCATGAACCCGGACGGTGACGTCATCAGCAAGGATGGTGCCGAACTCGCGGATGACAGAGCGAGGTTCGTTGACCGCGCGGGAGCGATAGGTTTTGCTTTTATACCAATCCGGCGGCAGGCCCAGGATGGTGCGCGGATAGCAGGAACAGAGCGTGCAAACGATCAGATTATGGGTATCCGCTGTGTTCTCAACCACAACCAGCTCGGCATCGGCCATCGGAATATCAAGCTCGGCCACCGCTTTCGTGCCGTCAGCTAAAAGACGAGCTTTGAAATCCGGATCGGTCCAGGCTTTGACAACGATCTGGGCGCCAAGCTCGATACCACGCGAATCCATAAAATCCAGACGCTCTTGCACGTCTCCCGCTTTGACGATTTCTTTTTCGATCACCAATTGGCGGATGGCCTCGACCATCAGCGGATAGTGATCGGTCTCGTCATAATCGTGGCGGCTGTCATCGGCATAGTTCAGCGGTGAGCCGTCTTCTTTATGGCCGTGATCGTGATCATGATCATGATCATGATCGTGTTCGTCGGGAGAGCTCATGAGGTACCTCCTTCGAGCCAGTGCTCATAAAATTCAAGATCCAATGTATCCTTTTTGGCGCCGTCATAACCGTCCCAGATATCGGTCTGATTAAAGCGCACCCGATAGAGATGCTTTTTCGGCAGCCCGGCGAAGCCATAGGCGCGTTCTTCGGGATTGATAAAAGCGCCACAATAGCGCTCAACAATGCCGGTTTTACCCTTGATGTAATCGGGCGTGCGCCGGTGGCCGGGCGGATAAGCAACCGCGATACGGACCGTGTCACCGGTTTTATAAAGTGGCGCACCCATTTCAGTGTCACTCATTTCTGCGCCTCCAACTGAGTTTTAATCTCCGCCATGCGGGTATCGATTTCCGCTCGGCTGAGCAGGTTTTTCTCTGCCAGTGAAATACAGACGGCTTCGATCCAGCGCTCATAATAGGGCTGGTCATATTGTTCCTGCGGCAAGCCTTCGAGGGTGCGGCGCATTTCATCGACATTGCCGTAGCCCCTGGAGACCAGAGCGCCATACACGGCTGTGATCATTTTCTGCCAGGGCTCCGGGTCGTGATCGCTGGTATCTATCGGCCCAGCCGGCAGGCCGCCGATATCATGTTGTCCAGTCATGCTGTTTCTCCTACCTGGTTTTTATTTTTATTGTACCGTGTTGAGATTTTACGTCTATACTAATGACGTTAGGAGATAGAAATGTCTTCGTTCAAACGCACCACAGTATTTGGCCTGATTTTATTCGGCTTTGCGCTCGCCGGGGCCTATTGGGTGCAAAACCATGTAAATTTGTCGCCGGTTGTCGTTCGCCATGCAGGCCTCGAAAACTGTTTTCTTAAAAACTTCAAACGCGACGTAGAGGGCAAGCCGATGACCCAAGCGGAATTGGCAAGACTTTGTGCCAGTACGGCTGCGAATTACCGGCAACGGCTGATGGCTGACGGTTTGGCTGAGTATCAGGCCGCCCGTTCATTGGATTCCGTGAGTTTTGGCATCTATCGAAAAACGCTTAAATTAAAGCCACCTTGCCCGCTTAAGAAAATTCCTAAAAAGAAAGAAATTCAGCGGGTTTCTTGAAGTTTGATCTCACTCGTCTTTACGCTACACTCAGCCATAATGAAAACTACAAAAATGGGGGAGCAACATGTATGACATGATAAATCTCAAAGTCGATGGCGCGGATATGCCAGCGATGGTGTGCAGTCCCGAAGGCGAGGGGCCGCATCCGGCGCTGGTGGTTGCCATGCACATGCCGGCCCATATGGGACTAGAAGGTGATCTGTTTACCGAAAACCTGATCCAGCGCTTTGCCGATAACGGCTATCTTTGCGTGGTGCCGTTTATTTTTCACCGGTTTCCGCTGGAGATGGACCGGAGGGAAAAGCTTCAGAGCTTTAACGACACGGAAATCCACAGCGATCAGGAAGCCGCCTATCAATGGCTGATCGAGAATGAGAGCGTTGATAGCAATCGTGTCGGCATTGTCGGCCATTGCCTGGGTGGCCGGAACGCCTGGCTATCGGCCGGCTATAACTCAGATTATAAAGTTTTGGCGAGCATGTGGGGTGGCCGTAAAAATACCGGTTGGGGCGAGGGCAATCCGGCACCGCTCGATCTGACCAGCCAAATCAACTGTCCGGTGATTGGCATCTACGGCAATGACGACGGCAATCCGTCACCGGAAGATGCCGATAAGGAGGAGCAGGCGCTGATCGCTGCCGGCATTGAATATGAGATTTATCGCTATGATGGCGCCGGGCACGCCTTTATGAACCCGACCTCCGGCCGCGACCCGGACCCATACCGCCATGAAGCTTCAGAAGATTCCTGGGCTAAGCAATTGGCGTTTCTGGCGAGACATCTTTAGTGGGCCGGTTCAGAGCCCATTTTAAAGTTTTCCTTTATGCAGCAATTTTCGGCATGATTGCGTATGGGTTTGTACAGCTCGGCATGATGCTGCACCGGCAATTTCTTTAACGAAGCGCTTGCCAAACGAGGCGTTTATCTGCCTTAACCACAATCATGGAAGCTTGGATACTCTTTACCGTAGCGGCGGCTTTTCTGCAAAACTTGCGCAATGGCTTGCAGAAATCGATCAATGCCGTGCTGTCGACCACCGGGGCTGCCTATACACGCTTTGCGTTCGGCTTACCGCTGGCGATTATTTATTGGGTCGTGCTTCGAAATCTGCTGAATGATGAGCTCAACTGGGGCTGGCTGTTTTGGACCTATGCCTTCGTCGGTGGTGCGGCGCAAATCCTGGCTATGGTTTCACTACTCCGCGCTTTTTCTTTGAGGGGCTTTGTGGTCGGCACAGCCTACGCCAAAACCGAAACCCTGCAGACCGCGATCTTTACCGTAATATTATTGGGCGAAGCTGTCTCACAATCCGCCTTGATTGCTATTTTTGTCAGCCTGGCCGGTGTTTTTATGTTGTCGAGTGCTAAATCCGCCACTGGTTTGAAAGATATTCTCTTTTCCTGGACTGAGAAAGCGGCACTCTTCGGCCTAGCGTCGGCTGCCTTGTTGGGCCTTTCTGCCGTGTCCTACCGGGGCGCCGCTTTGGCGATGGAAGGTGAGGGTGCTTTGTTACCGGCAGCTTCAACTCTCGTGGTCGCTCTCGCCATTCAAACTGCCATGATGACGCCCTATCTCGCCTTTAAAGAACAAGGTGAGCTCAGGCGGATTTGGCAGAACCGCTCGAAAGCCATGCTGGTGGGACTGGCCTCAATGCTGGGCAGTGTCGGCTGGTTTACGGCCATGACGTTGCAAAATGCTGCTTATGTGCGGGCGCTTGGCCAGATCGAGCTGATATTTACGTTTTTGACTTCGGTGCTGATTTTCCGGGAACGTATCAATAAAGCAGAGATTGGCGGCACGGTGCTGATTGTCGGCGGGGTATTGATCCTGCTGCTGGCCTAAAAGGTTAATTTTTTAAAAGGTGCCTGGCACTTTTCTATTTGTTAACTTTTAAAGTTCCTTTGCCTGCGACACCAGCTTATCGAGCAGGCGTTCAAGTTCATCGATATCTTGAGAACTCATCACCGACATTAGGCGTTCCTCAAAATCCCGGCCCGCCGGCACGATCTGTTCATAGATTTTCAGGCCTTGCTCGGTAAAATTCAGCACCGAGTTTCGCCGGTCATTTTCATCGGCGCGGCGTTCGACATGGCCGATATCGATGAGACCGGAGAGTGCCCGGCTAACTTGAACTTTATCGAGGGCGGTATGCTCAACAATGCTTGAGGCCGAGCAATTTGGCGCCCGGCCAATCGCCGCCATCACCCGCCACTGCGCAATGCTGATACCAAAACGCTCAGCATAAGTTTTAGCAAACGCGGTGCTAACCGCCTTGGCCAAAACAGCCAGGCGATACGGCATAAAGTCTTCAAGATAGAAGCTTTCTTCAGCGCTGGGAGTATCATCTTTCATAATAAAAAAGATTCTAATTGAATTTAGTTGCAATTGAAACTATTATTTACAAAATTAAATATAAATAATTAGGGAACGGATAAAAACATGGATAACGTAGTCGTGACAGATTTGGACTATCAGACCGGTTTTGGCAATGAATTCGCCACTGAAGCTTTGGCGGGCGCCTTGCCGAAACGAGGTAATTCACCTCAAAAAGCGCCGCATGGTCTCTATGCGGAACTCCTTACTGGTACAGCTTTTACGGTGGCTCGTGAAAATAATCAGCGATCCTGGCTCTATCGTGCCCGGCCCTCCGTCGTGCATCAGCCATTTGAGCCGATTGACAATGGCCTGGTCAGAGGTGCGCCGTTTGATGATCAGCCAATCCCGCCGAACCAGTTGCGTTGGGATCCCATACCAATGCCGGAAGCGCCGACCGATTTTGTTGATGGTTTGGTAACCATGATGGGCGGTGGTGATGCGGCCAGCGGCGCTGGCTTGGCGGTTCATCTTTATACCGCCAACACTTCAATGACCGACCGGTTCTTTTATAACGCCGATGGTGAGATGCTGTTCGTACCGCAACAGGGCCGACTGATCTTGCGCACTGAAATGGGCATTATCGATATTGCACCGAACGAGATTGCAGTTATTCAGCGCGGCATCAAATTTCAGGTCGAAGTGCCGGACGGCATGTCGCGCGGCTATATCTGCGAAAACTACGGCGCTGCGTTACGCCTGCCATCACTTGGGCCGATTGGATCCAACGGGCTGGCTAATCCACGGGATTTTGGCACCCCCGTTGCAGCTTATGAAGATCGCGAAGGAGATTTCACCCTAACATGTAAGATGGGCGGTAATTTATGGTCGGCCAAAATCGGGCATTCACCGCTGGATGTCGTCGCCTGGCACGGCAATTACGCGCCTTATAAATATGACCTGGCTGATTTCAATGTTATCGGCTCGATCAGCTATGATCATCCCGACCCCTCGATCTTTACCGTGCTGACCTCACCTTCAAATTCTCCAGGCACGGCGAATATCGATTTTGTAATTTTTCCACCGCGCTGGATGGTTGCCGAGGATACCTATCGGCCGCCCTGGTACCACCGCAATGTGATGAGCGAGTTTATGGGCCTTATCCATGGTGAATATGACGGCCGCAAGGATGGCTTCGTGCCGGGTGGCAGTTCTCTTCACAACTGCATGGTGCCGCACGGCAATGATGCCGAAGTTTATGAAGCTGCCAGCAATATCGATTTGGAGCCGCAATACATCAAAGACACCATGGCCTTCATGTTCGAAACCTATTTGGTTTATAAGCCGACAAAATTCGCCCTTGAAACCGAGCTGTTGCAGCAGGACTATGCCGATTGCTGGCAAGGTCTGAAAAAACATTTTTCAGGATAATTCACATGACAAATGTAAATGAGACTCATGATCCTAAGCTAAAGTCATGGGTGGATTCCGCCAATGAAGCAGGCTGTGATTTTCCGATCCAGAACCTGCCGTTTGGCGTGTTTAAACGCGCTGGCTCAGATGATTTACCGAGAGGGTGTGTCGCCATTGGTGATCAAATACTCGCCTTGACCCATGTGGTGGCCAATGGCCTGCTTAAAGGAAAAGCAGAAATAGCTGCCGAGGCCGCGCTAGGACCAAAGCTTAATCCATTGATGGCGCTGAACGCTGATCATTGGTCTGCCCTAAGGTTGCAACTTTCCCAGTTACTGCGTGAAGGCGGCGCTGAGCCGGAACTCAAAGATATGCTGGTTCCAATGGCCGACATTGACATGTGTATGCCGGTTGATATCGGCGACTACACGGATTTCTATGCCTCCGTTAATCACGCGACCAATGCCGGTAAATTGTTTCGGCCCGATAATCCCCTGCTGCCAAATTATAAACATATCCCCATCGCCTATCACGGGCGGGCATCCTCAATTAATGTTAGTGGCACGCCTTCAAAGCGTCCGCTGGGGCAATTGAAAGCGCCAGATGCTGAGCTGCCGGTGGTTGGTGCTTGTAATCGGCTCGATTACGAAACCGAACTCGGTGTATTTGTCGGATCTGGCAATGTGCAAGGTGAAACGATTCCGCTTGATGAGGCGGAAAATCATATTTTTGGCTTTTGTGTGCTGAACGATTGGTCGGCACGAGATATTCAGGCCTGGGAATATCAGCCTTTGGGGCCATTTCTGGCCAAGAATTTTGCCACCACAATTTCGCCCTGGATTGTCACTATGGAGGCGATGGCGCCCTATCGCCAACCCGTTTATCAACGCCCTGACGGTGATCCCAAGCCATTACCTTATCTGACGTCAAACACCCACGAAAAATCCGGCGGCTTAAACATTACCCTGGAAGTTGCCATCGCCACGGAAAAAATGCGCAGTGAAGGCCAGCCGCCCCACGTCATCGGCACGCCGGTTTTTAACGACATGTATTGGTCGGTCTTCCAAATGCTGACCCATCACGCCAGTGGCGGCTGTAATCTTCAGCCCGGTGACTTTTACGGCTCCGGCACGATCTCCGGCACCGGGCGTGACCAGCTTGGTTGCCTGTTGGAGGTGACGGTCGGCGGCAAGGAAAGCATCGAATTCCCGAGCGGCGAGACGCGCACTTTCCTGGAAGATGGTGACGAAGTGATCATGCGGGCCTGGAGTGAGAAAGAAGGCGCCGCCCGCATCGGTTTTGGTGACTGCCGCTCCATAATTTTACCCGCAACGGAATAGACACTTAGTATGAAATTTTCTCTGATCCTCTGGGGGCTGAGCTGGCTTCTGAAAGTAACCGCTTGGCGCCACGCGTCGTTTAAAGCGCGTTTGAAAGAAAAAAACCTGATTGCTCAAATCAAAATTGCCGATGACAGCCAGGGCCGAATTTTTATCTTTAAAGACGGCAAGGTAAGTTCTAAAGCCGGTATCCACCCGGGGCCTGATATTTGTCTCGCTTTTAAATCGACAGAGATAGCCGTAGAGTTGCTGATGCCGCCGGTTGATTACCAGCAGCAGATTGATGCCCAGAAAGAATTTAATCTGACCATGACAGGCGATGATGCCGACGCCTATTGGTTTGCCCAGACCATCATGTTAACACAAAATATTGACTGGAAGTTTGGCATTGATTTGCCGGATGGCAGCAAGCGCTTCACCAGTAACACCAACGGCGGACCGATCTTTGTCTATGTCAAAGACGATAAAATAATCCGCATTACGCCCATAGAATTTGATGACAGTGATCCCGGTACCTGGACGATTGAGGCGCGGGGTAAATCTTTTACGCCGCCCCGTCAAAGCTCACTGTCGCCCCATGGCCAGAACTGGAAGTCGATGGTCTATTCCCCGGATCGCCTTCTAACGCCTTTGAAACGCGTCGATTTTGATCCTAATGGTGACCGTAATATTCAAAATCGCGGCAAATCCGGCTATGAGCCGATCAGCTGGGATGAGGCTTTGGATATAGTCGCCAGCGAAATTCAACGCGTCAAACGTGACTACGGGCCTGGCGCTATGGCGTCTTCGCACGGCTCTCACCATACCTTCGGCAATGTCGGTTACTATCTCAGCGCCAATTTCCGCTTTATGAATTTGGTCGGCCATACGGAAATCCACCATAATCCTGATAGCTGGGAAGGTTGGTATTGGGGCGGCTTGCATCATTGGGGTCACAGTCTCCGGGTTGGTATGTCGGAGAACTACGGCACCGTTGAAGACCTCATGAAACATTGCGAGATGATCGTCTTTTGGTCGAGCAACCCGGAAGCCACCAGCGGCAATTACGGCAGCCACGAAGGCTCGATCCGCCGGCAGTGGCTGAAAGACCTGGACGTTGATTTCGTCCATATTGATCCGTTCTATAACGACACGGCGCAAATGCTGGGTGGTAAATGGCTCGCTCCCAAACCGCAAACCGATCCCGCCATGGCGCTGGCAATCGCTTATGTCTGGATCACCGAAGAGCTCTATGATCAGGATTATGTCGCCAAGCGCACGGAAGGCTTTGATAAGTGGCGGGCGTACGTTTTGGGTGAGGATGACGGTATCCCTAAAACGCCGGAATGGCAGTCAGGGGAGACCGGTATCGCCGCCAAAGAAGTGCGCGCTTTGGCCCGGGCTTGGGGCAACAAAAAAGTTTATCTATCCGCCGGTGGCGCCGGTAACGGCTATGGCGGCGCTTGCCGTAATGCCACCGGTATTCAATGGTCACGCATGATGATCTGCCTAATGGCAATGCAGGGGATCGGTAAGCCCGGCGTTAATCTCGGTAATATGCAGCGCGCCACGCCGCTTGATCTGCATTTTTATTTTCCGGGCTATGCCGATGGCGGTATCTCGGGCGATCTCACCGGCACAGCCTTAGCAGTGGCGCTCTATCAGCGCATGCCGCAATTGCCGACGATTAATACCTCGACGCAGAAAATCCCGCGCCTCCATATGCCGGAAGCCATTGCCGGTGAAACTGTCGAGGGTTATGCCTGGGACGGTAAAAGCATCGAAGGCCAATTCAATAAAGTTGTCTACCCGAAACAGGGCCAGGCACCGGTTAAGATGCTCTATAAATACGGCTCCTCCTTGTTCGGCACTATGAGCGACACCAACCGCTACGTTAAAATGTACAACTCCGAAAATCTCGAATTTGTCGTCAATCAGTCAATCTGGATGGAGGGCGACACGTCCTTTGCCGATATTATTCTGCCGGCCTGCACCCATCTCGAGCGGACAGATATCAGCGAGTGGGCGGGTATCGGCGGCTACACTCATCATGGCCAGAACCAGCTTAATCACCGGGTGATCACCTTCCAGCACAAATGTATCGAGCCGTTGGGTGAGTCTAAATCCGACTACCAGATATTTCTGGAAATTGCGCAGCGTTTGGGCTTGGGGTTGTTGTTCTCGGAAGGTATGAGCGAATTGGATTGGGCGCAACGCCAATTTAATGCCTCTGATCTACCCAAGCATATTTCCTGGAAACAGTTCATCAAGAAAGGTTATTTCGTGGTGCCGCCCTTGAAGGAAGAACTGCGCCCGCCGGTTTCGTTCCGCTGGTTTGCCGAAGGCAAAAAGAAAGACGTGCCCGAGCCGCACCCTTTGCCGGCCGATTACACCGAGGAGTTCCTCAAAGGCCTGCAAACCCAATCGGGCAAGATCGAGTTTGAGTGCAATTCCCTGAAACGCTATGACGCCGATGACCCTGAGCGCCCGCCTTTGCCGCGTTATCAGCCGAGTTGGGAAGGGCCCACCGACCAAGAAAAGTTTGCCAAATATCCGCTGCTGATGCTGACGCCTCATGCGCGTTACAGCTATCACAGCCAGGGCGACGGCAAAGATACGTTTTTAAATGATATTGTCGATCACCGGGTTGAAATTGACGGCCGTTACTATTGGACGCTGCGCATCAACGACCAGGACGCCGCGGATCGCGGTATCAAGAAGTTTGATCTCATCAAAGCCTATAACGAGCGCGGTGCGGTCATTTGTGCGGCCTTTCCAACCAATCGACTGGGGCGGGGTGTGCTGCATGGCTATGAATCCTGCGCCATCTATGATCCACTGGGCGAACCTGGAAATTCGGTCGACCGCGGCGGTTGCCTCAATCAATTGACGCCTCGTCGTATGCAGATCAAGCAATCCCATTCGATGGCGACGGCTGCGGCCCTGGTTGAGGTTGAACTTTGGGATGGTGGTACGGAGTTAATCGCCGCAGAGTAGGGAGCGAATCAATGAGTGATAAGCAGCAAGCCTTGAGCTTCGATATCCAACAAATTGATCAAGCTTTTTTGGATGATCCGTTTCCGATTTACAAACTGCTGCGCGAAAATGACCCGGTACACTTAAATCCGGACGGCTCCTACTTTCTGACCCGTTACGATGATGTGGTACAATCTTTTCGCCATCCGGCCATGAGCTCGGACAAAACAGTGGATTTTAAGCCAAAGTTTGGCGATGGCCCGCTTTATGTCCATCACACCACCAGTCTGGTTTTTAATGATCCGCCAATCCACACCCGAGTACGTAAATTACTCTCCGAAGCCTTCACGCCGCGCAAACTGGCTGAATTGGAACCGGTCATTGAAGGCATCATTGACCGCTTGCTGGATCGCTTGGCGGATCAGGGCGAATTTGATGTGGTTAATGATTATGCGCTGGCTTTACCGACGGAAATTATTGCCGATATGCTGGGCGTGCCCGAAGAGCATCGTCACAAGCTGCACAATTATTCAAACTTGATTTTGGGTGCGCTTGATCCGGTGGTCTCACCGGAAAAAATCGCCGAAGGTCATGCCGCCGTCGAAGAGTTCGGCGCGCTTCTGGAAGAGCTTATCGCGGAGCGACGCCAAACACCGGACGGCGCTGAAATGGGTGAAGTGCTGGCCTCACTTATTTTTGGCGAAGTGGATGGCGATAAATTAAGCCCGGTTGAGCTGGTGCAAAATTGTATTTTCTTACTTAACGCCGGACATGAAACAACAGCAAATCTGGTTGGCAATGGCATCAGTATTCTGCTGGATTACCCTGATCAAATGCAGCGCCTGCGCGATGATCCAGACCTGATCAAGCCGGCAGTCGAAGAATTTTTGCGTTTTCAATCCCCCTTGCAGATCGGCAATCGCAAAGCCACGGAGGACGTCGAATTTGGCCCGGAAGGCAACCGCATCACAATCCCAAAAGGCTCCTTTATCCACACCAGTATTGGCGCCGCCAACCGTGATCCTGAGCAGTTCGAAAAACCGGAAGAGGTGGATATTGGCCGCCGCCCCAATCCGCAGCTCGCCTTTGGCATCGGTAAGCATATCTGTATGGGGAATACGTTGGGCCGTATTGAAGGCCATGTGGCGGTCGGTAAATTTGTCGCCCGATTCCCCAAACTCCGGGCAGCAGGAGAAAAGCGTTATCATGGCCGCGCGCGCTTTCGCGGTCTTGATGTCTTGCCGGTAGCGGTGACCTAGCGTATTCCATCCTCTATGTTTGAGTACTTCTCTGACCTCTTGACCCTCCAATTCGCCTATGTGGTGGGAATAATCGTTTTGGGCGGTCTCCTCCACGGTTATACCGGTTGGGGTGGAGGTCTAGTGATGATGCCCTTGTTGACGCTGTTTTATACGCCTGCTGAGGCTTTGATGATTGCCGCCATAGGGGGGCTGTTGTTGTCGGCAAGGATGTGTCCGGCGGCAGCTCGGATCGCTAATTGGCGGGAGATGCGCCCGCTATATTTGGTTTTGCTGGTAATGACCCCGTTGGGCGGTTTTTTTCTGCTGATATTAGATCCCAGTCTGGTGCGCAAAATAATTGGCGTCATTATTATTGGAGCCTCACTACTGATTATGAGCGGCTGGCAATACCGTGGAAAACGCGGTGTTACTGGTGCCGCACTATTTGGCAGCATATCCGGTCTGATCAATGGATTTGCCGGGGTCGGCGGGCCAATTTTTGTGATCTATATCCTTGCCCATCCCGACGAAACGCGCGTACAGCGGGCTAATATTGTGCTAGCGGCAGCGCTGCAAATTTTTCTTATCGTCGTCACGTTGGCCGCTACGGGTGCCGTCGGCTTGGATATAATTTTATTGGGACTCATCCTCGCACCGGTGCAAATATTGAGCGGTATGATGGGCAGTCGAATTTTTACTCTGGCGCCACAGGAAATGTATAAAAAATTTACGTTGGTCGCCATTGTTGTCCTTGGCGCTTCGGTTGTAATTTTTTAGCGCTATTCGGGATCAAAAAAAGCGAGCGTTCGGATCTCAATGCTTTCGCGGGGCGGCGCGCCTTCGGGCGTCATCGGATCGTCAAAGGATGTATGGGCTGAAAAACGGGAGCGTCCATCCTGGGCCGAATCATACACTTTAAAGACAATGGCTTCGTTCCGTTGCATTTCCGGAAAATAAAACCATTGGTGATTTTCATTGTAACTGACCTGATAGGTCTGACCGACGCGATCAGGGTAGCGGCGCTCGGCAATAATAAAATCTTCAAACGGCAAGCTGCGGGAATCGCAAAATGCCAGGGGATTGGTTAACAACACGTCCTGGATCGGCCGCCAGACTTGGAGGACAGCAAAACGATTTTCTAAAAGTCCTTCGGCTTCCTCCGGCAGGATATCGCGTACCCGCTGGGGTCCAGACCATTCGGTATAGTCGTTGTGGACGCGTAAGACCGGCTCACGCAGAAGATTCTCAGCGCGTTTGTCTTCATCCCCCAGCCGCACCGTATGGTCAAAAATCACCACCCGTGAGGCGCCTGACTGCTTTTTGATCAGTTCCTCCATTTCCGGGTAATAGGTCGCTTTGATCTCCTCGGCATCAAGGAAATCTTTCATTGCCGTATTGTGCTCAACCAGCTCAAAGCCATGCACCTCGAGATTAAAAGGCTTATCCCAACTGCGGCCATTGTGGATCGGCACGACATGATCATCGAAATTACCGCTATAGGTCGGCAGCTTTGTGGTCGCATCCTTGGTTTCATTAACCGGCATGGTGCCATCGTCAACGCAATAGGTTAGCGTTGCTTCAACCGAAGCCGGATAGTGCTCAGGCGTAATTTTGTTCATTGTTGATCCTCGATGTTCCCGATTTATTATTAAATTATATTTAGCCCGCTAAGTCGCTTGGCGCAACTAAGAGCATATTTCCCGGTTGGTAAATACTGCGGCATCGTACACCGCACCTTTCTCGCGCATTTGATCGAGAATAAGCTGGCGGCCATCCGCCGCCAAAGCGCCGTCTTTTTCAACATAGACATAATCATAGCCGGACAGGCAGTCGAGCAGGGCGCCGCTCCGGCTCATTTGCAGATAAGCGTTGGTTGTGGCTGAGTCTGACGGGCTGATGTTAAAAGGGTGAAAAGAAATATGCAGGCTCGGCGCGTGGGTTTTTAAAATGTCGGCGATATGCGGGATTAAATCATATTCGCCGCCTTCGATATCGATTTTGATCAAGGAGACCTGCGACATATCGAGGTTCTCCAAGAAGCGGCGGCCATCGGTCAGCTTGATGTCAGCGCATTTCTCTTGATCGACCGTGTTTTTATAGCCGAACCGGGAGACCAGGCTCGATCCACTGTCACCAGGAGAATTATTGTAAAGCGCAGCCTCACCGTCATAAGTGCCAAGACCGCCCTCAACTAGCTCTACGTTATCGGCGAGATCGGGATTGGCGGCGAGATTTTTTTTAAGAATTGCCAAGGCGGTTGGATCGGGCTCGAAGGCGATCACCCGGGCCGCTTTGGTGGCACCATAGAGCACGGTGCCGCCGATCCAGGCGCCGACATCAATGTAGGTTGAGCCTTCATCAACCAGCAGGTCGATGGCCTGAAAGGTCGCCGGCTCCCACCTGCCGCTGTCGACGAGATCCCAGTATTTTGTATTGTTACCCGGCTCAATGGCAATGGAGGTGCCATTGATGGTTACTGGCCGGGTTTCTTCTGATGCAATCGTCGCCATTTTTTACCAAAGTATAGGTTTTGGTGATCAGGATTTAAGCGTAATAAATATTACCATTACACTCATGAGTATCCGAATAAAAAGATTATGAAAACCAAATTGTTAGGAAGTTGAGGCCAACCTCACACTAGCTTCACAGAGCGACAATTTTACTTGAATTGATAAAAACCCCAGAGTACAACGGGCCTCCAACATCGCGGAGAGGTGGCCGAGTGGCTGAAGGCGCTCCCCTGCTAAGGGAGTAAGGGGGAAACCCCTTCGAGGGTTCGAATCCCTCTCTCTCCGCCATTTTTTTAGTTAATTTGGTGACAGTCACCTAATTAATTTTTGCACAACGACTTCCAAGGCGTTAAGAAACTCAGAGCGGTCGCGTTTGGAAAAAGGCCGGGGACCGCCGGTAATCTCACCGGATTCGCGCAAACCCTGCATCAGTTCCCGGGTTGCCAAAGCCATACCGATAGAGTTTTCGGTAAAAGCCTCGCCATTGGGTTTAAGCGCCTGGGCACCTTGCTCCAGACACCGCGCTGCCAGTGGGATGTCATTGGTGATGGCAATATCGCCGTCACTGATATTTTCGGCGATCCAGTCATCCGCCGCGTCTGCGCCTTGCTCGACAATTACCAATTCGACTAAAGGCGACGGGTAGGGCCGAATGCCGCCATCACTGACCATGTAAGTTTTAAGCTCGTGCCGGTTCGCCACTTTGATCACTTCATCTTTGACCGGGCAGGCGTCGGCATCGACATATATTTCTGGCAAGGTTGCCTCTTATATTGTTTAACGAGTTTGAATATTGAGAATTAAAGACATCGAATATGACTGAATACAACTTTTACGCCGGTTATTTACGTTTCGCCGCCGATAAAACCGAACGTGATACGCCCGAGATTGAAGCCATGATGACCGAACTTGTCCGGATTGCGGATGTTTTAGAGCACAATAACAGTTTTAAAGTCGAGGCCAGTAATTTGCGGATAGCGGCGCGGGCACTGGCTGGTGTGGCCGGCTTTCTGCAACAACAAATTTTGCCGGAAGTCGTGGCAGCTGAAAATAAATTCGGTGAAGTGCAAATCCGCTGGGTTATCGATACTTCGATGAGTGTTATGGCCAATTTAATGGCTCATGCCGAGACGAGCAAAGACAGCGAAGACTATGAGGTTGTTTTGCCGCCAGCCCCATAGCTGCTTCCAACAGAGCCTCACCTTTCAGGCGAGTTTCCATTTACAATAAACTGGGTAGTAAAAATTATCTGAAATAAGACTTGCCTTTATATCTTAATATCTATATATACGGATATATGGATATTAAGACAATGGAAAAGACAGCGGGAGAAGTGAGCGACCTACTAAGGGTTCTTGCCAATGAGCGTCGATTGTTGATTCTTTGCCAGCTGGTTGCAGGCGAGATGTCAGTTGGTGAGATCGCAAAAAATCTCGGTTTACGGGATGCGACAACATCTCAACAGCTGTCTTTGTTACGTAAAGATGGCTTGGTTTCGACCCGTCGGGAAGCCCAAACAATTTTCTATTCTCTGATCCGTGAAGACGTGCGCCAGCTGATGGAATTCCTTTATCTGCAGTTCTGCGAAAACCCTAACGCCTTAAACCAGTAAATAGAAATACCTCAAACCAGGAGAATTATAATGAGTATGGATCGTCTGATTTTGGCAATTGCCGGCAGTTTCATAATCGCCAGTGTTGCCCTTTCGCATTTTCATAGCCCGTATTGGCTATTTTTTACCATTTTTGTCGGCGCCAATTTACTTCAGGCGAGTTTCAGCAAATGGTGCCCTATGGTGACATTTTTGCGAAAAGCCGGCGTTAAAAAAGGGCTGGCGTTCGACTAGCATGCATATAACGGTGATGAAAATGATGGACGTAAAAACACTTAAAGCCAGCCTTTTGTTACTGCTTATTGCAGTCATATCCCCAGCATCTGCGGATGAGTTTAAAATCCAAAAACGAGTGATTGAAGACCGTAAGGCGGTATTTGCAACGGTGGAAAGCGTTGATCGCATTCTTGCCCGTGCACGCATTGGCGGAACGATTGGCAGCTTAACGATTGACGAAGGCGCAGAAGTCCGCGCCGGTGAGAAAATAGCTGTCATTACCGATAAAAAACTGCCGCTGAAACTTGTTGCCTTGAAGGCCAAATTAAAGTCTTTGGCAGCTCAGAAAAAATTGGCGGAAACTGATTTGAAGCGCGTAAAGTCGCTACGCCGGACCGGTGCTGCCAGCCAAGCCAGATTGGATGCCAGCACCACCAAACTCGACATTATCAAAAGTGAATTCACTGCCTTGAACGCTGAGCTATCCGTGGTTCGCCAGCAAATAATTGAAGGTGATATTGTGGCTCCAGTGGCGGGTCGGGTATTAACTGTCGCGGTTACCAATCGAAGCGTGGTGATGCCAGGTGAAACCATCGCAGTGATAGCGAAAGATGCCTATATTTTGCGATTGGAATTGCCGGAGCGTCACGCCAGATTTTTAAAGACTGGCGTCAAAGTTCAAGTTAGTCCTCGCGGTTCAGGTGCTGACGGTGCAGCGGCTCAAGCTACAGTTCAACAGGTCTATCCTGAAATGGAACGCGGCCGGGTTATTGCAGATGTGAAAGTGTCTGGCCTTGGTAATTACTTTGTCGGCGAACGAACCCGGGTTCATATCCCGACCGGTACTCGTTCCATCATCGCCGCACCAAGGCGCTTTTTCCGTCATCGTTTTGGCATCACTTTTGCCAAGTTGAAAAATGGTGGGGAAGTTACTTTGCGTTTAGGTCAGCCTATAAGCGGCGGCAGCGACGGTGAAGTGGAAGTGTTATCCGGTTTAGAAGCCGGTGACGTTTTGGTGACGCCGTGAGTGACGACACACATCACAGAAAATTGGGAATTTCCGGCCACCTGACAAAATTTTTTATCAGTTCGCCTCTAACACCGCTCCTACTGATCTCAACACTTCTAGTTGGTGCAGTGGCTCTAATGGCCATGCCGCGCGAAGAGGAGCCGCAGATCAGTGTGCCGATGGTGGACATTCTGGTCAAAGTTAACGGCCTGAAAGCCGTCGATGCCGTCGAACTGGTTACCGAGCCGCTAGAGGATATCGTCAAAGGTATAGACGGTGTTGAGCATGTTTATTCTCAAACCGACGACGACCAGGTGCTGGTGACGGCGCGCTTTCTTGTTGGTACTGACGAAGACAAGGCGGTTTTGCGAGTGCATGAGAATATTCGCGCCAATATGAAACGCATTCCCATCGGTATTCCGGAACCGCTCATTATCGGACGTGGCATCAATGACGTCGCTATTTTAGTGCTGACATTGTCGCCCCAAAAAAATACCAAGGACAGGTGGGACTCGCGCTCGCTTTTCCGCCTTGCTGATGAGTTGCAGCATGAGTTGGTAAAAGTGGATGAGATTGGGCTGACTTATATTGTAGGCGGCAGTGCGGATCAAATTCGGGTTGAGCCGAATCCGGAAAAACTGACCCTTTATGGCGTTACATTAAATCAGCTGGTTACTAAAATCGAATCAGCCAACCGCTCGTTGACGGCGGGGCATTTCAATCATGCTGGACGAACTTTGCCGGTAATTACGGGTCAGACTCTTCAAGGGATTGCCCAAATTGGACAGTTATTAATCACGACTTTTGATGGCAGACCCGTCTATGTGAAAGATGTTGCTGACATAATTGCTGGTGCTCGCAATGAGAACAATCGGGTATGGCACTTTACGCCGGATCGTCAACCTGGTGATGGTGCAGATTTTGATATTCGCCCAGCTGTCAGTATTGCCTTCGCTAAACGTCAAGGCGCCAATGCGGTAACGGTCGCGGAAAATCTGCTGCGGCGGATGGAGGTTATTCGCGGCCAGTTGCTACCCGATAGCATTGATGTCTCAGTAACGCGAAATTATGGCGAAACAGCAAGCGACAAGGCCAATGAACTACTATCTCATCTGGTTGGCGCGACGGTTACGATTGTTTTGATTATTGCACTTTTTATCGGTTGGCGTGAGGGTATCGTAGTGCTGGTCGTGATACCGGCGACCATTCTGTTTACCTTTTTCATGTCCTGGTTAATGGGATTTACCATCAACCGGGTCAGCCTTTTTGCGCTTATCTTTTCCATCGGCATTCTGGTGGATGATGCCATTGTCGTGGTCGAGAATATTGCCCGGCATTGGCGGATGAATGATGACAGAGACCCGATATCGGCTGCCGTTGAGGCCGTCGCTGAGGTAGGTAATCCAACGATAATCGCCACGCTGACCATTGTTGCCGCACTTTTACCCATGATGTTTGTTTCCGGTCTAATGGGGCCCTATATGAGTCCGATTCCGGCTAACGCAACGGCAGCCATGTTGTTTTCGTTCTTTGTAGCTGTTGTTATTACACCCTGGTTGCTGATGAAGTTGAGAGGGCGTGCACGTACGTCAGTAGGTTCAGACAGAGCGAAACCTGATCATGGTGGCGTTTTGGGAAAAATCTATCGTTCTGTCGCAATACCTTTGCTGCAAAAGCGCCATCGCTCAATTGTTTTTCTGCTCGCTGTCGGTATCGCGACGTTGGCGTCATTTGGCTTAGTCGCGGGGAAAGCCGTAACGGTTAAACTTTTGCCTTTTGACGATAAATCAGAAATGCAGGTTGTTGTCGATTTGCCGGAAGGCAGCAGTTTGGAGGATACTGAACGTGTTCTATTTGCCGCCGCCAAACGTTTGAGCGCGGTGCCGGAAGTAGAAAATATTCAGCTTTATGCCGGCATAGCTGCACCGTTTGGTTTTAATGGTTTGGTCCGCCATTCTTTTCTACGGGACCAGCCCGAACTTGGTGACTTACAGGTAAATCTCACACCAAAAGAATTGCGCCGACGCCAAAGCCATGCCATCGCTCTTGATGTGCGGCAAAAATTGAAAGCCTTGCAATTGCCCGCGGGGTCGGTGGTAAAAGTTGTCGAAGTTCCGCCGGGCCCACCTGTACTCGCGACTCTCCTGGCTGAAATTTATGGGCCCGATGAGGCCAGCCGCCTACAGGCGACAAATCTGGTAAAGCAAGCATTTAAGCGAGTGGATTTTGTGGTTGATATTGACGACACGATTGGCGCGCCGGCTAACCGTTTGCGGATTAAAGTAGACAATGAGAATATGGAGTTTCATGGGGTTGAGGAAGACGACCTTTATGACACCATTGAGGCGCTGATTAGCGGTATCAGCGTCGGCTATTCTCATCGCGGACATGGCGCCAACCCAATCGAAATTGCAGTCAAACTGCCGAAAGAGGGATTGTTTCCAAGTGAGAGAATTTTATCAACGCCGGTGCCTGCTAAAAATGGCGTGGTTGAACTCGGTGAATTGGTGCAATTTCATTTTGAAAAAGCCTCCCATTCGATCTATCGCCGGGACGGACGCTTTGCAGAAATGGTGATGGCTGAATTGGCTGGCCAGTTCGAGGCACCGGTCTATGGAATGCTGGCCGTTCAGGAAGCGTTGAAGAAAATAGATAATGGCGATGCTTCAATTAACGTTAGATATCGCGGCCAGCCGGAAGATGAAACCAGCCTGTCAATGTTATGGGATGGTGAGTGGGAAATAACCTATACAACGTTCCGCGATATGGGCCTGGCTTTTGGCGTCGCGCTAGTAGCAATATATCTATTGGTAGTCGGCCAGTTTAAAAGCTTTCGTCTGCCGCTGGTTATTATGACGCCTATCCCATTGACCTTAATTGGCATCCTCATCGGGCATTGGTTGTTTTCAGCACCCTTTACCGCGACCTCAATGATCGGCTTTATAGCCCTGGCTGGTATCATGGTCCGCAATTCTATTTTGCTGGTTGATTTTATACGAAGCCGTCAAGCCGAAGGTGAAACTTTGAGGAATAGTCTGCTCGATGCCGGTGCCATACGGTTTCGCCCAATTTTCCTAACTGCCGTCACTGCCATGGTCGGGGCGGCGTTTATTCTGCTTGATCCTATTTTTCAAGGCCTGGCGATTTCCATGCTGTTCGGTCTCATTTCATCTACCGCACTGACACTTCTAGTAATTCCCGCATTTTATATTTTGCTGCGGGATGATGGGAATGAATTGAGTACCTAAATAGATTTCTGGTCATTAACTCCTGGCTCATGGTAGAAATAGGAAAAAAAGGAGATGGGATCATGACCAATTCAGCCGCCAAGGTGAAAGTCGTTCAAAGAGGCGCCCATATTGGTGCGGAAATTCAAGGCGTAGATTTGACGCAAAGCCTCGATGATGCAACTTTCAAAGTCATTGAAGACGCCTTTGTTGAGCACGAATTGCTGGTTTTTCTCAATCAACCGATAGATTCCGAGCAGCAGATAGATTTTGCAAAAAAATTTGGAGAGCTCAGTATTCATCCATTTTCACCAAATAGTGATGAAACACCTGAATTAATTATGTTTGATAATGATGCCGATAATCCGCCTTTTTCAACCGATGTTTGGCATAGTGATGAAACCTTTCGCGCCGCTCCGCCGATGGCGACGATGCTGCATGGGCTCGTCATCCCAGAAGTCGGAGGCGACACAATGTTTGCCAGTATGACTTCGGCTTATGAGGGTCTTAGTGACCGTATGAAAAATTTTATTTCAGGCCTCGAAGCGATCCATGATTTCAAACCTTTCCGGGCGCTCTTTGGCGATGATGAGAAGAGCAAGGCCGATCTGCGTTATTATGAAGACCGCTACCCGCCTGTGCTTCACCCGGTGGTCAGCAAGCATCCAGTATCCGGTAAGCCGGTACTCTTCGTAAATCCGCAATTTACTATTAAAATCAATGGGATGGGCGAAGCGGAGAGCCGTAATTTACTAACCCAATTATTCGAGCAGGCGAAAATACCTGAGTTTCAATTCCGACATCATTGGGCTGTTGATACGGTTGTTATTTGGGATAATCGGTCAACACAGCATTATGCCGTTCACGACTATTTTCCGCAGCGCCGGAAATTGGACCGGGTGACCATAAAGGGGAGTAAAATACTCGCCTATTCTAAAGCTGCCGATGCCAAATCTGTGCAAAATAATAAGAGCCCGCTGCCAGATGATCCCAAGATCAAACACGGTGATCATAAGCCCAAAAGAGAGCTTGAAAGACAGCTTGAATCGACTAAAAATTGATAATATTGAGCGAATATTAGAAGTAACTGAAATTAATAAAAAATGGCGAAAATATTGTTTCCCCATTGAGATTTTTCTCAATCCATTGTAAATAAAAGGTAATCTTTTCCGGTATGTTAACAGTCGTAGCCGACTTCCACCCGAAGGGCGTGCTCATCTTCTACATTATTGGATCAGTTTAAAGCCGAGGTATTCGGTGCGTTAAAATATATAATATTCCCAGTTGAGGAGGTTTTTCGATGCCTAAGGGGACAGTAAAATGGTTCAATCTGCAAAAAGGATATGGCTTCATCATGCCTGACGATGGCGGTGATGATGCTTTTGTACATATTTCTGCAGTTGAACAATCCGGGTTAAGCAGCCTGGATGAAGGCCAAAAAGTCGATTATGAATTGGCTGAAGGCCGGAATGGTAAGATGGCGGCACAAAACATTTCCATTTCTGAGTAAACCAGGAACTTATATATAATTTAAGTGGGGCTGCCTTTGACCGGTGGCCCTATTTTTTTGCCAAGCTGGAAACTGCGTGGCATGTTAATTTAATTAATAGGGGGAAATAGGATTGGCTGAAAACCTTTCGATTAGTTCCAAATTGCGTGAAGAACTAGGTGATCTCATCACCGCCTTCTGCTGGTATGCGGATCATGGCGA
>CAZMHI010000022.1:0-64372 GCA_964566055.1 uncultured Rhodospirillaceae bacterium
GGCCCAAGCCCGCCGTAAGAGGCATCGGTCTCACCATCAAGCACCGACTGCATGGCAGCGACACCACCGAGAGCTGGCGTCCAGGTGACATCAAGTCCTTCTTCTTCCCAGCAGCCGAGATGGCTAGCCGTAGCGCAAGCCAAATCATCAACCCCGAAGGTCGGCCCTGATCCCGCCGCTAATCTGATTGGTAAATTATTTGTCATGAAATTTCCCCGTTTATTTATGGCGCGATGGTCGTATCCAGATAAATGTGAACCGGGTCTCCGCCGTCCTCGATTTCGCGACCCAATACCCGCACCGCCTTTTCGGCCTCGCCGATGGGATAGGAATGGGTGCAAAGGACTTGAAGTTCCTGCCAATGGTCTTTCAAAATTTCCACGGCCTTGGCGGTATCGGTCCAGTCAGATGACAGCACACCGAGCATGGAAATCTCATTAAAAATCAATTTATCGGTATAAAAATCGTTTAAGGCGTTATGAGTTTTGACACCGGCGACAACGAAGGTGCCGCCTTTTCTAATCATGTCAATGCCTTGCACAATCGGCTCGGTCGCACCCGCCGAGACGTCCAAAACGACATCGACTTTGCGGCCCTCGGTCAGCTCCATGACCCGCTCAACCGGGTCTTCTTCTTGGACATTGATGGTGGCTGTGGCGCCGAATTGACGCGCCAATTCCAGTCTATTCTCATCGGCATTTGTGCCGGTAACGATAATATTTTCGGCGCCTAATTCCCGGGCAACGACAACGCTCAGCAAGCCGCGCTGGCCTGGGCCTTCGATGACAATGGACTGGCCGGCTTTGAGGTTGGGCTTGGCCGCTGCCCAACGGACGGCATTTGAGAGCGGGTTAAACAGGCTCATGGCATCGGTTGGAATGTCATGCGGCACTTTATGCAGCCGGGATTTCGGGTGAAGATAAAGATGCGAGGCATAGCCACCCCAGAGATGCGGCACCCGGTCAAAGCCCAGGCGGATTCCGTAGCCCATATTCTCATCGCAAAAAATCGGCCGGTCATCCTGACAGGGCGTACAGTCTCCACAGGGGATCGAGGTTTCAACAATAACCCGGTCGCCTTCCTGGACACCCCAGCGCTTGGCGGCATTGGCGCCGATGCGGTCGATCCAACCTAAAATCTCGTGGCCCGGCGTCATCGGCAGGGTGCCATAGACCGTGCCGGCGAAATGACCATCAAACTGGTCGTAATCGGTGCCGCAAAGACCCGCAGCTTCCATCCGCAGCAGGCCCTCATCTGGCCCGATCTCCGGAATATCAACATCACGGTAGTCAAAATGCCGTTCTTCGGAAAGGACAGCAGCGTATGCTTTTTCAGCCATTATTTATATCCATTTTATTTGTTATTTGAGCCTCATTAACAGTACAGAAAGCATAAAGGACTCACCACAAATAACAATAGAGATTACCTCTTTGGAATGTATATTTTGGTTAATTCTGATATACCAAAAATCGCTGTATTCTGCGCTAATTTAGAATTTGTCACGCTTTCCATGGGAGAATAATTCGGCTATATTCCGGACTCAAATTGGCCGTCAAACGTCACTGATTTTGCCATTTAATTATACACAGGTATGAGGAACGACTATCGTGGGTGATCATATATTAGACCAGTCAATCCGGGGGATCGCAGCAGCGGTCCGGGAAGGAAAATCCAGCTTTGAGGACGTGATGGGCGAAGCCGTGGCGCGCCACGCAAAGCATGATGAAAAATTGCAGGCCTTTAAGTATTTTGATGGCGAGGGTGCCGTTGAAAGCGCCCGTCTGGCTGACGCTATGCTGGCCCGAGGGCATGATGTCGGGCCGCTGATGGGGTTGCCGATTTCAGCCAAAGACATTTTCGGTGTTTCCGGCATGCCGACCTTTGGCGGCACCAACCGGGAAATGGATCCGGAATGGGCGGTTGATGGTCCGGTCATGCAGGCGCTCCGCCGCTATATGGCGATCCCGACAGGTAAAACCCACACCATTGAATTCGCCTTTGGCGCTGTCGGTACGAGTTACCATTATGGCGCGCCGCGCAATCCGTGGGATGCTAAAGAACACCGGGTCAGTGGCGGCTCCAGTGTTGGCGCCGGCGTCAGTTTGGCCGAAGGCTCGTCCTTGTTGGCGCTTGGTACGGATACCGGCGGCTCGATCCGCATCCCCGCCAGTGTGACCGGTAATGTCGGACTAAAGGTCACCATTGGCCGCTGGTCGACGGCTGGCATCGTGCCGCTCAGCACGACGTTTGATACACCCGGCTACCTGACGCGCTCGGTTGAAGACGCCATTATCGGTTTCGGTGCGGTTGATCCGGACTATGACGATCCGGAAGCACTGTTCAATGATCTTGATGGCATCGATGCCGGAGATTTGCGGCTCGGTGTTTGCGACGAACATTTCTGGGACAATTGCGCCCCGGGTGTAGCCGAAGGTGTGCAGGGAGCCATCGACGAGTTGGCTAAGAAAGGTGCGCAGATCATTAAAATCCCGCTGGCCGAAGCGGCTGAGGCGCGCCAATGCCTCTATGATGCTTTCCTATTTGGCGTCGAAGGCTTGTCCCATGTGCGCGAATATTTCCTGGACCGTATGGATTCCATTGATCCAACCATCGAGCGGCGTCTGAATGCCGGCATCGATATTACCGGCGTCGATTACTATACCAAGATCCGCACCTTGGAGCGTTTGAACGGCGTCGTTTGCGATAAGCTGCGCCATGTCGATGCGCTGGTGGTGCCGACCGTGCCACATACGCCGCCCACCGTCGAGGAAGTCGCCGACATTGACGACTACTTTGCTGCCAACGGTTTGATGACACAAAACACTCAGCCAATTAATATGCTGGCACTTTGTGGCGTCTCCATACCGGTGGCGCTGGATAAAGCGGGGATGCCGGTCGGCTTGCAATTGGTCGGCGCATCCGGAACCGAGGAACGTATGCTGGCGACAGCGCTGGCCTGTGAGAAACATTTCGGCACTGCCCGCGAACAATTCGGTGTGCCGCCGTTGCTGGCGTAAGGTTCTTAAAGATGGATGCGCGGATCACGTCCGTGCATGACGGTTGGAGTTAAAATCTACTCAGCCGCAGATTTTTCCAGGCGTTCTTTCGCCGTTGCCATGATGGCGTTGACGATGCCGGCATAGCCGGTGCAGCGGCAGAGATGGCCGCTCAACATATCGCGGACTTCTGCTTCGCTGGGGTCGGGATTTTTCTCCAGATATTCGCTCGCCGACATCAGGATACCCGGGGTGCAGTAACCGCATTGCAGCCCGTGATGGGTTTTGAAATTTTGCTGCAGATCGCTTAAAGGGTCTTCCCTTCCGGTGAGGCTTTCTACTGTATCAACCTTTCGGCCGTCGACTTGCACCGCCAGCGTTAAGCAGGAGCGCTGGGCTTTGCCGTCAATCTGTACTGTGCAGGCACCGCAGACACCGTGTTCGCAGCCAACGTGACAGCCGGTCACACCCATGACATTACGCAGGAAATCCGACAGCAGCATACGCGGCTCGGCTATGCCGGATTCCGCCATACCGTTCAGGGTGAAGTTAATTTTTTGCACAGCCTCCTGGCTTAGCTTCGGCATGAAATTGCCTCCTCTATGACGCGGCGGCCTAATCTCCGCACCAGCTCCCGCCGGTACCGTGCCGTGGCGTGAATGTCATCGCTGCCTTTGAGTTCCCAGGCGAAGGCGTTGAGCTCATCGTCGAGATTTTCAGCAGCCAAATTTGTCCAGCTTTTAACTGTCGGCTTATCGGCAACGCCGCCGACGCCTAAGCGCACGTCATCACCACTTGCCACAGCGGCGATTGCAGCAATGGCAAAATCACCCCGGCGCTGAGCCACTTCATCGAAGGCGAAACCTTCACCGGGTTTTTTAAAGGGATAGCGGGCGGCGATAATTAATTCATCATCGGCCCGGGCGGTGGTCATCATGCCGAGCTGAAACTCAGCCGCTGATAAAACGCGCTCACCTCGAGTCGAGGCCAATACAACTTCGCCACCAAGCGTCGCCAGACATAGCGGCAATTCGGACGACGGATCGGAGTGTGACAATGAGCCGCAGATGGTGCCCCGGTTGCGGGTCTGAAAATGTCCGAGATGCGGGATCGCCTGATGCAGCAGGGGTATGCGATCTTCCAGTCCCGGCCAGGACAGGAGTTCCGCTTGGGTCGCCGTGGCGCCAATTTCCAACATGTCACCAGCGTCTTTGATATAAGAAAGCTCGGCTATTTGCGAGATGTCGATCATCACGCTGGGATCAGCCAGCCGTAAATTCATCATCGCCATCAGCGATTGACCGCCGGCAAATATTTTTGCTTCACCACCTGCTTCGCTTAAAGCGGACAGAGCTTCGGCGGTATTTTCTGCCCTGACGAGATCAAATTTTCTAGGTTTCATTTACTTGCCCCCCAGCCATGCTAAGAGACGTTGCCAGAGCGAAGGTGCTCCCGATCCCATGGTCACCGATCCCGGTGCTTCAACTTGTTTGATCAGCCGGCTGAAGAATTGATTGACCACAACACGCGCGCCGCCTTCGATTAAGCGGCTGCCGACGGCTGCTACTTTGCCCGAAATCTCAACTGAATAATCATAGCTCACCAGCGTGCCGCCATCCTTTGCTTCCAGCCGGACCCGGCCTTCGCCTACGGATGAGCCGAGCGGTCCATCAAGGCCACCCGCCAGGGTCGCTGATTTTGGCTCGTCAAGATCAGACAGCTTCACATGCGCCAGGAATTTACCGCGTACCGGTCCGGCACCGAGGCTGACTTCGGCGCGGTAGTCATTTTCGGCCACCTGGTCGAGACCATGACAACCCGGGATAACCGCCGCCAGTTTTTCCGGATCAAGCAAAGTATCCCAGACCGTCTGTGGATCAGCCGGTACCATTGAGTTGCCCGTGCCAGTAATAGCGCTGCTTTTGCCGTCGTCTTTTACGGGTTCAGCTGCTTCTGCCTCCATTTGCTTAGGTGGCGGTTGCTCCTCCTCGCCATGGATCAGGGTGCTAATTTTGGAGGGGAACAGCGGCACCTGGATGTTATCCAGATCCAAGGCATCGCAAACTGCATTGGCGATACAGACCGGCGTCGACATACAATTGCCATCAGCCAGACCTTTGGCGCCCAAGGGCGTGTGAGGCGAGGGCGTTTCCATATGCAAGATTATCGGCTCCGGCACTTCGGTCGCGGACGGCACCAGATAATCGGCGAAGGTACCTGATTTAAAGCTGCCATCCTCGTCATAGACGAATTCTTCGAAAAGCGCTTCACTGACACCGTGGCTGTAGGAGCCCAAAATCTGACCATGAGCGATCAGCGGATTGAGGATGGTGCCGGCATCATGTGCGGTGACATAATGATCAATGCGGACCTCACCGGTATCCCGGTCAATCTCGACACCGCAAAAATCGATATTGAAGCCATAGACCAGCGATGTGTTAATGCGGTCTTTTTCATCTGGCGCGGTCAATTGGCGAGGCGTCCAGACAGCGGATTCACTGAGGCCGCCTTCCATGCCTTCGGGCAGGCTGCCGGGTGACCAGTGAGCGGTACCGGCAACGCGGTAGAATTTAAGGCAGTTATCTTGATTGTCGCGGGCAAAAATTAAGCCATTGCCAAACTCAACTTCCTCGACCGGCACATTGAGATTGGGAGCGGCAATATGAGCCAGCTTGTCCCGCATCATCTTGGCTGCCATTTGAGCAGCGACGGCCGGGCCGCTGGTAAAGCGGGCGGCATAGTTACCGGCGGCGATCGACCATTTATCCTTTTGCGTATCGATTTCCATATTGCAGGTAATTTCTGATGGCTGCAGGCCAAGTTGCTCGGCGACAATTTGCGCCAACAAAGTCGCATGGCCTTGGCCCATCGGCGGCACATCGGTTGAGCAACTGACGCCGCCAAAGGGATCGACACTCACCGTGGCATTGGAATTGGTGCCCTGGGTCGGACTGCGTTTAGCCCGCTCTTCCTTGGTCAGGATGGTGGTGATGTAGCCCATATTCGAGTGCGTCGGCTCGGTAACCGCTGCGTAGCCGACACCATAAATCCGGCCCTCGGCGCGGGCTTCATCCCGGCGCTTCAAGATCTCATCCAGCCGGCCTTCTTTGACGGCCATATCGACGCAAGCCTGGTAATTGCCGGAATCGAAAACCGCACCAGCCGCCGCGTGATAGGGGAAGGCATTTGCTGATACCAGGTTTTTGCGGATCACATCCAACGGATCGAGATTTAACTCAATCGCCACCCGGTGCATCACCCGCTCGATGGCATAATACATTTGCGGTCCGCCAAAGCCCCGGACCATGCCGGAGGGACTTTTATTGGTCATCACCAGGCGATTACGCACATAAAGATTGGGAATTTCGTATGAGCCCGTGGCCACACCATGCATCCGGTAGAGCGGTCCCGGCATCGGTGCACGCAAAAAGGCGCCGTAATCGTCCAGCTGGCTGAGGCGGAAGCCGGTCACCTTGCCGTCTTTCATCGCTGCGGCTTCGATCTCTACGACCCGGTTGGGCGCTGCTGTTGCCGAGGATAAATGTTCGAGCCTATCCTCAACCCATTTAACGGGCTTGCCGGCAATACGGGAGGCCACGGCCATCAGAACGATATAGGGGAAAATCGCGACTTTAATGCCAAAACCACCACCAGTGTTAGACGGTGTGCGCAAACGCAAGCCCGTGTTCTTTACCCTTAAGGCCCGGCACATCACTGGATGAACGGTGAACGGCCCTTGGAAATTAGCCAGCACGTCATAGACGTTCTCCGCTGGATGGTAATCCGCCATGACGACATAATTTTCCATCGGCGTGATAGAGCTCCGGGGAAAATCAATTTTGAGTTTAACCACACGGTCGCATTCCTCGAAGGCTTTATCGGGATCACCATAATTAAATTCGCGGTCCGACAGGATGTTGGAGTCACATTCTTCATGGATGGTTGGCGAGTCATCACTGGCGGCGTATTCAGGATCAACAGCAGGTTCAAGCACATTGTATTCGACTTGGATGTGATCAACCGCATCCTCGGCGATATAGCGGTCCATGGCAACGACCAGCACCAGGGCTTCACCGACATAGCGGACCCGGTCAACGGCCAACGGCCATAATTTCATTGGCGCTTTAACGATATTTAAAAACGGATCGACATATTCCTGTACATCGGCGCCGGTAATAACGCAAACCACACCCGGCAGGGCTTCCGCTTTGCTGGTGTCAATTGAGACGATTTCAGCATGGGCGTGGGGGGATCTGAGCATGGCGGCGTGGCGCGTGTCATGGCGGGCCGGGTAATCGTCGGCATAGCGGGCCAAACCACGCAACAGGGCTTCGTCTTCGACCCGCTCTATTGGTTTGCCTACGAACTTTTCCGGTACAAATGCTTCGGCCATAAATTCCTCTCTTTGAGATGCATTTTCCGTAATTTGGCGCGGATTTCTGCAGCGCTATGAGTAACGCCAAATTTGCGGCGCTACAAATAATGTTTAGGTCATTCAAATATACCGAATTGATATTGGTCACCAGCAACAATTTAGGCCTAGCATTCATCAACTGGTATTGAAAGCGGTATAAAGCGCGTAATCCTGCGTTTTCGGCGCTAATTTAAGTGGGGGTAAGCATCATGCAGGACCATACTTTTGCAGTTGATCATTCTGTCAGCCCAGCGGCGATTAAGACATCCGAAGTGTTCAATATTGCTGTGCCCTTTATTGACCGCCACTTAACCGAAGGGCGCGGCGGCAAGGTCGTCTATTATACCAGCGACGGCAACGTTACCTTTGCCGAATTAGCGGAGCGGGTTAACCGCAGCGGCAATTTTTTAAAATCGCTCGGCTTGACGACAGGTGAGCGGGCGCTGATGGTCGTTAAGGATTGCCCGGAGTTTCTCTATCTGTTTTTTGGCGCCATCAAGGCGGGTATCGTGCCGGTGCCGGTCAATACCATGCTCTACGCGGATGACTATACCTATATGATTGAGGATTCCGGCTGTAAGGCCCTGGTGTATAGCCCTGAATATGAAGATACCATGGAGGCTGCCCTGGCTGAGGTGAAAAATCCGCCAGACGTCGTCTTAACATCAGAGGCGGTTTTGATGGCGGACGCCTCGCCGGAACTGGAGCCGTATAAATCAGAACCCGAGGATGACTGCTTTTGGCTCTATTCTTCAGGCTCAACCGGCCGGCCCAAAGGCGTTGTGCATGCCCACCGGGCTATTCTTTATACCGGCCAGGGTGCGGCTATCGACACCATCGGTCTCAACGAAGAAGATATCTGCTTTTCGGCCAGCAAAATGTTTCACTCCTATGGTTTCGGTAATGTACTGACTTTTCCGCTTTATCTTGGCTGTTCGGCAGTGTTGACCGACCGCAAAGTTTCGCCGGAAATGACATTTGAAATTATGGCGCAGTTTAAGCCCACCGTGTTTTTCGGCATCCCGACGCTCTATGCCCAGCAGCTGGAATATATGAACTCTCATGCGGCCGATGCGTCCTCGCTCCGGGTTTGTGTTTCGGCGGGTGAAGCCTTGCCGGGTGATATCTTTAACCGCTGGAGAGAGGAAACCGGCACGCTTATTTTGGAAGTCTATGGCTCAACCGAAGTGCTCCATGCGGTGCTCGGCAATACAGCGGCTGCTCACAAGCCGGGCTCCTCCGGGTTGGTGGTCGACCGCTATGAAGTGCGCATTGTCGATGATGACGGCAAGCCCGTCGAGCAAGGTGAGATTGGTACGGTCCATATCAAAGGCGGCTCTGTCGCCAAATACTACTGGAATAGCCCAGAAAAAACTGCGGCCACCATGCTCGACGATGGCTGGCTCAGCATGGGTGACAATTCCTACCAGGATGAAGAGGGTTGGTATTTTTTCTGTGGCCGGGGTGACGATATGCTGAAGATCGGCGGGCTCTGGTGCTCGCCGTTCGAGATTGAAGCCCGGCTGATCGAACATCCGAGCGTGCTCGAAGCCGCCATCGTCGGCCGCAAAGATGAGAACGAGCTGATCAAGCCGGAGGCCTGGGTCATCTTAAGCGAAGGTGTCGAGGAAAATGAGGCCCTGCTGGACGAGCTCAAAGAGCACTGCCGCTCGGGCCTCGCTCACTACAAATATCCCCGCTGGTATAACTTCGTCGATGACCTGCCCAAAACCGCCACCGGCAAAATCCAGCGCTTTAAACTGCGGGGATAGGAGGGAGAATATAAACAACTCTGGGCCCTTAACCGTAGTCCGGTTCATTCACCCCTAACTACATAATACGTAGTGGTTTACTACAGCTTACGCAGTATTTTGCTGAGGTAAATATTCATAGATTGCTCCTCATTCAGCGGCGGTATTGTCCGCCCATTTACGATAGAGGAGCAATTACCATGACGATAGTAGAGGCAACGACTATTTGGCTGGCCGCAACCCTGGCTGTCTTGATACAGACCTTGATCCTATACACTGAAAGAAGCAAACAACGCCGGGCGTTATCAAAAATGGATTATCGATTGCTTGACGATATTGGCGTAACTCGTGCAGCAGCCAATTATGAAACCCGCAAGCCATTTTGGCGGAAATAAGTAAATTTAGGTGATTTTTGCACTCACGCTCATTGACAGCTCACCCTCATTATTAACCGCCCAAAGCTCGGCTTGGGTGCCGCTGTCATCCAGTTTGCCATGAATGGTGAAGGGGGCATTGTCGAACAGCGGGCCACTGGCGCGGACATCAAAGCCGGTGATCTCGCGATCAGGCAGATTACGCCGGGCTAAATCCAGCAGCATGGTCGCCGTTAACGGTCCGTGTACCAAAAGAGCCGGGTAGCCTTCCTCGTTGATGGTGTAGTCCCGGTCGTAATGGATGCGATGGCCGATAAAGGTGAGCGCCGAATAGCGAAACAATAAAACTGTATCCGGTGTGACGGTCTCGGACCAGAGCGCGCCGTCAGGCAGAGAGCTTGGCTTAGATTTCGCGGATGAAGTTGGGGCCTCCTTCGGCGCCTCGCCCCGATAGACTACGGTTTGCAGATCGGTTACGGCAACACCATCACTGCTGGAGACCTGATGATCAATTTCAACAAATACCAAAGCGCCCGAGCGGCCTTCTTTAATTGTGACATTATTTATGGTTGAGAGCCGACTGATTTTACTGCCGACTTCGAGAGGTTTTAAGAGCTCAACTTTACTGCCGGCCCACATGCGGCGGGGCAGCGGTACCGGCGGCAGAAAATCTCCGCGCGCTGGATGGCCATCAACACCGAGTTTGGAGCGCCGCGCCGCTTTATTAAAGAACAGCCAATGCCAGCTTGCTGGAATAGCGTTGCCGAATTGAGGCTCGTCGTCATCCCGGTCAAGGGTGGCCGACATGCCGGCGATGGTGGTCGGTGAAATAAAATCCTCGATGGTTTCGGTTCTGCCGATCCAGTCTTTGAGATGATCTAAATTCTCAGGCATAGTCACTTTCCACTTCTTCGATTTAGCTTAACATACCTGCTTGGCAGTGAGCGCCCAAATAACAAAACGGCATAGGTGATTGATCTAATCGACATTGGACCGCCGTTCCTGTAAAGGCTAATAAACGCCAAATCTCTTTGACCTAGTGAAGGTCATAATAGCATCGAGGAGTAATCAACATGACATTTGACGCGCCAATTGCCGAGTGGCAGGAGCCGGTACAAGAAGGCTGGGTCGATTACAATGGCCACATGAATATTGCCTATCATACCTTGGTTTTTTTTAATGCCATCGATCAGTTTTATGAAATGATCGGCCTCGGGAAGCCCTACAAGGAAGCGCATGGCATGACCACCTTCGCCGTCGAAAGCCATGTCAGCTATCAGCGCGAAGTAAAACTTGGTGATGAGGTTAAAGTTTCGATTCAGTTGCTGGGGCATGACGAAAAACGGCTGCACTATTTCTGCACAATGTCTCATGCGACCGAAGGTTACCCCGTCGCGACCCAGGAATATCTGGTGCTGCATGTTGACCTGGCGACTAAAAAAGTGACGCCTTTCAAGTCGGATCCCGTGGAGAAAATGGCTGCGCTGATGGAAGCGCATAAAGACCTGCCGATCCCGCCACAGATTTGCGGCAAAATGAAAATTCCGCCGCCTAAAAACTAGAGTGGCTGAAAACCGAGATGGGCGCGGAAGCGGTTTTTAATATGTACACCGTCGCGGGATGGCAGAACTTTTTCGACGTTTTCCGCTTTGATCTTAATCTGGGCAAATCGCAGACCAGCATCGGTTGATTGCAGCTGTTGGCGGAACGGAGCGATTTCGTCCATTTCGGTAATCACTTCAGTATGGTCAAATTTGCAGGCCTGGGCGAGCTCGGCCAGGCTGACGCCATGAGCCGTATGGGTTAGCTGCATGCCTGTTTCGCCGTAGCGTTCATTATCCAGTACTGCGATGCTGAGATTTCGCGGTTGTTTGGCGCCGGTCGTCGCCAGTCCGCCAAGACCCATCAGCATTTCACCATCACCTGTGAGCACCAAAACTGGGCGTTCAGGTTGCGCCAAGGCGAGGCCAAGACCGATCGTCGTGGCGCTGCCCATCGCTCCCCAGAGATAATAATTGGCGTCGTTGTCGCCGGCAGCCATGGCGTCATAGGCAGGGGAACCCAAGCCCGTAACGACCAGTAGATCACCCCGGTCCTTTAACAATTCGGGCACGACTTTCCGGCGATCAAGCGTTCCTGTGCTTTCTGATGTCACTTCGCCCATTCCTTTCTGCCGATCATGCGCTGCGAAAACAACACCGCGGCGGCGAGATCGCCATTGAAAACCGTATCAGCGACAGCTGAAACGAGTTCAGCGGCCTCATCTGTTTGCTCGGCGCGATAGACCATAACATCCATCAGCTCAAAAGCTTGTTCCGTAACACTGGCCATCGGCTTCTGCCAGCCGTTAAACTCGGCCCATTCGCCGCGCATCGTTACCAAGGTCAAAAAAGGAAACCGGGCACTCTGAACCAGCGACAGCGTATTAATGCAATTGCCAACGCCGCTTGACTGCATCAGCAGAACACCACGCTCGCCCCCCAACCAGGCACCGAGCAGCAAGCCGATACCCTCTTCCTCTGTGGTCAGCACGGTGGCTTCTATGCTTGGTTCTGCATTCGCACGTTCGATCAAACGCGAATGTCCGGTATCGGGCACATAGACAACATGTTTGATATTGGCCGCCAGCAGCGCATCGAAAACCTGATCCGACCAGATATCTATAGTGTCAGGCTGATCATTATTCAGCATTAAGGGTAACTCCAAGGGCGGCGTCCAAGCCAAAATGTTTCAACCGCTAATAAATCTTGCTTAGACCTATTCTTCAAATATAATTCTTGTAAATGAGTTATGCCAAAACGGTAAATCGATCAATTGCCTGGGAGTTAATACTTTGAATTTCCGTCAACTTCGCACCTTGGTGCATATTGGCGAGCTTGGCAGCCTAAGTAAGGCTGCAGACCGGTTGCATGTCGCTCAACCGGCTTTGAGCCGGCAAATCAGAGCGCTTGAAGAAGAGATAGGCACGCCGCTCTTCACCCGCCACGGCCGGGGTATGGTGCTGACCCAAACCGGCGAGCTTCTGGTAGAACGGGCGAATAATATCCTTCGCCAAGTGGAGGAAGCCCGGGCTGACGCCATATCATCGGGGGGCTGGGTGCGAGGCAATGTGGTGATCGGCATGCCGCCAACCGTTGTTGATATTCTGGCAGGACGTTTGGCCAAGGAATTTGCCGATCGGCATCCAGATGTTAAATTGCGGTTTGTCTCTGCCTTCACGAGCTATTTGATCGAAGGGCTGCAGAAAAGAAACATCGATCTGGCTATTCTCTATGATCCGAAATCCCATGGCAGCTTGCACATTGAGCCCTTGTTGCAGGAAGAGCTTTTTTTGGTGGCACCGGGTAAGGCAAAATTATCGCTCAAAAAACCCAAATCTTTTACCAACCTCTCAGCTGAAACATTATTGCTGCCGGGCGGCCAGCACAGCATACGGCAATTGGTCGAGCACCATGCCAGGGATGCCGAGTGCGAGCTTAATGTCACCCTGGAAGCAGACTCTTTGAGCTTGCTGAAAAATTTCGTCTCCCTTGAACTGGGCAGCACCATCTTGCCGCTGCCTTCGGTCTACCCCGAAATCGAAGCGGGTTCTCTCAGTGCCGCCCCAATCAAGGACCCAACGCCAACGCGCACGCTGGTGCTGGCAACAGCAACAGACCGCGCCGTTTCAAATGCCACCCAACGCGCCATCGATATGATCAAGCAGGACGTTGCCGAAATGGTTGAAAAAAATATTTGGGTCGGAGTGCCTCTTTGAGTGTGAGCGGCGGCCTCATCAGCAATAACAAAACGGCATAGTTGATTGAAACAAACAACATTTGAAGGAATAGCCCGACAGCATTAATCATAGCGGGCTGAAAAACTGTAAGGGAGAATAAGGCCTCATGCCATCAAGTAAGCCGGGATCAGAAAAAAAGTATACAATGACGGAAGCACGAGACGTCATGGTGCCGATGCGCGATGGCGTTAATGTCGCCGTTGATGTCTTCAGGCCGGATGACGGCGGAAAATTTCCAGCCCTGCTGGCCATGTCGCCATACAGCAAGGGCATCCAGTCTATGCCGCTTGCCATTCAACCTGACCGGTCGCCGATCCACCACACGCCGACCGAGGCTGGCAATCCGGTCTATTTTGCCGAGCATGGCTATGTCCATATCATCGCCGATGTGCGTGGCATTGGCCAATCGGAAGGTGAATATCTCGGCTGGATGTCCGAACAAGAAGCCCAGGATGGACATGATTTGATTGAGTGGGCTGCCGAGCAACCCTGGTGTGACGGCAATGTCGGCATGGTCGGCATATCCTATTTCGGCACCATTCAGCTTCCCGTTGCCGCTCAACAGCCGCCTCATCTTAAAGCCATCATGCCGTGGAATGCGCCGGCTGATTTTTACCGCGAGTCGACCCATCACGGCGGCATTCTGCAGAGTTTCTTTCATTACCTGTATATCCAGCGGATTTGCGCCGACAACTCTACCTCGGTGACAGTAAAAGAGAATTCGCCCGAAGAGTTGAAGCGCATCGTCGCTGAGCTTAAAGCTGATCCCCAGATCGCGATCAATCCCGAAATATTCACCTATGTCGACAGTCCGGGTAAAGCGCCAAACTATTTTGATATTGTCGCCAATCCGCTGGATGGGCCCTATTATTGGGAGCGCTCGCCCCGCACCATGTATGACAAGATAAAAATCCCGTCCTGGTGCCGCTCGGGCTGGTGGGCCTACGCCCATATGCATTTGGTTGGCGCTTTCCATAACTACAATGGCATTGATGCGCCGAAAAAACTTGAGATCGATGCGCCGGTGGTCGAGAAACGCCCGCTGCCGGATGAGTATTGCGAGGAAGTGCTGCGCTGGTACGATTACTGGCTCAAGGGCATCGATACCGGCATCATGGATGAGCAGCCGATCCGCTTTTTCGTCAATGGTACCGAAGAATGGCGTTACGAGGATGAATGGCCGCTGGCCCGCACTGAATGGTCAAAACTGTATCTCCGGCGCTGGGAGGAACTTTCCTGGGAGCCGGAAGAAGTGGCCGGTAAACCGGACGCTTTTGTTCAGCAACCGCCCGACGAAGTGTTGGAGTCCAATGTGCTCAAATATGAAACAAATGTCTTCAAAGAGGATATGGAGATCACCGGACCTGCTTCAATTACTCTTTATGCCTCGATTGACCAGGCAGATACCCATTGGATTGTCTCGCTGCGGGACGTCTACCCGGATGGCAGCCAGCAAGAATTAAGCAAAGGATTTTTGAAGGCCTCGCACCGGGCGGTCGATGAAGAGAAATCTAAACCCTATGATATTTTCCACCCTCATCTTGAAGAAGTACCGGTTAAACCCGGCGAAATTTGCGAATATGCCATTTCAATGGCGCCGCTATCGAACATTTTTCAAGCGGGTCATAAAATTAGGATCGTTATTTCATCGCTCGACCATGCGCGCTCGCGCGACTATGAGTTAGCCCCGGAATCGCTTGGCCGAACCCATGCGCCGTGGCATATCAGCTGTGCGGATACGGTTCTGCACAAAATATACCATGATGAAGATCATCCCTCACATCTGCTATTGCCGGTTATCCCGGCAAAGGCGTAGTCTGACGTATAAAAGAAGGAAAAGAGAATGACTGTAAAAATAGATTTGAAACTGCAACTCGCTGGGGAAGGCGAAATTGATTATGTGCTCAACAATATCATCATCGGCGGCCTGACCGGTATTGATGTTGAGGCGATCGAAAAGCATCTGGACGAACTGGCAGAAATCGGTGTCACCCGGCCGAGCGCCATCCCGCTGTTTTTCCGCGCTGCGGCAGACATGGTCAGCACGGCTGATGATATTCAAGTGATCGGTACAGATACCAGCGGCGAGGCCGAGTTTGTCTTGCTTGGGACCGATGATGGTATGCTGGTCGGTGTCGGCTCAGATCATACCGACCGCAAAGTCGAAGCTTATTCGATCGCGGTGTCCAAGCAAATGTGCCCCAAAGTAATGGCGCCGGAAGTATGGAAATATGAAGACGTCAAAGATCACTTTGGACAATTGACCATACGTTCCTGGGCCACCGAAGGCGGCGAAAAGCGGCTTTATCAGGAATGCACGGCGGCTGATTTCCTGGCGCCGGATGTGGCGCTGCCGCAATGCTGCGATGGCGCGACGACATTGCCTGCCGGCACACTTTATTACGGCGGCACCGGGGCGGCGATTGGCGGCGTCAAACCAGCCGACCGCTTTGATTATGAGATTGAAGACCCGGTTCTTGGGCGGAAAATAAGTCATGGCTATGACGTTACTTCGATACCGTTTGTTGTATAATTTAAATACCAAAGGAGAAACGCAATGGATAATACAAAAGTACTGGATGAATTTCACGAAGTCGATTTGAGCACGGGCTGGAAAGTGCCTGATGGCTATCCCGAGGGCATTGAAGAACTCATTCTTGCTGGCGGGCTCAACGAAGAGGCCGGCACCGGCAGCCAAACCCGCTTGCTGCGTATCAAGGCCGGCGTTTATACCACCGAACCTTTCGTTCATGATTATTGGGAAGAGGTTTATGTCATCTCCGGTGATCTCACAATGGGCAGCGATCAACAAGGTGAAGGCGGCGAAAGTTTCGGGCCAAACTCCTACGCCTGCCGGCCGCCGCATAACCCGCACGGGCCGTTCAAAACGGAAGGTGGCTGCATGTTGTATGAAATTCACTATTTCGATGAAGCCAAAGCTTAATTACCAATAACCACCAATTTTAGCATAAATCACCCGCCCTTCGGCCTAATCGCTGAGGGGCGGGTTTTTTATTTGAGGTGTTCTCAAAGTATAATTTGGGCTATTTAATTGGCGTGTAAGTAGCATTTTAACCACTCCGTGCTATAAGAGAATTTAAGATAAGCAAAATAGAGGGTTAGATAATTTTCGAGGACGTCAATTGGGTTAGCCTCTAAAATTACGAGTAGTTTTCCCATATCAGGAGAGATGTGATGGCTAAAAAAAATGAGGAATTTGCACTTAAAGACCCGGTGACAGGTTCTGTTGTTACCATGGATTATGCCAGCTCGGACGAGCGGTCTGCCCGTGATGAGCTACTGAATTCGTTTCGCGACTCTCCGATACCCGATCACTCTGTTTTAGCCAACCTAGGTCTGCATCTCACTTCAAAAACTTTTTCACGGCTGCTTTTTATGAACGAATTCTACAAAATGGGCCTGGACGTGATGGGGCAGGTTTTTGATTTTGGCACCCGATGGGGTCACAATATGGCAATCTTTATCGCTTGCCGGGGTATGTATGAACCTTTCAACAGACACAGAAAAATTGTCGGCTTCGATACGTTTGGCGGATTTCCAACAGTGATTACAGAGGAAGACGGGCAGTCGGAAATGATTGATGTTGGAAATATTTCCGTAACAGAGGACTACAAACCTTATCTCGATGAACATCTCAGTTTGTTAGAAAAAAATAATGCATTGCCGCATTTAAAGAAGTTTGAGCTTATGCAGGGTGATGCCTCGGAAACTATTAAGACCTATTTTGCTGATAATCCCCACGCCTTGGTATCACACGCTTTTTTTGATTTTGACCTCTACAAGCCCACGAGAGATTGTTTGGAAGCAGTTTGGGAGCGAGCGCCCAAGGGGGCTGTTTTTGGGTTTGACGAAATAAACGATGAAGATTCTCCAGGTGAAACCCAGGCGCTTATGGAAATCGTAGGTGTATCCTCGATCAAACTCCAAAAATTTCCCTGGGTAAGTAGAGTTTCTTATTTTGTGAAAGACTAAGTATGGCTGAAGGGTCCTTCAAGAGCGCCACCAATTCTGTTCGAAGAAAAATTCTGACCGCTATTACAAAATCCGGCAAAGGACATATCGGCGGCGCCCTCAGCTGCACGGACGTACTGTATTATTTATTTAGCGAGCAGATAGTTCATATATCACAGCCTGGTGAAAATACCGCCAGACCGTTGGTTATGAGCAAAGGTCATTCAACTACTGCCTTACTGGCGGTCATAGACGAATTGCAAAACACCAGCTCACTTGAGCCTTACAACACCAACGGATCTTTGCGTGGCAACAATCCGTCTGAACTCGTTGAAGGGGTTGAGTTTCATACCGGTTCACTGGGACACGGACCGGGTCTTGGAGCCGGCGTAGCACTGGCGAAAAGGTTGAGTGGCGACGACAATGCCGTCTGCATTCTAATGAGTGACGGAGAATTAAACGAAGGCTCCGTATGGGAAGCTTTTCAGTTCATTTCCAAGCACCAGCTGAATGTTTCGATATTGATCGATAACAACAATCAAATTTGTGAAGACTTTCTTGAGGATGTGTCTCCGCAGATGGATTTTAAAAGTATATTTGAGGGTCTTGGCTACGAATATTGTGAACTGGATGGCCATTCCCCAAGCGACCTGCAAAACCTCCGGCCCTGGATTTTAGAGCGTCAGGCCCCGCGAGTTTGCTGCTTAAAAACGGTAAAGGGAAAAGGGGTTAGTTTTATGGAAAGCGTTCTCAAATGGCACCACAGCATTCCAGACGACGCCTTGTTCAAACAAGCAATGGAAGAACTGAAATAATATGAACGATTTAAGGGATGCCTTTTTTGAAGCATTCATTGAGCTTTCCGTCTCAAATGAAAAGATTGTCCTGCTGAGCGTTGATATGGGTTCGCAGATCATCCAGAGCAAAGGTCATTTGCTGGGTGAACGCTACATTAATGTTGGTGTCAGTGAGCAAAATGCCGTTACCTTGGCTGCCGGACTCGCCTCACAAGGCTTTATTCCGTTTGTTTACGGCATCAGCTCTTTTTTGATAAACCGGCCTCGGGCCCAAATTCGTCATGACGCCATCATCGCCAACAACAATATTAATCTTATCGGGTCCGGGCCGGGATTGGCTTATGATTTAGACGGCCCCAGTCACCACTGCCTTGACGATATACAATTGATGCGCAGTTTGCCCGGCATAAAAATCTTCTCTCCGTTTGACGCCGCGACCGCCGCATTAGCAGCTCAGGATAGTGCCAAATCTAATTGCACGACTTATTGCAGACTTGATAAAGGTTCCTATCCGCCACGATCCGAATCGTTAAATAATTTAGGGGATTTGTATATTAATCCTGGTGATCCTGAGAACTGGATAATTTCATCAGGTGTGGTTGCTCATAAAATAGACGAGGAAGACGGGCGCTCCGAAATGATCGTCTTTGCGGTGAAGGAAACAACTGGCAGTCAAATTGCCGATGAAATTCCAGAAAATGCGACCATCTCTATAAACGAGGAAGCTCATACTTCAGGCGGCATTCTCTCTCTGATCGCTGAAGCCAATTTGCTACATAATAAAAACTGGACATTTATTGGACCGAAATTTGAAAATAAATTTGTTCAAGAGAAATGGCCAAGAGACAAATTATTTGAGCTCTATCGCGAAAATTAGATCGCCTGTCTCTCCCTAATTAGTTACATTTGCTCCCGGTACCACTCGATGGTACGGCTGAAGCCTTCGGCCAAACTGGTCGTGGTCTCGAAGCCCAGCTGTCCCCTGGCGCGTGAGCCATCCATCAATCGCACCGGTATGGTTGACGGTTTTTCAGGATCGAACCGGATATCGGCATCTTCAAATCCATCCACCTCCAAGGCGGTTTGCAAAATACCTTTGATAGATATGCCGGTGCCCGAGCAAATATTTAATTCATCATAAAAATCGCACTTCTCGACCGCCAACATCAAGCCATCCAAAAAATCGGATATATAGATCAAATCGCGGACATCTTCGCCAGTACCCCATACTTCCAGCGGATTATGCCGCTCCACCACCCGCCGTATCATTGCTGCCGTTACATGGGAAGTGGCAAAATCGAATTTATCATAAGGTCCGTAAATGTTAGATGGACGGATGACCAAAGTGGACATGGGTGAGCTAATTTTAGTGGCATAAGTGCGGCAAAGAATTTCGGCATAGCGTTTCATCCAGGCCACCGGATAATAAACATCCACCGGATCCGCATCGAACATTTCCTCTTCCGCTACTGGGCGGTCTCCGGTCGGCGGGTAGGCGGCACCGCTGCTGATAAAGACGAACTTTTTGACATCCACTTCATAGGCGGCTTCCAGAAGATGAGCGTTCATGACCACGTTTGGTGTCACATGTACTAAGGGTGTCGTCGCCATAACGGCCGCTCCTGAAGTATTGGCGGCACAATGAAAAACATAATCAACACCGTCGACAGCGTTCTGGCAGGCGTTGAGATCACGCAGATCGGCGTTTAGGGTTTCTATATTTTCAGTCGATATTTGTAGGGGTTTCTGGTGTATGGTCGCCCTCACCTGGGCACCTTCTTCGAGCAGACGGAGTAGGAGGTTCGTGGCGATAAATCCAGCGCCACCGGTAACCAAAACTTTTGCACCTTTCAACATATTATTCTTCGTGGAAGTAATTTTTACGCCCGCTCCCTTCGCTTTGGTTTTCCAGATACCATTGGTACGTGGCCTCTAACCCTTGGCGCAGGCTGGTCGACGGCTGGTAGCCAATCCATTCCCGCGCCCGCGATATGTCCATGACACGGCGGGGAAATCCCGCTGGCTTTGAGGTGTCAAATTCATGGTTAAAATTGATAAATTCATGTAGCGTTTCGACGAGCTCGCTGATCGCATAGCCTTTGCCGCTGCCCAAATTTACGAAACTGCCGCGAGTGCCGTGATGAAGTGCTAAAATCGTTCCAGCCGCAACATCTGTTGAAAAAGCAAAATCACGAACCGCACTGCCATCGCCCCAAATCAACACCGGGTCTTCGCCGCTAACGATGCGGTGGATTAAAGTCGGAATGACCATGGCGTTTTCCGGGTCAAAATTATCGCCCGGACCATAGACGTTACAGGGCCGCACAATGGCAAAATTTATCATACCATATTGCTGACGATAGGCATCAATCTGTAATTCAGCCATGCGCTTCGCCCAGCCGGGAAATTCATCCATCGGCAGGGAATCCCTGACATCGTCCCTTTCATTGAAATACTCGGCGGCGGCGTAGGCCCCAATTGAGCTGGTATAGACAGCTTTCTTGACGCCATTGATGCGGCAGGCTTCGAGAAGATTTGTGTTCATCATTAGTAGCGGCACTAGAAAACTCGCAGGTTGAGATCGTGTCACTTCGACCGAGCCTTTAATTCCAGCAATATGAAAAACAAAATCAACGTTTTCTGTGAGATTCCGGCACACCGAAAAATCCGTCAAATCAGCAATTACCTGGTTGGCCCGTGGATCGGTTGCCATCTCATCAAGCGATACGCTGGTGACGTTGGCGCCGAAATCACATAACAATGCCACGACCTGTCTGCCGATCATACCGGTGCCACCGGTAACGATAACTTTTGAGCCGGAGAATTCTGCCGCTATTGTGGGATCAATCATGTACTCACTAAGCCACGTTTAGACGATCACCAAGCTTTTGGCGTGCCAGAGCAAGAATGCCGATATCTGACAACAAAACCGGTTCTCCCGAATTGGCCATCGCCAAATAATCTTCGATACTACATTCGACCAAATCGATAAATTCGCTCTCACTCGGTGTTGCAACTTTTTTTGAGTTCAACGCAGCAAAGCCGATAATTGAATATGAATGGCGATCTACACTGAGACCAAAGTTGCCAAGGGGAATTAGTTTTCCTGGCTCATAGCCGGTTTCTTCAAGTAATTCGCGCCGCATTGCCTGTTCTGGTTTTTCATTTTCTTCCATAAAACCGGCTGGGAATTCGATGGTTTTGCAGCCCCGCGCGGGACGAAACTGCTTAACCAATACGATCTTTTCATCTTCGGTCAACAGCAGCGCGACCACGCCATCATTGCTGTCGATGCGATAAAAAGGTTGCGAACCGATCCCCCAAGCCGGTTCAGAAGACACTTCGGTGATGCTGAACCAATCGGTGTGAAAAACGGTTTTATCTTCGCTCATTAAGCTCTCTGTTGTAAACGTTGACGATGATAGTTCAGCAAATCTTCGAGCGTTTGTTCAAGCGGGTATTCGGGCTGCCATCCGGACTGCTCGCGAAATTTTGTATTCTCGGGAATCTGCAATGTTACATCCGCCGGACGTAACAGTTCAGGATCGACCGCATGTTCTATTGGCACCTTGGCATACGATTTTAGGATGTCGAGCATCTCACCAATCGTCAGTGTCCGATTGCCGCCAATATTGTAAACTTCACCCGGTGTACAATGTTCTAATAACGCCCAATAAGCGCGGACTGCATCACGGACATCAGCATAAGTGCGGATACTTTCCAGATTACCTACCTTAATCGGATTTTCGACAAGTCCGAGCTCGACTTCGGCAATTTGTTTGGCAAAGGCACTTTCGGCGAAGAAATCTCCCCGCCTGGGGCCGGAATGGGTAAACATCCGCGTCCGGATAATCTTCATGCCATAGGAAATGTGGTACTGTTTACCCAACATATCCTGTCCGACTTTAGAAACCGCATAGGGGCTGGCAGGATTTAGCGGCGTATTTTCCGTTATCGGAATCATGCTTTCATCAACTTGGCCGTAGACTTCAGCTGAACTGCATATATGGATCATTGGATCGATACCGACATTCCGAATGGCATCGAGCAAATTTACTGTGCCAATAACATTTACCGTAAAGGTATCGCCGGGACTCTCGTAACTGATTGGCACAAAACTTTGCGCTGCAAGATGAAAAATGCGATCAGGTCGAATATGGTCAATGACTTCAATCATTGAGGAGAGGTCTCTAAGCTCACCCTGAACCAGTTCTATATTGTCAATTCTTCCGCGAATGTTATCTAATGGGCTGCGCCAGCGAACCAATCCATAGACATCAACATTCGGATGGGTATCAATGACGTAATCGGCCATGTGGCTGCCCACCATGCCGGTAATACCAGTAATTAGAAGTTTCATTTAATTCTGCTTTTTTCTAAAAAGGTCCACGGAAATGTTTATAAGTGTCGGTCATCGGTTTTTTCTCCGGCAGATCAATGCCATGGAGCTCTGCGCCGGTAACAGTTTTACAAATTGCGTCACAAAGGTCATGTAAATCCGGATAATATAAATCCTCTAATGTTTTGGCGGTCGGGCACGGTGCTGGCGCCATCCCCAGAGTAACAACCGGCGCCTGTAAAGCCGAGGGCGCCGTTTCACATACGAGCCGGCAAATTTCTGCTGCCACACCATAAGCTTGCCAGCTGGTATCGGCAATGAGCAATCTGCCAGTTCTGAGAACACTATCAATAATCATTTCAGAATCCGGGCTGGTCGCGCAATTTAGATCGATCACATCACATTTGATGCCGGCTGTAGCCAGATGATCGGCTGCCCGTTCGGCTTCCAGAACCATTATGGATGTCGCCACCACGGTGATATCATCTCCTCGCCGCAAATGTCGTGAGCCAAGAGGATTTTCGGCTTTCGAAATTTGCTCCCGGTCGACCTTAAAATCCAGCTCATACAGCAGCCGGTGTTCGAAGCTGATAACCGGGCCAGCGAATTCGTTGGTAGCATATGGATAGGCACCCAAAATAGCAGATGAATCCGAGGGCATAATAACCGTCAATCCGGGAATATGGGCAAACAGAGATTGCAAGCTTTGGGTATGCTGGGCACCCTGGCCCCAACTTCGCCCAACAACCGCCCTGATGAGCATTGGCACTTTAAACAGACCGCCAAACATATAACGATATTTAGCCACCAAATTAATAATCTGATTGGTGGCCAGCAGCATAAAATCGGCGCGAATATGGGTCATGATCGGATACATACCGTTCAAAGCTGCGCCGACAGAAATGCCGGTAACGGCTTCTTCGGCGAGCGGCGTATCCAAAACGCGTCCGCCGCCATACTTTTCAGCCAGTCCGAGGGTCGTGCCGAATATACCTTTATGGTCATCGACGCCTTGGCCAATGATGAAGGCATCATCATTGCCGGCCATGGCGCCATCCATGCACTCAAACAAAGCTTCCCGGTATTTAACAATTTCTGTAGTCATTACTAAACAACATCCGTCAATAAAATGGCTTGCCCCGGCCATTCGCTTTTTTCAGCAAAGTCGACTGCCGCATCGATTGCTTGGCTGATTTCAGCTTCCAACAATGCTACGGTTTCGGTATCGCGAATAAGCGGATCATTAATACTCCATTTCTCAAATTCCTCCCGGCTGCGATAACCGGCTTCAAAATCATCGCCCGGCCCTACATGTTCTCGGGCCCGCATGGTTTTAATCTCAAGATATTGAGGCCCGCCGCCACCCCGGACCTTCGCCGTCAGCTCAGACATTGCTTCATATATCTTCATAAAATCCAAGCCGTCTTCAAGGCGCTGGGTCGGAATCTTATAGGTGTCCAATAATTCCAGCCGATTAAACTTCTGCCGTGACTCAATTGGCGAATGTGCAGCGAACCCGTTATCTTCACAAACCAGGATTAACGGCAAGTTGTGGAGTGAGGCAAAGTTGAGACTTTCATGGGCAACACCTTCTTCAAGCGCGCCATCACCAAAAAACGCCACATTGACCTGATCGCTTTGCCGGTGTTTGGCGGCAAAAGCTGCACCGACCGCATGAGGGATTGAACTGGCGACCACTGCGGAGGAACCCATCATACCAACCTCCGGTGCGGCCAGATGCATTGAGCCGGCTTTGCCTTCGGAAACACCGGTAACTTTACCGTAAAGTTCCGCGAACATGAGGGCCAGATCGCCTCCCTTGGCAATATAAACGGCGTGGCTCCGATAAGTGCCAAAAACCCAATCTTCTTGGCGCAAGGCGTGGCAGACACCAACCGCGACGGCCTCCTGGCCAATAGACAAATGAACAGGGCTTTGAATTTTATCGAAAGGATAGAGCTCAATTATGCGTTCTTCGACCCGGCGAATAGTTAAAGCGTCATGAAAAAGGCGAGTATACAGATCCTGCGAGGGCATTAATGTACTTTCCCTGTGTCAGCTGAATTATTGAGAAACCACTTATAGGTTTTTTGCAAACCTTCTTCGATTGTCATATTTGCTGTCCAGCCAATTTTCTCCATCCGCGTTCGATCCAAAAGTTTCCGTGGCGCGCCATCCGGTTTGGATCGATCAAATTTCAACTGTCCGTCAAAACCGACAACTTTGCAAATGGCTTCGGCCAGCCCCCGAACCGATAATTCCTGGCCCGATCCGATGTTGATGGGAATGGCATCGGAGTAGTTCTTCAACAAAAAAACGACCGCATCAGCCAGATCGTCAACATACATAAATTCCCGCTTCACTTTGCCGGAACCCCACACTTCAAGCGCCTTAGCATTTTCTACTTTAGCTTTATGAGCTTTGCCCAAAAGAGCAGGGATAACGTGACTGGTTTCGGGATCGTAGTCGTCACCCGGACCGTACAGATTGTTCGGTTGGGCGGCAATAAAGTCACTACCGTATTGTTCCCGGTAGGCTTGGCATAGTTTAATGGCAGCGATTTTAGCCACAGCATGCCACTCATTGGTGGGTTCCAGAGGGCCGGTCAAAAGTGCCTCTTCGACCATCGGCTGCGCAGATTCTCTGGGATAAATGCAAGCCGAGCCGATAAATAATAGTTTCTCAACATTATGGAGGTGAGCCGCCTGAATGATGTTGCTGGCGATCATTAAATTGTTGTAGAGGAAATCAACCGGGTAATTAATGTTGGACATAATGCCGCCGACAGTCGCTGCAGCAACAACAATCGCTTGAGGTTTGGCATCGCCGACCCACTGCCCAACGTCAAATTGATTCCTAAGGTCCAAATCTGACCGTGCGATAGTTTGGACTTCACACCTTTCAGGTGACAGCCGACGCACAACTGCAGAACCAACCATACCGTTGTGGCCAGCAACCCACACACGTTTGCCCAGCAACGAATAAAGAGGAGATTTATTCGAATCGTTCATTACCGTGACTATAAAGTAAAATTGAAAACAAAAGTTTAATTTCACGCTGCTACAGCGATGTTCGAAATTTAAAAAATCTGCTCATTGTTCCATCGATTGGGCCAAAAGTTTTTGCTGTTGCCGCAATAATTGCTGAGTTTTCATATTGATAATTTGCGGTGTCATTTTCTCTAAATGAGCCTCGGCCTGGCGGAGCGCCTTTAGGTAGGTTTCATCTTTAATCTCAGATTCGGCGGAAAAAGCCAATTGATGAACGTGCAGCTGGTCCGGCGGCAATTCATCTTCGGCTTCCTGCTGAAATTCCTCGATTTTGTCGTTCAAAAATTCGAAAGCCTGACTTTGCGCCAATTTGTTATCGCTGTGTAAATAGCCAATTAGTTGTTTTGCGGTTTCTACCCGCTCAGCCAGTAAAAGGTGAAAAAACTGGGTCCAGAATGGAAGGTCCCACAACCGGTGTGTTGTTCCTTTTTTTCCATCCATAGGGAATAACTTGATCGGAACACAGTATTTTCGATCCACCATCTCGGCGATCTGCTGTAGCCATTTATCGCCAAACCAATAGGGAAAATGGGGCACAATAAAATGCCCAACAAGGTTTACCCATTGAGCGGTTGTGACCATCGTGGTGATGCCGCCTTCTGGCATAATTGGATCAGGCAAATATCCTACGGCGACGCGGTCGGTTGGCAAATTGTGGAACCATTCAAGCATTACAACGTCCCAACCGGGGGTCATCAATTCATAGTCATCGGGAAAGCCAAAATAGAGGCCAGCATTTGAACTGTTCCGCCATAGTTCAGTAAATGCATCGCCATGGGTAATGGGTCTGGAACTGACATGCCAATGGACCTTAAAACCGATCGACTTATCCCAACCGGAGGCGATCAAATCATGGGTTTTACTGTCATCGTCATCCACATAAATCCAAAGATCAATGTGATCTTTATTAACCGCTTGGTTATCGAGAGAACTGATCGCGCGTTTCACCTTTTCAGGCCGCCCGCGGGTCAGCATAAGGATGTTAATATGATCTGGATCGTCAATGGGTATAGGTTCAATATCAGTCATCAGGAAACTTAAATTTCATTACAGCGGATGTAGATTACTAACTTAGCAAAGTAAGTTTACCACACGCCTACCCCTTCTGATTTATCATCATGTGCATCATGCAGGTTTCCATCTGCACTTTCAAATGGCGCTTGATCACTGGCATACCATTGGGCCGGCCAAAGTATGTCATCGTTTTTTCTACCATATACAACACGTTCCAAGGCGAAGAGGTTCAGATCACCTTCGTAGTCGATTGGTTCAATGTATAAAATCTGACTTAGATCACGAATTGCCACCGGTTCTACAGTGACCACATGTTCCATAAATTCAGGGACATTGTAGCGAAATTGCCATTGTTGAATGGGAGGTGCCTCGGCGCTAGGCATACGCAACCATTGATATCGAACGACTTCCGAAAGCAAATCCAGATCTATGGTAACGCTTCGGGCATTTAAAAAAGCGCAAAGCAATTCTTCCATTTCTTGGAAGAAGCGGTCTTTTTCTGCAGCAAAACTAAGGAAAGAGCAATCTTCAGTGAACCAGTAAAGTTCGCCGTAACCTTCATATTCCACGCCCCAACCGGCGCCGTTGTAAATATCCTCCAGGCGCATTTCATAATAATCCATTTCTTCCGAGACCAGGGAGGAAGGCATGAGGGCTGGCGCCTCATCAACCAGGAACCGGACAAAATCGGTAAAAGGAATATCCAGATGCCGGCGTAAGAAAAACAAGATGTAGGAACTTGCGCCGAGGCTATGGAGAGCCATCATCAACCAGGCAAATTTCCAGGTACGCCGCCATTGATCATGGGGCATGGAGGCAGTTTCGACAACGATTGGTACGTTTTCCATCACTTTATCGGAACTAATAGTGGCACAATGGATGGGTTTGATATCTGATTTTCGCAGTTTTATGCCAAATTGAGCCTGATAGTCCGGGTCACCCATATCGGTATTGGGAAAGGCTTCAAGCCAATACAAATACAGCGATCTCAGTTCCGAATTCAGCACGTCTTCCACCCCGGCAATAAAACTATCGTAAGTTTCTCCTGGTAAGCCTACGATCATTTCAGTCCAGGTGGGAATTCCAGATTGGGCGAATTTGCTCTGCAGTGAGCGATAGGTATCCATTTTGATGTTGCCGCGCTTAATATTGGCAAGAACTGTCTTACTATTACTTTGGCGCGAAAGATTTACACCTTTGTCGAGGCCGTGATCGAATAGTAATTTCCCAGTATCAAATACATTGGTATCGGTGTTTTTGCCATAACAGACTCTAAAACGTTGTGGATAGCCATAGCGTTTTTTAGCATCGGCAAAAGCCTGCGCCAGTTCAATATCCCGCCGGTGCATACCAAAATTTGAATCGGCGCCAAAAACGTAGCCAATTTTATTCTGACCAATCCACTCGATTTCCTGCTTCGACCGTTCCAAGCTGTGATATTTGAAACGCCGACCGATGTCACCTTTACCCCAGTAGCAAAAGGTGCATTGAAACGGACAGCCACGATTTGATTCTAAGATGGCTTGAAAAGAAAACTGCGGATTTTCGCTGATTAAATTATCAAACAATCCTCCGACATAGGGCGAGGGCATATTGTCCAGGTCTCGCTCGAAAGGATATTCTCCTTCGTTGACCATGATGCTTTCACCATCACGCCAGCTTACCTGTGGAATGTCTGCAAATTCCCGGGAGGAAAGATTGCGAACCAAAATGTCGCCGAAAGGCAATTCGCCCTCGCCTCTTACACAGACATCAATAAACGGATGTTCTATCATAAACTCAGTCGGATCATGCGGTACACTACCACCGCCAAAAATGATCAGACAATTCGGATAGCGTGCCTTAATTTCACGGGCGACGTGAAGCGATAAATTGGCGCTCCAGGAATAAAGAGAAAATGCTGCCACATCGGGTTCATCAATTTGGGCTAATATATTTTCCGGTAAATCTGCTTTGAACAGGTAGGGCGCAAACTCGTAACCTTCACGAATGGCTGGAATTTCGCGTGCATAGGCATGAAGGCAGCCTGACACCAACGGCAGATAAGCGCCGTTGTCATGTACTAGATTGTATTCGTTCAGGTAGACGCGTGCTCTGGACCGAGATTCTAATTCGGACGACTTAATATCCATTGATCAGCCTTCTCTCAACTCACCATATTCCGACTACACCGTTCATCGTCTCTATCTTATAGGACGGACTTTGGAAAATCATACCATAAAGAAGAATAAAAATTGGTTACTCAATGGCGATGAATTTCTCAACGTGAAGAAAAGTCATCTAATCAGGAAAACAGTTGCTATTCATTGTAGATATCTAGCTATATTATTCTTCATGCCGGATTGTGGCAATTTGGCCAATTTAGCAGGAACGGAGAATAATCTGTGGATATTAGTAAATTTAATCTGGAGCCATGCAACAAGATAAATGAAATATATGCTCTCGCCGTCATTAAGCCGTCCGATGACGAGTGATTTTCGCCCTGGGTTCCGTTTCCGACCGAGTATCTCCGATATTGAACAAAGTTATAATGCGGCCCGTGACGCTCTTTTGGCCGGTAATTACGAATTGGCCGCCAAACTTGCCAGAGATGAAGACGACCTGGAAATACTAGGTTGTGCCCTGATCGGTTGTGGCGCTGTGGGCCGGGGACTAAATTTTCTTGATCAATCGGCTCCTAGCCATGACGACACCGCCCTCTTCCAAGCTTTTGCAAATTGGTGTTTGGGTAACGTGGAGCAAGCAATTCAAAAGCTGAACGATCTGGCAGCAGGCGACTATGCGGTAAAAGCGCGGAAGTTTATTAAACTGATTTCCAAGGAGCAGACCAAAGTAGTCATCTTTTACCCGCCTGAATTTTCGCCACCGCCAACGGACCGATCAATTCCTGGACTCGAGCTTCGAGAATTGTATTCAGGTAATTTCGATCCCACCCAATCCTTACATGAGATATTAGATGAGGATTTTGATCCTGAAGTAATTATTTCTTTGGGGCTGTTCGGCGAAAAACTACCGCGCCAATTGAGTGCGTTCGAATGCCGGTTCGTGATGCTGGCAGTGGATTTTGACATCTACTTTGCCAGTCAAGCTGAAGAATTGATGCGAGCAGACGTTATTTTGTCCGCCTGCAGCTACGAACATCATTGTCTAACTGAAATGTATAGCGGGCGCGTGGCGGCTTTTCCAGGCCTATCCTTTGACACAGAAACCGGCTACGAAGGTACCGGATGGCACACCGACAAAGATATTGATATATTTTTTTCCGGTCGGGCTTTCTATCGTCATGCACTGGAAAAAGCGCGTATCCTGTTTCGCATTGCCACAATCGATGACCCTGAATTGAACATCCTAATTCACCACGGCTATATGGATGCAGATAATTATCGAAGAAATATGGAGCGGGCCAGGATCATTCCGATTATTCATCGCTTTCCGTTTACCATTACCCAGGGGCGCTTTGTATCGGCGGTACGATTTGGAAGTACTGTAATTACTGACGAAGGAATTTTGCCGGAAGTTTGTCTCGATTTAACCGCTGGTGTTTCGCGAAAATTTAATCAGGAGCATATTGAAGAAAATCTTGAGGATATTCTAAGAAACAACGAGGCAATTCGCGAATATGCGTTGCAAAATAAAAAAGAAATTGCAAAAGAGCTAGACGATATGTTTTGGGCTCCTCCCCAACGCGAGGAGAGATTAATCAAATTTGCTTTGTTTCAAGCAGTATTAGCCGACGATCAAGGTTCCAATCAAATTGAACCTCCGCATTCTGACTCTACGGTACCAATTGCTACCGAGCACCGTCAGGCGGAAATTTCCTTCGCTGCATTCCTGGACCAACCTCTCGATGTTGAAATCCGCCGCCAAACGCTGCTCGATTTTGAAGCTGGTCTCGCATCGAAATCATATTCCCTCGCTTTGAGATTTAATTTTGCTCGATTTTTGTGGATAGATGGCGATCGGCAGTCATCTCTGGCCCAGTTCGAGATCGCAGCGAATTTATGCGATGATGGTGAGTTCGATCCCTTGCGTGATAGTTTGCATTCGCATTTGCTTCAACCACTAGGCGACATGATGCCGTACCAGGAATTTTACGTGCGCTCGGTCACGGATATTCTTGGTGGGGACAATAATTACGCTGGTGCGCGTGCGGTAATTGCTTCTACGATTGCGACCTACCAAGCAGTGGATAAACTTCAAAAAGATCTGTTTGAAGATGGTATTGAGAGACTTCATCAGGCATTGCATTTTTTTGACGATAATTTTATTGCTTTGAGGCTTTTGACCAAAGCTTATGCGGCGGCAGGTTGGCCACCCGACGATATTGCCGCAGCCTTTCACAGGACGCTCAAGCTGTACCCACCATTTATTACTGAATTGCTGCCAATTGGTTTACTGGCTGAACGAAATTTTGGCCGGGATCTAAATGCTTTAGAGTGGGTGAAGAAATGGGCTTATTTCATGGTACGTGTCAACTGGGGTGATGCCAATGCGCACGCCATTCCGGCTCAAACCTGGGAACATGCCCAATATTATTTTCACAGGCTACCGGTCAGGTTGCGCAATCAACTTGCTGACAAATTTCCAGACAAGGTACATATCAAATAGTGAACTAAAATCCTAAACCTGCTCTCAATTACTACCGGCTGAGTCGTGAGGTCAGATTTTCCCACACTCGATCTATAGCCAGACCGCTAAAGAACAACTCGGTGCATTTTTCGGTTTCTCCAGGCGTCAAATAGCGGACCTTGCCGAGCGGCATCGCCTGCAATTGGACGGCAGCGGATATCTGCAGATAAACCGCCATTATTGTAGCACCTTTGATGTCCGGCCCGGCGACCGAGCAGCCGTGACCACGCATTAAAATAATGCTGCTCTCGCCCAAGCTTTTGGCTAGATCCCGGCCATGCTCCATATTGCGGACCAGCATATCGGTATCGCCGAAATTGTCATGAATATCCCAGATCGGAATGTCACGGCCAATTGCGGCTGCAGTATGAATAATCGGTTGCAGTTGAGTGCCGGTAACGCCAAACGGAATAACCGACAGCGAATGATTGTGAACCACGGATTGAACTTCGGGCCGGGCTTCCAGGATTGCGCCATGGATAAATCGCTCGCCGTAAGGTGTTAAAGTTGAACCATCGACATTATTACCCTCAAGATCAAACTCCATCAAATCGTCCCGGCAAACAATCTCCGGCGCACGAGAACAGGAAATGAAAAAATGGTTAGGGTTATCCGGATTGCGGACACTTATGTGGCCAAAAGAATCAACCACATTTTCATTGGCAAGAATGTGATTGGCAACCACCAGTTCGTCCTGCAGGGCTTCAAGTTTGGCGTTCATTCGAAAAAATCTTTCCCCGGTTCATATTCATTTCAATCATTTAGAAATCTAAGTATATTTAAGAAATTAGTCTATACTGAAAGCCATGTAGTTTGGCATTTACGGTAAGATAGTTTAAAGATTAGAGAATATTATTTTATTAATTCATTTAAGCAGATTGGTTAGTTTAAATGCCGCCAAAAAAGAAAGCTAACGGCAGTTTACCGCCGTCAAAGAGCGTGGGTTTTCTCATTCGGGATACCATGCTGCACATGCAGATCGTGTTACGAGCTCTTTTGCAGGAGCATAACCTCTCTACCGCCCAATGGTATCAGCTTCGCGTGTTGTGGGAGGAAGAGGGCATCAGTCAACGTGAGCTGAGTCAACGCGTCTGCACCACCGAGCCAACGACCCAAAGTGCCTTATTGCGCCTGGAGCAGCAGGGCATTGTCAAACGGGTGCGCAGTAAAACCGACCGCCGCGCAAATCATATCTTTTTGACCAGAAAAGGCCGTGCGCTGGAGCCAAAATTGATCCCCTATGCGATGACCGTCAATGACGTGGCAGCAAAGGGCATAAGCAAAAAAGAGATCAAAGAATTCACCAAAATCATCAATAAAATCCGCGCAAATATAATAGATGAAATTGGTTCTACGGATTAACCTCGCTATTTCCGCTATTAACGCTCTCGAGAATGTATTGAGGCCTGAAGCGCAGTAACTGGCGGAAAAAATGACCAAATCCCATTTGATGGTTGCGCCCTGCACACCCTCGGCGGAGTGGCTTGATCCCAATTTTAAGACTTAATTGTTGGCATCCTGTATGGCCTGCCAGATGGCAAACGGTGTCGCCGGCATTTTAATATCAGTGATGCCATAGGCTTTTAAAGCATCTACCACAGCGCTTATGAAAACCGCCGGCGCTGAAGTTGTTCCGCCTTCACCTCCCGCTTTGATGCCCAACGGATTGGTTGGCGACGGCACTTCGTTGAGCTCGACTTTAAAGGCAGGCAGGTCGCCAGCGCGGAGCATGCCGTAATCCATCAAAGAGCCGGTTAGCGTCTGACCATTTTCCGGATCGAGCACGCAGGCCTCAACCATGGCTTGACCCAAGCCTTGCACAATTGCGCCATGAGTTTGGCCATGCACGATCAGCGGATTAATTGCCCGGCCAACATCATCAATGGCTGCGTAGCGAACGAGATCAACCTCGCCGGTTTCGGGATCAATCTCAACTTCACAGATATGGCAACCATTGGGCACGACGGGCGTATGCATCTCGTTGCTGCGCACGACATTTAAGCCGCCTTGAAGGTCTTCCGGTAATTCAGTGGCATCAGCTTTGCCTGCCAGTTCATAAAGGCTGATAGAGCGATCTGTACCTTTGACGGTAAAATCACCATCACCAAATTCGATGTCGGCAACCGCAGCTTCCAAGACATGGCTGGCAATATTTTTAGCTTTTTCGATCAGCTCATCGCAGGCCATGACAATGACCGTGCCGGCCATGCGCATAGAACGGCCCGAGTGTGAGCCGCCGCCGACTTTAACAATATCGGTATCACCTATCACGATCTGTATTTCATCAACGGGCAAGCCCAGCCACTCTGCAGCGACTTGAGCAAAGCTGGTTTCATGGCCCTGGCCGGACGGTTGGGTGCCGATAACCAAATCGACGCGGCCATCTGGAATGACATGCAACTCGGCTTGCTCAACCGGCGTGCCGATGGAGGATTCAACATAATTGGCGAAACCAACTCCGAGCAATTTGCCGCGCCTCTTAGCTTCTGCCCGCCGCTCTTCCCGGTTATCCCAATCGGCAAGCTTCTTAGCCATCTCAACGCTTTTGTGATAATCGCCGCTGTCATAATTGAGCCCGATGGGATTTGTGTAGGGCATCTCGTCTTCACGCAGAAGATTGAGATTCTTTAGCTCCTGCACATCCATGCCGGTCTGCTCCGCTGCCAGTTCAACCAATCGTTCAATGGCGAAGGTCACTTCCGGGCGGCCCGAGCTGCGATAGGCTTGAGTGGGCACGGTATTGGTAAAAACCGCCCGTGAACGAATACAACCAACGGGTATACGATAAGAGCCGCTGATGAGTTGCGAGCCTTTACCGAGCGGAGAGAAGGAAACGGCCCTGGCGCCGACATTGCTGATATTATCGGCCCGCATAGCCAAAAACCTGCCTTTTTTATCGAGCGCCAGTTCGACCGAGGTGTAGAGATCGCGGCCCTGATAATCGCTGATAAAAGCTTCGCTGCGGTCACAGGTATATTTCACGGGTCGGCCGATTTTCTTGGAGGCCCAGGCGACCAGACCAAACTCGACATAGACCCGGTTGCGGGTGCCGAAATTGCCGCCAACATCATGGGATAGAATACGAACATCGTCCGGCTCGACGTTTAAGACCACAGCGAGCTCCCGTTTTTGCCGGACCGCACCACCGCTGCCGGCATAAATCGTATATCTGCCCGTCGTGCTATCATAGGAGCCCAAGGCAGAGCGTGGTTCTATCGGCACGCCGGTTACGCGGTCAATATGAAATTGTGTCGAGATAATATGATCAGCCTTGGCAAAGGCTTGGTCGGTGCCGCTGACATCGCCGAAAGTGGTATCAATACAGACATTGGCGGGCAGCTCATCCCAGACAGCTGGTCCCTCAACATTGGCCGCTTTTAAGCCATCCGCATTATGAGGCAGGGTCTCATAATCAACGAAAACCTCTTCTGCGGCGTCCATGGCTTGCGCTTCGGTTTCGGCGACCACCAGGGCGACCGCCTCGCCAACATGGCGGACCTTGTCGGTCGGCAACAATACATGCGGACCGATAAAAACCTCACCGCCATCAGGTGCCCCCAGTTTGAGATCGTTGTCGGTCTTCGGTAGCGGAGAGTGCGGAATGCTGGTGAGGTGATCCACTGCACAATCCTCGCCCCTAAAAACACCAAGCACGCCCGGCATATTGTGCGCCGCACCGGTGTCGATTGAAATTATTCGCGCATGGGGATAGGGCGAACGCACCACCACCGCATAGGCCTGGTTCGGCAGATTAAAGTCATCGGTAAACTGGCCTTTGCCGGTCAGCAGGCGCTGATCTTCCTTGCGGCGAACCGGCTGGCCAATGTGTTTAGTCATCTAAAACATCGCGGACGGGGGTGTTGGGTTTAATACCGCTGCGTTTCATTTGATCCGAACGTTGACCATTTGTGAGGTAATCGCCCTCGGCAGCCCGCTTTGCAATCTCGTCCCAATGATCCGACCAATCACCCAGGCTATAGCCATGCCAGGGTGGCTCCGGCGTCAAGGGAGGCAGGCCTAATTTTTCCCAGAGCACTTTGGCATTTTCCATATATTCGCGCTTGGGCAGAGCCAGCGGCGGCATATCGCCTTTTAACGTGGCATCGATCAGCATGGTAGAATCTTCAGGTTTATCTTTATTCTTAGGACCATGTCCGCGATCACGATGGGGCAGGATGACGACATCTTCGCCCGGATCGGCGCGATAGGCCATCGACCAAAACACGGCATCAGCATTGTCCGGATCGATATCTTCATTAAGGGCGATGACATATTTACCGGTATCGGCCCGGAGTGTTGCCGCCCCTTGCATGGCGCGGAAAATTTCGGTTCGTGGCACGCCGCGCTCCATGACGATAAAAATCACCCGCCGGATATTTGTCAGCGGCTCGTGCATGACGACTTTTTTGATGCCTTTAATGCCGAGGGTTTTCTGCAGATGTTCAAGATACATCGGCTCATAAGCAACTTTTTTAATCACGCTGGATTCGCTGGGCGTCACCTGCGAGATGATCGAGCTGAAGACGGCATTTTCCTTGCGGGTGATCACGGTGACATCGAAGATCATGTTGAAGTCTTCCAGCGCGATATGGCCGTGCGATTCACCAAAGGGTGCTTCCGGTTCCAGATATTCGGTATCGATCAAGCCTTCGATGATGATTTCCGCATCTGCCGGCACCATTAGATCAATGCTCTTACATTTCACCGTCCGGATTGGCTCTCCCGCCAAGCCGCCAGCAATCGATAATTCATCGACATCGCGGGGCATTTTTTGCGGGCCCAGATAAGCCACTGCTGGCGGGCAGCCAAGCACCACTGCACATGGCATTTTATCACCCTTGGCTTTATATTTCTCCCAATGGGGATAGCCACCGGCGCCGCCGTGACGGGTCGACATGCGCACCGCCATGCGCGTCGGTGATTTGAGACCACCGCGATAGGTACCCATGTTTTGAATGCCGTTTTCAGGGTCCTTGGTGACAAAATTACCGGCTGTCAGGTAAGGCGCGCTATCAAAGCCAGGAGAAGAAATCGGTACGGGCAGCGCATCCAGGCCCTTACCTTCACCATCGATATCACTGCCTTCAAGCACCACTTCCTGGCACGGCGCGGTATCGACTTCGACGGGTTCTATCGGATTGGCGACAGCGTTTTGCCAGGCGGGGCCGATTTGATCCAATGGCACGTTCATGCCGATACTGTAGATTTGGCTATTAGCCGCAAGGGCGCCAACAATAACCGGCATGTCAAATTTACGGCCCTTGGAGTCGACTATATTTGTGAACAGGAAAGCTTTACGGTCACCTTCCGGGATGCCGCCCCGGAATTGCCAGCGCACCAAAGCATGCAGTTCCGTGTCTTTATTTACCTCGGCGTCAATGCGGTGGAGCAGGCCGGCTTTATCCAAGGCAGCTATATGTGTCTGCAAATCTGCGTAGCCAGATTTTGAGCCGGTGGCGGCGTCATCCATCATCAATTCCTTACCATAAGAAATCTAAGTATTTTACTGATACATCCTTTAATACTCCTAGACAATGCGATCTTGAGATGGCTTGATAATAAAAAAATTAAATGGGATGCAGGATCTATGGAAACTGAAATGCTGGCGATGGCCATCAAGGCGGCGCTTATTTTAAGCGATCCGGTCAGGCTTGGATTTCTGGCTTTTGGCGTTTTCCTAGGACTTATTCTGGGTGTTATCCCCGGTCTTGGCGGCCTCGTCGGCCTGTCTTTGTTACTGCCGTTTACTTTCAATATGGATCCCTTTTCAGCCCTTGCTCTGATGATGGGGCTGGCTTCGGTTACGGTAACGTCCGACACCATCCCGGCAGTATTATTTGGTGTACCCGGCACAGTGGGATCGGCAGCAACCATCTTGGATGGCAATCCGATGGCTAAAAAAGGCCAGGCCAGCCGGGCCTTTGGTGCGGCCTTTACCGCCTCCGTTATTGGCGGCCTGATTGGGGCGGCGATATTGGCCGTGAGCGTGCCGGTTCTGCGCCCCGTGATGTTGTTTATCGGCACGCCGGAATTACTGGCGATCTGTGTGCTCGGTTTATCATTGGTGGCGACCTTAAGCGGCGGCGCACCGTTAAAAGGATTGGCAGCTGCTTGTATTGGCTTGATGGTGGCGACCATTGGCGAGGAAGCGCAAACCGGTGAAGTACGTTGGGCGGGCGACTCGTTGTATCTCGTAGAAGGTCTGCCGATTGTCCCCTTAGCGCTCGGCCTATTTGCACTGCCGGAACTGGCCTCAATGGCGATTGACCGCTCCAGCATTGCTGCCGGCACCGATGGTCTGCCTAAGAAAGAAAAACGCTGGGCCCAATTGGAAGGCGTCAAAGACGTTTTCAAAAGCTGGTTCTTAGTTGTTCGTTGTTCGGCCATCGGCTCAACCCTCGGCGCGGTGCCGGGTATTGGCGCTTCGGTCATTGATTGGATTGCCTATGGCCATGCCTCCCGGAGCGAAAAAGGCGCTGCCGAAACTTTCGGTAAAGGCGATGTTCGGGGCGTGATAGCGTCGGAAAGTTCCAACAACGCCAAAGAAGGCGGGGCGCTGATCCCAACCGTGGCTTTTGGTGTGCCGGGCTCGGCCTCAATGACGTTGTTGTTGGGCGCCTTTTTGATCCACGGCATTACGCCTGGGCCAAAAATGCTGACCTCGCAGTTGGATATCACTTACACCCTGGTGTGGTCCGTGGCGCTGGCGAATATTCTAGGTGCCGGCATCTGCTTTGTGTTTGCCAATCAACTGGCGCGTATTGCCCTGATCCGGAGCGGCATTCTGGTGCCGGTTGTATTGGCGGTGACGTTTATCGGCGCCTTCCAAGGCTCCCGAGATTGGGGCGATATCTACGCCTTGCTGATATTCGGCGCTATTGGCTGGATTATGAAGCAAAAAGGCTGGCCGCGCCCGCCGCTGGTGCTGGGTTTTGTGCTGGGCGGCTTGGTTGAGAATTATATGTTTATCTCGGTTAGCCGCTATGGCGCGGATTGGCTGCTGCGACCGGTTGTCATGATCATCTTCGCCATCACGATTTTTGGCCTCGCCCGGCCTTATCTGAAAGCCTATTTCGACACTCGCAAATCTGAAAAAGTTGTCTCTTCTGCTGGTGTCAGTTTCGGCTTCCGGCCCGAGAATTTTAGCGCGGACAGTTTGGTTGCCTTGATTGTGCTTGGCGGGTTTTTGGTCACGCTTTATTTGTCTTTCGGCTGGGAGTTGGCGGCTAAACTTGTGCCCCAGGTGATTGGCTGGGCAGGCGTGATCTTTATTGGTTTATTCCTATTGCTGTCGCTTTTCATATTGCGTCCGGACAATGGCCGCGCCCGGCAAAATCTCGATATCAGCTCAGACCATACCGGCCTAACCGAGCGCCTGGTCTATCAGCGGGCGGGGGTTTATTTCGGCTGGTGTCTGGCTTATCTCGGGGCGGCAACTGTTATTGGTCTGATCCCGGCCCTGTTCTTTTTCATGGCCGGATATTTACGTTTTGTCGGGCGGGAAAGCTGGCGTATGACACTGGGCGTCGCCGTGCCGGCCTGGATATTCTGTTATGTATTATTTCACCAGATACTTCTGGTGCCTTGGCCGGAAACGGTGATCGGCCAGATGTTCCCGGCCCTGAGAAGTATTCGACCCTTGGCTTTGTTCTAGGCAAAAAATAAGGGCGATCCCGCGTATTCCCGGGACCGCCCTTGATTTTTATTAATGTAAAAAGCGCTATTTCTTCTTTTTCTTCTTACAATTGACTTGGCATTTGCCCGGTTTTTGTGCCCAGGCAGCTTTCGCTTCTTTCACCACATCTGGTGAAGCCTTCAATATGTTCATGACAATTTGCTGGACTACTTCACCGGTTTTAGGCTGGATCAGTGCCCGGCGTTTTTTGGCATCTGCCAACAATCCAGGATCTTTAACGGTTTTATTGAAAGCGCCGCGCAGAGCCGCAATACGGTCAGCCGGTACACCCGGAGGCGTGGCGATGGAACGGCCAATGGCAGAACCGCCGGAGACAAACTTTAGAACAGCTTGAGCTTTAGGATCGGATGTCAGTTCCTGCATCAACGGCAGATTAGGCAGCTCTTTCTCTCTAGCCAAACCAACCTGGACCAGCGGTGTCAACTCACCTTTGCTGATACGGTCGGCATGACGAATGCGCCAGCTTATCCAGGCACTTGACTGAATATCGACTTCACCGCGCTCAAGCGCCAGGGTCAATGGTGCAGAACCTTTGTAGCCGCAGATTAATTTGTATTTGAGGCCCAGAAAATACTTCTGCATTGCCGGCATGATAAAGCTTTGCGAGTTGCGGCCCGTGCAGCCAACCACGACTTCGGTACTTTTTATCGCTTTGATCGATTTAGCCGGCGCACCTGCGCGCGCCATGACAACCGGATTAACCGGCACGACGCTGCCAAGCGAGGTGAATTTAGTGGGGTCATATTTCACCCGCTTTGGATTAAGCAAAGAGGCCGTTGCATAGGCATCGAAAGGCCAGAGCAGGAAGGTGCCGTCTTTGGCGCCAGAGCGATAGCTGTAATTGGTGCCTTTGGTGCCGCCACCGCCGCCCATATTTTGAACGATAATGCTTGGCTTGCCGGGGATATATTTACCCATATGGCCGGCAAATAAACGCGCATAGGCATCGTATGAGCCGCCTGGAGGATAGGGTACCAGGAAGGTGACAGTTTTGCCTTTGTAAAATTCGGCTGGTGATTGAGCCGCCGCGGGCTGGATCGAGAATGCTCCGGCAATGGACAAAGCGGCAATTGCGGACGCTGTCAGTAATTTTGACTTCAACATCATTTCTTCTCCCTGTTAAAAAATAGTTTGATTTCTAAGCTTATTAGTCAGCTTAGTGTTTGATAGAAAGAAATTAAAGTAATATTTTAAGGCCAACAATAAATTGATTTTAGGGGAGAACAAGGCCTTGGATAAGACATCAGATTACGCATCAATGAAATACCCGGAAACACCGGTTAATTTGCCGGCTAATAAGGCGACGGCGGAATATGGCTCGGACGTCATGGCTGATGTCATCTCCGATATGGGTTTCAAGCATATTTTTGTGCTACCCGGTTCGAGTTTTCGCGGTCTGCACGATTCATTGGTTAATCATATCCGCAATCAAAATCCAGAAATGATCATGTGTAATCATGAATCCATCGTCGTTTCGATGGCGCATGGCTATGCCAAGGCCTCAGGTGAAACAGCAACTTGTGTGGTACATGATCTGGTTGGCCTGATGTGTGCCTCGGTCAGCGTTTTTGATGCCTGGATCGACCGGGTACCGTTGCTGATATTTGGTGGTAGCGGTCCACAAGACCCCGCCCGCCGCCGTCCCATCGATTGGACCCATACGGCAAGCATGCAATGTGATCTGATCAAGCCGTTTGCCAAGTGGACGGCCGAGCCGGTAACCCTGCAAGCGACAATCGACACCATGCTCCGGGCCAATACAATCGCCTCTTCCAAACCCCAAGGACCCGCCTACGTATCGCTTGATTTGGGCATTCAGGAACAAGATAACCTTGACGATCTCGTGGTGCCGGATGCGGCGCTGGAACGCTTTCAACCGCCGGCGCCCATGGCGGCGAATGCCGAAGCCATTGAAAGTGCTATTGATATGTTGTTGGCAGCCGAAAAGCCGTTAATTGTTGGTGGGCGCTTTGGCCGTGATGTCGGGGTCACTGCGATACTTGCTGAATTGGTCGAGCTTTCAGGTGCAGCCTATATCGAGGACCGCGCCGTTGTCTGCATGCCGACCTACCATCCGCAAAATCTGAACGGCGATAATGAGTTACGCAAAACCGCTGATCTGGTTTTGGCCATTGATTGCGTTGATACCACAACCGTAATGGCCGCTCATAATAAAGATGTGCGGGGCCGTGAGGGTCAGAAAGTCATCGAGATGACGCTCGAAAATCTTTATCCAAGCTCCTGGTCCAATGCCGGTGGTCCGCAAGCAGCCGTTGATCTGGTGCTTGAGTGTGAGCCGCTTTACGGTATGAGCCAATTGACCGAAGCCTTAAAATCGCGCCTCAATGGTCAGGACGATCAGCTCAAAAAAATCGCTGCACGTAAGGAAGCCATAGCCAAAGCACATACCGAATTACGCCAAGCTCAAAAAGACGCCCAGCAGGAAGATTGGGATGCTGTGCCGATCAGTACGGGCCGCCTGACCCATGAGCTTTATCAGGCGGTCAAAGACAAGCCTTGGGTGCTGCCGGTGCGCAATCATCGCAGTTTTCCGGAAGGTCTCTGGGAGTTTACGGAATCCGGCCAGTATCTTGGCGCCGATGGCGGCGGTGGAGTTGGCTATGGTCCGGGTGCTGCAGTTGGCGCCGCTTTGGCCTACCGGGAACAAGGCAAATTGCCAGTCGCCATTATGGGCGATGGTGATTTCCAAATGGGCAGCGGCGCGATTTGGACGGCGGTGCATTATAAAATTCCGCTGCTGCTGGTCATCAATAACAATAATTCCTGGGGCAATGATGAATTCCATCAGAGAAATATTGCCCGCAATCGCAATCGGCCGGTAGAAAATGCCTGGATTGGCCAGCGCATGACTGAACCGGCAACGGATTATGCAGCCATTGTGCGGGGCTATGGCGGCTGGGCCGAAGGTCCGGTCGAGGACCCGGAGGATTTAGCCGAGGTCTTTAAACGCGCGGTTGCCGAAGTGGAAAAAGGCAATGTTGCTGTCGTTGATGTCAGGACAGCTTTGTAGATGGCAGCTAACCAATATCACGACATTCATCAGCATATCGAGGCTTTGCGCGAAGCGGGCTTGTTGTATGAGGTCGACCGCGAGATCAATAAAGATACTGAAATGCATCCTTTGGTGCGTTGGCAGTATCGCGGCGGCATCGCCGAGGAAGAGCGCAAGGCTTGGCTCTTTACCAATGTCGTCGACAGCAAGGGCCGAAAATTCGATATGCCGGTATTGGTCTGTGGCCTGGCGGGCAGCCCGGCAATATATGAAATCGGTATTGGTTGCAGCCTGGAAGAAGTAAACGCCAAATGGTCAGCGGCGATTAAGTCTCCGCTCAAACCCAACATTGTCGAGAGCAAAGCGGCACCTTGCCACGAGTTGGTTTATGAAGGCAAAGATTTGCAGAGCGGTAAAGGGCTCGATGATCTGCCGATCCCGATCTCAACGCCGGGCTGGGACAATGCACCGTATTCCTCGTCATCCCATTACATCACCAAGGACCCTGAGACCGGCATCCAAAATATGGGCAATTACCGGGGTCAGGTCAAAGCGCCGGACCGCTTCGGTATGAACACCTCGACAGAACTGCGCACCGGCGGCCATATCAACTGGCTGGCCTGGAAAGAGCGGGGCGAGAAAATGCCCTGCGCCGTGGTCATCGGCTGTGCGCCCGTAGTTTCTTATGCTTCGGTGCAGAAAGTCCCGGAAGGCATCGATGAGTTGGAAGTCGCCGGCGCACTTGTCGGACGGCCGCTTGATCTGGTCAAAGCCAAAACCGTCGACCTACTCGTGCCGGCAGATGCGGAAGTTGTCATCGAGGGCTTTATCGATACGGAATATCTCGAACCGGAAGCGCCGTTCGGTGAATCCCATGGTCATGTTAATTTGCAGGAATATAACGGCTATATGGATGTCACGGCGATCACCCGCCGGAAAAAGGCGGCGATTTCATCCTGGGTCAGCCAAGTTGCACCCAGCGAATCCTCCGTCATCCGGCGTTTTGCATACGAGTCACGAAATGCCTCTTATCTCAGAGATACGCTGGGCATTAAAAGCGTAGTTACCGTAAAAGCACATGAACCCTTAACCTCGCTACACCGGGTTCATGCCATCATTTTTAAAAAAGACACGCCCCGCACCGAGATTTGGCGCGCCATGTATGGCCTGGCAGCGTTCCGCCAATCCGAGGGCAAATGGATCATTGCTGTCGATAAAGATATCGATGGTGAGAATGCCGATGCACTATTTTGGGCCATGGCCTATCGCTGCAAACCCCAGCACGATATGGAAATCATCAAGCACCAAGACGGCGGCCATGGACCGCGTGATCTAGCCGATCCGGAAGATGCCTCCGTGCTGATTGACGCCACGCTTAAAGGCACTTTTCCGCCGGTGTCATTACCCAAGCAGGAGTTCATGGAACGCGCTGCCGAGATTTGGGATGAGCTCGGCCTGCCCAAGCTAAAACGCGAGTCTCCCTGGTATGGCTATGATCTCGGTGAATGGACGGAAGAGTTTGAACATATGGCCGACCTCGCCGTCAAAAGTGAATACTGGCAGACCGGCAAAGTGATCGCCCAACGGCGGCGCAATGATGTCGACATGAACACCGAAGTTCGAACTTTAGCTGATGAGGAAGAAAACGAATAGTCAACATTTGGGACGAAAAGCTGATCAATTATCTGCTCACGCTGTCCACGGAGCCCGGGCGCAAAAACTCCAACGGAAGAAATACATCTGGCTTAGTTTCACCTAATCTTCCTATTTCGATCCTCAGGTGGCACGTCTAACTCTATAGCGGCAATCTTTTCATCGATATCTTCTTTATATTTGGCTCGTAGATCCTCGTTGTTCCATTTGCGGATGCCGTAATCGACCGAGAGATTAGCAAATTTGGAGCCGGTTTTACCAAAGGTATCAAGGGCATGGGGATACCATTTGTCGACGGCGGCTTGTATTTCCGTTTTGCCGGCCCCGGCCAGCTTTTGATACTCCTCATTCAGCGAGAGATCACGAGCGCGCCGGGCGCCAAAAGAGGCGTGAAATTTTTCCTCATGGACCATGCTCGTCATTTCCCGGGCCAGTGGTGCATAAGAGCAATTCAGCATGGCGTGGAGATGATACCAGGCAACCAAATCCATACAGAAACAAAAACCAACCACATCGACCCAGCTTTCAAACGGCACATTAAACGCATCAATTGGATGATTTCCCATGCGCAGTTCCAATAGCTGATCCGCCATGGCTGCACCGTCAGGCCCGAACGAGCGCAACAGACGGCTATCGATAAATCCCTGATGAGCTTCATCGGCAGCGATCTGGGCTTGAATGAAACGGTCTTCGGCGGTCGGTCCCTGATTGATCCAGGGCTGATGCTGCTCGACGGAAGCAAACTCAGTGGAGGCCAGGGCGTAGATTATTTTGAGCAGAGTTTCGCGGTATTCATCGGGCATCTGCTCGACGGTTTCGACCTTCTGCATACCCTTCATTTCGCCCCATTCGACGCCCCGTGATACCCGCATAGTAGAACTCCCTATCAAATTGTTACTTTGAGAAAAGTATAACTATTTGATAATCGTTATCAACGTGCAGTTTGGTATCTGATTTTAGGGCTGGTTTTCCGAAACAGCGTTTGCCGTTTCCGACCGCCGATACGCCAGCACATGCCAGGCCAGGAAAGCAAAGGCGACCGCCGTGGCACTCCAATGGATGAACGGATCGGTAAAGATGATCAACAGTCCCAATATTAAACGGATGGCAATTTCCCATGCTGGCAACCGGCGCTGGTCAAAGCCGATCACCGCGCTCGAGACAAGATAAATCACGACGAGCAGGCGCGATATAATGGATAAAAACGGCAACCATTCAAATTGTGTCCCCGATTCCTCAACCAGCAGAATGACCGGATAGAAGGCAAAGACAAAGGGTACGACGAACTTCACCAGGCCAATGCGCATGGCATAAACCGCCGTCATCATCGGCGGCCCACCGGCGATTGACGCCGCCGCATAGGCCGCAATCGCCACCGGCGGTGTGATCGATGAGGCAACGCTGTAATAAAGCACAAATAGATGGGCGACCAACACGGGTATACCCAACTTGATAATCGCCGGACCCAGAATAAGGATCACCGTGAGGTAAGCGGGCAATGTCGGAATTCCCATGCTCAGCATAAGTGCCGCCATGGCAGCTATCATCAAGGTGATCACGAGGCTGGTTCCTGTTCCTTCACCAACCAGCAAGGTGAAATCATTTGGCAATCCGGTTGCTGCCAGTACAGCAACAATGATGCCGACCACGGCCACCGACATCAGCAACTCGCCGAATTGCCGGCCGCCATTGGCGAATGCGTTTAATATTAGGAGGGGTTTTTTCCTCACTTCCGGATTGAGAAAGCTGAGCGGAATGAGAACCGTCAAAGCGATATTGCCGGCACCTGCGGGAGAAAACCCGTACAGCAGGGCCATCACGACCGTGGCAATCGGCACGAACACCAGAATCAGATTATAGTAATCCTGTCGATGAACGGTAAGATCGGCGTCGGTGTCGGATAAATCCTGAACTGCTTCAATGCCGAGCCGCCTCGATTCAAAAACCACACTGGCAAACAGACTGGCGTAGTAGGCAAGGGCCGGAATGAGCGCGGCGATAATGATGTGCAAGTAAGGAATTTCGGTGATATCGGCCATCACCAGCGCCGCTGCGCCCATAACCGGCGGCATGATCTGACCTGCGCTCGACGCCGTCGCTTCAACACCGCCGGCAAAGGCCCGATGAAATCCCCGCCGTATAATCATCGGTATGGTGATCACACCGGTAGCCACAACATTGGTCACAGCGCCGCCCGACATGGTGCCAAACATGGCCGACGAAACGATGGCCGCGTGGGCCGGGCCGCCCCTGAGCCGGCGGGTGAAATGAAAGGCTATTTTAATCAGCGAATGAGCACCGCCGGTGCGTTCAAGCATGGCGCCTAAAAGAACGAAAGGAAAAGCAGTGAATATAAGTATGGCTGTAATACCGCCGACCACGCCCTCGCCGAGATTGAACCATAAATCTTCTGCTGAACTGCTCAATATATCAAACGGCGCCGTCTTAAAAATTCCCGGCCAAAAAGGCCCCGTGAAATAATAAAACAGGGTGACCATACCGACGATCGCCAGCGCCGCGCCCCAGACACGCCAGCAAAGTATAATGAATGCAGCTGAAGCTGCGAGCGCTATGGCGGCGTGGGAGCCATCGAAGATGACCATCGAGTCCACCATTTCCAGCATGTCGACAGAAAACCGCCACAAGGCAAAAATAATTACTGCGAGGATAAAGAGATCGAGCGCCAGGCCCGTAACTTTCAGGTTGGGACGGCTCTTCGCCCAGCCAACCGCAAAGGAAAATTTCAAGGTAACAACGAGCACAGCCGCTCCGAGCATCAGTGGACGGACAATTTCAGGCTGGAACGGACCCATCCTTGGCACAATCCAATAGCTCGGATAGGAATTTATTAGCCCGACAAAGGCGACAACTAAACTTACGAGGTAAATCGAGTTTTGCCGCCAGTCTGCTTTTTCACCAGCCTGCGTGTCATTGTTCATATTTATTGGTCTATTCTATATTAAATATCAGGGCTGGCCCGGCCAAACGCGCCAGCCCTGATCAAGTGTTGATTGGAAGTTAAGGAAGGAGATGGGCCGGAACTTTGAAGCCGACTTCCTTATAATATTTCGCCGCACCCGGATGTAGCTTCACGTTTACACCAGCTAAAGGATTAGACTTGCTGAGTGTCTTCAAAACAGAGGCGCTTTTATGGATTTCATCCAGATTTGCCCACATTGCTTTGAGCATTTTGTAGATGAGATCACTATCCAAATTCTTGCGCACCAGAATAAAGCTGTTTGCAGCTGTCGTCCGGGCATCATCACCGACCTGATTATTGTAGGTGCCGGCTGGAATGGTGGCGTTTTCATTGATCAGTTGCTCGATCATAACTTTCTGCCATTTTTTGCTGTCGGCTGCTTTGCCTGCTCCGAGCAGGACAAACTTTTTCTTAGCCCCAATTTGGTTGATAACGGCGGAACCTATGGCTGTTGGCCGCAGAAACACATCAATTTGACCATCGAGCATTGCTTGCATGCCCTGCCCCCAGGGAAGCCGGATAACCTCAAAATCTTTTTTCGGCGTATAACCTGTCGCAACAGTCAAATAGGAACTGGATTGGGTGTAAAAGCCACCTGCAGGGGGACCCATATAGACGCGTTTGCCTTTGATGTCGGCCAGGGTTTTGATGCCGGAATCTTCCCAGGCGATGATGTGAATGGCACTGGCTGGAAATCCGAATATCGCAGCCATTGAATTGTAGGCTTTATTGGCTTTCTTTTTCAGTTTTTTATACATGCGCTGGCCGTTTTTGAGCCATGGCGAAATCTGGGGGACGAAATGAATCATCTCCAAGTCACCCGTGCCAAATTTAAGCACTGACCGCGTCAAAGTTTGGCCGGTATTAATTTGCAGTGAGACGCCGGTTTCTCGTGGAAGAATTTTTCCGAGAACAGTCAGCAAAATTGCCGGTGAACCAGATGGGCTGGTCGCATCAACCCGCAGTATTTTGGATTGCGCATTGGCGCTTGAAGCCGCCAGGCTCAGGCCGAGAGCGACGATAAGACTAAGTGACAAAATTCTATAGGATTTCATTTTATTTCCTCCCAGTAATGGTTTTGTATGACTTTACTGTCATTTTGCTAGCTAGCATAGCAATTTAAAGTTCAAATAGGTTAGCTCTTCGTTGAAGGAGAGCTGGCTTCCACCTCCGGCAATTTTTAACTCACCGTTGAAGAATAGATTAGATAATCTTATACCATCGCAGCTAATTCAAAATTGGCCTTAGGGTATAACTTAGATTGATAGCCTCAAAACTTATGCCGAGGCCGAGCTTTTTAATATTGCTCTAAATCCCTGAAAAGCATGGTTGGGCAGGCTTGGGCGGCGTCTGGCGATGCCGCCTTCAAATTTTCAAAAAGTGCCAAAATGTACATGATGGTCAAGAAAAACGGCAAATTATCATATTTCCGATCAACTAAAGCCGACCGCCAATTTCAGGAGAATCTGCAGCATAACGGTAGGCGCGGAAGACCCAGTTGCCGTTGGCCTTCGGAGTGTCGCCGCTGGCTGGGCCACAGGGGCCGAAGTGAGGCGAAATATATTCCCAGACAATATCGCCGTTAGGGGTAACTTCGAAAATTCGCCCCCATAGACCTTCGCATATCAAGGTATTGCCGCTCCACAGACGTTGGGCGCCGCTAATGTGATGACTAAAAAACGTCCAAGGAGGATCGCCCTCATAACGCCAGGCTTCTTCGCCGGTCTCAGGGTTAAACTCGATCACCCGCGAGCAATGGGTTGGACTTTCCCCAAATTGTCCGTTGGCGAATAGCATAATGTTGCCGTTATCCAGCATCTTAGCGTCGTGCTGTCCTCCCCAGCCGTAGTCGTTCCTTTCCCAGCGGACTTTCTTGGTCTTGCGATCGATGATGAAGATCCAGCTGTTGCGGCGGAAACTGATTAAATAGTCGCCGTTGGCTAAAGGAAACAACGAGTTGGCATGACAGAACTCATCGCGGGGACCGAGGGGATGAATCGGATAATTCTCGATCTCCATCTCATCCTGAGCATGCCATTCCCAGACGGTTTCACCTGTCATATTGACTTCGCGGATATAGTCGCCCAAGACACCGCCATCGGACATCTCGGAACCGGGAATCCCTCCCTGCAATCGGGCGATCGAGTCAGGACGAAATCGTTCAAAGCCAAGATAGACGGTATTGCCGTTGGGCAAGCGGTGGAAATCGTGATGTTGAGCAGGGGCGTCGCCTTGCCAAACAATGTTACCATCCCAATCAAATTCGTGGATAATGCGCATCCCTTCACGGCTGGATGCAGTCTCCAAGTCAGCCTTCAACACCGTCAATAGATTGCCATTGGGCAAGAGCTTGCCATACCCGGTTCGTAAATCCGTCACATCCCATTCATGAACCACCTCACCTCTCATATCGATCAAATAAGTGGTGTGGTTGTCTGCGTGGACCGGTGTGAAAATGGTGTAACCAGGCGTTGCCTGAGCAACATCATGTTCGAGAAGGCCGAATTTGTGATAACGCATGAAGGGGTGCCTCTGAGATTATATACCGTTTTTCCAGCACAATGATAATGGTGTTAAACTTCAACACCAAATTCGAAATTAGTCTAACGTCGCCGTTTGTTAACAGCTATCCGATTATGAGTCGATGGATTAGGCATTGCCCGATCTGGGATCAGTCATGCTGCGCAATTTGTCGCCCATAAGATTGATCGACAAGATTGTTAGGAACATCCAGGCCGACGGAACAAACGTGACATGCGGGCTGAACGCAAGTTCTGAAAAACCATCCGCAATCATTTTCCCCCAGCTTGGGGTTGGTGGTGGCAAACCAACACCGAGGAACGCCAGTGCTCCTTCAATGATAATAACCCGCGACATACCGAGTAGCATCAAAGCCAGCACGGGAATGATCACGTTTGGCAGTAATTCCCTGAAAAGAATTCGAATGTGAGACGCGCCTTGAGCACGCGCGGCGGTTACAAACTCCCGGTTGCGGTATTGAATGGTAACGGCTCTGGAAATCCGAATATCATTCACCATACCGAAAAATCCCAACACCAGGATGATATTTAACAAATTGGCATCCAGAACGAACAATACAGCCATGACCGCGACGATATTAGGAAAGGCCAGAAGAGAATCGACGTAGATGCCGACAGCAGCATCCGTGCGTCCACCGAAGTAGCCAGCCGACATGCCAAATACCAAGCCAAAAATCAAACTGATGACAGGTGCCGTATAAGCAATGGTCAGCGAAATCTGTCCGCCATAAATTATGCGCGACAGCAGATCGCGACCAATAGTATCAGTGCCAAGCCAATGATCTCCACTGAAAGGGCCTAAGTATTTTTTGTCTAAGTCTGACTTCATTGGATCAGCTATCGGCAGGAAATCTGCGAATATGGCGCTAAAGGTGATAAGCAAAATCCAGCTAAGACTTAGCCAGAAAACCAGACCAAACTTTTGCGAGGCTACTTCACCTGCCTCGGACTCGTTGTCCGCCAATTCATATTTAGGGTAGAAAAGCCGGCGGAATATAGTCAATACCGCACTCATTTACCGCCTCCCATCCGAACCCGCGGATCCAAAACGGTGTACATCAAATCGATGAAAAGATTAATCACCACATAGGCCAATGCTAAGAAGGCAACACCGCCCTGCAGGATCATGGCATCACGCCCATCAATGGAATCGATCAGTAATTTTCCGATGCCAGGAAGGGCAAATATCGTCTCCAAAATAACCGCGCCACTGATCAGGTTTCCGAGTTGCAAGCCAACAATCGTAATCAAGGTGAACGAAGATGGACGCATGGCGTGATGAAACAAAATATAGGCCGGAGACATGCCTTTTGCCTTGGCCAGAGAGATATAATCTTCCTGCAGGGTCGCCACCATATCCACCCGCAGCACCCGCATCAATATGGGAACTTCCAGCAGACCAACAACAGTGGCGGGGAGGACAAAAAACTTTAAGTTGGCGAGCGGGTCATCCATAAAAGGTATATACCCTGCGGCGGGCAGCCATTTCAGCGTGACGGCGAAAATAAAGACAAAGACGATGGCAATGACAAATGGCGGCGCGGCGACGATAGCAAAAACAATCGCACTTAACGCCCGGTCAACCCCTCGGTTGACCCGGTAGGCAGCCCACACACCAAGCGGAATGGCGATCAGCAAAGCGAGGGTCTGTGACAATATGAGGAGTTCCAGGGTTACCGGTAGACGAGAAACAATTTGATCCCAAACCGGAAAATTATTGATCAATGATATGCCAAAATCACCTTGGACCAGATTGCCGAGCCAAATAAAATATCGCACGACAACGGGTTTATCGAGGCCAAGCTCGATTGTCAGTTCTTTGCGCATTTCTGCGATTTGATCGGCCTCGGCTTCATCATCTTGCAGCAGCGTATCTACTACATCACCCGGCAGAACATTCATCAGCATAAAGCTGGCAAATGTGACAACAAAAAAAACCGGAACCAGACGTAAAAGCCGGCCACGAATATATTTCAACGAATCCTCCAAATACTAATTGAGCAACCCAAGCAAAATTGAGGACACAATATAATCTTATATACTGTGTCCTCAAAATTTTAACACCTAAGCCAATTACTTTAAACCAACTCGGTGGTTCTAAGTTTGAAAGTCGTGTGATGTAGGAATAATTTACACAACTTTCCTAGAGTAGTCGGCGCACTCTATTTTTTTATCCAGGCGCGGTGAGCTTTGTAGCCGTTACTCATGGGCTTCTGCATGCCGCCAACGCGATTGTTGAAGCCGAAGCTAATGACGGCGGTACGGAATGGATAATAGCGAACTTGGTCGACCAGTATTTTCTGGTAGTCGCAACTCGCCTTCATCCGCGCCGCATGACCTTTCGCACTCAGCAGCTTGTCGATCGCAGCATCGATCGCCGGGTCTTTTACATTGTAGAAGTTAGATTTACTTTTGGAATGGAAGTTAATGGCAACGACACTTGGATCGACATTGTTGCCAAAGTTGGTCCACCAAATATCGTATTTTCCACTCGTGATACCACGGTTATAGGACGGTCCTCGCGGCCCGACCTTGATAGCAACGTCAACACCGACGGCTTTCCATTGAGCCTGGAGCGACTGTGCAATAACAGATATCGTATTGATCGAGATGATATTGAGGGTGATCTTCACCGGCTTGCCATACTCGGCCAACAGCTTTTTGGCCTTTGCCGGGCTGTATTCTGGCCACTCCATTTTCACATCTTTACAATACCAAGGATGATCCGAAGGATACATCTGGGTCGGCACCTCGGTCTCGACGCGGGTTCCGATCATGGTTATGGCCTTGCGGTCGAGGGCATGAAGCAGCGCTTTACGTACCCGGATGTCGTTCATCGGCGCTTTCGAACTGTTGAAGCCGATGCCCCGGGGCGCAATATTTGAGACGCCGTCGAGTATCGTCGTGTTGGGGGTCTCGACCCTATCGCGCTCCGTCGTTGGCACCAGCATAACGTCGGTCTGGCCAGCCTTGAGGGCATTGAATGCATTGGTCCGGTTCGGAATGATCTGAAAGACGATTTCGTCCAGATGCTGCGCTTTGGGGTTCCAATAATTAGGATTACGCACCATGGTGATCCTATCACCGGGTTTCCATGATTTTACCATGTAAGGACCCTGGCCGATCGAGGTTTGACCGAAGGTGCGTTTCTTCGAATTGGCGGCGACCCATCCCGGTTCTTGGACATACCAGGTAATGATCGGCATGGAGAGGATCGACTTGAAGCCCGGACTGGCCTGGCGGAAGTGAAAATCGAAGGTGTATTTATCAACCACCTCGACCCGGTCCATTGCCGGCCCCATAATACGGCGGAAACGGCCCGCCACTTTGCTTGAGAGAAAGCGGTCAAAATGAGCCTTGTAGGCTTGGGAGGTAACTTCAACGCCGTTGGAAAATTTCATGCCCTGACGCAATTTAATCCGCCAGCGCTTGAAGTCGTCGCTGGGATCGGCCGACAACGCGGCTTGGGGAATAAACTCATTGGTATCCGCATCCCGATCGAACAGGTTGTCGTGGATCGCGGCCAACGGATTGTTCCGGGTGTTGTTGTTGACGGGGACCCGGACCGAGTCGAAACTCTTGATATCGGTGCCGCTGTGGACGACGAGCCTGCCGCCGGTACCCGCCGGATGGTGGGCCAATACGGTTCCGGCGGACGAAAGTCCAACCAATCCAGCCGTCAGGGTAAATACAGATAGTAATTTTAAGGTTTTGTGTCGCATTTTATCTCTCCTTTGAAAACAAGACGGAAGCCTGATGATATGCAGTAGAGACTGTTGTGTTCGTCATTGGCCTAGCACTTCTTTCAAAGTTGCCAGACAAGTAGTGTTGTCGGTTTCTTTGCCGATCGTAGTGCGAATGAAGTTATCATATCCCGGATCAGCTTAGGCGTTAATCTGTACGCCTTTGTCTATGGAGAAAATAGTAGATAAATTTACACCTTTTCAGCCAATTCAAAATTGGCCGAAGGGTATAACTCAGGTTAATAGCCTTGTACTTCTATTCGCTGACCGAGCTTTTCAATATGGCTCGAAATCCCTGAAATGCTGGACCAGGCGGGCTTGAGCGACGCCTGGCGATGCCGCCTTCAAAATCCCAAAATGTACCTTCATGTGTTATTTGGGTTAAACCAAATGCCTCAATTTCAGATCGGCTGTTCTCAGCAAATGTGGAAAGATAATCAGTGGACTGGGCAATGGTAATGGCCCCTAAATAACTGGTTTCAACGGCCACATTAGGAGGAGGGAGGCTGTTGGCGGCAAAATAGGCGCCAATCGTGCTCCCGCTGGCCCGATCATCAGCCAAAACAATCCAAGGATATTGACTAAGATCCTCGGCGCTGACCGTTTTTTTTATCGCGAGCGGGTGTCCCACTCGACCAAAAACCGTGTGGCGTAACTTCAGGAGAGGCTCTTTAACGATGTCAGCGTGATCGGGAAAATCAAGGCCGCCGCAAATCATATCCAAATCACCATCGAGTAGTTGTTGGATGCTGGCATCGAACCCCGGCCCGGTTACAGTGACCCGAACATCTGGAAATTGCTGGTGAAATTCATTGATCACGGGCGGCAGGATTGACAGCAACCAAACGGGACCGGCAGCAATGCGAAGGCGACCACTTATGCCACTATTATGATCAGCCAATTCGGCAAGTGCATGCTGGTATTCCAGGGTCATCAGTTTAACTCGGCGGGCCAGAATTTGACCCTCAGGTGTTAAAACGACCCCGGTAGGTAAACGATTAAAAAGTGTGACGCCAAGAAGGTCTTCCAGCTGTTTTAAGCTGCGCGTTACAGCAGGTTGAGTTATGCCAATTGATTTCGCGGCCGCAGAAAGGGTTCCGGCATTGGCCACTTCGGAGAAATAGTATAGGAGCTTTGAATGTCTCATTGTCTGCCACTAACCCCAATCCCGTCCTATAAATAGAACTGATAGCCTCCGGTCAAGTTCTCATATTACAGATCAGACGTTGATATCTAGAATATAAGGCATCCAAAGCCCGGTTGAGAAGCGCAAGTATCGTTTTGTTCCACGACTGGTAAAAAAATAAATGTAAGAGGAAGAAGTTGTCATGGGAATATTGACTTCAGGTGCCGGGGCGGTAGTCAAATCAATTAAAAATCACGGTGTCGATACGGTTTTCGCCTTGCCGGGAGCCCAGCTTGATCCGCTGTTTGACGCTTTTCATGCGGAACGCGAAACCCTCAGGGTCATTCATACACGCCATGAACAGGGCGCCGCCTATATGGCGCTCGGCTATGCCCAATCGACGGGCCGCGAGGCAGTGTGTGCGGTTGTACCCGGACCGGGTGTGCTTAACGCCGGGGCGGGGCTCCTGTCGGCCTACGGCAATGGTGCGAAAGTCTTATGCATCGGCGGCCAGATTCCCAGTAAAGCCATCGACCAGGGTATCGGCCTGCTCCATGAAATGTATGATCAAAAAGGAACCATGGCGGCGACAACAAAATGGCAAAGCCGCATTGACAACCCTGGTGATGCACCGGCTGTTATAGGTGAGGCATTTCAGCAAATGAACACAGGCCGCCAACGACCGGTCTTTGTCGAAATGGCGCCCGACATAATGGCTGCCGAGGCAGAGCTCGATATTCCGGCGGCAAACCGGGACTATGAGATGCTTGAGCCCGATCCGGATTTGGTCGAGCAGGCGGCAGCCCTAATGGGCAACGCAGAAAATCCGGCGATCTTCGTTGGCGGTGGTATCTTCGGCGCTGAGCAGGAATTGCTGGATCTGGCAGAGACCCTCCAGGCGCCGGTTTTCATGACTGCCGCCGGCCGGGGCGCCGTTGATGACAGGCATTATCTGGCCCAAAACATGATTGCCGCAGGCCGGCAGTGGCCCAAGATTGACGCCGCTTTGGTCGTCGGCACAAAGTTCCTGCTGCCAATTTCCCAATGGGGCTGGGACGATGAAATAAAGCTGGTGCGGATCGACCCTGACCCGGATCAATCAATTAGCAAATGGATTCCAGACGTACACCTAGTGGCTCATGGCAAGCCCAGCCTGGCGGCCATTGCAGACCGGGTCTCCCGGCATAATAGATCGCGGGACTCGCGGGAAACGGAATGGCGCGACCTCCAGCAGGCTGCCGACAACGATCTCGCCGAGACCTTGCCGGGCCTGTACGCTTATGGCAACGCCCTGCGCGAGGAGCTACCGGAAGATGGTATCGTTTGTTTTGGGGTCACTCAAATGGGCTTTTACAGTTGGTTCGGCTTTCCCACCTATCACCCGCGAACCAATCTTCAAGCCGGCGTCCAAGGCACCTTGGGGTTCAGTTTCCCGACCACTTTAGGCGTTAAGGTAGCGCATCCCGACAAAAAGGTCGTTTGCGTCACCGGTGATGGGGGCTTCATGTTTGCCAGCAACGAACTCTCCACGGCCATCCGCCACGGCATCAACACGGTCACGCTGGTGTTCAACAACGGCGGCTTCGGCAATGTTAAGAAAAATCAGTCAGTGGATTATGGTGGGCGGCTGATCGGTTGGGATTTGGCCAACCCGGATTTTGTTAAATTTGCCGAATCCTTTGGCGCCATGGGGCTCCGCGCCTCTTCGCCTGAAGAGCTTCGGGTCGCTTTACAAAAAGCGTTTGCCGCTGATGGACCGGTAATCATCGAGGTGCCGTTCGAGGATCTACCTGACTGGCGCCCGCTACAACACGCCTACCGGATGCGCGGTTAAGTTCATGAGAATATTGCAAACTGGAGTCACCCTGCACAACCAAGACCAGGCAACAGAAGGTCTTACTCTGTTCTCACCTCTTTGGGGACGCGAAACCTATCTCATCGACATGGCGGGTGAAGTCGTACATCAATGGGAATTGCCGGGAGCGCCGGCCGGGTATGCCCGATTACTGCCCAACGGCAATCTGTTTTACGCCGCTAAATCTGAAGGTGGCCCGAGTTTCCCCGGCGGTGCCCAGGGTGGGCTAATGCGCGAGGTGGATTGGAACGGCAACGTTATCAACGAAATTAGCGATCCAATGCAGCACCATGATGCTAGACGTTTGGAAAACGGCAACACATTATATGCTGGCTGGGAAGACATGCCTGAAGACCGCGCCGCCTTGGTGACCGGCGGTATACCTGAATCTTTCCCCGAAGGCGGCCTGTATAATGATTACGCCAGAGAGGTAGACCCCGACGGTAATACGGTTTGGCAGTGGTCTGCGCACAGCATGGAGCTCGAAAAATATCCGATCAATCCGATGACTGGTCTCAAGGTATTTGCCTGGCTCAACGCCACCTTTCCCATGCCCAATGGTGATGTCATGGTCAGCTTGCGGCACATTAATACTGTCGCCATCATCGACCGGGACAGCAAAGAAATTAAATGGGAAATGACCGATTTCGGTTGGGGCGGCCAGCATGATTGTCAGCTTCTCGACAACGGCAATATAATTCTTTTTGCCAACGGCACGAAAACCTATGAAGGTCAGCAGCATTCCCGCATCATCGAGATTGACCCGGAAACCAAGGAAGAGGTCTGGGTCTATAAAAGTAATCCGGTCAACCACTTCTATTCCCATCACATCAGCGGCCAGGAACGGCTTGCCTCCGGCAACACACTCATTTGCGAAGGGCTTTGGGGACGTATATTTGAAGTTACCCCGTCGGGCGAGATCGTCTGGGAGTACATCTCACCTTATTTCGGAAAAACGTTTACCGGCGACGACACAAACTGGGTCTTCCGCGCCTTCCGGTATGCAAAGGACTCCGCAGAGATAGCTGGCAGAATTGGTTAACCTAACGCTCTCCTTTAATTACAGTAACTCTAAAACTAGCGTAGAATTATTCGGGAACGTAAATTTCTTAACGAGGATGTCATGAAAATCACCTTTGCCAAACCAGGATTGCCCGCAACGGGAGTTGTTGTTGTCAGCGCCGGTGCCGGCAGCAAGCTGTCCGCCTCGACAGTTAAACTTGACAAAAAATCCGGTGGGGCGCTTAGCCGGGCCATTCGTGCCAGTGATTTCGAGGGTAAGAAGGACCAGTCACTGACTGTCATGGCGCTGGCTGGCACCAAATTGGACGAGGTAATGATTGTCGGCCTTGGCAAGGCAGGTGACGTCACTGAACTGGAGATGCAACGCCTTGGCGGGCGTATTTACGCCGGTACCAAGCAGGCAAAAAAAGGCAGCGTCACGGTAGCCGTTGATGCTATCACTGAGGCCAAAATGAGTGCCGCCGAGATGGCGGTAGAAATCGCCTTCGGTGCGACCCTTCGCTCCTACCGTTTTGACAAATATAAAACCAAGCAGAAGCCGGCAGACAAACCAAAAATTAAAACTCTAACCATACAGTGCGCCGGCTTTGCCAAAGCCCGGAAAAAATACGCTGGCCTCGCCAAGGTTGCTGAAGGAGTATTTTTGACCCGTGATCTGGTTTCAGAACCGGGCAATGTGATTTATCCCGAAAGCTTGGCAAAGCAGGCAAAGACGCTCGAAAAATTGGGTGTCAAAGTGCAAATTCTGGGTGAGTCGCAGATGAAGAAGCTCGGCATGGGGGCTTTGCTCGGAGTTGGCCAGGGCAGTGCCCGCGAATCTAAGCTGGTTGTTATGCAATGGCTGGGCGGCCCGAAAGGAAGAGGCAAAGCGGCTCAGCCGCTGGCCTTTGTCGGCAAAGGCGTCACCTTCGATACCGGAGGTATTTCACTTAAACCCAGGGAAGGTCTGGACATCTTGAAAATCGATATGGCCGGATCCGGCGTCGTCATCGGCCTGATGAAGGCCTTGGCGGGGCGTAAAGCCAAGGTCAATGCGGTCGGCGTCATTGGCTGCGTGGAAAACATGCCGGGCGGCAATGCCCAGCGCCCGGGCGATATCGTCACCTCCATGTCCGGCCAAACCATCGAGGTCATTGACACCGATGCCGAGGGGCGCCTGGTGCTGGCCGATGCGCTCTATTACGCCCAAACACGGTTCAAACCGAAACTCATGGTCAACCTGGCGACGCTGACCGGCGCGATCATGGTGGCGCTGGCCCATCACCATGCCGGCCTGTTCTCCAACAACGATCAATTGGCGGACCGCCTGACCAAAGCCAGTAATGAGGTTGATGAACGTCTGTGGCGGATGCCGCTCAGCAAAGATTATGACAAAATGATCGATTCCAAAGTCGCCGACATGAAAAACCTCGCCGGCCGCCTCGGCGGCGCCATCACGGCGGCGCAATTCCTGCAACGCCATGTGGGCAAGACGCCCTGGGCGCATATCGACATTTCCGGCGTCTGGACGGAAACCGACAAGCCCACCGTGCCCGAAGGCGCCACCGGCTACGGCGTCCGCCTGCTCGACCGGCTGGTGAGAAACCATTACGAAGGGTAGGGCAGACATGTCAGCAGAATTAACCACGATTGAACCGACAATAGATTTCTCCGCCATAGGAGAGCACAAAGGTTTTTTGAATCTACCGCACTCCATTCACCGGTCTGGTTCACATAACATACCAATACCTGTGGTGAGTTTTAAAAATGGGACAGGCCCGACTGTCTTGCTCACCGCCGGCACCCATGGCGACGAATATGAGGGCCAGGTCACCCTGACCAAACTGGTCAAGGAAATCACGCCGGACCGGGTCACTGGACAGATCATCATCGTGCCCATGACCAACTTTCCTGCTGCCAAAGCCGGCCTCCGAACATCGCCCATCGATGATTTAAATTTAAACCGAGAGTTCCCCGGCGATCCATTTGGAACCCCAACCCGCCAAATCGCTCACTACGTTGAAACTGTTTTAATGGAGATGGCGGACTACGCCTTCGACATCCATTCCGGTGGATCATCGTCGCATTATCTTACGACAATTTTGTTTCAAGGTAGCAAAACTGACGAAAAAAAGCAGGCCGAGCTAACCAAAATGGTGGAGGCAATCGGCGCCCCTTATGCTCTTGAATTGCCATCGGGTGGCGTTAAGGGCAGCCGAGCTTCCATGTCTGCTGCTGCACGCCAGGGCACCATCGGCATCAGTGCCGAATTTGGCGGTTCTGGGACAGTAACGCCAGAAAGTCTTGAAAGCTGTGAAGTTGGTGTACGGCGTTATTTAAGCCATTTGGGCGTATGGACCCCCGAGACACCGCCATCAGTCGCCAAACCAGGAGGCACAGAATTTTTTGATGGGACCATAAAAAATCTTGATGTTCATGCCGAACTGAGTGGTTTGTTCGAACCGGTCGCCAAACTTGGTGACCGGGTAGAGATTGGCCAGACGGCTGGATTTCTCCATCACCCGGACACGCCCTGGCAAGTTGCCGAGGAAATAAAGTTTGAAGCCACGGGCGTGGTCATGTCCAAGCGAATTCCCGGATTAGTCGAACGTGGAGATGGCTTGTTCAAACTCGGGGCACCGGTCGCAACTTAAATCCAGGCGTAGGATTAAAGTCCTTAATGATTTCACGCTAGGGCCTCAAAGTCGCCGTCAAAAAATCAGGTGGATATTTTGGCTAACGTTTCCAAGAACCTGTCATTCTGTTCCGGACGGCCCGTCGTGACGCGGAGGGATCCGTCGGATGAAATGCCTAAGGAACTTTTTACAAAAATGCCTGTTTCCCTGAGTTGGTTCTGTACGGCGACAGCCTGATCCATTTGATCAAAATAGATACAGGTAAAATTACCGCCTGATTTGAAGAATCTGAAGCCTCGCGCCGCCAGTCCCTTTTCGACCCGGCTTTTCTCGCGCTTGATCGCCTCCAAATAGGTCGCCTTGTGATCCTGGTCCCGCCACGCAGCGAGAGCAGCTTTTTGGGCCAATAGTCCGACATTGAATACCGTGTCGGCGCTGGCAAAACGGCCGGCGAATTCCGGGGAATAACAGATGCCATAGCCAACCCTCATGGCGGCCAATCCGTATGCTTTGGAAAACGTACGAAGAATTACATATGGCCGTCCAGCCGCCTCTAGAATTTTCCAGCAGTCTGGAAAATCGTTGTAGCTGCTGCCGAATTCACCATAGGCCTCGTCGATAACAAAAAGCGACTCGTCGGACGAAGCCTCGGCGATTGCCGTCAATTCATCGGCTGTAAAATAGGTGCCCGTGGGATTGTTGGGACCACAAAGATAAATTAGACGCGGTTTCTGCTTAACGGCGCGGCAAAAAACCTCGGCATCGTATGTCAGATCGTCTCCATAGGGCACACGGACAACGTCTCCCCCGGCCACCCGGGTTAGAATTTCCACGATTGGGAAACTTGGCTGCAAGGTGACGACTTTATCGCCGGACCGAATACAAAGGTCGATGATCGTTCTCAATATCGCTTCCGAGCCATTACCGAACAGTAACCGGCCACCGTCAACATCAAGGCCGGCGCTGAGCTCTTCGCGCAAAATTGTATTGGTATTGTCGGGATACAAGTTGACGCTTGCCACCGCTTCGCTGATTGCTTCAATAGCCTTTGGGCTCGGGCCATATAGATTTTCATTACTGCCCAGTCTGAGCACTTCGATTTCCGGGTTTAACCGGGCAACTTCATCATATTTGATACCGGTTTTATAGGGTGGCAGATCGGTAATTTCGGGCCTGAAGAATGCCATTGGATCTATTTGGGATAGATTGCTCATTGTTGTCCCTCCGCGGTTAGGTAACCGAGTTTTTGGATGTCTTTTATTCTAAATATCAACATCAGATCTGTAATATGAGAACTTGACCGGAGGCTATCAGTTCTACTTATAGGAAGGGATTGGGGTACCGGAAGACCTACCCGCCAACCATCTTGCGGACTTCGAATTTCTGCACTTTGCCCATGGCGTTGCGGGGCAGATCGTCGACAAACAGCACTTCTTTGGGATGTTTGAAGCGGGCGAGGTTGTCCTGAAAGCGCTTGAGGAAATCTACTTCGGAAAGGCTTATGCCTTCCTTCAAGATCACCACGGCAAGCGGTATTTCCCCCCATTTATCATCCGGCTTACCGACGACGACACCATCTTCAACATCCGTCATTTCGTGAATAAAGGCTTCAACTTCGGCGGGGTAAATGTTTTCACCACCGGAGATGATCATGTCTTTCTTGCGGTCGTTGACCCAGAGATCACCGTCCTCATCAAGATAGCCAACATCACCGGTTAAAAACCAGCCATCTTTGATCGAGTCCCTGGTGGCATCAGGGTTGTTCCAATATTCGATAAAGATATTACCGCCCTTCACCGCAATCTCACCCGACTGGCCTTGCGGCAGTTCATTGCCCTGATCATCGACAATCTTCATTTCCGAATGCAGCCCAGCCTTTCCCGCCGAGCCCGGTTTGGCAAAAGCACTTTCCGGGTTTTGGTATATGACAATCGGGCCGGTTTCAGTTGAGCCATACACTTGAGGGGCTGGCACACCCCGGCTCTGTAAAGCTTCAATTTGTGGTAACGGCACCATGGAAGAGCCGATAGCAACACTCCTGAGGCTTGAGATATCGGCCTCCGGCCATTCAGGAACCGAGAAAATAGCTTGTAAGGCCGCCGGCACCAATACGGCCAGATCAGGGCGGCCCTCGACAATCGCCTTCAAAGTCGCTTGCGGCTCGAACTTCCTGTGCAGGGTGACCGTGGCGCCGGCGTAAAAGGCCGGGGTGGTCTGAATGTTGAGACCACCCACATGGAACATCGGCAAGACGGTTAGAATATGATCGTTCATGCTCATCTGCGAATAATGCACGCTGTTATAGGCATGGACTTGCATATTTTCCTGGGTCAGCACCGCACCCTTGGGACGCCCGGTGGTACCGGAGGTGTAGACCAGCATAAACGGCAGATCCAGGGTCACATCCGGATTACTATCGTCACCATCGGATGCTGACAGTTCGGCTGCCAAATCACGCCACTCGGGGTCCTCAAAATCATTGGCAACCAACGTGCACTCCGGAATATCGTCCCGGATCGTATCGGCATTGCCGCGAAACTCTTCATCAGAGATCAGCACTTTAGCGCCGGAATCCTGCAACATGAAGAGATGCTCAGGCGCTGTCAGACGCCAGTTGAGCGGTGAGAAAATAGCCCCTAAGCGTGCGCAGGCAAAAAAAGTACAGAGCAGGCTCGGTGTGTTCGCGCCCAGGAACGCGACGCGGTCACCGGGCAGGACACCAAAGTTGTGCTTCAGGGTCCGTGCGTAAACATGAATCTGGTGATCAAATTCACTGTAGGTAATGTCCTGACCTTCAAACCGGATAGCGGTTTTACCTGGCGAAAAATCAGCATTCTTAGAAACCCAGAAGGATAGGTCGTTCATTAACTCCCCCCAATATTCGAATAGGTAATAGTATCACCGGACTGATCTGAAACAGTAACTTCTGTACCTGTCTTGTACCAGCCATCAGCGGTCCAAGCCGCCGCATTGGCTTTTGAATTTGCCAGATAACCGGCAATCACCGACGGCCCTCTAATTTGCAGTTCGCTGGCTTCATCATCAGCGACCCGGGCTTCAACACCGGGAAGTGCCGTAAAAGTATGATCATCCCCAGCTATCAGAACAGCCAGCGTGTCGCTTTGACCCCAGATAAGAAATTTATGGTCGGCTCGGGAAATCTCCAGCCAGCCATGGTCTGTTTGTGTCACGGCGTGCGTGGCATTGGCGGCATCAAACGTTACTGCCACCCCGGCGGCAAAAGCGCTCATCACCAAAGCCAGGCTCATACTGCCTACCGGCAGAGCTGATAGATCAAGTTGAGCGTCCGGCGTCAATTTCAGGTGCGATACGATATTGCGGGCGGTGCTCAGCATATTTTGATGAGTGAGAATACCGGCTTTGACTTGCTCGTTTTCAACCATACTGGCTGTCAGCAAAATGGGATCTGCGGCAGCTTGGACATACTTTGGCCGGTCGGGCAGATCTGTCTCAATCAGGTCACTATAAGCAACTGCACCGTCTGGTGTCTCTCCTGCCGTACTTTCACAAACCACGACATGAGATTTACAATGGCCCACTATTTCACCGACCTCAAAACCACTCAAGGAAGGATCTAGCGGCAGCAAAACAGCCCCAATTTGAGCGCTGGCAAAAATGCTGATGATAAGTTCCGGACCCATCGGCAACAAAGCGCCGACAACATCGCCGCGCCCAACTCCGGCCTTAGCCAAACCAGCAGCCATCCGGTCCGCAAGCTGACCCAATTGTTTGTAGGAAACCGTCTCAGCCGCAGAAACAATCGCCGGTCCATCTTGATTTGCCGCCACCAGTAAATCGCCAGGGGTCTCATCGGACCACAAACCATCCTCAATATATTTTTTGACTTGCGAGGACGCGAAATGCATGGCGAGACGTAGCGCTACAGCGTCGTCACTCATTTCAAACTTTTCTTCCGGATCCTGATAGCGGTCTTCCCGGTAGCGCAAGCCGCCACCGAGGCGGTAGAGTTTGCGGTATTGGTTGAGACGGAATACGCGGCGCTCGGTGATATTGCGGATGAAGGTAACCTGTTCAACAGCCAAGCCGGTTTTGACGGCAATTTCTGGATCGTTGAGCCCGGTAGCTTCCCGCTGTTCAAGCCAAGCCTTGTGATCAAGATTGCGGATCGGATCACCCCGGCGGGTTTGTTTGTTGAGGCTGAGATCGAAAATCAACTCACCATAGGTGTCGATCATTTGTTCTGAGACGCCGTAGGGCATGCTTAAGAGCCTCCCTTTTGAGCGGCTTCTCGGGCAGCGGCGCCCCGGCGGATCGGATCAACGCCTTCGCTTTGCGTGGCGATCGGGCAAACCCGCATACACTCAAAGCATTGCGCATTGGTATCAACACCGGCTGTCGCTTTGTAGAAAAAAGACTGAGCCTCAGCGCCATAGAGCGTTTCCTCACGGGAGAGCTGATCATCGGCCTCAAAAGCGCGCTCCATCATGGTCGGCATGTTTTCATATTGCTGGCAGAGCTCGGCGCAGCGATACATATCAAAATTCATTTCAGCGACGCTGCCGTCCTCATTCAACTCACCGCTCAGACATTGCACTGGGCAATATTTTTGACAAGGTGTTTGGCCGGACTCATTATAAAGCTTCACACAGGATGGCGCCGGGCACGGATTTTCCTTCATCGGCTCATCCGCCGGCAGGGGCATTTCGGTATAGACCGAGCCGTAATAGAGCATGCCGAATTCCGGGTGCAGCAGGATATCTCCGGCCAGTGACCGCGCGCCGGTACCAGCCAGCTCAGCATGCAATTTCAGACTTTGCATCGGCATTCTGGCGCCGAATTCCGGGTCCACATGAGGCGGGCAGTAAATCGAGCGATAGCCATAATGTGATTCAATATGAAAGGAAAGACCGACTGCCACCCGGTATATGCGCCCGACATTAGCGCCAACCGAGGTCATCACCTTGGCGGGCGCCCGCCTGGTGCCTTGGGTCGGACCGGTAACGCCAATGGTGAGGACTGAGGCGACTTTAGG
>CAZMHI010000023.1:0-53308 GCA_964566055.1 uncultured Rhodospirillaceae bacterium
GCACACTATGATGCCGTTGGGTGGGAGCCGTCCACGGCATCAAAAGCGGACATTATTCTTCTGGCATTTCGGCCAAGCGGAGACCTTTCACAAATATTTCCCTCACACCCTGACTTTCAACAACGTATGACGAACTTACGAAAGATATAGTGAGTTCCGGGCGTCGGTCGATGGCCTCCACCAATATATTTTTTGCCTCGTTAATTTGGCCATTAAGCGCGAGTGCGATAACGAGCAGAGTATGAGCCCATGGCGCGTTTGGATATTGGATCGCCTTACGTCCCACTTCTATGGCATTTTCAAAGTCTTCCAAATGTATATAGGCCAATGACAATCGACTATAAATCCGACCAATTTGAACGTCTCGCGGACTCTGCTTTATCGCACGATCAAAATGAGCGATCGCCTCTTCAGGTCGACCTAATCTCAATTTAACTGTCCCAGCCTCCAGGTGAATTCCTGGATCACTTGGATTGAGTTTCAGTGCTGTATCAAATTCAGCAATACTCGAAGAAAGATCATCATTAAAACTCAGCCACTTTGCCAAAGCGGCATGGGCGCGTGATTCGTTGATGTCCAGTTCCACTGACTTTCGAGCATAGCGATGGGCAATTTCCATAAAATTTTTGATCTTAAATGGCCCGAGCGTATGGAGAACGCTTTCAACATACCCAGTATAGGGGAGAACAAACTTTGGATCGATCTCAATTGCGCGTTCAAATTGCTCACGTGCGGCAACGTAAGAATCAACGGTTCGTTCATTTAGGATAGCGAGCCCTCGTTGATAGGCTTCCCAGGCGTCCAGACTTTCTGGTGGTTTGGATTTTATGCGCTGCTGTTCATTTAGTCCCAGTTCAGATTGAACCGTTCCGGCAACCGTGTCGGTAATTTCATCTTGGAGTGCAAAAACATCTTCGAGTTCTCGATCAAAACGCTCGGCCCAGATATGACTCCCGGATTCGCCATCAACGAGTTGCACAGAAATACGTACCCGATCACCTGAGGTTTGCACGCTTCCTTCAAGCACATAGCGGACCATTAATTCTTTCGCAATCGTCAGCACATCAACGGTTGTGTCCTTATAAGAAAAGGCAGTGCTGCCACCAATGACCGAGAGCCACCGGCACCTTGATAAGGCGGTGATGGTGTCCTCGGTGATCCCGTCCGAGAAAAAAACCTGGCCGGGGTCGCCGGAAAAATTCTTAAAAGGCAGCACGGCAATTGACGGCTTGTCGGAGGACGCTTGTACCATGTTGGCGGTAGCTGATTCAGTCTGAGCTGGCTCCCCTAATTCTGCCACAAACCTAAATCCGCGCCTGGGAAAGGTCTTAATTACGGCTTGGGTTTTTCCATCGTCACCAACGGCTTTGCGTAGTGTATTTATCCGAGTATTGAGCGAACTGTCTGAGACAATCCGGCCATCCCAAACCTGCTCAATGAGTTCGTCCTTGGAAACGACGCGATCTCGGTTCTTAACCAAGCAAACAAGCAGGCTAAAAACTTGCGGCTCGATCTCTACGATCTCACCACTTTTGGTTAGTTCCAGACTCTCAGTATCAAGAGCATAATCCCCGAACTCAGCTCGCATTTTCTCCATTTTTCGTCGTTTTTGGCAAATTTGACTATATCAAAAGCAATATTGACTGTTTATGGACAGGTTCTTGATGAAACCTTCAAGCGAATTGCTTCGAGTTTGCCTAATCTAATTTCATCACGCAACGAATAAACTATTAGGAGTAAAAGCAATGTTTGATGGTCCTAACAGCATATTTCGTAAAATTAACTTATTTGGACAGAGCCAAAGCGCAATGGAAGACAAGTATAGGGATATTGGAATGCATGCCGAAAATGCTGGCTATATGGTCTCAGGGGAAACCTACCAACATCTAAAAAACCAAGCTTTGGAGAAAATTTACAAATCCGCACCGCATTTACGTGGAAGGATAAGAAGTTAACGATGTCCGCTATCAGGGATAGTTCAGATGTTGTTTCATGCCCTTGATTTTGGCAGCTTATAGCCAAAAGAAGGCATTCTCCTTTTATGTAGTTAAAGATTGCTTCTTTATATTTTTCTAATTTCGCATTGCAGGCCTTTAAGCGGCGTCGCTCCGATCATAGGATCGTTCGGGCCCTGGTCATCGGTCAGCAAATTGATATTTGACTCCCTCCAGCCGTAATCGGGTGCACCTCGTTCCGGAAACCACCAGCCGAAATCAGCTGACACAACTCTGGCATCGATACCGTCAGTTACCTTGGCTTTAAATTTCGCTTCACCTCGCGGTGAGGCAATAGCGACCCAGTCACCGTCAGCAATACCCCGCGCTGCCGCTGCCTCAGGATGAATTTCCACCAATGGGTCGGGGTGATCTTTTCGCAGCATTTCCGACTGCCGGCCTTCCGAGCCGAAAAAATTTGTCAGCCGGCTGCCTGTCGTTAAAACGAGTGGATATTTATCAACGAATTCCTTTTCCCGGAGCGGTCCTTCAGGCGGCTCATGATAGTCCGGCAAGGGGTCATACCCCCAATCCTCAAGTTGATGGATATAGAATTCATATTTCCGGCCCGGTGCTCCAAAACCTGATTGCTTGTATTTGTGAAATACCGGTTCGGTTCTGAGCCCCTCAGGCATATTCTTAAATTGTTCCCAGGTGATGCCAGCCGGCTCCAACATAATGTCAAAGGACTCCCGGTTGTCGTCCCAGAAATAGTCTTTGAATCCCAGCCGCTTACCAAGTTCGGCAAATATTTTAATGTCCGGCCAAGCCTCCCCCACCGGCTCAACCGCTTTGTTACGCGGAAAGACATAGCCGTGGCTTTTCCAGTGATCACCAACGCCGTCATGCTCCAACCAGGTTGTCGCCGGCAGGACGATATCCGCCATCTCCACGGTCGGTGTGCGATAGAGATCGGTGGTGACAAAAAACTCAATTTTCTTAAGCGCCTCGTAGACCCGTTGGGCATTTTCGCGGATCACCAATAGATTGCTGGCGAAAGTCAGCATGCCGCGCACTTTATAGGGTGTTTCCTCAAGGATGGCGTCCCAAACCACATGCGGTGTGAGACGCCCAATAATCGTACCGAGCTTGTATTGATCACCGCCCAGCATCTTCTGCTGCTGCTTTGGCGGCAGTTTGTGAAAGAGAGCAAATTCACGCGCCGGCATGACCGGTGACGGCATAAAGACGACATTGCCGCCGGGGGCGTCAAAGTTACCGGTCAAAGCCACCATATTAAGCAACGTCCGGGCACCATCGACGCAGTTAATGTTTTGATCAATGCCGACGCCCCACTGGATCGCGCCGGATTTTGCCTTGGCAAAAAGCCGGGCTGCCTCAATAATCTGCTCAGCTGGAACCCAAGTGATTTCAGCGACTTTATCGGGCGGAAACTGTTCCAGCCGCTCGGCCAATTGATCAAAGCCGGATGAATAATTGGTGACGAAATCCTGGTCGTAGAGATTTTCCTTAACAATGACATGTAACATGCCGAGCGCTAAAGCGGCATCGGTTCCGGGCCGCAATCGGAGCCATAAATCCGCCCGCTCGGTAACTGTGGTCCGCCGCGGATCAATAACGATAACCTTGTTACTTCGCTTCAGCGCATTTGCTAAATTTAAAGCACAATATTCATCGGCATTGGAGTTGAGATGGTTGGCTCCCCACACCATGAGGCACTCCGGGTTGTTGTCGTAATCGACCAGCGGAATGTCGAAACCGAGTACTTTTGAAATAGCAATGCGCGGCAGGTAGCACATGTGACCGGGAGTCATCACATTGGGCGAGCCGTATAGGTGCGCCAGGCGATATAGATAATGCTGAAAATCGCGGCCCGTACCATGGCCAAATACCACCGATTCAGCGCCGGAATCTTCTTTAAATTGGGATAGCTTGTCGGCGATCGTCGTTAACGCTTCCTCCCAGGAAATTTGCTCCCATTTTCCATCGCCGCGTGAACCGGCGCGTTTCATCGGGTGGCGCAGACGCATCGGATGCTCACGTAATTCAATGGATGCGCGGGCTATTTTACAGGTGTACCCCTTGCTGATCGGGTGATTTTTATCACCTTCAACTTTGATCAATTTCTCACCGTCTTTGACAACCTGAACTCCGCACCCGCCGTGTCCGCAAGCCCGGCAAAGAGTGTCAATTCTGGTGATTTGATTCATTCGTTGAGTTTCCTCATGAGCGATAATTTACCGGCAAATCGTCATCAAAAAAAATTGGCTGAAACGTAAATCCTCGGCCAATACATTACATGGCGGCAAATCGCCCACCATGACATATGTCAATTTCGGATTTCAGAACTTGATTGTTGAGGGGCAATAGGGAACTATTGATGAAGTAATAGCTAACCTAATAAAAGGGGTGGCGGAGGAGAGTGGCATGAACGAGCTCAACGAATCTGTGGACGGTCAGGAAGCCGCCAAACAGGCAACATCCGACGATTTTTACGCCAGTATGGAAAAAGCCGGCGTGACGCCGTTGTGGGATCGCTATAACGAATTGATCAAGCCGGAACCCACGCCGCGAGACCCGGGCACTCAATGGACCTGGGAAGACCTTTTACCGCTTGTTGATCGAGCCTCGGCAGAGATTAAAACTGAAGATGCGGAACGGCGCGTACTGATGTTGCTTAATCCGATTTTTAACGGTGAACCAATGACCACAACCGGCATGTTCGGCGCCCTGCAAATTTTATTGCCGGGTGAATTTGCCAGAGTCCATCGTCACACGGCCACGGCCTTTCGCTTTGTTATGGAAGGCAGCGGCGCGCAAACTACCGTCAACGGCAAAGCCTGCGATATGAACGAGGGCGATGTGATCCTGACACCGAATTGGGCCTGGCATGAGCATGCTAATCCGGGCACGGAACGTGTCTGCTGGTTCGACGGTCTCGACGTGCCCTTAGCGGCCTTCTACAACGCGATTTTTTCCGAACATGGACCGGCCGGCAACTTCCCGCCCGATCAATCAACTTTGCCAGATGAGACTTATGCAACAGCCGGCCTTGTTGCCGATACTAAACGTGATGAGGTTCCCTACTCGCCCATGTTCCACTATCCCTGGACCGGGGTTTGCAATGCACTGTCAGCCATGGAGCCGGAAGCCGATGGCAGCCGCCAGGTTCACTACACCAATCCGGTTGATGGCGGTCCAGTTGTGCCGACCATGGATTTATATGCGCTGCAACTTTCAGCCAAAGCCGAAACCAAGCCCTACCGGACGACCAGCAATGCCATCTGCGTTGTTGCCGAGGGTGAAGGCGCTTCGAACATTGGCGACAAACGGATTGAGTGGCAGAAAAACGATATCATCACGCTGCCGCATTGGACTTGGATTTCTCATATCGCGGCAAGTGATAACGCCAAACTTTTCCTGAGTACGGACCGGGCGGTACTAAAGCAGATCAATTTGCTGCGGGACGAGGTTCAAGACTAGGGGCGGCGGCGAAACTCCAAATAGAGTTTGGTACATTATGCAAGGAAAAATCGCGCTCGAAGAGCATTTCGCTTTAGCCGACACACTCGTCGATCTGGACCGGCGGCTGAGCGGCGCCGATACCTGGGCTGATACCCGCAGAAGACTGCTCGATACCAGAGATCTTCGCCTGGCGGAAATGGACAAAAATGGCATCGAGCTGGTGATCCTCTCGCATACGGCACCGGGAATTCAGGAAATTCTTGATGTCAAAGAAGCAGTTGAGCTGTCACAACGCGCCAATGATCTGCTGGCCGAAGAGATCGCCCTTCACCCTGACCGCTTTGCCGGCTTTGCAGCTTTGCCGATGCAAGAACCGGACGCCGCTATCACTGAGCTCTCCCGGTGTATTAAGGACCTCGGCTTTAAAGGCGCACTGGTCAACGGCTTTACCCAAAAAGATGTATCGGATTCAGTGATTTACTACGACATCCCAGAATACAGACCGTTTTGGGCAGCTCTTGAAAAATTCGATCTGCCCTTTTACATGCACCCGCGCACCATGATTGCCGAGCGGGCGCAGGCTTATGAAGGTCATCCCTGGCTCTATAGCTCTGCCTGGGGTTTTTCTGTCGAGGCTTCAATTCACTCTCTGCGCCTGATCGGCTCAGGTCTGTTTGATGACCATCCCAATTTGCAGATCATTCTTGGGCATCTGGGTGAACGCATTCCTTTCGATCTGTGGCGGATTGACCATCGCATCAACCGCCAGCCGAGCGGCTATACGCGGCCTCACCCGATGAGCCATTATTTCCGCAACAATTTTCACCTGACGACCAGCGGTAATTTTTACGGACCCGCCTTTGAATTTACCCTCAACGAAATGGGCGTCGAGCGGATGATGTTTTCGGTCGATTATCCGTTTGAAGACACGACTGAAGGCGCGACCTGGTTCGATGAAATGGAGATGGCGGAAGACACGCGCCTGAAAATCGGCCGCACAAATGCAATTAAGCTGTTTAATTTGGATTTGTCCTAGTCTGTCACGGTATCTACTGAACCAATGCGATTGACGGAACAGAATCGTTTGGCAGATTAGAATTGATTTTAGCGTATAGGTTGTTTTAGTGTCTCTACACCGAGGGAGCTAAACGACGCTGTAACCGAAACCATTCTCTATCAAATAGAACTAAAATCGCATAAAACCTTGGTGAAAATTAGAAAATTAAAACTAATTTTTAAATTGATTACAAAAAATCAATAACAATATATTTAGTAGCCGTAAATCATTGACTGAAATCGATGAGGTAAAAAAATGCGAAAAGATACATCAGCTTATGTATTAATAATTGCCATTTTCGCCGCTTTGCTTGTCAATCACCCTTCATACGCCCAGCCAAATATTCAAAATCGCGATATAGTTGTCGCCGTTAATAAATTGCCGCGTAGTTTAGAACCTGCTGAAATTAATGGTAACATTGAAGTCAGGGTGTTCTATTCCGTTTTTGATACGCTCATTCGACGCGACTTTATCAATCAAGCTTCTGGCCAAAATCCAAAATTAATGCCGAGTTTAGCCGTCAAGTGGAACAGGATCGATAATCGAACCTTAGATGTGACATTGCGGCGAGGAGTTAAGTTTCATAATGGTGATACCCTAACCGCGGATGATGTTGTATTCACCTTTTCGAAAGAACGCCTTTGGGGAGATAGTTCACTCTCCAAAGCCGGGCGCAAGCATTTCAACTCACTCGAAAAAGTCGTCAAAATTGATAATCATCGTGTCCGATTTGTAACCAAATTTCCAGATTTGATGCTCGAATTGAAGCTAACCGGCTACACGGCTTGGATCGTCAATGCCCGATCGTGGCTCAAGCACAAATCCAGTGATCCAAATTGGCTTAAAAGCGCCTTGAAGGCCGTAAAATGGAACCCAGTTGGAACCGGGCCGTTGAAATTTGAATCCCGCAAGCCCAAAGTTGAGATTAAATTCACAGCGTTTGATCAATATTTTATGGGCAAGCCAAATTTTCGCAGCTTGACGTTCAATCAGGAGCCTAACCGGATTAACCGCGTGGCTGGCCTCATTGGCAGAAAATACGATATCGCAGTTGATGTGGCGCCGGAACAACTATCGATAATAAATAAATATTCTCATGTTGAAGCACGTTCGGTTCAGCTGGATAACCTCCATGTGCTGGTTTTTAATACTAAATCTGAAAAACTTCAGGACAAACGTCTGCGTCAGGCGTTGAGTTTAGCAATTGACCGCAAAGCATTGAGAAAAGTTCTGTGGCTTGATCGCAATATTACGCCCAACGGGCATCAGTTGAAATCGTTTGGCGAAATGTATAACGCTGATCGCAAAGGCTACCGGTATGACATCGAACGCGCGAAAGAGCTGGTAAAAAAATCCGGCTACAAAGGTGAGGTCCTAAGCTATCGGACAATTGGTAACTATTACTTAAACAGTGAGCACGCCGCACTGTTGATCATTGATATGTGGCGCAAAATCGGCGTTAAGGCGAGACTGGATATCGTCAATAGCGGCAAGCAAAAGCATGCTAAAGGCGCTGAGATTTATACTTGGTCAAACACCGTGCGGCTTCCTGATCCTACGGGCGGTATTGTGATTTCCTGGGGCCCGGTCTCTGACGTTCAAAAACGGCACAAATTTTGGGCGGCACCGCCACAATTCAACAAATTGGTCGGAGTTGTAGAGCGTTCTTCGAAAACTATGCAAAGGTATTCCGCCTTTCAAAAAATGCTGGACATTTTTGAAGATGAAATGCCGGGGACCGTTCTCTACAACCCTCTTTATAGTTATGGGCTCCAAAGCAACATTCAGTGGACACCTTATTCGATCTATTTCATGGACTTTAGACCTGATATTTTTTCGATTAAGGATAACTAACAGTTGGGGATTTAGGCAGGTATGAGTTTAAATCTAAAAATCATCGCCTCGACTATCTGCCTGATAGTCATTGCTACTCTGGCAATATTATTTTTTGTTGATGACGAAATCGAAGCTTCTTTTGAGGCCGAGCACAATCGCTGGACCCAAACACTGGTCGAATCCGTAGCGGAAGCAACTGTCAATCAAATGATGAGAAAGCAGGTTAGCAATGTAACGGATACGTTCCGAAGGCTAATCGAATCTAATTCTAATATCGCCTATCTCTTCATGACAGACATAGAGGGGAAGTTGTTCGCTCATACATTTGACGGCCCGATCCCTAAATTATTACTTAACCAAATTGATAATCCGATAGAAAATACAAAATGGTCGATTCAGAATACGCTATTTCAGGGCGAGGAAATAACAGAATCCAGATTTCAACTTTTCAAAGATTTGGGTGCGAGAATTGTCATCGGCGTCAGACGTGATGGATTGACATCTGCTGTTCGAAATACCAACCGGAATATACTACTCGTAAGTTTGGTTACTTTGATAATAGGAATCATCGGTGCGATCCTATTGGCTGGATCTATATCCAAACCCATCAGTAGTCTTGCATCCAGCATTGTTTCCTTCAGAAAAGGAGAGTTAACCGAGCTACCAACTTTCCAATATCTTGATAATGAAACGAAGCAGTTGATGGTCAATTTCAGTGAAATGGTGAGTGAAAAGACCCGGCTGGAAAATCGAATGCGCCAGGACTATGAGCGATTGTCAGCGGCGCAAAATATCGGAAAAATTGGTGATTGGTCGATGGATATTCTGACCGGCAAGGTTGTTTGGTCAGATGAAACATTTCGGATATATGAGTTGGAGCCTCAGTCATTCGAACCGTCGTTAGACTATTTTTTAGGCTTGATAGATCCCGAAGACAAGCCAGAGTTTACCAAAGCGAGGGAAGCACTGATTCATAGTCAAATACCCTATAAATTTGAAACCAAACTAAATCTTTCAGATACACATCAGAAATACATCCACTTGGCTGGAGAGCCCAAATTGAATTCGGATGGCGAATTAATTGGTTTATTTGGCACCATTCAGGACATAACCCAGCGGAAACTTACAGAATTGGAGCTCCAAAAATCGTATGAAGAACTCGAGGATCGTGTCGAAGAACGAACACAAGATTTAAAAAATGAAATATTGGAACGGAATAAAATTGAGGGCGATCTAAAAGAGGCTTTAGTTGAAACCAAAACAGCAAATCGGGTTAAATCTGAATTTCTAGCCAATATGAGTCATGAACTGCGGACACCACTCAACGCTATTATCGGCTTTTCCGATGCAATAATTATTGAGATGTTTGGCCCCATAGAAAACGAGAAATACAAAGAGTATGCAAATGATATACAGTTGTCAGGAATGCATTTGCTCAGCCTCATTAACGACATACTTGATGTATCAGCCATTGAAGCTGGAAAATTTCAACTCAAAGAAACCAACGTAAATTTACACGAGGCGGTAATGGCATCAATTCTGCTGATAAAAAGCCGAGCTGATCTTAACGGCGTTAAACTGGTAAATTCTGTTGATAATAGAGCACCGTTCCTATTCGCCGACGAATTAAGAGTGAAACAAATTTTGGTAAATTTATTATCAAATGCGGTTAAATTTACGCCAAATGGCGGCACAGTTTCCATTAGCGCCAGTACCTCCAATGACGAATCTTTACAGATAGAAATCTCGGACACTGGCATTGGTATGAATGACGCTGATATTACCAAGGCATTGGAGAAATTTGGTCAGATCGAACGTGGTAATCTAATGAATACCCGCGAAGGGGCCGGGCTCGGTCTTCCACTTACCAAAGGATTGGTGGAATCCCACGGCGGCGCGCTTAATATTTCTAGTGAAATCAACTGCGGCACTACAGTCACTTTCAGCGTTCCAGGCGACCGCATACTCAAATCCGATATGCCCAATATACAAAATTAATTCTGCGAGAAACGGGTCTACGCTTCCCCCAGCATTTCGGTTACCCTGTCCATATCGGGCAACGGAGCTTTGGGGCGGGAAGCTAAGGCTTCGCCAATGGCTCGTAAATGATCCGCCGAAGTACCACAACAGCCGCCAATTATATGGGCGCCGATATCGCGCACCAAACAGGCGTAATCTGCCATAACTTCCGGCGTGCCATCATAGGAAAACCCGTCTTCGCCGAGTTGAGGCTTGCCACAGTTTCCTTTGGCGATAATCAAGTCATCCTCGCCGACGACCTTTTTGAACTCGAGAATGACATCAATCATCTGACGCGGATTAGCGCCGCAATTGGCACCGAAGGCGATGGGTTTGGGCTCAACTTCTTGCGCAGCCTTAAGTGCGGCTTCAGGCGTCGTGCCCATCATGGTCCGGCCTTTAGCGTCAAAAGACATGGTCGCGACGTAAGGCAAACCGGTTTTGGCCGCCCCCTTCATAGCCGCTGTCATTTCATCGACTGAAGACATGGTTTCGACCCAAAGATAGTCGACACCTCCTTGGGCCAAGGCAGCAGCTTGAGCCGTATAGGCTTCCTCAGCTTCTTCCACGGTAAGTTTGCCGAGAGGTTTGATCAATTGACCTGTCGGTCCCATCGAACCGCAGACCACAATCGGACGGTCTGCCTGGCTTGCAGAATGGCGGGCCAGCTTGGCGGCTGCTTCGTTATAAGCATCAGCTTGGTCGCCCAATTCGTGGCGGCCCAGAATAATCTCGGTACCGCCAAAGGAGTTGGTTAGAATCAAATCCGCACCGGCTTCAATAAAGTCATCATGAATTGAGCTGATGCGATCTGGATGATCGACATTCCAGCTTTCAGCGACCTCGCCGCGTTTCATACCAAGTGTCATGAGGCCAGTACCCATGGCGCCATCGGCCAGCACATAGCCTTTGTCGTTAATAATTTGTTGGAAAGTATGGGGCATACCTTATTCCGTTATTTATAATCGGTTAGTTAGGTTTTTGATGCTTAAGCACATAGCGTCCGTTGCGAAATTCATCAAAAACTTCCATCACGTCGGGGTGGGCAACCGGTTCACCATTGTCGTCGATGAGTAAATTCTGCTCTGACACATAGGCGATATAAGTTGTTTCTTCATTTTCTGCAAAGAGATGATAATAAGGCTGATCTTTAGACGGGCGTGTCTCTTCTGGTATCGCTAGCCACCATTCCTCAGAATTATTGAACTCCGGATCGACATCAAAAATAACGCCCCGGAAGGGAAACAACCGGTGCTTTACCACTTGCCCAATATCAAACTTACCTTTTAACACTCTTAATTCCTCAATTCTTAATTCGCCCATTATAGCCGAATGATGAACTCGATCACAGATTTTCCTATCTTAGAATTTCAACGGCAGAGCACGGACAACATGATCCAACGATTTCACTTTTTCAGCAATTTCATCCGATATCGGCTGATCAGTCTCAATTAGCGATATCGCGTCCCCGCCTTCTTCATTGCGGCCAAGATTAAACGTCGCAATGTTAATATTATGTTCTCCCATTAAGGTACCAAAAGCACCGATTAAGCCGGGTTTATCCTCATTAGTGATGAACAGCATATTGGGACCCAGTTCAGCATCAATCGGAATACCTTTGATCTCAACAATGCGTGGCTTTTCGCCGGCAAATAAAGTGCCTGAAATTTGCCGCGTCTGAGTTTCAGTTGTCACCGTTAGAGTGATCAATGTCTGAAACTCATCCAAGGTTTCACAGGTAACTTCCGAAACGCCAATGTTTCGTTCTTTGGCGATGGTCGGTGCTGAAACCATGTTGACCGATTCAAGCAACGGTGACAGCAGGCCTTTGAGCACCACTGCTGTTAGCGGCTTGGTATTCAATTCAGATGCCTGACCGCAATACTCTATTTGGACATTCTTGATCGCCGTTTCGGTCACCTGCCCGGCAAAGCTGCCAAGCTGTTCAGCGAGCTTGAGATAAGGCGCCAGTTTCGGCGCATCCTCGGCACTGACCGACGGCATATTAATCGCGTTGACAACCGTGCCATCGAGAAGATAGTCGGACAATTGCTCAGCGACTTGGATGGCGACATTGACTTGCGCCTCATCGGTCGAAGCTCCCAAGTGAGGTGTCGCAATAACCTGCTCCATGCCAAACAAAACATTTTCTTTGGCCGGCTCCTCTTCAAAGACATCCATAGCCGCACCAGCAACTTTACCGCTTTCAATCGCTGCTTTAAGATCGGCTTCAACCACCAAGCCACCCCGGGCGCAATTGATGATGCGCACACCATCCTTCATCTTTGCAAACGCTTCCGCGTTAACGATATTGCGCGTCGCATCGGTCAAAGGCGTGTGCAGGCTGATAAAGTCGGCCCGCGGGAATAAATCATCCAGCTCAACTTTCTCTACACCGAGGTCAGCTGCCCGCTCTTCGGAAAGATAGGGGTCATAGGCAATGACCTTCATCTTGAGTCCAAGAGCCCGCTCGGCGACGATGGCGCCAATATTACCGCAACCGATAATGCCCAGCGTTTTGGCTGTCAGCTCGACCCCCATAAATCGGGATTTCTCCCATTTACCGGCATGAGTCGAGACACTGGCTTCAGGAATGTCCCGGGCCAGTGAAAACATCATCGCGATGGCATGCTCTGCCGTCGTAATCGAGTTACCAAACGGCGTATTCATCACCACGATGCCCTTAGCCGAGGCGGCATTAATATCAATATTATCGACGCCGATCCCGGCCCGGCCAATCACTTTCATGTTGGTCGCAGCATCTAAGATTTCCGCATTTGGTTTTGACGATGAACGTACGGCCAAGCCGTCATACTGGCCAATGCAGGCTTTTAATTCTTCGGGATCCATCCCGGTGATAACATCAACGTCGATACCGCGCTCTTTGAAAATTTCTTCAGCACGTGGGCTCATTTTGTCGGATATGAGAACTTTTGGCATAAGTCCGTTCCTAACTTTCTATCTATTTGTAAATTTGAAAAAACTAAGCGTATTCAGATGCGACTTCGGCCAAGGCCCAGTCGATCCACGGCGTCAAGGTTTCGAGATCTGTTGTCTCGACCGTAGCGCCCGCCCAAATACGCAAACCTGATGGTGCATCGCGGTAAGCATCGATATCATAAGCAATACCTTCTGCATCGAGCACAGCACCAACCCGCTTAGCGGCAGCAGCCTGATCATCTTCGCTCAAGGCTTGGAACCATTCGGCGGTGATCACCAGACAAACCGAGGTGCAAGACCGCGTTTCCGGTAATTCAGCCAAAAAAGCCACATTAGGAGTACTCTCTACCCATCGCGCCAACTCTGCGAGATTACCTTCCGAGCGCTGGATCAAGGATTTAAGGCCCCCGATGCTGTCGGCCCAATTGAGGCCATCCAAGGCATCTTCAACGCAGAGCATTGAAGGCGTGTTGATGGTAGCACCCTTAAAGACCCCTTCGCTTAACTTACCACCGGAAGTGAGGCGGAAAATTTTCGGCAGCGGCCAAGGCGGCGTATAGCTTTCCAGGCGCTCTACGGCGCGCGGGCTCAAAATCAACATGCCGTGCTGCGCCTCACCGCCCATCACTTTCTGCCAGGAATAGGTCGTTACATCGAGCTTGTCCCAGGCGAGATCCATAGCAAAGACTGCAGAGGTCGCGTCACAAAAGGTCAGCCCTTCCCGGTCATCCGGTATCCAGTCGCCATTCGGCACCCGCACGCCGGACGTTGTGCCGTTCCAGGTGAACACCACATCTCGGGAAAAATCGACTTCACTGAGGTCGGGCAGTTGACCATAGCCGGCTTTCAATTCCCTCACATCGTCAAGCTTAAGCTGATTGGTGACATCACCAACCCAGCCCTTGCCGAAGCTTTCCCATTGCAGCATATCGACGCCACGGGCTCCGAGCATTGACCACAGCGCCATTTCAACCGCGCCGGTGTCGGAGGCAGCAACGATACCAATACGATAATCTTCGGGGATGCCGAGGATATCGCGGGTCATATCTAGGACTTCCTGAATTCTGGCTTTGCCGGGTTTGGAGCGATGTGAACGTCCAACCAAGGCGTCATTGAGGACCGCTGGCGACCAGCCAGGACGTTTAGCACAGGGTCCGGAAGAAAAATTGGGATTCGCCGGACGGATGTCCGGTTTCGTTAAGTTTGTCATCTGTTTTACTCCTATCCTTACAGATAGGTCGCAATCCGTTGGGGGATTGTGGCCCGCCGCCGCTTATATAGAGGTCGGGTGTCGCCGTCAATTGAAAGATTACCGGATTGCTTCCAAATGACCTCAAGGCAAATCATGAGTCTCCTCTCATTTAATTAATATCAGTTATTATTCTTATATTAGTTGCCTCTAATACCCATAATTTTTTTGTCATTAAATCTTGAAAAGACTTCACGCCTCCCAATATGTCAAAGAGTGAAATATTCTGAAATATTTAGAAATATTCCAGAAACATCTCCAAAAGCACTGAATTTTAGGAACTAAGTAAAGGAACAGGAATATGAATTTAAGAATCAAAGGAAAATTGATCGTTGGTTTTGCTATTGTGGTCCTCGTTTTGGCAGCGGCCGTAAGTTCAACTATTTGGAAAGTAACAGAAATTGCGGGTATTTCTGACCGTATTGTCGATCTCAGAACGCCGACATCAGCTGCCAGCCAGAAAATGTTGAACAACATCAATGCTTCTTTGGCTACTTTGCGCGGCTATATGCTGACCGGCGCCCCCTCATTTAAGGAGGGACGGGCTGCCGTATGGGCCGATATTGATCAAACCACTGCCGATATGGACAAATTATCGCAAAATTGGACCAACCCAAAAAATGTTGAAAAATGGAATGGCTTTAAAAGCATTCTTGGTGAATTTAGAGCGGCACAAGCCAAAGTTGAAGGCATCGCTAAGTCCATCGATGAGCAACCTGCTACCAAGATTTTAGTCACGCAAGCTGCACCCCAGGCTCAGATTATGGTGAGCGAGATCACCAACATTATTAATGCCGAACAAAAAATGCCGGCAACTGAAGAGCGTAAGAAGATATTTGCAATGATGGCTGATGTTCGCGGCACTACTGCCCGTGGATTAGCTAATATCAGAGCCTTTCTGCTGACCGGCGATAAAATATTCCAAGATCGTTTCGACGTCATGTGGAAAAAGAATGGTATCCGTTTTGGCCAGTTAAAAGCCAATCGCCATTTGCTAAATCCAACGCAGGCAAAATCCTTTACCAATTTTGATAACGCCCGGACGGCATTTCTACCCTATCCGGATCAAATGTTCAGTATTCGCGGCTCCAAAAAGTGGAATATGGCAAACTTTACCCTAGTCACCGAAGCTGCGCCTCGGGCGGGAAAACTGTTAAACATCCTGCTGGGCCCGATTGGTAAGGACGGTAAACGCGCCGGTGGCATGGTTGATAATCAGAAAAGACTGTTGAATGTCGATGCCGCAAGCAGTGCATCGTCGATAGCTGATTTGAAGTTGATGCAATGGATTTTGCTCGCAGTTGGCATGTTGATCGCGGTTGTTACCGTATTTTTAACTGGCCGGGCCATTGCAAATCCGATCCAGGATATGACCGCAACCATGGGAGATCTGGCCGATGGAAATAATGAAGTCGATATCCCTGGATTGAGCAATTCTGACGAAATCGGTGAAATGGCAGCAGCTGTTCAGGTGTTCAAGGAAAACGCCATCGAAACCAAACGTCTGGAAAAAGAGGCCGAAGAACAACGGGCTCTGCAAGCCAAACGTGACGAAGAAGAGCGTGCCGCCGAGGCGAAACGTGAACAGGAAGAGCGTGACCGTGAGCAAGCCGAGAAAGACGCCGAAGCCGAACGTCAGCGTCAGGAAGCTGAACGCGAACGTCAAGAGGCAGAAGCCGAAACCCAACGTCAACGCGAAGCTCAGGAAGCTGAGGACCGTCAGAAACAGCAAGCTGAAGAAGAACGTCGCCAAATGATGTTGGAATTGGCGGATAGCTTCCAGATGAGTGTCGGTGGTATTGTCGAAGGTGTATCTTCGGCTGCAACGGAAATGCAGGCTACTTCGGAACAGCTATCTGGTAACGCCGAAAAAACAACCGAAGAGTCAGCATCTGTGGCGGCAGCGGCTGAGCAAGCTTCAGCCAATGTTCAGACCGTGGCAGCTGCTGCCGAGGAACTCTCCAAATCGATCAATGAGATTTCCGGTCAAGTCACCCAGTCCTCCACGATTGCTTCTAAGGCTGTCGACGAAGCCAACAAAACCAATGACCAGGTCAAAGGTCTGGCCGAAGCCGCAGCCAAGATTGGTGAAGTTGTTGAATTGATCAATGATATTGCCAGTCAGACCAATCTACTCGCCCTCAATGCCACAATTGAGGCGGCCAGAGCTGGTGAAGCCGGCAAAGGCTTTGCGGTTGTGGCCTCCGAAGTGGGTAATTTGGCCAATCAAACGGCCAAAGCCACCGAAGAAATTGGCGCTCAGATTAACGGCATCCAACTGGCAACCAATCAGTCCGTTGATGCCATCCAAGGTATTTCCGGGATTATAGGTGAGATCAATGAGATTGCTACGGGCATCGCTTCGGCAGTTGAGGAACAAGGTGCGGCAACGCAGGAAATTGCCCGCAATGTTGAGCAGGCAGCAGTCGGCACCCAGGATGTCACCTCGAATATCTCGGGGGTACGTCAGGTGGCCGAAGAAACCGGCAGTGGTGCTAATCAAGTGAAATCCGCGTCTACTGAATTGTCGACCCAATCCGAGCAATTGCGAGCTGAGGTCGATAAATTCTTAGACACCATCCGCAGTGATGGGTCGGATGCCGGTGATCCGATTAATGATGAAGATATTGTCGGCGGGGAGGAAGCGGCAGTGGCATAAATACCGCTATTACTTTTCAATGTCTGAAACTGGCGGGAAGCAATTCCCGCCTTTTTTTTGAACGGTTCGAATTCAATGCAAGTTTAAAAAAATGCATTTTAATTGAAAACGGGGAATCGGTAAGTAGAATCACTATTAGGGCATAGGATCGGTGTAAAGATGCGTTTTCGGGTCGGCTTTCTCGTGACAATGTTTGTCGTAGCGGTACTGGGTATATTGATTTTGGAACCCTTGCCGCAGTCGCTGGCCTATCACCGTTTTGCAGATACGAGATCGTGGCTTGGTATTGCCAATTTTAGTGATGTCGCGTCGAATGTGCTATTTGCCGTTGCTGGTGTTTATGGACTTTACTTCGTATTTGGTCACCAGGGTCGGCAAATATTCATTAAATCCGCAGATCGTTGGCCTTTCGCTCTTTTCTTTCTTGGCGTCGCACTCGTCAGCCTCGGCTCAGCCTATTACCATTTGGCCCCTGATAACGCCCGGCTGTTCTGGGACCGCTTGCCGATGACTATTGCCTTCATGGCTCTTTTCTCAATATTCATCGCCGACCGGATTGATCAACGTATCGGCGTCCAATTGCTGCTACCGCTCCTGGTCATAGCCGGAATCATCAGTGTAATTTATTGGGATTGGAGTGAATCTGCCGGTCGTGGCGACCTGAGGTTTTATATTTTGGTTCAGTTTTATCCGGTTATCGCTCTCCCGGTCATCTGCTGGCTGTTCCCCAAGGGGCATTATACCAGCAACCGCTCTCTCATTTGGCTAATCGCCTGGTACGCTCTCGCCAAGATATTTGAAATCTTTGATGCGGAGGTTTACTCCATCTTAGGTAATATAGTAAGCGGCCACAGCCTCAAACACCTGGCATCTTCCATATCCGTAATAGTGATCATAAATATGCTGGCTGCTTCACCTCAAAGCAGTTCAGGAGCAGACCGCGAGACCTAATCCGCGTCGATATAATGTCCGGTTTCGGCAAATTTCATACGCTGACGGCCTGGTTCCTCTGCCGCCAACGGTGCGCATTCGGTCATGGTATCCTGACAGCGGCCAACCAGCTGATGATAAATGCTGGTGCCGTTTTTCTTATTGGCCAAATCTTTTTCAGTGAGCTCACGAATAACCCGTGCCGGAATACCGGCCACCAAAGATTTCGGCGGCACCGTATCGCCGGCCTTAACAAAGGCGTTGGCCGCAACGATAGAGCTTTCGCCGATTTCAGCCCGATCCAGGATAGTGGCGTTCATGCCGACCAAAACATTCTGTCTCACCGTACAGGCGTGGATGACAGCGCCGTGACCAATATGAGCATCCTCTTCGAGAATGGTATCCTCGTTACAGCTGCCGTGAACGGTACAACTATCCTGAATATTTACACCCTTGCCTACGACTAGGCGGCCAAAATCACCACGGAGCGACGCATTGGGGCCAATAAAACAATTGGGCCCAACGATCACATCGCCGATCAGTACTGCCGTCGGATGGACAAAAGTTGTTGGATCGACCACCGGAACCAGCCCGTTGAGGGCATAGACCGTCAGCTCTGGCAGCCGTGAATTTGCAGGATTAGAAGTTTTGGCGCCGCTCATGGGATTACCTTTTCAACTAGAAACATTCAGTTGACTGGTCATATCCTGATGCAGCCCTGGTTTCAATGATCAAGATTATACCAGCACTGATCTACTTACCCTTTGGCGGCATCAGGGGCTTGGTGATATTCAGCGGATCGGCAAAGGTCCAGAGTTGGCGCTCAATCGCTTCACCTGAACAGGTGTCGATGCCGACCGAGCGCGCCATGTTACGGGACGGGAAACGTTTGCCGCCCGGTGTCAACGCCGACGGCTCCGGCCCGATGGTCAGGCACAATGTTGAATGGCCCACCAAGGTGAGCCGCGCTTCTTTATATTCCCATTTGGCCAGTTTAGATGAGCCACAGGCAACCAACCCCACCTTGGATCCTATTTTCGCTTCGCGGGCAGCAACGCACAAACTATATTGCGGCATTTTTAGATCACCAGCGGTGATGGCTGACTTAACGAAGCGCTCATCCAGATTCCAAATGCCTTCTTTGCAGCTGTGGACCGAAAGATCACGCTTCACATTGACCCGGGCGCCATGCCCTGGAATATCAAGACAAAGATGCCGCGGCTCATCAAGCGGCAGAGCGGCTTTTAGATAGACGCCGTTTTCTGCGCCGTTAACGGGTTTGGGTGGTGGTGTGCGTTGGGCCTCGGCAGGGCTAATTCCCATCGCCATAAGCGAAAAAATACCTATCAAATTGAACAGTAGTTTCATGATCATTCCCCATTTTATGTATTATTATTTATCTCAAAACTATAGCAAAGAATCGAAGCTCGGGTAAAATGAGCTGATACTGGGATGAGATTTTAGGATTATTAAGTTCAGTGAAACCATCCGACCTTCAATCCGATTGTGAAAACTGCCTCGGCCTTTGCTGCGTGGCGCCGCCCTTTGCCAAATCAACCGAGTTCGCTTATGCCAAAGCCGAGGGTGAACCCTGCCGGCATCTTGGCGAGGACCATCGCTGCACAATCCATGACGATCTAGCTGATTTGGGCTTTACCGGCTGCATTAAATTTGAATGTTACGGCGCTGGTCAGAAAGTCACCAACCATCAATTTAAAGGTCTGAGCTGGCGAGATGATCACCTGACCGCCAAGCGTCTGTTCCATGTCTTTTTTATTATCAAAGCCCTGCATCAAAAAATCAATGAACTTAGCCATGAAGAAAATCAAAAATCAAAGGTCGATGAGCTGGAGCGATTATCGTTTTTGAGCGAAGATGAACTGGTTGATATTGATATGGATCAGGCGCTTTCAACAGATTAATCTTGATCTCGGTTTCGTGTACAGGATACAGTTACCGCTCGGTGCTTGTCCGATGATGCAAGCGAATAAGTAATTGACTACTGATCAGCTGATCACTATGAATAATAGATATTGATCATTTGATCATTTAAAAAAATTTTAAGGTGCTATTAAAATTTGGCACACCTGACCGCCAAAAAACAAGACGGTCGATTTTAAAATTAAATAACTTCAAAAATCCTTATAGGGAGGATCAGAATATGTTTAGTTTCAAAAAACTTCGCTATGGCTTATGGGCGATCGCTGGATTAATTGTTATTTCTTTGGCATTCACACCAGTTTCATCCGCCCAAAGCAAAAACCTCAAAATTGGCTTTAGCATGGCTTTGACCGGTCCCTTGGCAGGTGCCGGTAAAGCAGCTTTGATTGCCATGCAAATCTGGAAAGACGATATCAACAAAAAAGGCGGGCTCTTAGGCCGCAAAGTTGATTTTGTCTATTATGATGACGCGACGTCACCTTCCAAAGTGCCGGGCATTTACTCTAAATTGCTGAACGTCGACAAAGTTGACTTGGTTGTCTCCAGCTATGGCACCAATGAAATTTCACCTGCCATGCCAATTGTTATGCGCAAAGGCCTGGTGTTTATGTCATTGTTTGGTTTGGCCGTGAATGACAAGTTCAATTACGACCGCTATTTCCAAATTATGCCGGCCGGTCCGATTCCAAAAGATGATTGGTCTCGCGGCTTTTTCAAACTCGCTCAAGAACAAAACCCAAAACCTAAAACTATTGCGCTTTTGGCGGAAGATGCAGATTTTGCTTTGAGCGCAGTTGCCGGCGCCCGGCGTCATGCCAAACGTCTCGGCATGAAAATTGTCTATGACAAAACCTTCCCCTTCGGCTCTCCCGATGTGACTTCGGTTATGCGGGCAATTAAAGCGGCTAATGCGGATTTGGTTTATGTTGGATCGTATCCCGGTGGCTCTGTTGGTCTCGTCAAAGCAGCGAATGAACTTGGCCTTAAAGCCAAAATGTTCGGTGGCGGCATGGTCGGCCTGCAATTTGCTGGCATTCAGAAAAACCTCGGACCAATGCTGAACGGCATCGTCAATTATGACTTCTGGGTACCGGAACCAACACTTAATTTCCCCGGCGTTAAAGAATTCCTGAAAAAGTATCAGGCTGGCGCCAAAGGTAAGGGTGTCGATCCGTTCGGTCACTATTTGCCGCCATATGCCTATGCCTATCTGCAAATCTTGGGAGATGCTGTAACGGCAGTCGGTAATTTGGACCAAGGTAAAATTGCCGCTTATATCCACAAAACCACTTTCAACACAGTGGTTGGCAAAGTTAAGTTCGCCAAAAATGGCGAATGGGCGAATACCCGCACCTTGCAAGTTCAGTTCCGCGATGTTGCCGCCAATAATATAGCGCAATTTAACAAGCCGGGTAAGCGGATCGTGTTGTATCCGAGCAGTGTAAAGTCCGGCAGCATTAAATATCCGTATAAACAGTAGCCATTATCTACTGTTGAATTAAGACCAAGTATTAGGGGCCCGCACAGCAGTGATTACACTTGAATTATTTTTAAACGCTGTTGTCGCGGGCCTGATGCTTGGCGGCTTCTACGCCGCAGTGGCCTTGGGCCTCTCGATTACCTTCGGCCAGCTGGACATCGTCAATATTGCCCATCCGACTTTCGTCATTTTGGGCTCTTTCGTCGCCTTTATCCTCAATCAGAATTTCGGTGTCGATCCGGTTCTGATCGGCGTCATTTTTATGCCGGTATTCTATTATATCGGCACGACGCTCTACCGGGTTTACTACGTCAGTTTTGAGCGCACCGGCCAGGAATCTTTGAGCGGCCTCGCCTTCTTTTTTGGTCTTATGTTCATCATCGAAGTCGTCTTAATCCTGACCTTCGGTGTCGATTACCGCTTGGTCAACGCAGCCTATATCGGCAAGACCCTGCATATCGGATTTCTTGACCTGCCGTATCGCATGCTCGTTCCAGCTATTGCAGCGACCATCATGACCGGTGCGGTGGTGCTCTATATGACCAAAACTTTCATGGGTAAGGCCATCTTGGCGGTTTCCCAAGATCGGCTTGCCCTGCAGCTGATGGGCGCCGATCCAATCAAAGTAAAACGCATCGCTCTCGGCATCGCCATTGCCACCGCCTCACTCGCCGGCGCCTTGCTGATCATCATCCAGCCAGTTGAGCCTTCGGTTGGCCGGCTTTATATCGGCCGTATTTTCGCCATTGTCGTGCTTGGCGGCATGGGCAGTATCAGTGGCACCTTTGTCGCCGCTATACTCATTGGCATCGTGGAAAGTTTCATCGCCACCTTCTATGGCCCCTCCTGGGCGCCGGCTGTTGGTTTCGGCATTCTCCTGTTAACCCTGGCCTTCCGGCCACAAGGCATATTTGGCCGGGCTTGAGCGGGGGGCATCATGAAACTCGATAAATTCTGGATATCTGTTCTGGTTATTCTCATCGCCGGATTTGCCTTCACCAAAATCGCCGATAATGAATTTTATTTCTTCACCACCTACGTTGTCCTGCAGGGTCTGATTATGGCCGTGGCCTGGAATATTCTCGGCGGCTTTACCGGCTACGTAAATTTCGGCAGTGCCGGTTTTTTCGCCGTCGGCGTTTATACCACGGTTGCCCTCAACAAAGCCTTCGGCCTTCCGCTGCCTGTATTGCTTTTGGCTGCCGGCGTGATCTGCGGGCTCCTAGGCCTTGCCGCAGGTTACCTGACGCTGAGACTCAAGGGCGTGTATTTTGCTATTGCCACGTTGGCGACAGCATTGGTGTTTGAGACCATCGTCAATAACTGGAAATATGTCGGTGGCGCCGCCGGCACCTATGTGCTGCAACCCAAAACTTCGTTTATCTTCGATAATTACATCGAACTCCTCTTTATGCTGATGCTGGTTCTAGCCGTCGTCGCCACTGCAATCTCGCGCTACCTCAGCTCATCGCGCATTGGCCAGGGGCTTACCGCTATTCGTGACGATGAAGTCGCCGCCGAATGTATGGGTGTGCCGACGCTGAAACTTAAATTGATTTCAACCACGACCATGGGCGCTTTGATGGGCATCGCCGGCGCACCGTTCCCGTTTTTTGTTACGTTTGTCGATCCTGTTTCCGCCTTCGCTTTGGTTATCGCCGTCAATTCCATCGCCATGCCGATGATCGGCGGCACAGCCGTCTGGTATGGCCCAGTGATTGGTGCGCTGCTCTTGGGCGCTATTCAGGAAACTGCCACAGTTACAATTTCCTCCGAGCTTAATTTGCTGATTGTCGGCGTCATGCTGGTGTTGTTTATCACTCTGGCGCCGCGCGGCATTGTCGGCCTTATCGAGGATTACAAGAAAAAGAGGGAGGCGAAAAGTGGCTGAAACCGTCCTCCAGGTTACTGATTTAACCAAACGCTTCGGCGGTTTTGTGGCCCTCGATACCGTGAACCTTCATCTCGACAAAGGTGAACGGCTGGGCCTGATCGGCCCCAACGGATCCGGCAAAACGACCATGATCAATTGCATCTCGGGATCGCTGTTTAACGATGAAGGCAAAGTTGAATTCGAGGGCCAGGATATCACCGCCCTGCCCGCTCATAAGCGCGCTCATATGGGGATCGCCCGCAGCTTTCAAATCCCAAAACCGTTCAAAAGCATGACCGTGCTTGAGAACCTCTGTATTCCACTAGAATTTGCCGCCTGGGACCGGGCTGATCATCGCCACATAAGTGAACAAGCGATGGATATTCTGGAAACCATCAAATTCGCCGAGCGCGCCCATGAAAACTCCGGCAGCCTGACCCAGGTCGACATGCGGAAACTGGAGCTTGCCCGCGCCCTCGCCGCCAAGCCGACATTGCTGGTCTCAGACGAAGCCATGGCCGGATTATCGAGCTCCGAAGTCGATGAAATTTTAGAAATCCTCATGGTGCTGAACGAGCAAGGCGTCGCAGTGATTATGATCGAGCATATTATGCGGGCCGTGATGCGTTACTGCGAGCGGATCGTCGTTCTCGATGCCGGTAAGAAAATTGCCGACGGCTCACCCGATGATGTCATGAAGAATCCGGAAGTGGAAAGGGCGTATCTTGGGGAATAGCCTCACAGTCAAGAATATCGAGGCAGGCTATGGCTCAGTCAGGGTGCTGCATGGCGTCTCGATGGACGTCACGGACGGTGAAACTGTCGTGCTGCTGGGCTCTAACGGTAATGGTAAATCGACACTGATCAAATGCATCACCGGTCTGGTGGAACCGTCAGAAGGTGAAATCACTGCTGAGATCAATGGCGAGACCATTAATCTAATCGGCAAGACACCGGAGGAAATTGTTGATCTCGGCATTGCTATGGTGCCGGAAGGACGGCGTTTGTTTCCTGCCTTAACAGTTGAAGAAAACCTCACCCTCGGCGCCTACCGGCCAGAAGCCCGCGCTAAGATCGATGAAAATATGAAGTTTGTCTTCGAGACTTTCCCGCGGCTGGAAGAACGACGCAAGCAGTTAGCCGGCAGCATGTCCGGCGGCGAGCAGCAAATGGTCGCCGTTGCCCGGGCGCTGATGTCCGATCCGAAAATTCTGCTGGTTGATGAGCCGTCGGTTGGCCTGGCCCCAATCCTGGTCAGCCAGATGATTGCTAAGATTAAAGAGCTTAAGGATATCAAGAACCTCACCGTCTTGATGGCAGAGCAGAACTTCAATCAAGCCATCAAGATCGCCGACCGCGGCTATATCATCGTCCACGGCCAGATCGAATTTGAAGGCGAAGACGCCGCCGCCCTCGAAAACAACGACATGATTAAGCAGTACTATCTGGGTGTTTAACGGATTTTTTCGGTAGTCCAAATATAGAGAGCGGTTAATAGTCAATATATTAACCTCATTTGTAGTAAGGGTATTACAAAATACATCAAATACGGTTAAAGCATTAAATATGCGATCAGGAAATATTATTTCCGTAATTCTTTGCTAGACATCAAACCTACCCATCACAATATGTAATTTTGAGTACTTGGAATTAAATCTCTGATTGAGCTTTATTTTGAGACGGGGAGGAAATTATGGAACGTAATATTTACCTTATTTTCTGGGTGTTGATAGGAATTGTATTTCCGTTTTCGACACTTGCCCAACAGGGATTAACATTTGTTACGGTAGATAATTTTCCTCCATATACTTGGCAACGAGACGGAAAATCATTTGGTATTGATGTCGAGATAATACAAGGTCTTTCTAAGCGATCCGGTATACCCATTACAATCAGACATTTGCCTGCTAAACGAGTTGTTCGAATGACAAAAATTGGCGAAGCTGATGGGGCATTTGCTGCCTTTAAAACACCTGCTCGAGAGGCAATCGCACAGTTTGTCGGACCGCCTCTTCACTTCAGTACTTATCAAATTTTTGTCAAGAAAGGTGAAGAATTTTCATTCAATGCAGTTCGGGACTTGTACGGCAAAGCCATCGGAAAAAATCGCGGATTCCATATCAGCGAGGAATTTAAAAAAGCGGCTGTTGATAATAAAATTCAGCTGTTTGAGGTGAGTACAATGGAACAAAATATCGGGATGTTAAATAAAGGGCGAATAAATGCTTTTGTCGGAAACCAACAAGAAGTCGCATTCATCCTTAAAAATCTAAAATTGTCAGGAAAGATTGTTCCTCTCCCTCAACCGGTACGAACGCCGCAGGCTGCTTATCTAATGATCTCAAAAGCTGCAGAAATCAAAAAGAAAACTATCCGGCATTTAAATCAGGTTCTTCTTAATATGAAGGCAGATGGTGCGCTTGAGACTGTTTATAAAAAATATGGAAAGTAGTCTAATGTCGAGCACATTTATTGCCCCAACCTTTTGCCAGAAAACTAACTCCATTTGGTCTGGTAAAATTTGTTGAATTGATTTCAGATGGCTATCGAGAATGAAATAACAGATCCTCCAACTCAGAGCATCGGGTGGTTTCTGGTAGTGCTCATTCTCCTTTTTAGTTCCTTGATCACCCTGATCTTATTCGCTGGGCAACTCTATTTTGATTATCGCAGAGATGTAAATGCCATCGAAGCTCGATTTGGCGAGATTGAGAGCAGTCATCTTGAAAGTATCGGCGGCAGTATGTGGCACGTGGATCATACTCAATTGCGCCGTCAACTTGAAGGTATTATGCGGCTCCCTGACATGCGGTTTGTTGAAATTCGAGAGATCCCGAATTCGAACGACTCTCTTGCGATTAGCATCGGTGAGCGCATGGCACAGCCAAATATTGTCCACAATTATAATATTACTTACTTGGATCAAGGCATTCCCAAGATCATCGGCAACCTTCGAATTGAAGCTACGCTTGAAAACGTGTACCAGCGATTGATTGACAAGACCTTGGTAATATTGGCGAGTCAGGGAATTAAAACATTCTTGGTATCCTTCTTTATTTTGTACGTAGTCTACTACTTTTTTACCCGCTATTTGGTGCAAATCGCTCAGCACTTAAACCAGTACAGACAAAATATTTCCATACCTCCCCTTCACCTTAAGCGCCAAAGTTGGAAAAAACCGGATGAGATAGATCGTGTTGTCGAAGCAATCAACTCGATGCAAATTCAATTGGCTTCGTCTTATTCAGAATTGCGTAAAAGCGAGGAACGATTTCGCGACTTCGCAGAGTCAGCCGCTGATAGATTTTGGGAAGCTGATGAGAACCACCGTTTCACATATATGTCTTCTCCACCCAAGGGTTCTGGGCGCGCTTTGTCAGAAGATATGCTTGGAACCCACCGATGGGACTTCGAGGGCGCTGATACTGAGAGCGATTTTTGGAAGAATCACCGGGCTAACTTGGATGCACATCGCCCATTTCAAGACTTTGAGTATTCACGACCTATAGCTGATGGGAAAAATGTTATTATTCGATGTTCAGGAGTACCGGTCTTTGACCAGGAAGGATGCTTTGTAGGCTACCGAGGGACAACTATTGACATCACAAAACGCAAAAATACTGAAAAGGCTTTGCAGGAAGCTCATGATAAACTGGAGTTAAGGGTTCATGATCGTACCGCACAACTTCGCGAAGAGGTTGAGGAGCGCAAACGTATTGAGGCAAATCTAATTGAAGCCAACCGAAAGGCAGAATCAGCAAATCGTACAAAGTCTGAGTTCTTAGCCAATATGAGCCATGAATTGCGTACACCATTAAACGCCATCATCGGTTTTTCTGAAACCCTAAGTGAAAAGATATTCGGTCCGCTCAAAAACAGAAAACAAGAGGAATACGTCCAAGATATCAACGAATCTGGTCGGCATTTGCTTTCTATAATCAATGATATTCTGGACTTGTCGGCAGTCGAGCTGGGAAAAATGGAACTGAATGAAACCAATTTCGACATTGCGACAATAACAGACTATTCGAGACAAATTATGCAATCTCCAGCAACCAAGAAGGGAGTCCATTTGTCAGTTAAGTTAAACAATCGCTTGCCCAAAATTCGGGGAGATGAACTGCGAATTAAACAGGTTCTGGTTAATATTTTATCCAATGCTGTCAAGTTTACGCCAGAGGGCGGAAAAGTGACCGTCAGTGCTCAGCACCTGGAAGATGGCTCAATTGTTTTTACAGTAGTGGATACAGGTATCGGCATGGATGAAGAAGGTATGTCCAAGGCAATTGAAAAGTTTGGCCAGGTTAAAAACACGTTGGCTCAGAATCGACAAGGTACCGGACTAGGACTGCCGCTGAGCAAAGAGCTAATGCAGTTGCACGGTGGCGACTTATGGATTGACAGTATTCCAAGTAAAGGCACGACGGTAACGGTAAAATTTCCTCCCGAGCGTGTTGCTCAAGAAGTTTCCTAGGGATTATCAAAAGCAGATTCCAGCTCAAAACCTGTATTGAGAAAAGGGCCGATGGGAAATAAAAAAATAAATACCCTAAATCCCGTAATACCACGGTGCAAAGAAGCTGAACGTCAACCACAACACGATGATCAGCGGAATACCGCCGCGCGCAAAATCGGCAAAGGTGTAATGCCCTGGCCCCATCACCAGCAGACTGGTTTGATAGCCAATCGGCGTAGCAACGGCGCAATTTGCTGCAAAGACCACGGCGACAGCAAAGGCTTCCACCGGCACACCCAATTCATGGGCAATACCGACAGCAATCGGGGTAAAGAGAACGGCTGCTGCCTTGGCGCTGATAATATTTGATAAAGCCGCGATCAACAGGAAGAAGGCCGAAAGCACAACCGGTGGCGCCGCACCATGTAAAATGTCGATCAGATTTTGCGCCAGATACTGCGCGCCTCCCGTCACCTGCATGGCGAGGCCCATGGCGAGAGCTGCCGGAATCATGGTAAAAATTTTAGAATCCAATGCGCGCGCGGCCATGCGGATCGAGAGGACGCCCGTCGCAACCATAGCGACCGCACCCAGCATCGAGGCGGCCACTACCGGCAATACGCCGCTGGCCGCCAACAAAATCACCAGCGTAAAAATTCCCATCGCCCTCTTGGCATGATCAAGCGCCGGCAGTTCTTCCGCTGACCATTCGAGCAGCACAACATCATCGCTTTTGCGCAAGCCGCTGATATCTTCCGGCTGTCCCTGCACCAGCAGCACGTCGCCTTCCTCCAGCCGGATATCGGTGATCCGTGTCCGCATCATGCGGGCGCGCCGCTGCAAACCTAAAACAACACAATGGGTTTTATGGCGAAAGCCGATCATGTTGAGATTGAGCCCTGCCATGCGTGAGGCCGGCGCCACCATTACCTCGGCCAGCACACGGTCGCCCTCCTGCCAACGTCCCTCGGCATCTTCCTTACCGTCTTGCAGATCGGGGATTAGCAGGCCTGGGTCATGGGCCACCGCATCTGCCAGCGAACTTCGGGTTGCAGCGACGACCAAGACATCGTCAGCTTGCAATATTACGTCTTCAAAGGGCGGCAAAAACGCTTCATCCTCACGCTGAACAGAGCGTAAAGTCATATCAGGATAAGGCCCGAATACACCGCCTTCTGATTGCAGACCAACAAGCTCAGAATTTTCCGCCAGTTTGATCTGGGCCAGGAAGTGACGGCCGTCTATTTCCATAAATTGATTAGCGAGGGACGCCCGGTCCGGCAACAATCTTGGCACCAACAGCAAAACAAAAATCAAACCGACGCCGGCCAGCACAACGCCCGGGACAGTAAATTGAAAGAAATCAAAAGGCTTCTCACCCAACTCATCCAGCGCGCCGGATACCAATAGATTGGTGCCGGAGCCGATGATCGTTGTCATGCCACCCAAGACTGCGGCGAAGCTCAGCGGCATCATAACTTTTGAAGGCGAAGCGCCGAACTTTGCCGCAACCGCCTCCATAATCGGAATAAAAATCACAACGACAGGGATATTATTAAGGAAACCGCTGATCACCAGCACGACAACAAGCGTAATCAAAATGGTCAGCCAGCTCTGCCCGGCTCCGGCCGCCAGAACCATGCGCGCACCACGGTCCAGCACCCCTGCCCGCACCATACCTTGGCCGATCACCAGTAAGGCTAGGACGGTCATCAAGGCTGGGTTGGCAAAACCGGCGATCAGGCGGTCAGAAGAAAGGAGATTGTGCCCACTAGTTTCGAGAATAGGATAGAAATTAAAAAACAGCATGAAGGCGCCAAGCACCGCCAATGAGGTGACTTCAACCGCAATACGCTCCACCGAATAAAGCGCCAAGGCGCCCAGGATAAGCGCAAAGGTTACCCACATCTCAAAATTTGGTGGGTCAATAGCGGTCGTCGCGTGCATCTCTGTTCCCTTTATTTAGATTATTAACTCCAATGTTACGGGAGTTGGCAGGAAGGTCAATGCTGGAAGATTAAAGTGCGCTTTCGATGGCTTTGCCGAGATCCTGGGTATTCGCCTTGCCGCCCATATCCGGCGTCATGCAAGAGCCATCGGCCAATACGGTTTCAATTGCCGAGACAATATTAGCCGCGGCTTCGGTTTCACCGAAGTGATCAAGCATCATCGCCCCCGACCAAATCTGGCCAATTGGATTGGCGATGCCCTGCCCCGCAATATCAGGAGCCGAGCCATGTACGGGTTCGAACATCGAAGGGAAATCCCGCTCCGGATTAATATTCCCGGAAGGCGCAATACCGATGGTGCCGGTCACCGCCGGGCCCAAATCCGACAAAATGTCACCGAACAAATTGGAGCCGACGACGACGTCAAACCAATCGGGGTTGCGGACAAAATGCGCGGTCAGAATATCAATATGAAATTTGTCCACTTCAATATCGGGATAGCTCTTTTGCATTTCCGCAACCCGCTCATCCCAATAGGGCATGGTGTGGATGATGCCGTTGGATTTCGTTGCTGACGTCAGATGCTTCTTAGGCCGCGTTGCCGCCAGATCAAACGCATATTTCAAAATGCGGTCAACACCGCGCCGGGTAAACATGGATTGTTGCGTGACAATTTCATCATCGGTGCCGCCATAAAGTCTGCCGCCGATCTCGGAATACTCGCCTTCAACATTTTCGCGCACAACATAGAAATCAATATCGCCCGGTTCACGGCCCGCCAGCGGGCTCGGCACGCCATCAAATAAACGCACGGGGCGGAGATTGACGTATTGATGATATTCGCGCCGATACGGAATCAACAGCCCCCACAGCGAAACATGATCCGGCACGCCCGGAAACCCGACTGCGCCTAGGAAAATCGCATCATGCTCCCGGGTTTGGTCGATGCCATCATCCGGCATCATTTGACCCGTTTCCTTATAGGTCTCGCAAGACCAGTCAAAAATATCCCATGCAAATTTAATATCGTGTTTACGGCCGACAGCGTCCAACACTCGGAGGCCTTCAGGGACGACTTCTTTACCAATTCCGTCGCCCGGAATTGTGGCAATCTTATAAGAGCTCATGTGATGGGTTTTTCCCTAATTGAGTTGTTTTTCCATGTATAACATTTGCGCCAGCGGATTATCGTAGTATTGACCAATCTCGACAAACCCAAATTTGCGATACATGTCGATAGCTGTTTCCAGACGCTGCTCCGTATCAAGGCGCATTTTTGCGTAACCGGCTTTTTCAGCCGCTGCAATAATATCTTCGGTCAGCCGGCGGCCAGCCCCTTGCCCTCTGAAATCATCGCGCAAATAAAGGCGCTTCATCTCGCAAACACCTTCGTCTTCAAGCGGTCGCATGGCGACTATACCAGCGAGTTTTTCCCCACCATCACCATTGGCCCAAGCGAGTAGGATTTGTCCTTCAGGTTCCGCATATTTGCCCGGCAAACTTGCCAGCTCTTCATCGAAGCCCTGAAATCACAAATCTACCTGCAGCCATTCTTGGTATTCGATGAACATCTGGCGCACAGTTTCGATATCTTCCGGCACGCGGGCCGGACGTATATCAATGCTCATTTTAATCTCCGCTCATAATTTCTTTGAACGTTTCAGCATCCACATTACCACCAGAATTGACCAAGCCAACTTTTTTTCCTTGGGCCATATCTTTCTGCTTTATCAATGCCGCCAAGGGTGCCGCTGCGGCCCCTTCCGTCAGATTATGAGTATCGACGTAATAATAGCGCATTGCGGCCTTTATTTCATCATCTGACACTTTCACAACATCGTCAGCACCGTCTAGGATGATCGCCAGCGCGTCTTTATCCGGTATCCGGCAGGCCAAGCCATCGGCAATCGTATCGGCTGAGTTGGTCGAAATGGCTTTTTTCTGCTCAAACGACAGCGCATAGGCGGCTGCATCTTCTGCCACCACACCGATAATCTTTGTGTCGAGACCCAGCGCATCGCGGGCAGAAATCATGCCACATATTCCGGAGCCCATACCAATCGGCACATAGGCGACGTCGAGATCGCCGCAGGCGGTAAAAAATTCCAAGGCATAGGTGCTGACGCCTTGCAACAACCAGGTATGAAACGGGCCGATCATGTGAAGATTTTTCTCGTCGCCCAGGACTTCGGCATATTCGCGGGCTTCCTGAAAATCTTGGCCATGCTCAATTAAATCGGCACCTAGTGCACGCATAGCATTATTTTTTTCCGGATTATTGCCAAAGGGTACCAGAATAGTCGCGGCAATGCCGTAGCGTGACGCTGCAAAGGCCAGGCTTTGACCATGATTACCCCGGGTCGCCGAGATGATGCCTTTCGCTTCCGGCTGCTCGCGGCTCAAGCGATCCATGTAATTAAGCCCACCCCGGACTTTGAAGGCGCCAATCGGTGTGTGATTTTCATGCTTAACCCAAACCTCACAGCCCACGCGCTCAGACAGCAACGGCCACGATATTTCGGGCGTCGGTTTGAGATGCCGGTAGACTATTTCCTGGGCGGTTTTGAGTTCATCTAGTGAGACTTTTTCCATGGCGGTAAGTTCCCCAATCCAGGGATTAAGGTCAATCGCTATATTGTCAGGAGACAATTTCAGGAATTTAAAATTCGTTCACCGTATGAGCATGATTAAGCGGTCCGTGGCCCTGGCCAAAACCGGGTGCGGTGCGGATTGCTTCTTGGACATAATTGCGGCCACGGGCAACGGCTTCTCGGAGGCTCAAGCCTTGCGCGATACCGGTGGCAATGGCGGACGCCAGCGTGCAACCGGTGCCATGCGTATGGTCAGTATCAATGCGGGGGCTGCGGTAGATATCGGTAACGTTCCCGCGTTCCATCAGTAAATCCATCACCTCGTCACCCTCACGGTGACCCCCTTTGAGCAGCACCGCCTGGGGTCCCATCACTGACAAGGCCTGGGCCATTTCCTCGGCATCTTCCTCGCCAACGGATTTCATGCCTGACAAAGCTTCTGCCTCGGGGAGATTGGGTGTCAATACCGTGGCCCGCGGGATCATCTGGGATTTAAGCGCCGCCATCGCTTCATCAGCGAGCAACGAAGCGCCGCCTTTGGCCACCATCACCGGATCAACTACGATGGGGACGTCAGACGCCAGATCGGCAAGTGTTGCGCACACCGCTTCGATGATATCCGGGCTATGCAACATTCCGATTTTAATGCAATCGGCGCCGATATCGTTCAGCACAACCTGCATTTGCTCAGCGACAAAGGAAGCCGGGGCATCGTGAATGCCGAACACGCCTTGGGTATTTTGGGCAGTGAGTGCGGTAATTGCTGTCATGGCGAAACCATCCAGGGCGGTTACCGCTTTAATATCTGCTTGAATACCAGCGCCACCGCCGGAATCTGACCCCGCGACAATAAGAACGCGACCTTTCACTTAAATCTCCCTGATCTTTATTTCCTTACGCCGCTGCCGCCCGTTCGATCTCACTGGCAATGTCATCAACGATATGACTGATCAGCGCCGCATCTTCGCCTTCAGCCATCACTCGAACCAACGGCTCGGTGCCGGATTCACGAATGAGAATACGTCCGGCATTTTGCAGCTTGGCTTCACCTGCCGCAATGGCTTGTTTGACGCTGGCGGTTTCCCAGTCGGCTTTGCTGCTGACTCTGACATTTTTCAGCAATTGCGGCAGGGGTTCAAACATGCGGCAAACTTCACTGGCGGGCCGTTCTGATGTGCGGATCACAGCCAGCACCTGCAATGCCGCGATCAAGCCATCGCCGGTGGTGCTATAATCAGAAAGTACGATATGGCCGGATTGTTCGCCACCTAAGTTAAAACCATTGGCGCGCATGTGCTCAACAACATAACGGTCGCCAACTTTGGTCCGCACGAGAGAAAGCTTCAATTCCTCTAAAAAGCGTTCAAAGCCCAGGTTAGACATCACCGTCGCAACGACGCCGCCGCCAGTCAGCCGGCCTTCCTGCGCCCAATATTGGGCTACTGCCGCCATGATCTGGTCACCATCAACAAGCTTGCCATGCTCGTCCGATACCAAGACACGGTCAGCGTCACCATCCAGCGCGATACCGATATCCGCGTTATGCGCCGCCACTTGTGACTGCATGAACTCGGTCGATGTCGAGCCACAGCCTAAATTGATGTTATAGCCGTCAGGATCAACACCCACCGGTATCACTTCGGCGCCAAGTTCCCACAGTACGGTCGGCGCAACTTTATAAGCGGCACCATTGGCGCAATCGACAACGATCTTTAAGCCATCCAGGGTCAAACCACGCGGGAAGGTGCGTTTAACAAATTCGATATAGCGGCCCTGGGCATCATCAAGACGCAGAGCCCGGCCAAGTTCTTCCGGCGCGGCTAAATCGCCGTTCATATCGCCATCGATGCGGGTCTCAATTTCAAGTTCGACCTCATCCGAAAGTTTGTAGCCATCGGGGCCAAATAGCTTGATGCCGTTATCCTGAAACGGATTATGCGAGGCCGAGATCATCACCCCGAGATCAGCGCGCAAGCTGCGGGTGAGCATGGCCACCGCCGGTGTCGGCATCGGTCCGACCAAAATGGGGTCCATACCGGCAGCGACGAAACCAGCCGTTAAAGCCGGTTCGATCATATAACCGGACAGCCGGGTATCTTTGCCGATCACTACCCGGTGACGGTAATTGCCACGGGTAAAATGCAGCCCGGCAGCCATGCCGACTTTCAAGGCGGTTTCGGCTGTCATTGGCTCCAAATTTGCGGTGCCACGGATGCCGTCAGTTCCAAAGAGTTTGCGTATCATCTATCTATATCGTTCGGAGATTTAAAGCGCTCACGCCGGGATACTTTTATTACAGTCTCAGGCAAGCGTCATCTAACTTTTTATTGCAGATTCTTACGCCCCTTCAACTCGAAGCGCAGCAAGGGCGTCACGGGTTTCGGCGACATCGTGAACACGGAGAATTTCAGCACCGTTGAGAACAGATTTAACCGCCACGGCAAGTGATTCGGGCAGCCGTTCACTGGGATTCTTGTGTTTACCAAACTTGCGCGACAAGCCAACCAGAATCGGGCAGTCTAATTCCTTTAGACAACCCAAATTATCGATGAGTTCGAGATTGTGATCTCGGGTTTTGCCAAAGCCGAATCCGGGATCTATGGCGAGCCGTTTTTTATCGATGCCAGCGGCCACACAGGCATTAATGCGCTCACTCAAATAGCTGCTGACTTCTCGGGTCACATCGTCATAAATCGGGTTAGCCATCATCGTTGCCGGCTCGCCCTGCATATGCATCAGCACAATAGAGGCATCGCTTTGAGCGGCAACTCTGAGCGAGCCCTCGCCTTCCAAAGCTGAGACATCATTTAAGACAACCGCGCCTGCATCAAGCGCGCTGGTCATAACGTCGGCATGGCGAGTATCGATTGAAATTACCGCCCCAGCCTTAGCAAGGCCTTCGAGCACCGGCAGCACACGATTTGCTTCTTCCTTGGGATCGACGGGAGATGCACCGGGCCGGGTTGACTCACCACCGATATCGAGAATATTCGCGCCATCGTCCAGCAGTTTCTTGCCGTGATCTATCGCAGAAGCAGCATCAAAAAAATCACCCCCGTCAGTAAAACTGTCAGGGGTAACATTTATTATGCCCATAATGAGTGGACGTTTCAGAGATAAGCCAGCGAAACTGCGCGCCAAAGTTTTTTAGCCTTCAGGTTGCGGCTCTGGTGTAAAATCGCCGCCGGTGTCTTTATCCTGATCTTTTTTCGCCGCCGCCCCACTTGAAGGCACGGATGATTTTGCATGTCCTTCGGTAGGATCATCATCAAGGTCGGGCCGGAAAATAGGCTCACCTCTAAGCAGTGCATCAACTTCGCTGCCACTCAGTGTTTCATATTCCAGCAAAGCTTGCGCCAGTTGCTCGAGATCATCAGCCTTATCAGTTAAAACTTTGCGGGCAACTTCCTCGGCTTCCTCGATCAAACGGCGAACTTCTTCATCGATCAGTTTCGCCGTCGCATCGGAAACGTTTTTATGCCGCGCCACCGAATGACCGAGGAAAATTTCTTCGTCATTATCGGTATAGCGTAGCGGTCCAAGTTTATCGCTAAAGCCATATTCAGTGACCATGCGGCGGGCCATATCTGTTGCCTGCTGGATATCGTTACCAGCGCCCGTGGTGACATTTTCTTCACCAAAGGTAATTTCTTCAGCCAAGCGGCCACCGAACATCACAGCCAATTTGGATTCAAGCTCAAGCTTGGAATAGCTGTATTTATCCCGTTCCGGCAACGACATCGTCACGCCTAAGGCGCGGCCACGAGGAATGATTGTGACTTTGTGCAGCGGGTCATGTTTCGGCACATTGATACCGACAATGGCGTGACCGGCTTCGTGATAGGCGGTGAGCGCCTTCTCATCATCCGTCATCACCATGGAGCGCCTCTCGGCGCCCATCATGACTTTATCTTTGGAGGCTTCGAAATTCGCCATGGTAACCATGCGGCCACCGGTACGCGCCGCCAAAAGAGCCGCTTCGTTGACTAAATTGGCGAGATCAGCACCGGAAAATCCAGGTGTGCCGCGAGCGATAACCTTGGCATCAACATCAGGGGCCACAGGAACTTTCCGCATATGAACTTTGAGGATTTTCTCGCGGCCAACGATATCCGGATTGGGCACCACAACTTGACGGTCGAAACGGCCAGGACGCAGCAGAGCCGGATCAAGCACATCGGGACGGTTGGTTGCGGCCAATAGGATCACACCTTCATTGGTCTCAAAGCCATCCATCTCAACCAGCATCTGGTTGAGGGTTTGCTCACGCTCGTCATTACCGCCGCCAAGACCGGCACCGCGATGACGGCCTACCGCATCAAGCTCATCAATAAAGATGATGCAGGGTGCATTCTTTTTGCCTTGTTCAAACATATCGCGAACCCGGCTGGCGCCGACACCGACAAACATTTCAACAAAGTCAGAACCCGAAATTGTAAAGAACGGTACATTGGCTTCACCAGCAATAGCGCGTGCCAACAATGTTTTACCGGTGCCCGGAGGGCCTACCAGCAGACAGCCTTTCGGAATTTTACCACCGAGGCGCTGGAATTTGGCGGGATCTTTCAAAAAGTCGACGACTTCTTCAAGCTCCTGCTTAGCTTCATCAATTCCGGCGACGTCTTCAAAGGTTACGCGACCGGTTTTTTCAGTCAGCATTTTAGCTTTTGATTTGCCAAAGCCCATGGCTTTGCCGCCACCGCCTTGCATTTGCCGCATGAAAAATATCCAGACACCGATCAGCAACAACATCGGGAACCAGGAAATTAGAATACCGAATATAGATAATTCATCTTCAGCGGGGACGGCTTTAATGTGAACGCCTTTTTTGCTCAAATTGGGGATCAGCGACGGATCATCCGGCAAATAAGTGCGGAACTCGCGGCCATCACCATAGTGGCCGGTAACTTTCTTGCATTGAATAGTAACATCTCGCACATCGCCACTATCAACCGCGCCGATAAAATCGGAAAATGCCAAGGACTGATGCTGGCCTTTATTAGGCGAGCCCTGGAACATGTTAAACAGCGTAAAGATAAGCAACGCAATGATGACCCAAAGGGCCAAATTTTTCCGGAAATTCAACTTATTTCCCTTCCTTAATAAAACCGCCGCACGGAATTTTGTAATTTAGACACTCTAATTATAAGAGATAGTACCAAATTCACTAATCTCAAGAGGTCAGACAGAGTTCCCTACACGAATTATCGTACCATTTCCAGGTTATTTGGAAAGATTCTTAAACTGCTACCGGTTTCGGAACTCAACTTCAGCAATATACTGACCCTGCGCATCCACTCTATCCCGCCGAAAATTAAGATGAGGCACGGCTATAATCCCTTGTTGGTCAACCAATGCCGGCAAAGTCAGGCGAACCGGATAGGGTAATGAAATATCTCTGAGTTCCGGGCTTTTTCTCACAATTTCAGCCCAGCCATTTTTGCCCAGCGGAGCCAAATATACATCGTTGCCGGTTTTTTTACTGATCTTAATGTCGAATAGATTATCCCAGGTAAAATTGATATCCGCGCCAATCTGCCGGCGCGAAATCCCCCGCATTTCCCGGCAGATCATAATTTCGTTACTGTTGCCCAGAAATCGGCAGCCCCCAAGGGTAAAGCCACGGAAATTATTATTCTCAAGGTGCTGCATGGCCCGCACCAAGCGGTCGTGGCGTGGCGGATAGGTTTTGCCACCAAAAACCTGGGTTAACCGCACCAAAATACGTTCGACAATCGGCTCGGGTAACAGGCTCAGAATATCACCCCGTACCATGCCGTAGCCTTCCGGAAAAATCTGCGTGGCTTCGTTCATAAACACCGTGACAATTTCACTGGTTGAATTACGTAGGTTGGCGAAATTATCTATGAGAGCACCCAAGCGATCAGAATCTAGGCCTCTTTGCTTTAATGCCGTAACAAGCTTTCGCATTTTGGTTCGACGAAAGGCAGGATTTTCGTTAGATGGGTCTTCCAGCCAATTTTGATCCTGAGCAATAAGCGTTTCCCGCAAACGAGTTTTCGAAACCGGCAGCAATGGCCGCAACAATTTGATGCCGTTCCGTTCTGCCTCAGCCGATATGCAGGCAAGACCATCCATTCCACTGCCCCGCTCTGCCCGGAGTAAGAACGTTTCGGCCTGATCTTCAAGGTGATGCGCCGTCATTAGAGTGGTAAAACCGTTATCGCGGCACCATTCCGCCATTAAGGCATAGCGTGCGTCTCGCGCCGCTGCTTGAATACCCGAGGCCGGTTTATCGCCCTGCCAGCACAAAATGTGATGCTTCACTCCGCGCGCTGCCAGCCAGTTGGCCACCGTTTGGGATTCTGCCGCCGCTTCCGGGCGCAGTCCATGATCGACGGTTAAAGCGATAATCTGTCGACCATGCGCCTTTGCCCAATCAACCGCCAGCAGACATAAGGCCATACTGTCGGCACCGCCCGAGACGGCGACTGCAAACTTATTGCTTTGAGAAATTAAGCCAGCAAACGGCTCTAACAGCCCGGCAAACTCCCGAGTTGAGATCGCGTCGCTTGGGCGAGGTTTATTTACAACCCGTGCGTCCAATTTCCCGCTTGAGCTGCTTTTTAATGTTTGCCGAGGCATCCGGATAATCCTGGCCGAGCTTGGTAAAAGTCGCGCATGCATCAGATTTCTTCTTTAAATTCGCCAATGATACGCCAAGCATTAATAATGTATCAGGTGCTTTGGGGCCTTTCGGTGCTTGCTGAAAACCGCGTAAAAATGCCTCAGCTGCATCCCGGTAATTCGTCCGCACATAATAGGTCTTGCCGAGCCAATAGCGGGCGTTTGGCGTCAGCTTGTCATCGGGGTGTTTCTCAATGAATTCCAGCAAGGCTAATTCCGCATTATCGTAATCTGCCTTACGCAATATCGAGAAAGCGAATTTATACTGCGAAGTCGGCGTGCCTTCCGGTAAAACTGATTTCTTGACGATGACCGGTTGTGGTTGAGGTTGCGGCTGGACAGCGGCCTGGGTTGCCTGTGGCGCTTGGCCTGGTGGCAAATTCCGGGCATCGCGTTGTACTGAGCTTAGGTCAGTTTCACTGATTTTACCGAGAGTGCTGGGCGCGCCTGAAGTCACCACCGGACCACCGGTGGTTGGACCGATCTGTTGTACCCCTGCCGCCCGTGGCACACTTGAAACCGTTGGCGGGCCGAGAGGAGCCTGAACTTGTCCTGGAGTGCCGGGCCTCACGGCGGCGCCTTCAAGGCGCGTCAGGCGAAAATCTATATCAACGACCAGCTTATCAAGACGCGATTTCATCTGATCGACATTGTGGTTCATGCTCTCGATCGTATTGGTCGTGTTTTGCAGTTCACCTTCAAGCTGTGACAGCCGTTCTTCAAGGCGGATAATATAGGCTTTGCTGCTGGCGGGAGTTGCCACGGGTTGAGGAGTAACGAGCTTGGGCTGAGAGACAGCAGACTTAGGCGGCGTTCCACCTTTATAGACACTGCGGTTGAGCGTTTGAATATCGCGCTCCAAACGGTTCAATTTGGAGACCAGCGATTCAAGGCTTTTGTCTTGTGCCCATACGTCAGGTGCGCCGGCGGCAATGCCAGTGACTAAAATGGCTGCCGTTAAAAATTTGGCGAATGGAATTTGGCTCTTCATATTTGATAACGCTCTTTGCTTGATAGCTGCAATTACTTTTAATAGGCGATTATAACGCATATTGACCAGAAAAATTGGCTAAAAAATGGCAACAGTTAAATCACTCGATTTACCTACCTAAACGGCAAGACGCCCGCCGCCCCGAATATACCGGGATGGCAGGCGTCTTGAAACGCTTCGATCAGTATTGGTTAGCTGCCAGCGCCAGCTACAGTGGTTACACCGCGACGGTTTTGTGACCAGGATGATTCATCGTGGCCCAAAGCAACAGGGCGTTCTTTACCGTAAGAAATCGTATTAACACGATTTGGGCTGATGCCTAAAGCAACCAAAAAGTCTTTCGCTGAATTAGCGCGGCGTTCGCCGAGCGCCAAGTTGTATTCACGCGTACCGCGTTCATCACAATGACCTTCAATGGTAACTTTGACGCTGCCATATTTTTTAAGCCATGCAGCTTGTTTTTCCAAAGTAGCGCGCGCAGCGGAACTAAGGTTGGATTTATCGAGAGCGAAGAAAACGCGATCGCCAACATTAACAACCAAATCTTGCGACGAACCAGGCGTAATTGAGAAACCTCTGGGCGGAGCTTGTCTCTTAGGTTTTTTCGCCATTTGTTTGCCGTCGCCGGAGCCTTTGCCCGATTCCGTTGAAGTAGACTCGCAAGCCGCAACAAGGAAAAGCGCCGCAATCACAACTGCTAAATTTCTAAATTTCATTTTTTTGGTACCCCTGATCGGAACGTTCGTTAAAAAAAACCGCAAACCGCGACCTTTCGCGTCTTGCACTAAGTCATTATTTAGCACAATCGTCACAAATTACGACACAAAAATGCATCAAATGACTGAAAAATCATTGACTTATAGACTATAAGCAACCCCATCTATGGAATCAAGGGGGACCATGCAGGATCGGAGGCATCCATCGGTGTCACCATTTCCCGCTCATTATGCCCCGTTAGATCAATTGAATAGAGTTTAGAGACTTTACCACCTTTTTTACTAATAGGTGTTTCCCTAAAATACATTATGACGCGGCCATTGGGCGCCCAGGTCGGTGATTCGACCAAAAAACCTTCAGACAGCAGACGCTCGCCTTTGCCATCGACATCCATCACACCGATAAAGAACTTGCCACGGGTGATTTTTGTAAAAGCGATAAGATCGCCCCGCGGCGACCACACCGGCGTCGCATAGCGGCCCCGGCCAAAGCTGATACGTTTCGCCCGTCCTCCATTGGCGCTCATAACATAAAGCTGCTGAGTACCGCTACGGTCCGAATTAAAGACGATCCGCTTGCCATCCGGCGAATAATGCGGCGAAGTATCAATCGCGGAATGTTTGGTCAGCCGCTTTTGGGCACGGGTCCGCAAATCCATGGTATAGATTTCCGTATTGCCGTCTTTCGCCATACTCATGATGACTTTGTTGCCATCGGGCGAGAAGCGTGGCGCGAAAGTCATGCCGGGAAAATCGCCGAGCAATTCCTGCCGGCCTGAATCAATATTAAAAATATAAACCCTCGGCACATTGCCATGATAGGACATGTAGGTTATCTCCTGGCGGCTTGGTGAGAATCGCGGCGTTAGAACCAGAGCGCTGCCATCAGTCAAAAAGTGATGGTTTTCGCCGTCCTGATCCATAATGGCGAGACGCTTGATACGACGGTCGCCCCGCCCGGTTTCAGCAATATAGACCACGCGAGTGTCAAAATAGCCGTTTTCTCCGGTCACCCGCTTGTAGATCGCGTCAGCAATGATGTGGGCAATACGCCGCCAATTCTCGGCGACCGTCGAATAGACGCGGCCCACCATCTGCTGCTCGGCGAAAACATCCCAGAGGCGAAACTGAACTTTTAATTTATTGCCGGCTTCCAATTGCACCATACCTTGCGACAAGGCTTGGGCTTTCAAGACCCGCCAATTGCCGAATTTCGGTACGGTGTCGAGCGAACTTTCAACATCAATAAAAGCTTTGGAATCGATGGCTGAAAATAATCCGGAGCGCACCAGATCGGCCTTAATCACGTTGGCTATATTGCGGCCGATGTTTTGCTCTTTGGCGGAGGTGCCGAGTAAATTTGTCACCGCTACTGGGATCGGCTTGACCACACCGCGGGTGATATCAACCCGCAGTTCGGCAAGGGCAGGCAACGACAAAAAGAAAATAAACAGCACTGCCAATCCAGCACATCTGGTTACATTGCAAAATCTATCCATGAAACCGCCCAATAATTTTTTGAATTATTCGTTTAAACAATATCATTCTATTTATCTACCTAACATTTCTCGCGGATTAAAGGTAAGTGTTAAATCTTTCCAGACCGCATATTTGTCGGCTGGCAGTTTATAAGGCTGGCAGCCTGGATTTAAAACCGCCCTAAGCGCAGCTTCACCAGCGGCCAAACTAAACGCATCGCGTTGCAATTGATTCTTATTGGTTATGCGGGCATGAGAAACTTTGCCGTCTGAGCTCAACGCCACTTTGATTTCAACAATAATATTTTGAGCCCCCTTGGAACCGGCCTGGAAATTCCAACACGGCTCTACTTTATTGCGAACATAATTGATCATTGCATGCTGTTCGCTCATCGAGATTTTTCGATCCGGATTAAATTCCGTCGGCTTACGCGTCAACGATTTGGAAAGCCTGGCCATTAAGTCCTCTTCGGCCTTGGTTTTTTTCTTTTTTGGCGTTTTTTTCTTTGGCTTCGGTTTTTCCAAAGTTTTTTCCAGATTTTTCAAAACCATGGCAAAGCGGTCCGGCGGTTTAGGCTTCCGGCGAGGCTTTGCTTTAACCAGACTCGGCGGCGCTTTGGGCTTGGGTTTCGCCTTTGGCTTTGGCTTAGGCTTGGGTTTAGCTTCGACCTTGGGTTTGGGCTTTGGTTTCGGTTTGGGTTCCGGAGGCGGCGGCACCACAGCAACTTCCGGCTCTTTAGCCGGCGGTGGCGGCGTTGGCGCCGGCGGTGCTTTTTTCACCTTTGGTGCGGGTGGCGGCTTGGGCGGCTTCTTTTCAACTTTTTTTTCAGGTTTCTTAGGCGGCTCAGGTGCTGAGGGCAGATTGGTCTTAAAATCAACTGGCACGATCTCGACCACCATCGGAATATCCTGCAAAGGCGGAGGCTTGCGGATCGACGGCAGACCATAAACGCCGATCACGATCACCACGGCATGCAAAAAAGTTGAAAGCAGAACACTTGAGCGCATCTAAACTACTTCTTCCCAGATTTATTGCTGGATTTCTTCCTGGGAGTTTTTTTAGCGCCGGATTGTGGCATTTCCGTGATTAAGGCGACTTTTCTAAATCCCGCCGCATTCAACGTGCCCATTACTTCCATGACGCGGCCATATTCAATATCTTTGTCGCCCCGGACAAATATACGGACATCAGGATTGGCGCCGGTAATGGCGATCAGCCGCGGCGCCAGCACGGAGAGTTCAATTTCCTTATCTTGCAGAAATATCTGACCGCTGGCGCTAACTGTAACGGCGAGCGGCTCAACCTGATCCTGGATCAGGCCCGCTTTGGTTTTCGGCAGATCAACCTGCACGCCAACGGTCAGCAGCGGCGCCGTCACCATAAAAACTACCAGCAGCACCAGCATAACATCGACCATCGGCGTGACGTTAATCTCAGACATCGGCCGCGTGCGTTCGCGTCTGCCGCCCCGGCCACCTCTGCCACCTTTTTCAACAGCCATCGCCATGGCTATTCACGCCCTTCCATTTGACGGGATACAATGGCGGAAAACTCATTGGCGAAATCATCCAGCCGGGCGGCATAACGATCCATATCTTTAGTGATTTTGTTATAGGCAATCACCGCCGGGATGGCGGCAACAAGGCCAAGTGCGGTGGCGAACAAAGCTTCAGCAATGCCGGGTGCAACCACGGCCAGGCTGGTGTTTTTAGTGATCGAGATGGCCTGAAAGCTGTTCATGATACCCCAGACCGTACCAAATAAGCCGACAAACGGAGCTGTCGAGCCGGTCGAGGCCAGGATCGTCATCTGCCGCTCAACCCGTTCAACCTCGCGGTTGACCGTCACATCCATCACCCGGTGAATACGTTCCATTACGCTTGAGCCGTTATCACGGCCCGTGCTGGCTTCGTTTGAGCGCCGCCATTCCCGCATCGCCGCCGCAAATACCGCCGACATGGGATCACGGGGTTGCGCGCCAATCCGGTCATAAAGCGCATCCAGGGAGCCACCTGACCAAAAGCTGTCTTCAAATTCAGCCGCCGCCGCATTGAGTTTTCTGAGACGCAGTGTTTTCTCAATGATGATCGCCCAGCACCAGATCGATGCCACAAACAAGAAGATCATCACCGCTTTAACGATAATGTCAGCCTTCAGAAACAAGCCCCACACCGAGAAGTCAGTTGCCGCGATCGCTCCCGCCATTTGAGCGGCTTCTACCGCATTGCCTTCCATCTTTAATCCTCACTTTTCGAAATTACGAGTTCGGCCATCGCCGTGCGCACCCCTTCAGGGATACGGGCAGCGCCACCGTCAAGATTCATGCAGGCGAGTTTTACCTCCAAAATCACTAAAGCTTCGTTAGCCCGTGTCACGGATTGGCGCATTTGAATGCTGGCGCCGCGCACGGCTAAAATCTCGGTTTCAACTTCCAAGAGATCATCCAAGCGAGCCGGTTTCTGAAAATCCGCATTACACGTTCGGACAACAAAACCAACGCCCAGTTCAGCTTTCATTGTCTGATGCTCTGAGCCGATTTCCCGCAGCATTTCAGTGCGCGCACGCTCGGCATATTTCAGATAATTAGCGTAATAGACGACACCACCGGAATCCGTGTCTTCATAATAAACCCGGATCGGCAGGCGGTGCTTACCATCTGCAATCATGGAAGATGAAGGATCGATCTTATTCATCTTCGCCCTCGTCTTGGGCTAATAGTTCCAGTTGCTTAATATTTTTCGGCTCGGCAATACCGAGATGACGATAGGCTCCCGCCGCCAGCACCCGGCCCCTTGGGGTGCGCATCAGCAAACCCTGCTGGATCATGTAAGGCTCGATCACTTCTTCGATGGTATCGCGTTCTTCCGATAGCGCCGCCGACAGGGTCTCTGCCCCCACTGGGCCGCCGCCGTAATTGTCGGCGATACATTTGAGATAGCGCCGGTCCATCGCATCCAAGCCGAGCACATCTACATCCAGACGGTTCAGAGCGGCATCGGCGATCTTGGCATCTACTGTCGTGTTACCCTCGACGGTGGCAAAATCCCGCACCCGGCGCAGTAAACGGCCTGCCACTCGGGGTGTGCCGCGTGAGCGCTTGGCGATCTCCGCCGCGCCATCATCGGTAAGATCAAGCTCAAGAATACGTGCGTTGCGGCTGATGATACCTTGCAGCTCATCAACATCATAAAAAGAAAGCCTGAGCGGAATGCCGAAACGATCTCTAAGCGGCGTTGTGATCAAGCCAGACCGGGTTGTCGCGCCAACCAGAGTAAAGGGCTGCAGATCAATGCGCACCGAACGCGCAGCCGGACCTTCACCGATCACCAGATCAAGCTGGAAGTCTTCGACAGCGGGATAGAGGATTTCCTCAACCGCCGGGCTAAGCCGGTGAATTTCATCGATGAACAAAACGTCGCGCGCTTCAAGGTTGGTCAAAATGGCGGCCAGATCACCAGCTTTGGCAATCACCGGCCCGGAGGTTGCCCGAAAGCCAACACCAAGTTCCCGGGAGACAATTTGCGCGAGGGTTGTCTTACCCAAACCAGGAGGACCAAACAGCAAGACATGATCCATCGCTTCACTGCGGCCGCGGGCGGCCTCCACAAAAACGCGGAGATTGTCACAAACGCCTCGTTGGCCGACGAATTCATCCAGCGTTTGCGGACGGGTTTGGGTATCGCCGGCATCATCTATATTTGAATCTGGATTGATTAGACGATCTTCATCCATGAGTGCTTAACTCCGTGAGACCGTCTTTGATTAAAACTTCAACTGAGGCATCTGCGCCGAGCTTTGCCGCCGCCTGATGCACCACCCGGAAGGCATCTGAGCGTCCATAGCCGAGATTTACCAATGCCGAAACCGCGTCATTGGCAAAGGGGTTACCGCCTTCGGTTTCCGCCACCTCACCTTCCAGAGTTGCCGTTGTCGAGCCGAGCGCGATGCCGCCGACTTTGTCTTTAAGTTCGCTTAAAATGCGGGTTGCCAATTTCGGACCAACGCCCGGTGCCTGGGTGACGGCAGCTTTATCTTGTGCAGCAATCGCCTGGACCAAATTATCAGGGGACAAAACGGACAAAATTGCGAGGCAAACCTTGGCGCCAACACCCTGCACCGTGGTCAGCAATTTGAACCAGGCCCGCTCAGCTTCATCGGCAAAGCCATAAAGATGGATATGATCTTCCCGCACATGGGTTTCGATCATCACCGAAACCGTGCCGGATGCCGCTGCCAGCATATTAAGGGTGCGGCTCGAGCAAAATACTGAATAGCCAACACCGCCGACGTCAATAATGACGTAATCCTCACCAGTGGAATCAACCAGACCAGTCAGCTTGGCAATCATTTGGCGGCCTCCACAAGCTCAGCCTGATAGGCTGCCGAGCCCCGGTGATGGGCATGGCAAATGGCGATCGCCAAAGCATCAGCCGAATCGGCTGACTGAAAGTCACAGCCTGGCAACAGGGTGTTTATCATCATTTGCACTTGTTCCTTCGCCGCGTGCCCCGAACCGACGAGTGATTTCTTGACTAGATTCGGTGAATACTCCGCCACCGGTAGACCAAATTTTGATGGCACAAATAAGGCAATGCCGCGCGCCTGCCCTAATTTCAGGGTCGAAGCGGCGTTTACGTTGACAAATGTCTCTTCAACAGCGACTTCAGCGGGCTGAAAATCTTCCAAAATTTGGGTGAGACCGTCATGCAGTTGAACCAACCGTTCGGCGAGACTAAGCGCTGCATCACTTTTAACCACGCCGTCGCCAACATAGGTCAGACGGTTGCCGTCTGACTCAATGATGCCCCAACCCGTATTACGCAATCCTGGATCGATGCCGAGTAATCTCATATTCCCCAACATTCCCTATAAAACTAATTTTCCCAGGATACTTAATACTTGTTAACTAAGCCCTAAAACTTAGGCGCTCAATTTGGCCATTACCTCATCTGACATTTCGAAATTAGCCGAGACGCGCTGGACATCATCATTGTCTTCCAGCGCTTCGAAAAGGCGCATAATAGTTTCGGCTTCTTTGTCGCTGACCTCAACTGAATTTTGCGGCCGCCAATCGAGCCCAGCGGACTCCGGATCGCCTAGCGCTGCCGCTAAGGCTTCGCTGACATTATGAAAATCTTCCGGCTGGCAATAGATATCATGCCCGGCATCGCTACTTTCGACATCCTCTGCCCCGGCTTCAAGCGCAGCTTCAAAGACGTCATCAGGCGAGCCGGTTTCAGCTGCGTAATGGATGGCGCCCATACGGTCGAACATGAAACTCACCGCACCGGTTTCAGCTAAATTACCGCCGTTTTTAGAAAAAGCTGTCCTGACATCCGAAGCTGTGCGATTGCGGTTGTCAGTTAGTGCTTCGACAATGACAGCGATACCACCCGGACCATAGCCCTCATAACGCACTTCATCATAAACTTCGCCCTCATCACCGCCGGCAACTTTTTTAATCGCGCGTTCAATATTGTCCTTCGGCATATTCGCCGCCCGGCAAGCTAAAATCGCCGTGCGCAGTCTGGGATTGGCGTCCGGATCCGGCAGTCCTGATTTCGCAGCCACCGTAACCTCGCGGATAAGCTTGGCGAATATTTTGGCGCGCTTTTTATCCTGCGCGCCTTTGCGATGCATAATATTTGAAAACTGGGAATGACCGGCCATGTGTCGTTTCTTTTAAATTAGTTGTTCAGAAGCCCTTCATTACCACACTTATTTCAGTTTCGCACCCCAAAGAATTTCGTCTTCACGACAACGTCCTTTCAATTGCCTTGAGACCGCCAAAAATCGCCTTAATTGCTCATTTTCAGCCTATTTGGGCGGCTAAAATCGTCTTTTTTATAAATAGATATACACACAATTTTGTGTGCGACCAAAAAAAAGGAGACTCAAAAATGAGCCAATTATTTAGCCTATTTATACGCCTTATAATTCAATTCATCATTTGGCTAACAACCAACGGAATTTGATTTTTTGACGCCAAGTCAGTGCTGCAATTTGCAGCACTGACAGCAATTAGTTTAGTTGACAAGATAAAGCAAATGCTTTACTTTAGCCAAACAATTGCTTTACATAAGGAGATACATCTTGATCACGGCAAAGCTTTCGAGGAAATATCAGGCCGTCGTACCTCTTGCCGTACGGCAACTTCTGGAAATTGGGCCCGGTGATGAGATCGCCTACGAAATTGAAGGCGATGCCGTCACGTTAAAGAAAATCGGCAGCAATAATCCGTCTGCCTATAAGATAAATGATCTCGTGAGCGCAATAACGCCGGACAATTTACCCGAAGATAATTTTGACGACGGACCATCGGGAACCGAGTTATTGTAATGGCACTACCGGACCGAGGAGATCTCGTGTGGGTCGATTTTAATCCCCAAGCAGGTCATGAACAATCAGGCCGCCGCCCGGCTCTCGTACTTTCACCAAAAGCCTATCACGAAAAAACTAATTATGCGGTCGTCTGTCCAATTACCTCGACCGTCAAAGGCTATCCGTTTGAAACCACCTTGCCGACCGGTCTGGCGATTTCAGGAGCGGTATTGGCCGATCAAGTGAAAAGCATCGATCGGAAGGTCCGCAATCTGGAAATCGCCGATCAAGCACCGCCAGACATTCTCAACGACGTCTTGAGTAAAATTTCCGCACTGCTGGATTTGAACTAACCTTCAGGCACTTGCTCCGACAATCTGCCACCGACCCGGATGGGCTCCATCCTCGTTGCGAGGCCGGTTTCCTCATCGGTTTCAAGATAAACGCCGCAGACGGTCGCTTCCTCTTCTGCTGGGGCCAGTCTCTCCATCGGCATCACTTTCCGAAAGCGGCCAATGGCGGCATCCGGCTTCATGCCAATTACCGAATCATAATCGCCGCACATGCCGATATCTGTCTGATAAGCCGTGCCACCGGGCAGGATTTGCGTATCCGCGGTTGGGATATGGGTATGCGTGCCGACAACCATTGAGACCCGGCCATTGAGATACTGGCCCACCGCCATTTTTTCAGAGGTTGCTTCGGCATGAATATCAACCACCGCGCAGTCGATGCCTTCGCCCAGTTTGTGTTCGGCCAGGGCTTTATCAATCGAGACGAAAGGATCATCAATGGCATCCATAAAGAGCCGGCCCATGATCTGGCCGACAAAAACTTTAGCGCCATTGCGGGCCTCGAACACCCCTGCCCCATTACCGGGTGTCAGTTCAGGATAATTGAGCGGGCGCAACAGGCGTGGCTCCTCATCGATATAGGTAATGATTTCTTTTTGATCCCAGGCGTGATTGCCGGTGGTGATAGCATCAACGCCGAGGTCGAAAAACTGCTTACAGATTTTTTCGGTAATGCCAAAGCCATGCGCCGCGTTTTCGCCATTGACGATAATAAAATCCGGAGTGAGCTTGTCGACCACCACCGGCAGATGCTGCGCCAAGCCTTGCCGTCCTGACTTTCCCAAGACATCACCAAAATAAACCAGCCTCATCTATGACACCTTATCGGCATTAAACTCAGTTGCCCCCGCTTCGGTTATGACCCAATCGAGGCGCTGATCAAAGCTTTCATTCGGGATCGAGTCAACTTCCTGGCCACTATAGGCAATACCGATGGCCGTAATTTTGCGCTCGCCTCTCAACTCAGAGAGCGTCCGGTCATAATATCCCCCGCCATAACCGAGTCTGTTGCCTTGGGCGTCATAAGCGAGCAGTGGTACCAGTAAGATATCTGGAATGCCTGCAGGTCTATTTGTGTGCGGTTCCGGGATGCCCATCTCGGAAGGCGCCAAATCATCTGCCTGTAGCCATTCCCTGAACAACAGACAGGTATCCCGCGCAATGACAACCGGCAATAAACAAGTGCCGCCATTTTCGGTAATTTTTTTCAGCAGCGGCTTAACGTCAGCTTCATTGGTTATCGGCCAATAACCACCAAGTTTTTCTCCCGGTTGAAGCTGGAAGTTAGCGTCAAAATATTCGATTAACGTGGTGCCGAAACCAAGCCCCACCGCTTTTGCGAGTTCCCGGCGCCGCAGCCGGGCCTGTTCTCTCAATTGATCTTTGTCCAATTTTTGAACTTTCTCCAGGAACTAAGTGACGCCGCGTGGGTCGTTACGCGTCTAATCTTCCTAGGCCGGTAGGTCTAGGTGGGCGCCGTATACCGTACCCAGGGGTACGACAGGGACAGCTCCCGAGTGGTATTTATTGGCCCTGGAGATTTACCACACTTCACGGGCCCCGCAGCGTCGAACTATATTTAGGATGCTTCGAGCTTGTCGGCAATGCTTTCGATACGCGAAGCCATTTTTTCGAGGTCCCCGGCGCCGAGTGCGGATTGAGCCGGTGCGCGCTTTTCATTCCTGAGAGAATCAAGCTCTGTATAAACTTCTGAAAGTTCATCAGCAACCAGGAGGGATGTCATCACCAGCAGACGGGCATCACCAACCTGGCCAACTGCTGCTACCAACTCGTCAACCCGGCGGTCAACATATTGGGAAAGTCTCGTCAGATGCGCTTCCTGGCCGTCATCGCAGGCGATGTCGTATTTTCTGCCGTTAATGGTGACGGTGACTTGGGCCATAATATTTCCTTGGTTAGCTTCCCAGAATTTCTTTCATGCGGTCAATTGCGCCATCAAGCCGCGTCGAGACAATTTGATTTTTTTCTTTGAGTTCGGAGATTTCAGCCTTTGCGGCTGTCAGCTCTTTATCGAGCTTGCCATTTCCGGCCCCGGAACCATTTGCCGATTTGGCTTTTGTTTCAATGACTTTATCCAACCGGTCAAGCGCTGCATCAAGCTTAGACTTAGCGGCCTGGATAGAAGAAGTGCTTTGTGTAGAAGGATTTGCCAAGATTTCTTAATCTCCCCGATTAGGTTCAGACATTACGCCCTTGGCTGTGATTCCGTCAACACTGTGATTACCGAAATAATTAGATAGCTGCCATGTATTTTGAGGGCTTGACGAGAGCGGTGTAACTTAGGATTGTGCGCCGCAAGTTGATGGCATTTTTCTAACGGAGGAACGAATGGCCCTACGGGTAGCAATTAATGGATTTGGCAGAATTGGCCGCTTGGTTTATCGCGCAATTTTGGAAGCCAATAATGACGGTATTGAAGTTGTCTGTATTAATGATTTGGGTCCGACCGACTCCAATGCGCATCTATTGAAATATGATTCGACCCACGGCATTTTGCCGCAGGATGTCAAAACCGACGGCGATACCATGGATGCTGGTCAGGGCCCGGTCCGGGTAACGGCTGAACGCGATCCAGCCAACCTGCCTTGGAAAGAGCTGGAAGTAGATATCGCCCTTGAATGCACGGGCTTTTTCGCCAGCAAAGAAAAAGCCTCGGCTCATTTAGAAGCCGGCGCCAAGCGCGTGATCGTATCCGCCCCGGCTTCTGGAGCTGATATCACCGTGGTTTATGGCGTTAACTCAGATCAAATCAGCGCCGATCATACGGTGATTTCGAACGCATCCTGCACGACGAACTGTCTGGCGCCCGTTGCCTATGTCCTCAACGAGGCCGTTGGTATCGAGCGTGGCTTTATGACCACCATTCACTCCTTTACCGGCGATCAGCGCACGGTTGATACATTGCACAGTGATCTTCATCGCGCCAGAACGGCGTCAGGCTCGATGATCCCGACATCTACCGGTGCCGCTAAAGCAGTTGGTCTGGTCTTGCCGGAATTGAACGGCAAGCTGGACGGCACTTCGGTAAGGGTCCCGACGGCAAACGTATCCCTGATCGACTTTACGTTTACACCAGGCAAAGAAACCACTGTAGAAGAAATTAATGGCGCGGTTGAAGCAGCCGCTGCCGACGGCCCCTTAAAAGGCATCCTCGGCACCAATAATTTGCCGCTGGTTTCGGTTGATTTTAATCACAATCCCCATAGCTCGGTCTTTGACTTGTCTGAAACACAAGTCATTGAAGGCAATTTCGTGCGCGTGCTCAGCTGGTACGACAACGAATGGGGCTTCTCAAACCGCATGGTCGACACCACCCTGGCTGTCGGCGCCACGATCTAAAGATATGTAAATGATGGCGGCAAGCAGCGACATTGACCTCGCCCTTGCCGCCGCCGCTGACTATCTGCGCGAGAAAGGTAATCCGGAAGACGCCTTTGAGCGCAAGCGCTATCTCAAAAGCCCCTATGATATGCTCGGCTGCAACATGGGCAGCATCCGGACGGCGGCCAAAAAAGTAAAGCGCGCCTGCCCCGAACCGCCGCTCGACGAATTGATCCCGGCTCTCAGCGCCTATTACGCCAAAAACGTCCACGAAGACCGCATGCTGGCGAATATCGCCATCACCCATTACGTTGATCAGCTTGATGCCAGCCATGTCTCGGGCTTTCTCAAAGACTGGCTGTTGGATAGCCACAATTGGGATTTTGTTGATGGTCTCTGCACTTGGGTAATCGGTAGGATCGCCCTCACCCATCCCGAGGCGTACGAGGAGATTGAAGCCTGGACGACCCATGAATGGATGTGGCTCCGTCGCTCCTCTGTGTTGTGTCATTTGCCCGCCATAAAACCTGGAACTCTAAGGGTGGACCAGCTCAGACATTCGATTGATCAACTTATCGAGGAGAAAGAGTTCTTTATCCGCAAGGTGATCGGCTGGGTGCTCAGGGAGCTTTCCAAGCACGATCCCATGTTGGCTGAAATTATTATTGATGAATTTAGAGACCGCGCGTCGGGTCTGACACTCCGGGAGGCGACGAAGTATTTGTGAGATTACATGAACATATGTTGCATAATCATTGCGACTGAAAACGCCAAATTAAATCCAACCATCCATTTTAATATAAGTAGGTCGGCATCCGTTTTAGCAAAACGCCGGTCATAGTCCGCCATGGAGACCGCAGCAGCCTGCGCCTTGGATTCTGTCGCACCTGTGTCAATCAACGCTTCATAAAGTTCTGTATTAACGATTGTCATAAACAAATTCTATTACGAATCACCTATCATTTCAAATACCCCCCACCCAAACACAACCCCCCCAAAACGGCGGGGCCAGAAACTACAACATCAAAAAATAATTTTAAATGTATAAAAAAAATGGT
>CAZMHI010000023.1:53318-64233 GCA_964566055.1 uncultured Rhodospirillaceae bacterium
CCACCCTAACCCTCCCCCGCAAGGAGGGAGGGGACAGAAAGTGCTACTTCAAAATCTTTTTTTACTTCGATAAAAAGGAGGGTAGGCGCTTTCGCTGAAACGCATTCGATCTAATTCCCTCCCTCCTTGCGGGGGAGGGTTAGGGTGGGGGGACTCAAAATAAATGATTGATCAAGTCGCTAGCCATCGAAAAAGAGAAATTACAATTGCTACATCCATTGCAATCGCAATAGCTGCCAACCAAAATTTCGGCTCTGTCAAATTAAACGCATATCTCAGAATTCCCCAAATCATCCTTTATGCTCGGGATCATAAAACTCCAAACCGGGGATTTTGTCTTCGTCTTCGAGGCGGCCGCGGAGTTCAATGGTGTTACGGTCGGGATCGCGAATGAAGACCGAGACATGGCCATCGCCGCCAAAAGTCACGGGCCCCTGAGAAATCGCAATATCATTTTCTTCCAGCGTTTTCATGGCTTCGATGATCGATTCTACACGGAGCGCAACATGGGTGAGGCCGGGATGTTTCTCCGGCACGTCCATCAGGATGTTCTTACCGTCATTGAGATCGACGCCGTTAACGACCAGATTGATCTCGACATCATTATCGTTTTTGATGACAATCACTGCATCGAAATCCACTTCGAGATGAATTTTAAAGCCCAGTGCTTCATAAAACTTAAGCGCCCGATCCCGATCCGTGATGCGAATGCCGAGATGGTCAAATTGCTGAATATTGATCATTGGATTTCCGTTTCTTTATATGTTCCCATTGGTCATAAGATTTAAGCCAAAAAGCTCGAAACGCAAATCTTATTGTTGTGAGTTCTATTCAAAATCCGAGGGCCACAAAGACGAGATTTTCCGTGAAATGCTGGAAATGGTATAGGCCAGAGCTTCCCGGTAAACTTCGCCTTCAGTAATGCTTTGGCCATGCAGCGCGGCCAATTTATCTTGGGCGCTGGTTAAAACATCGATTTTCTGTGAATAGGTCATTTATTTTCTCCTTAAGTTTTACTAATCTTATGACCCAGAGATTCCGCTATTTATATCAATAAAACAAATGACTTTATCTTTATCGATAGTTTAGTTATACTAAACCAATGTCAGCACCTTACAGCTTTCCGCCTTTGAACGGCCTGCGCGCCTTTGAAGCGGCGGCCCGGCATATGAGTTTCCAGAATGCTGCCGAGGAACTCTTTGTCACGCCAGGCGCCATTAGCCAGCAGATCAAGAAACTTGAAGAAATTCTTGAGGCGCCGTTGTTCCACCGGGACAGCCGGGCCGTGACCTTGACCGAGGCCGGAGGATTGCTGCTGCCGGGCTTGAGTGCGGGTTTTGAAAGCCTCAATGACGCCGTACAAAAACTCAAACAAAATGCCGAGCAACATCATATTACGATCAGCGTGACCCCCTCCTTTGCTGCTAAATGGCTGGTGCCGCGCCTGGAGAAATGGACAAACCGCCATCCCGATGTAGATATCAGAATTTCCGCCAGTTTAGGCTTGGCGAATTTTGGGCCGGACGGAGTTGATCTGAGCGTACGCTTTGGCAGTGGTGTTTATGACGGCCTCGAATCTGCTTTATTGTTGAAAGAGTCCTTTGTTGTCGTCTGCAGTCCGATTTTTATTGATGGCGGCAAGTTGATCAAAACGCCGGAAGATTTGCGGGACCACACCTTAATCCACGTGGCAGCCACCGGCACAACACCCGGCACCGATTGGCAGGAATGGTTCAAGACAGCCGGCATAGAGGATATCGACACCTCACATGGTCTGGTATTCGATGATACCGCCGTCGCTATCTTGGCGGCCATCGGTGGTCAAGGCGTTCTGCTGTCCCGCCGCGCCCTGGTCGAGGACGATATCGCCGCCGGCCGTCTGGCGCTCCCCTTCGATTTGGATTTGCCGTTAGAGTTCGCCTGGCATATTGTCGCGCCGGAAGATAAATTAAAACGCCCCGAAGTCAGCGCCTTTAGAGATTGGCTGTTGTCGGAAGCCCAAAGCGACGAGACCGAGTAATGCCAAATCCAAGCCAAGATGAAATCTGCCGCCTTTATCTCATAACCCCGCCAAAATTTGATCCCAATGTGTTCAAGGATGATCTGGCGGCGGCGCTGGATGGCGGCGATGTCGCTTGTGTGCAATTGCGCCTTAAAGAAGCTAGCCGGGATGACATCTTAAAGGCGGCAGAAGTTCTGATCCCGGTGGCGCAAGAGCGCGATGTTGCCTTTCTCATGAACGATGATCCGGTACTCGCCAAGGAAAGCGGTTGCGATGGGGTGCATGTCGGCCAGGAAGACGCCACCTACGATGAGGCCCGGAATCTGCTGGGCGACGACGCCATAGTCGGGGTGACTTGTCACGACTCCCGTCATCTTGCCATGGAAGCGGCTGAGAAAGGCGCTGATTATGTCGCTTTCGGCGCTTTTTTCCCGACCAGCACCAAAAATGCCAAGGCCCATCCCGAGCCGGATATATTAAAATCCTGGAACATGATGACCAATGTTCAATCGGTTGCCATCGGTGGTATCACCCAAGATAACTGCGGCGTTCTGGTCGAAGCTGGAGCTGATTTTCTGGCTGTCATCGCCGCCATTTGGGACTACCCGGACGGCCCCGCGGCAGCGGTCAAAGCCTTTAATGAGGCGATAGCTTCTGCAAGCAAATAAAACGAAATAACTCCCCCATTGCCCGCTGCGTCGCAACCTGATAGGTTCCGCGCCTTCAACATAAATACTCAAAGAAACGCCAAAAATTAAGATGGTTTAAGTCATGAAAATCAATGGAAACGCCATTCGTCCCGGCAATGTGATCGAACATCAGGATCGCTTGTGGCGGGCGGTAAAAATTCAGCATACACAACCCGGCAAGGGCGGCGCTTATCTGCAGGTTGAATTGAAAGATCTGCGCAGCGGCACCAAGCTCAATGAACGTTTTCGCTCATCTGAAACCGTCGAGCAGGTCCGGCTGGAGCAAAAGCCGTTTCAGTACCTCTATGCCGAAGGCGACATGCACACTTTTATGGACACCGAAACCTATGATCAGGTTACGCTCAATGCCGATATGATCGGTGAAGATCAAGTGGTTTACCTGCAAGATGGCATGGAAGTTATGATGGAAAGCTTTGAAGGTGATCCAATTGGCCTCGAACTGCCGAAACATGTGACCTTGGAAGTGGTTGAAGCCGATGCCGTGGTTAAAGGTCAGACCGCAGCCTCCAGCGCCAAGCCGGCACTTTTGGAAAACGGTATCCGCACCACCGTGCCGCCGCACATTGAAACCGGCAACCGCGTTGTCGTAAATTCTGAAGACGGCACCTATGTCGAGCGGGCCAAAGACTAAATGGCCGCCCTGCAATCCGCCAATATCACGGTCATGATCAAGGCGGCCCGCAAGGCCGCCCGCAAATTGAAACGCGATTACGGTGAAGTTGATCTGTTACAGGTCTCAAGCAAAGGGCCGGCCGATTTTGTCACTGCAGCTGATGTCCGCACCGAAGAAATGCTTCGGGATGAACTTCTCTATGCCCGCCCCGATTACGGCTTTCTGCTGGAAGAAGGCGGCGAGATAACCGGCGAAGACCCCAGCCGCCGCTGGATCATTGACCCGATTGACGGCACTACCAATTTCGTTCACGGCATTCCTCATTTCGCCATGTCGATTGCGCTTGAGGAGAATGGCGAGATTACTGCCGGCGTTATTTATGAGCCGATCAATGAACAAATGTTCTGGGCTGAAAAAGGCCAGGGCGCCTATCTCAATGACCGGCGTATGCGCGTTTCCGGCCGGGCGCAAATGAACCAATCGATTTTCGCCACCGGCATTCCCTTTATGGGCCGGGGTGAAGCCAGTGATCATGAGGCCTTCTTAAAACAAATGGGAGCTGTCATGGCCGTCTCCGCCGGTATTCGCCGCTTTGGCAGTGCCGCACTTGATTTGGCTTATGTCGCCGCCGGACGCTTTGACGGCTTTTGGGAGAGCGGCCTGAAGCCTTGGGATATCGCGGCGGGAATTATTATGGTGCGGGAAGCCGGTGGCATGGTCACCGAAATGGATGGCCGTGACCGTATGCTGGAAACCGGCTCGATTCTCGCGGTTAATCCGAATCTGCATCAAGAGCTTGGCCAAATTCTTCGAAATGCCAGAAAATAGCAGGTAACAAGTAGCCAATTCTTCACTATTTTGGCCATATTTTCGACACATGATTTTATTACAGACTAACCCCGACGCTGGGTGGTATAGCCTGTTGTATCTCCGACGTCGCTTGGGTATGTTGAAGGAACAAGGGAGTTACTTCGATGATGCAGCGTTTAAGCCGGTCTCGAGGTAAATATGCGCAAATTTGTATGAAGGGGGAAACTCATCATGTCGCGCCAGAAATTTTCGGCTAGCCGTTTCGCTTTTGTGATCCTAGCCGCCATTGCAATTATTGGTCTCGCCAGCTCAGCTCAGGCTCAGCTGCGTCCATGGGACGCCACTAACCAGGTGATGGTTGATTTAAGTGTGCTCGGCGATAATGGTGTCGGCCCGGCGCCTGCCGGCGGAGCCATTATGTTGCCAAGCCTGACCGGCGATCTACTTGATCCACCCGCACGCACTCCGAGATCCCGCTTGCTGGTCAAACGGCCACCTGCCGGTGCTGCTAGTACAGTTCAGGATTTGCCGAGAGTTAAGCTGAAACGCCCTGGCAAATCGACCAAAAAACGCCGTACCGTACGCCGCAAATCGAAAAAGCCGCGTTCACGGGCGCCAAAAGTGGCCGCCTTAAAAGCACCACCACCCAAGCCACAGGTTAAAAGCTCAAAACCGGCCAGAAAGTTAGCCCCGGCGCCAAAAGCAAAGCCTAAGCCTCCGGTCGTCGCCAAACCAGCGCCACCGCCGGCTATTGCCAAAGCGGCACCACCGCCTCCGCCAAAAGTCAAAGCACCAGCACCTGTGGTGAAAAAAGCGCCGGCAGCAAAGCCCAAACAAACTCAAACAGCTTCAGTACCCAGCGCTGCACCGGCTGGCGCTAATCAGCTGATATTTGCCCAAGGGGCGACAAAGCTTAATCTGGCAGCGCAAAAATCCTTGGATGTTTTGGCGGCGAAACTTAACGCGCAGCCACAATCCCGGATGCAATTGCTGGCCTATGCCGGTGAGGGCAATCTTTCGGCCAGTAAAGCCCGACGGCTGTCGCTGTCCAGGGCTCTGTCTGTGCGCTCCTATTTGATCAAAAAGGGTGTCCGCAGTACCCGCATCGACGTGCGGGCGCTTGGCAATAAAGTCCCGTCAGGGGTACCCAACCGGGTCGATCTCAAAATTATCGGGAAATAGTTATTTAGGAGTGAATTCCACTGCAGGCCTCAGAACAAATCCAAAATAGAAAATTAGCCGGGGCTCAGCCATGACATCACCCCAACGTTTTGTCATCCGCATGGTAATGTTTGTGCTGGCAGTAGCTTTGGTCTGCTTTTTCCTGTTCTTGCCGTTACAAAAAGCCTTCATGGCGAATGTAGGTCTCAACGGCTTGATCGTCAGCGTGCTAGTCTTAGGAATCGCCTATAATTTTCGCCAAGTCCTGATGCTGTATCCTGAAGTTGCCTGGATCGAACGGTATCGCAAATCATCCGGTGCAGTGTCGTCCGCCAAGCCGCCCAAACTATTGTCTTCGATGGCAACCATGCTGGGAGAGCGTAAAGACAGTCTTAGCCTATCGACCTTGTCGATGCGCTCGTTATTGGATGGCATCGCCTCGCGCCTGGATGAATCGCGTGATTTATCGCGCTACACGATCGGCCTCCTTATATTCTTAGGACTATTGGGCACCTTTTGGGGATTGCTGGAAACCGTCGGCTCGATCAAAGGCGTCATCGATAACCTTTCGATCAGTGGCGGTGACTTCACCGCTGTATTCAGCAATTTAAAATCAGGCCTCGCCGCGCCGCTTGCCGGTATGGGCACAGCCTTTTCGTCATCCTTATTTGGCCTCGCTGGCTCTTTGGTATTGGGTTTTCTGGACCTCCAGGCCAGCCAATCGCAAAACCGCTTCTACAATGATCTCGAAGAATGGTTGTCGAGCCTGACTAGGTTGTCTTCCGGCGGCATTACAGCCGAGGGCGATCAATCTGTGCCGGCCTATGTGCAGGCTTTACTGGAGCAAACCGCGGAAAGCCTGGAAAACCTGCAACGAACCCTCGCCCGCGGCGCTGAAAGCAATATCCAAAGCAATAACAATTTGACCCGCCTGACCGAAAGCCTGTCGACGCTTGGCGATCAAATGCGGGCCGAGCAAAACCTGTTGGTCAAGCTGACCGAAAGCCAGTCTGATCTGCGCGCGACCTTGGAACGACTGGCGACTGCGAATGTGGGTGGCGGCGGCATGGATGAAGCGACGCAAACTCATATCCGCAATATTGATGTCTATATGGCGCGTCTGCTTGAAGAACTGGCATCCGGCCGCGATGACGTTGTCCAGCAAGTCCGCAGTGAGATTAAACTGCTCGCCCGCACGATAGCGGCTACCAAAGAAACCAAAGGATAGGATTAACGGCGATGGCCGCGCTTTCCCGCCGCAACCAACACCGCACCGATATCTGGCCCGGCTTCGTCGACGCGTTGGCGACATTGTTGATGGTTATCATCTTTCTGCTGATGATTTTTGTAATTGCGCAGTTTTTCCTCGGCGAAGCTATAACCGGACGCGATCAAGCGCTCGACCGGTTACGCGGCCAGGTTAGTGAATTAGCCGATTTGCTAAATCTGGAACGCAAAGCCAACGAGACCTTGCGCGGCAATATTGCCCAATTGTCAGATGAGCTGTCTGCGTCGGTTACTTTGCGTGACGATCAAAAACAACAAATTCAAGCTTTGTCATTGCGTGCGGAAACGGCTGAAAATCAGGCCAAAAAACTGAAGAGCGACCTCGCCTCAGCCATGAAAAGCGTTGCCGACGACCAAGCAAAAATCAAACAGCAGCTTGGTCAAATTGCCGCTCTCTCCGATGATATCGAAAAATTAAAAGCTTTGCGGGAGGAGCTGGAGAGCAAAGTTAAATCTCAGCTTTCAACACTCGCTTCGAAAGACGAGGCCATCATTACCGAGAAAAAAATCTCGGAAACGGCCCGCGCCGAAGTCGCCTTGTTGAACAAACAACTGCGCGCCATCCGCCAGCAAATCGCCCAGATCGCCGTGACCTTGGATGCTTCGGAGGCGCTGGCTAAGAAGCAACGCGCGCGGATTGCCAATCTCGGCAAGCGGCTCAATGCGGCGCTTGCCAGCAAAGTTCAAGAACTGTCCCGGTACCGCTCGGAATTTTTTGGTAAATTGCGGGATGTTCTTGGCGATCAAAAAGGCATCCGCATTGTTGGTGACCGCTTTGTTTTCCAATCGGAAGTGCTTTTTACCACTGGCTCGGCTGAGCTCGGCGGTGAGGGTAAATCTCAGATCACTCAACTGGCTGGAACACTAAAAGAAATCATCAAGAAAATTCCGCCCAAAATCGAGTGGGTTCTGAGAGTTGACGGCCATACCGACCGGGTTCCCATTCAAACCTCGCGCTTCCCCTCGAATTGGGAGCTTTCCACAGCGCGCGCTATTTCGGTGGTAAAATTCCTGGTTGGCCAGGGCATCTCGCCAACCAATCTTGCGGCCACCGGATTTGGCGAATTTCAGCCGATTGATCCCCGGGATGATGAAATAGCCAATCGCCGTAACCGCCGGATTGAATTGAAACTCACACAAAGGTAACACGACATTGGGATAAAAGTGGACGATGATCGACCGCGAACAAGTTCCGTTTTACCTGTTTATGCATATTCCTAAGACGGCCGGCACGTCACTCCGCAGTATTGTCGATAACAATCTAGGTCCTAAGAATGTTCTCACCTATTACAATCAAAATTCACGCCAGCTGCTCGACAATTTAGATGCGCACCTCACAGTCCATCCAGATTTTCGAGCCATTATTGGTCATTTTAAATTTGGCCTCCATCAAATAGTTGACCGATCCACGACCTATATAACTTTTCTCCGCCACCCCGTGGCACGGACGATTTCACAGTATAAAGAACATTACGTTAATCAGCGCCACCTCCTGCAAGATACAGATGGTAATATCCTCAGCCTTGCTGACAGTGTTAGAAATAATCCGAATCTCTATGCAAATTATCAAACTGAATTTCTCATCGATGATGAAGATTTAGATCTCGCCGATGAAGCTACCGCTGAACTTGCCCTCAAAAATTTGGAGACCCATTTCTCCGTCGTTGGTTTGGTGGAGTATTTTGAACAATCAATATCCCTGATGGGCAGTAAGCTTCACTGGCAGGTTGATGAAATTCAACGCCTCAATGTTAAAGATATTGAAGTTGAAGTTTCGCCGGAACTTATTGACGAGATCGAAGCGATAAACAGCAGTGATTTAATCATCTATGAAGCGGTTAAATCGAAACTATTGGAAGAGTTCGAAATTAGCCATTAATCGCGCTAGATTATTAGCTAGTTTAACGCTTGTTAGTTAGCGCTGGGCTGGTTATTAGCTTACCTCTCGAATCCGCTAAGGAATGCACCGGCCAAATGTTCATCATTTTTATTATCGTATTTATTAACCTCGTCGGCTTTGGCATCGTCATTCCTCTGCTGCCGTTTTATGGTGAGCACTTTGGCGCCTCGCCGGATGAAGTCACCTGGCTGATGGCGATTTATTCCCTAACCCAATTCATTACCGCACCGATCTGGGGGCGCTATAGCGACCGTTTTGGCCGCCGCCCAATATTACTGATTAGTTTAGCCGGAACCGTCGCGGCTTATGTCTGGCTGGCTCTGGCGGAGGATTTACAGACTCTCTACTGGGCGCGGGCATTGGCCGGTGTAACGGCCGGCAGCATTTCGGCGGCCTTCGCCTATATGGCAGACATCACGACAGATGAAAATCGCGCCAAAGGCATGGGATTGCTGGGCGCCGCATTCGGACTGGGCTTTATTGCCGGCCCGGCAATTGGCGGCTTGCTGGCCGGCAGTGACCCGGCGACCACCAATTATCAATTACCCTCTTATGTTGCGGCCGGATTCTCGGGTACCGCCCTGCTAGCCGCTTTGTTTATCTTAAAAGAATCTTTGTCAGATGACCTAAAGGCCAAAATAGCCAGCAGAACAACGAGCGAAAGATGGGCGCTTTTTATCCATACGATGAAACAGCCGACCATTCGTCTGACAATTATATTAACTTTTGTGTCGATTTTCGCCTTTGCCGGTCTGGAAGCGACCTTTGCCATGTGGTCCGAGCGGGAATTTGGCTGGGGAGTTGAGCAAAACGGTTATATTTTTGCCTTTATCGGCATCATCAGCGCTGTCATTCAAGGTACGCTCATCGCTCCCCTTTCGCGCCGCTTGGGTGAAATCGGAATGGTTAGGCAGGGTTTTCTAGCGCTCGGAATTGGGCTGGCAGCACTGCCTTTCGCAGAAAATCTGCCGCTATTGTTAATTACTCTGGTGATTATAGCCTATGGCTTCAGTATTTCTTCGCCAGCCTTAAACAGTTTGCTATCCTTAAATATTCCTGCTGAACAGCAAGGCGGTATATTGGGGATCGGCAGATCCGCTTCGACACTCGCCCGTGCTCTTGGCCCGGCAGGTGCAGGATACTTGTTCGCCCTGATCGGCCGGGATTGGCCCTTCTATATCGGCGCTCTACTCATGTTTGTTGTATTGCTGATGGCGTTCAAATTTGAAACGGCGCCAAATCGCAATAAGATGACATAAATGTATATCTGGACTTGCACATTGAAGGTAGCTTCGCTATATAGTGCGCCACATTCCGCGGAGCATTAGTGATGAAAAAAGACATTCACCCAGAATATCATGAAATCACTGTCGCTATGACAGATGGTAGCACCTATACCACGCGTTCAACTTGGGGCGCAGAGGGTGACACCATGAAACTTGATATTGACCCAAAGTCCCACCCAGCTTGGACCGGCGAGCATCGTCTGGTTGATAGCGGTGGCCAAGTTGCTAAATTTAACAAGCGCTTCCAGGGCATTGGGCTAAAAAACTAGATCGCAATCAATTAATTTTGGTTGCTTGCCTTAAACGTCACCAAGTTTGGTGGCGTTTTTTGGTTTTTAACCCCAATTAGCTAATATGAGTGCATGGCGGCTATAATTTTTCAATTTTAGCGCGATAACTGGGTTATTTGGGCAATAATTTGTTAATGGATTAACTGGTAGAACTACCACTACGTTTGAATTGGAACGACAAAGTGTCTATTTTACGGGCAGCAATCATAAAATCGATTGTGCTTTGGTTAGTGCGATCGAGTGAGAATACTGCCATCAGTCAGGATGGAATCCTGGGAGCTTCGCGTGTCAGAACGAACACATAGCTACGAATTATATGTTCACCAGAATGGTCGATGGGAACTTCATGCGCGCTATGCTTTGAATAAGCGCGATGCTGCGCTTGAAGAAGCTAGGTCTTTACAAAACATTCCGTCGATTCAAGAAGTTAAAGTCGTTCATGACGTCTTTGATACCCGCAGAGGTAAAAGCAACGAAAGCGTCATTTATCGCTCCGGTGAAGGTAAGGCGGACACACGTTCACCGGCTAATGGTGCGCACGCCAATGACGACGAAGAATTTGAGGCTTTTGAAGATAGTCCCGTGCCCGCCAGCTTGGGCGCGGCGGCAAGTCCTCGGGGCAAGCGCAAAGTAAAAACCGGTGTTTTCACTAAACTTTTTATTCTCGCCGTCGCCAGTTTTATAATCTCCGGCATGGTGACCTGGGTGATCGCTTTAGCAATCGCCGAGTTACCTGAACTTCGTGGCTGGATTGGTCGCTCAAATTACGGTGACATTTTATTTTTAATTTTTGTCGTCGGCTTCATTCTCAGTATTTCCACATCCGCCTATGCGTTTTTGACTAAAGAAGAACTTG
>CAZMHI010000024.1:0-62833 GCA_964566055.1 uncultured Rhodospirillaceae bacterium
AGTTTTGCGTCGCCGATGATCGTTATTTGCGTGCCTTCCGGCTCTACTGCCGTGGAACGCCGGGCCATTCAGGAATCAGCTGAGGCTGCCGGCGCCCGCAAAGTGTTTTTGATCGAAGAGCCGATGGCGGCTGCTATTGGTGCCGGATTACCCGTAACTGAGCCGACCGGTTCGATGGTGGTTGATATCGGTGGCGGTACGACCGAGGTTGCTGTGCTGAGCTTAGGCGGCATTGTCTATGCACGCTCGGTCCGTGTCGGTGGCGATAAAATGAACGAAGCCATCATTGCCTATATCCGGCGCTATCATAATTTGCTGGTCGGTGAAGGCAGTGCCGAGCGCATCAAAGAGGAAATCGGCTCAGCTTGCCCGCCGGAAGAAGGTGAAGGCCGGACGATGGAAATTAAAGGCCGTGATTTGATGAACGGTGTGCCCAAAGAACTGGTCATCAGCGAACGCCAGATCGCCGAGAGCCTTGCCGAACCCGTCGGTCAAATTATCGAAGCGGTGAAGGCGGCTCTTGAGCATACGGCACCGGAATTGGCGGCTGATATTGTTGATAAAGGTATCGTGCTGACCGGTGGCGGCGCTTTGCTGACGAATATGGATTATGTCCTGCGCTATGCGACAGGTCTGCCGGTATCGATTGCCGACGGACCGATGTCTTGTGTGGCCTTGGGAACAGGACGCGCCTTGGAGGAGATGAAAAAACTCCGCCATGTGCTGACAACGATGTATTAAACTGGGTGCGAATTGGACTAAACTACACCAGTTGAAAACGGCGACCTCCGATGCCATATGATTATGGTAGTAATATCAGGCCGTTAGAGGAAACGGAGACGCAAATTGGAACAGCGCCCTAGCGCACTTTTACGCATTGCGGCGCCGCTGAAAAGCTTGGTTCAGCGGTTCATGTACCTTGGGCTCATTGGTGCAGCCTTTGGCTTGATGCTGCTCGGTAAAATTGATGCCGTTCTGGTGGACCGCGTACGCGCCGAAGTCACCGATGCGGTGGCGCCGATCCTGGAAGCACTTTCGCGCCCCGTGGCGACGGTTTCCAAAGGCATTCAGAATTTTCAGGAATTGGTGGTGATCAGAGAAGAAAACGCCCTTCTTAAGCAGCAGAATGCGCGGCTGATGCAGTGGCAAACCGTTGCCCGAAAACTCCAGGCCGAGAACGTAGCTTTACAGAATTTATTGGGTGTGGTGCATGATAAAAGCGCCAATTATGTTTCGGCGCGGGTGATCGCCGGTTCAGGTGGCGCCTTTTCCAATATGCTGATCGTCAATGCCGGTGAGAACGATGGCGTTCGCAAAGGTCAGGCGGTGACCAGTGATCGCGGCATCATCGGCCGGATTTCCGAGGTCTCGAACCGCTCGGCGCGTGTCTTATTGCTCACCGATATTAATTCCCGAATTCCGGTGCTGATCGAGAACAACCGGACCCGGGCGATTATGACGGGCACCAATACCAGCCGGACCAAACTCATTCATCTGCCACCTGGAGCACGCGTGACGCCAAGTGACCGGATTATTACGTCGGGGCATGGCGGCGCTTTTCCGTCCGGTCTGCCGGTCGGTATAGTTGCTTCGGTGAGCGATGGCGGCATTGAAGTTCAACTGTTTGCTGATTACGCCAAATTAGAATTTGTTCGCATTGCTGATTTTGGTCTCAACGGATTGGTTGATATGAGCGTTCAGAAAAGCTCTGCAAAGCACAAGGCAGGCGGTAAAACCGGTAAAAAATGAGTATCGCCTTTTGGCAAAAACTTGATCAAACGGCGCGGTCGATTACGCCATTTGGATTGAGCCTTTTTCTCGTGATCTTGAGTGTCGTTCCCACTCACATTCCGGGCTACGCTCAGATTGCGCCAATTCTTGCTTTGGTTTCGATCTATCATTGGGCGATCTACCGGCCCAATCTCCTGCCGCTCTTTGCCGTTTTTATTTTAGGTTTGCTGCAGGATCTATTAACCGGCACACCTCCCGGCCTCTACATTCTGGTGTTTTTAACGGTTTATGGTGTGGTGCTTTCGCAACGGCGGTTTTTTGCCGGTAAATCCTTCACTGTCTACTGGTTTGGCTTTGCTGTGGTCTCCCTGGTTGCCTCGGTTGAAAGCTGGGTGCTGGGCTCGGCCTGGAATTTCGCCCTACTCGATTTTAATGCCGTGACGTTTCAATATTTGCTATCATTGGGGATATTTCCGATCATCGCCTGGATATTTTTGCGCTGGCAGCAGGCGTTTTTACAGCAGGATTAATTCGCTATGCACCGAGACGGTGACAGATACAAAACCTTTTCACGGCGCTCAATCATCCTGTTCGGCGGTAAAATTTTTCTGCTCTCTGGCCTGGCGGGCCGGATGTATTATCTGCAAGTTGTCGAAGGTGAAAAATATAAGACGCTTGCCGATGAAAACCGGATCAGCCTCAAATTACTGGCGCCCAAACGTGGCCGTATTTTAGATCGTTTTGGCCGGCCCATGGCGGTTAATCAGCAAAATTATCGGGTGTTGCTGATCCCTGAGAATACCAATGACATCGATTTCTCGATGGCTCAATTGGGTAAAATCATTCCCATAGACAAACACGACGTGCAGCGTGCCAAGCGTGAAATTAAGCGCCGCCGCCGTTTCCTGCCAATTATCCTGCGGGAAAATATGGCCTGGAATGATGTTGCCCGGATCGAGGTTAATGCCGCCGAGATGCCGGGTATCACCATTGATGTTGGTGAGAGCCGCTATTATCCAAATGGTATCGAGGCCGCTTCAGTATTAGGGTATGTTTCAGGTGTCTCGGAGAAAGATCTGACCGGTGATCCGCTGCTGGAGCTGCCGGGTTTTCGTATCGGCAAAGCCGGTATGGAAAAAGTTCACGATCTGGCACTCCGGGGTAAAAGTGGCACCAGCCAGGTTGAAGTGAATGCCTTTGGCCGGGTCATCAGAGAGCTTGAGCGCCGAGAAGGTTTGCCCGGCGCCGAGGCTTGGCTCGCCATTGATATGGAGCTGCAAAAATTCGTCACCAAGCGGTTGGGCGGAGAAGCCGCAGCGGCAGTGGTGATGGATGTTCATACCGGTGAAGTGCTAACCCTGGCTTCGACGCCAAGCTTTGATCCTAACGCTTTTAATCGCGGCCTGTCTCAAGCCGAATGGAAGGCATTGGCTTCGAACCCGCGGGCACCTCTCAATAATAAAGCTATCGCCGGTCAATATGCTCCGGGATCGACCTTCAAAATGGTGGTAGCGCTGGCTGCCTTGGAGAAAGGTGTGATCACGCCAAAAAGCCAATTTTTCTGCACTGGGGAATTGGAGCTTGGCGATTCAACTTTTCACTGCTGGAAAAAAACCGGTCACGGCACCATGGATATGGTTTCAGCTATTACCCAATCCTGTGATGTTTATTTTTATGAGATTGCCAAGCGTACTGGTATCGACCGTATCTCGGCAATGGCGCGGCGCTTGGGGCTGGGGCAAATCCTGGATATCGAACTCGCCGGTGAACGCAAGGGCTTGATGCCGACCAGAGCCTGGAAGAAAAAAGTCAAACGGGTATCCTGGCAGCAGGGTGAGACTTTACTGGCCGGTATCGGCCAGGGTTTTATTCTGACCACTCCGCTGCAATTGGCGGTGATGACGTCACGGCTGGTTAATGGCGGCAAGGCCGTCGTGCCCCACTTAACCCGCCAGATTTTGCCTTTCGATGCAGCTGATCCAACGGCGCCTGATGTTCCGGAATTTGAAACCATCGGCATTCATCCGCCTCATCTTGATCTCATGAAAAAGGCGATGGCGGCGGTTTCCAATTCACCTTACGGCACTGCCTATCGCTCCCGCATCAAGGAGCCCGGATTTCAGCTGGGAGGTAAAACCGGCACGGTGCAGGTGCGGCGTATTTCCAAAGCTGAGCGTGAAGTTGGTGTCAAAAAGAACAAAGACCTTGAATGGCGCGAACGGGACCATGCGCTATTTGTCGGCTACGCGCCAATTAAATCTCCGCGCTATGCGGTTTCTGTTGTGGTCGAGCATGGTGGTGGCGGCTCTTCGACCGCAGCGCCAATCGCTAAAGATATTATGCTGGAAGTTCAGCGCCGTGATCCGTCACGGGGCCAGGCTAAAGCAAAAGCGGCGGATGACCAAAATAGTCTCAAAACCGAAAAAGTGAAAAAGGGGTAAGCGGCAAATATGGCTTTATCTCCTTTCCAGCAATCCAATATGAGCGTCGGTCAGCGGCTCTGGCAGATTAATTGGTCTTTCGTTCTGCTGCTGGGGGTTACCGCATCGGTCGGCTTCGGCATGCTCTATTCGGCGGCTAATGGCAGTTTCGATCCCTGGGCCTCCCGGCAAATGATCCGCTTCTCGGCGGGCATTTTAATCATGTTGGTCGTGGCGGTTATCGATATCCATGTCTGGCTGCGCTATGCCTACGCCTTTTATGTGGTGAGTCTGGCATTGTTAGTCGTGGTTGAGTTCGGCGGTTCAGTTGGCATGGGGGCGCAGCGGTGGATTGATCTCGGCGTCTTTACCATCCAGCCGTCTGAGCTAATGAAAATATCCATTATTTTACTCTTGGCGCGTTATTTTTATGCCAGCCGTCTGGAAGATGTCGGCCGTATCTCACATGTCTTCGTGCCGCTGATACTATTAGCGATACCGGCCATTTTAGTGCTCCGCCAACCTGATCTCGGCACGACAATCCTATTGGTCGCGACCGGTGTGGTGATGCTGTTTTTGGCCGGCGTGCGCATATGGGTGTTTGTTGCCGGCGCTTTGGCAACTGTTGGCGCCGTCATTCCATTGTGGAAATTCGTCCTGCTGGATTACCAAAAGCAGCGGTTGTTGACTTTTATCGATCCGGAAAAAGATCCGCTTGGGGCCGGCTATCATATTCTTCAATCCAAGATTGCTCTTGGCTCGGGTGGCATGTTCGGTAAAGGCTTCCTCGAAGGTTCCCAAAGTCATTTAAGTTTCCTGCCCGAAAAACAAACTGATTTCATTTTTACCATGTTGGCCGAAGAGTTTGGCTTGGTTGGCGGCATGGCTTTGATCGGGCTTTATTTGTTGCTGTTAATCTATGCCTTTGCCATTTCGCTCCGATGCCGCAGCCAGTTCGGGCGCCTCATCGGCATGGGAGTCTCAACTTCGTTTTTCCTCAATATTTTCGTTAATATTGCCATGGTTATGGGCGTTGTCCCGGTCGTCGGTATGCCGCTGCCGCTGATATCTTACGGCGGCACGGCGATGCTGTCCCTGATGTTCAGCTTTGGCCTGCTTCTTTGTGTCTATGTCCATCGCGACATCCAGATCGGACCAGGTGCTGCGGACGGCAATTAGCTAAGTTGGTAGGATGGCTGGCCTTTAACGTGCGGCCAAAATTCTTTGAGGTTCGAATCCTATATCGCCCACTAGTTTATCCGCTACCGCTTCTTGCGCGTTATCGTCCAGGTGCCGACGCAATCGGCTTCACCGCCCAGCAATATCTCTCCTTTGCCAGCGCCTACCTTCCAATCGGTAATGGTGCCGTTGAACTCGGCGAATACGTGCGTGCCGTTGCCATAGGCATGAAACTTGCCGTCTTTGCTGATGGAACCGCGCAAGCCCAAACTATCTTCGCCGCCATGCAGCGTACCGGATAAATTTCCGCTTCTAATGACAATATCTTCAGCATAGCCGGAATAAGGCGAGCAAACCGAATTCATTGACCAGGTGCCGTCGAGATCGCTCAGTTTACCTTTAAGAGCAGCAGAAACAATTTTGGCTGGTTTGGCCGGTCGCCGGGCAATTATTTTAGGCTTAGGTTGTAGCTGCGGATTTGGTTTCGCTACAACAGGTTTGGGTTTTGAAACCTCAACTTTGGTACCCGAATTTTGTGGCTGCGTGCAGAGATTTACAATTTCGTGTTTGCCAAGACCCACATCAATGAACTTTAGAACCTGATCCCGGGTACAGGTGCCGAATTTTCCTTGCTGCGCCAGGACAGGAGTTTTTGGTAACACCAAAATCGTTAGGGCGAGGGTGACAACAACCAATTTATTTTTCATTTGAATCCAACATTTCATTCTTTAACCAAATGGAATTTTAAATCACATTTGCACCAAAAGATAGAAAAATTAGAGAGATAGATTGCTTGATTTTCCGGGCCTCAGGTTTCACTGTCCCCTGAGAAATTAAGTGAGAAATCACATGAGTTAACAACAGAAAGAAATTACCATGTCGCTCCCCGCGGAAATGACGGCAGTTGAAGTAAAAGAGCCGGGTGGTCCGGAAGTTTTAGTTCCGGTTACGGCGCCGGTGCCAGCTGCCGGGCCTGGAGAAATTCTCATTAAAAATGAAGCGGTTGGTGTAAACCGGCCGGATGTTGCCCAGCGCACGGGTCACTATCCGGTGCCGCCGGATGCCAACCCTTTACCGGGTTTGGAAGTTGCCGGCGAGGTTGTGGCTGTTGGCGATAATGCGGGCGAGTGGAAAATTGGTGATAGAGCGATGGGGCTGACCCATGGCGGGGCTTATGCGGAATATACGGCTGTTCATCATTCTCACTGCCTGCCGTGGCCCAAAGGCTATGATGCCGAAATGGCGGCGGCAATTCCGGAAAATTTCTATACCGTCTATTACAATGTCTTCATGCGTTCTGATCTGAAAGCGGGTGAGTATTTTCTGGTTCATGGCGGCAGCAGCGGTATCGGCTTGGCGGCCATTCAATTAGCGAAAGCCAAGGGAGCTACGGTAATTGCGACCGCCGGCTCAGCCGAGAAATGTCAGTTTTGCCTCGATCAAGGCGCCGATAAGGCCATCAATTACAAAGAAGAAGATTGGGCGGAGATCGCCAAGGATTTCACCGAGGGGCACGGCATTGATGTTGCCTTGGATATGGTCACCGGTGACTATGTTCAACAAGAAATTAATATTATGGCGCGGGATGGCCGCATTGCTCTGATCGCTTTTCTGGGCGGCCCCAAAGCCGAGATAAATTTCGGCTCGGTATTGCGCAATCGAATATCGATTTCCGGCTCGACTCTCCGGCCCCAAACGACTGAGGAAAAAGCCCTGATTGCCGCCAACCTTCAGCGCGATTTTGGTGATGCTATGAATGACGGCAAGGTTAAGCCCCACATCTATAAAACTTTTCCACTTGCTGATGCAGCAGCTGCCCACACACTGATGGAAAGCAGCGCGCATATGGGTAAGATCATTCTAACGATTGGTTAGATTGGGAAACTGGAATGATAGATAAAACAGTAGCAACGATTGAAGATGCGGTCGCCGGAATTCAAGACGGAGCCACCTTAATGGTCAGTGGCTTTGGGGAAGCGGGTGCCCCCGTTGAGCTTATGGAAGCAGTTATCGAGCAAGGCGCGCGAAATCTTACGATTGTCTCAAACAATGCCGGTGAGGCTTATCATGGCCTGGCGAAATTGGTGAACGAGAGACGCGTCGCTAAGGTTATTTGCTCCTTTCCGACAGCGGCAAAAAAAGCCGTCATCAAAGACCTTTATGCCGCCGGTGAAATCGAACTGGAGATCGTCCCACAAGGCACGCTCAGCGAACGTATTCGAGCCGGCGGGGCCGGTATCGGCGGTTTTTACACGCCGACGTCGTTCGGCACCAAACTCGCCGAAGGAAAAGAGACCCGGCAGTTTGATGGTCAGGACTATGTGTTGGAGTTTCCGCTGTTTGCCGACTTCGCCATTGTCAAAGCCTATCAGGCCGATCGTTGGGGCAATCTCACATACGATAAATCGGCCCGCAATTTTGGCCCCTCTATGGCGATGGCGGGAGAGACCACGGTGGTGCAAGTCAGTGAAATTGTTGAGCTGGGTGAACTTGATCCGGAACGTGTCGTCACCCCGGGTATTTTTGTTGACCGGGTGGTTAAGCTTGATTCTCCCAATCGCATCTCGGTCTAGGCCATGGCCAATTTTGTGCTCGTTCATGGTATGGGAGCAGGGGGCTGGCAATGGCGCGAGGTTGCTGATCAATTACGTCAAGCCGGGCATGAAGTAATTACGCCGACCCTGACCGGGCTGGGCGAGCGGGCTCATCTGCTGACACCCGAAATCGATCTTGAAACCCACATTACGGATATCTCAAGCGTTATCGAATGTGAAGAACTGAGCGATGTCGTGCTGGTCGGTCACAGCTATGGCGGCATGGTGGTCACTGGGGCTGCAGATCGTCAATTTTCCAACATAGATACCTTGATTTATTTGGATGCCTTTTTGCCGGAGGATGGCCAGTCGGTGATGGATCTGCAGCCGCCGGATCGTATTGATTATTACAACGAGATCGCCAAAGAAAAAGGTGATGGCTGGCGCATCCCAACACCTCCTGGTGAGTTCTGGAAACTTACCGATCCTGAAGATATCGCCCAATTTGACCGGCTGAAAGTCGATCATCCGCTGGCTGCTTTGAAGCAACCAGTTCAGCTGACAAATCAACGGCCCAAAAATCGGGCTTATGTCTGGGCTTCGGGCTTCACGCCAAGCCCGTTTGAGAAATTCGCTGCCGCCTGCCGGGAAGATAACGGCTGGCTCTACCGGGAAATCGACAGTGGTCATCAAATGATGATGTCTCATTCGGCTGAGGTCGCTGAAATGCTTTTGGAATTATCATCTTAAGGCAGCGTGACTTGATCCCGGTCATTCTATAGGTTGTCCGCATGAACGATAGTAATTCTGCTCCGGATGAAACCGTCCTCATTGAGCTCTGTAAAATGTGGTCGAGTGCGATGCGCATGTCGCCGGATAGGGAGCTTGATCCGGAAGAAATGAAAACGATTGGTGATCGGTTGCTAAATACTGAGGCCCAAAGCATTGAAACTATAATGCTAAAACTCAGGGCTGCGCACGCCACGGCTGAGCGATCACTGGCTGATGGTCACCCGGTACGTAATTTGCTGGCATCCACAATTGGCGATTTGGATAAGTTGGAATATTGAATGTCAGACAGTAAAACCACCGAAGCAGCACACTCGCATCCTAAAATCGGCGTCGGCACCGCCTATTTGATGATTGCGATAACGGTGCTGCTATGGGCTATTAGCGTTATTATCGCGCGGGATGTTCATGATGAAATTCCTCTCATTGGACTGACCTTTTGGCGTTGGGTGATCGCGATTATCGTCTTAGTGCCATTTGTCATCAAAGATGTGCTGCAAAATTTGGAGCTTATCCGTAAACATTGGCTGACCTATTTTTTGCAAGGGACCTACATGGTTGGCGGTGGTGCGCTGCTCTTTACTTCCTTAAATTTTACCACGGCCATAAATGCCTCGCTGGTCAACACGTCGCAGCCGGCAATAACGGCACTACTGACCTGGATAATTTTAAAGGACCGTCTAAAAAGTGTTCAATATCTTGGCATTGCCTCTGCAATTGCCGGTGTAATTTTCATGATCGCCAAGGCGGATATCACCACTTTGCTCAATCTCGATGTTAATATCGGTGACTTTATTGTCGTCTTAGCCATTGTTTCTTATTCGATGTATGCCGTGGGTTTGCGAAAACTGCCACCCGGATTAAGTACCTTCCCGACACTCTTTGTTATTTTATTTTTCGGTATGTTCTCGTTATTGCCGTTTTATATTGGCGAAACAATTTTAGTCGGTCCAGTACCGTTTACCCTGCATAGCTTCGTTATTGCACTAATATTGGCGATCATAGTTTCGATCGGTTCGCTGGCTTTGTGGAACAATGGAAATCGTGTGGTCGGGCCTCACAGAGCAGCGGTATTTGTCTGCCTGATGCCGGTCTATGGCTCTATTTTGGCCGTAGCCTTTCTCGGTGAAGAGATATTTTCTTTTCATGTTATCGGCGCAGTCTTTGTCATTGCGGGCATTTTTATGGTGGTGCGGAATCATTAAGCCGGGGCGGCGGTCGGGGGTATATTAGAGCCATGTTCTTTGAAGATCATACGCTGACTCAATCAATTGGTCAGTTTATCGTCGGCCTGTTTTTCTGGATCATGATCATCAAAAACCTGCGAGTCTGGCAATTCAATATCGAGCGTACCGGTGCTATCCTGCCAAAACCGCAATTCTTCCTTGTAGTGAATTTTACCCTGCAGTTTTTCGCCGGTCTGGGCTTGATGCTCGATTACTATGCCTCGATTTCGGCTATTGTGCTTATAGTGTTGACTGTGTTGTCGACAGCAATGTTTCACCGTTTTTGGACGATGGAAGACCCGCTCAAAAATAACTATCACATGCTGTTGTTTTTTAATAATGTCGCCATTACGGGTGCGCTCATCATGATTATTTGAGAGAGCAAGATATGACGTTCGGTGCCGGCTTAAGCATAAGCTGCCAAAAGTTTCTCAGCATTTTCCGTTAATATTAACGCGCGATCATCATCGCCGATATTAGCCTTGGCAACGGCGTTCTGGGATTGCTCTGTCGAGAAAATCGGGCAGTCTGTACCGAAGACAATGCGGTCGGTGCCGAATATCGCTGCCGCTAATTCAAGCGAGCGAGGACCTAAAGACGAGCAGTCAACATGCACCCGGTTGGCTTTGGAACTCGGTAGCGCTGCGCCCGGCGTGCGGGTGAGAGTGACATTATCCATGCGCTCAATTACATAAGGCAGGGTTCCGCCTAAATTCGCCACATGCAGCGAGATATCAGGAAAGGCGTCAAGAAAATCACTGAACAACAGTGTCACCATGCAATGGCTGACTTGGTCCTGCACCCTGAGCGCCAGGCGCTCAGCGACGTTGTCATCAAAAGGTGGGGATAGGGGCTGATAAACCTCCGGCACTTCGTCCGGGCGGCGGCCGGGATGGATAAAGATATGGCCGCCAATCTCTTGGGCAATTTTGAAAATCGGTGCGAGGTGCTGGGCGTGATCTTCACTGATAAAACAATTATTGGGCAGAATGGCGCCGATCAGGCCGAGCTCGTCCCGGGCGCGCTTATATTCCTGAACAGCAAGATCGATATCCGCCATCGGCAGGGCCGCCAGGCCTGAGAAAGTGTCCGGGTGCTCTTTCGACAATTGGGCTACGTCATCATTAAACAACTGAATAAGCGGGTAGCTTTCTTCTGCGGCAATGCTATCGAGCCCAAAGAGGCCCGGAAAGGAGAGCACTTGCCGGCTGATGCCGAGCCCCGCCATAAACTCCCGCCGCGCTGCCATATCAGTAAAACTGTCTGGAAAAGCCAGCGGGCCATGAGGCATTTGAAACCAGTTGGAGCCGTCCTCTTTAGTGAAAATAAAGGGGGGCACGTTCCGCTTGCGTAGCGCATCGGCCAATATTTGCGGCACATAATGGGTGTGCATATCAATGGTCACAATGAAACCTCTCCCAATTGCGAACGCCTGCGACTCCGGTTCCAGGAACCCGATTCGCAACTAGACGGTCTAATTGCGACTCCGGTACCTGGAACCTTAAAATTAAATTCCTAGCCGGTTTCCTGGATGCGGTAGAAGTCGTTGATGCCGGCCTCTTCGCGAATTTCAGGGGCATCTTGTCCGAGGACTGCTGTGGTATAGGGAATACCGATCGAATCTGCGATGCGGACAAAGCCATGAAAAGCTGAAACAACAGCCGCGGCATCAACCGTGGCATCATTCCCCAATGTATCAGCAACAACTTGACGCGCCTCGGCGATGCGAGTGCTATCCCGGCTAACAATAGCTTCGGCGAAATTCACCAGAACTTCGGCATTGGGTATTTGCGTGCCATCACTGAGACCGGCGGTGACGTCTTTTAAATTAACTTCGTTATCGGCAATCTGCGTGCTCTCACGGAGCATGTTGGTGTGTGCCGTTGTTCAATAAGCGCATTGATGCAGCGCCGAGACCCGGGCTGCCATGAGCTCCATTTGCGGCCGTTCCAGGGCTCGAATGCTTTTATCGAATTGATAGATAACCTCGCCTGGCAGATAATGTTCGTTGGCCATCGCCCAGTAATTCCGCATCGATTCCGGCACCATCGACAGGCCACGATAAATATAACCGGCTTTGGGGCTGGGATAGACAGGTCCATCAGCCTCGACGACATCTTCAGGTTCGACAATCGGCAGCCAGGCGGCCTGGACTTTGGCGCCCGGTGGCAGATAGCGGGTTGGCTCGCCTGCCTCGGCATCGGGCAGATCGGTGTCTACCGCGTCCAGCGCCATCGTGCAGGTATCCATAATCATAACCGAGGCGATAAGGCCAACGATCTCAACATACTCACCTTCGCTTAAGCCGCCCGCCAGCACTTCCTGGGACCAGGGTTGGCTCAAGCGGCCCGGATCAGAGACGACTCGGTGAATAAGTTCAACTTCAGCATCACTTAAATTGCCGGTGGCAGTATGCGTGCCGGATACCGCATTAGGTGACAGGGCGTCTTTAATCTCCGCACAAAAGTCACATTTAAGGGCTTGGCGAATTTCGGCAGCGACCGCGAGGCGCCGCTCACCGGTTAGCCAGGTGCCGGGTGACGCGATGCGGCTCCAGGCTTCGGTGTGGGCGTCGATAAGGTTCTGACGCACCTCAAAGCCGCTATTTTCAAAGGGGATTGATGACATGAATTCTAACCTCACTAATTATTATGTTCGTGAGGCTAGCATAAAAGAAAAAAGCACGGGCTGACCAGCACTAAGAATTCTAAGTTAAGAGCAGATCGCAAAACCAAAAATTATAATCGCCGTCTTCACAATTCACTTATCACTGCTTTTATTAGCTGTGTTATGTTCTATATAAGATATAGGGAGCAGTAACGTCATCCTGTAACAGGAGGACCTGTGCATGAATAAATCGCAAGAAAAAATTCTGATCCTGGGGGCCGGAAAAATCGGTGTGGCGGTCGGCGAGATGCTGCATGAAACCGGCGACTTTGATGTCCAGATTGCCGATGCCGCGGAGCAGGCTTTTTCGTCCGGCCACCATGATGACCTCAATCCCTTGGTGCTGGATGTAACCGATAAAAAAGCTCTGCGATCTGCTCTCAAAGGCCGCGATAGTGTTGTCTCTACCTTACCTTATTATCTGGATTTACCGGTGGCCGAGGCTGCTGCGGAAATTGGCGTCAATTATTTTGATCCCACCGAAGATGTTCATACTGCCAGGAAAATACGCGAACTGGCCGACGGTGCGGGCTCAGTTTTTATCCCGCAATGCGGTCTCGCTCCGGGTTTTATTGCCATCGTCGCTAATCATCTGGTTAAGCATTATGAAGAGCCGCTGGATGTTAAAATGCGGGTTGGCGCCTTGCCGCAATATCCGGATAACGCGCTTAAATACAATCTCACCTGGAGCCTCGACGGATTGATCAACGAATATTGCAATCCTTGCGAAGTTATCCATGAGGGTGAGCGGCGGGAGGTGCTGCCGCTTGAAGCCTTGGAAGAAATTTCCCTCGACGGCGTGCGCTATGAAGCGTTCTCAACTTCGGGCGGTATTGGCAGCCTGTGTGAAACTCTGGATGGCCATGTCCAAAACTTAAATTACAAAACCATCCGGTATCCCGGTCACCGGGACATGATCAAACTGCTGGCCAATGATCTTAATCTCTGTGCCCGCCGCGATGTCTTTATGGATGTTATCGGCGGAGGGGTGCCGCTCACCGAACAGGATGTGGTGATAATTTTTGTCACCGTGCGTGGCAAGAAAGAGGGCGATCTGCATCAGGAATCTTATGCTAAGAAAATTTATGGCCAAAATTATTCTGAAGAGAATGGCGGTAAATGGAGCGCCATTCAATTGACCACAGCAACAGCGATATGTGCCGTGGTTGATCTGCACCGGGAAAGCAAAGTTCCGGCTACGGGTTTTGTCATGCAGGAAGATATTAGTTTTGATGATTTTATTTCTAATAGATTTGGTAAAGTGTACGGCTAAGGTGGCTTAAAAGCGGAGTAACGCGTGGATTTATCTAAGGTCTTTGAACAGCTCGGATTAGATGCAGCGGATTTCGCGCACGGAGATTTTCGGGTTGAATCTCCTATCGATGGGCTTGAGCTTGCCCACGTCACTCAAGACAAGCCGAATGACGTTGATCGTAAAGTGGCCCTGGCGCGAATTGCCTTTGGCGCTTGGCGAATAACGCCGGCCCCTAAACGCGGTGAGCTTATCCGCTTGTTTGGCGAAGAACTGCGGCAGAATAAGCAAGCCTTGGGCGAGTTGGTAACCATAGAATGCGGTAAAATTCTGCAGGAAGGTCTCGGCGAAGTTCAGGAGATGATCGATATCTGTGACTTTGCTGTTGGACTGTCGCGCCAGCTTTATGGCTTGACTATTGCCTCAGAGCGGCCCGGTCACCGCATGATGGAAACCTGGCATCCCTTGGGTGTCGTCGGCGTTATTTCGGCTTTTAATTTCCCGGTTGCGGTCTGGGCCTGGAATGCGGCTTTGGCCATCGTCTGTGGTGATCCGGTGATCTGGAAACCGTCTGAAAAAACGCCACTGACCGCGCTGGCGTGTCAAAAACTGTTTGAGCGCGCCTGTGACAGTTTTGCCGAGGCGCCGGATAATCTGTCGCAAATAGTCATTGGCGGGCGCGAAGTCGGGGAGGCATTGGTTGATCATTCCGACGTAGCGCTCATAAGTGCCACCGGCAGTACGCGCATGGGCCGGATTGTTGGGCCGAAAGTCGCCCAGCGCTTTGGCCGCTCTCTATTGGAACTTGGCGGCAATAACGCGCTGATTTTAGCACCGTCTGCTGATCTTGAGTTGGCGGAGAAAGCAATTCTGTTTTCGGCTGTCGGTACCGCCGGGCAGCGCTGCACCTCGCTCCGCCGCTTGATTGTCCACAAATCTATTAAAGAGGATGTGTTGGCGCGCCTAAGAACAGCCTATTCATCGATCTCTATTGGAAATCCGCTGGAGGAAGATGTGCTTGTGGGCCCGCTGATTGATGGCCAGGCCGGTATTCAGATGGAGGATGCCTTGGCCAAAGCCTCACATGAGGGTGGCAAAGTCCATGGCGGCGGGCGCATTTTTTTCGATGATTATCCGGATGCCTGTTACATGCAGCCGGCATTTGTCGAGATGCCAGATCAAATTGATATCGTCTGCGAAGAAACCTTTGCACCCATTCTTTATGTAATGGAATACGAAAACCTTGAAGAGGCCATCGCCTTGCATAACGCTGTTCCACAAGGTCTGGCTTCAAGCATTTTTACCACCGACATGCGGGAGGCCGAGAAATTTCTCTCTGCCGCCGGCAGTGATTGCGGTATCGCCAATGTAAATATCGGGCCCTCAGGGGCGGAAATCGGTGGCGCTTTTGGCGGCGAGAAGCAGACCGGTGGCGGCCGCGAATCCGGCTCAGACGCTTGGAAAAACTATATGCGCCGGGCCACCAACACGATTAATTTCTCGGATGATATCCCCCTCGCTCAGGGTATTAAATTTGGCGCGTCCTCCGAATAATCTAAGCCATTTGGAAATTCGGCGTTGAGTTTGATATCTCTTTTTCTTCAGCCGTCATATCAGCTTCGATATCACCAAACAGCGGCGTGCTGAGATAACGCTCACCGGTATCGGGCAACATGCACAGCACGGTCGAGCCTTCAGGCGCTTCTTCGCAAACCTTGAGCGCCCCGGCAAAAGTGGCACCCGATGACGTGCCGACAAAGATGCCTTCTTTTGCGGCTAAGTCCTGGCTGCATTTCATCGCTTCGTCGCCTGAAATTGTCAGCACTTTCTCAATGACATTCATATCCACCGCGTCACCCATAATTTTTGGAATGAAGTCAGGGGTCCAGCCCTGAATAGGATGGGGACTGAATGCCGGATGTCCGGCTGCGGGGGTACCATCAGTATTGCGTTCCTGGCCTTCGCCGCTGGTCAGCATCGCTGCGATCTCTGGCTCACAAACCACAATTTTTGTTTCCGGGCGTTTTTCCGCTAGGACACCAGCAACACCTTTTACCGTGCCGCCGGTGCCAAAGCCGGTGACCCAATAATCCAAGGCCTCGCCATCGAAGTCAGCAAGAATTTCCTGAGCCGTTGTGGCTTCGTGGATGGCAGGATTGGCATCATTTTCAAACTGCTTGGTTTGGAACCAGTCATTAGCCTCAGCAAGCTCGATGGCTTTATTGACCATGCCAGTACCTTTTTCAGCGGCGGGTGTGAGCACCACCTTGGCGCCTAAAAACCTCATCAATTTACGCCGCTCGACGCTAAAGCTCTCGGCCATGGTGACCACTAAGGGATAGCCTTTTTGGGCGCAGACCATCGCCAGCCCGATACCGGTATTACCGCTGGTGGCTTCAATCACGGTCTGTCCCGGCTTAAGGGCTCCGGTTTTTTCGCCGTCTTCAATGACGCCCAGCGCCAGCCGGTCTTTTACTGAACCCAATGGATTGAAGGCTTCGATTTTAACAAATAGATTTATACCGTCCGGCGCCAGGTTATTGATCCGTACGGCTGGCGTGTTGCCGATTGTCTCGATAATACTTTGATATAGCTGTCCCATGAAGTGCTCCCCTGATATGGAATGGTTACAATTTTTTGTAATTGAACCAAATCCTATGCAATTAGTTCGGCAGAGTCCAAATAAAAGCATCTGGCCCTTTTTTAAAACCTATATGCACGAATAATCTAGGAATCAGAAATCAAATCAGATTTTCGGCGGTGCAGGATTTTTTGGACCGCTTGTGTCGGCCATACCTTTGGCCACCATCTCATCGTAATAAGCTTTATAGCCTTGGGTCATTTTTTCCGGCGCACCACGGTCACGAAATAACTGCTCATCCCACTTTTTATCGATGCCGTGACCAAGGATCATCCGGTTAAACCAGTTCCAACTCGAACATACGGTGATAACGATAGTTAAGTCTTCTTCGTTCCAGCCAGCCCGGAAACATTCCTTGGCATCCTCATCGGTCATTTTGCTTGGTGTCAGGGTAAGTTTGCGCACATATTTAAGGAGCGGTTTTAGCTTTTCGTCAACTGGTGCGGTATCAATGTCATCAACCAGATTTTGAAAAAGATCTTCATCCACACCTAAGGCCATACACACATTCTTATGAGCGCCAAAACAAAAATCACAGGCATTTAGCAAGGAACAATAGGCGGCGATAATTTCTTTTTCGGTCTGGCTTGGTCCAGCATCGTAGTTCATTAAACGATGAATGAACTCCATATAGGGTTCAAACAAATCCCACTTGGACATCTGTAATTGGGACATTGAAATGATGCCGTCGTAGCTGGGAAAATACGTCATGGCTGTACCCTTACTTGATTCAAAATATTTTCAGTCCGGGAATTAGTCGATAGCGGACTTCATTAATCTATTGGATCAAGACACTGTTCAAAACCTATTAATATTTACATTTGCTTTCCGATGAGTACGATATTAGGTAATAAATAAAGATTTGCGGATTTTTACAAAATTGTAATAAAAATAATCAAGCAATTATATACCGATGTGAGTTTAATTAGAACCACACCAAACTATTGTATTGTGAATTTTAGGGAAGAAGGCATTGCTGAAAAATCTCAAAATTTCATCCAAGATTTATCTCGGTTTTGGTTCAGTGTTGATATTGGCGATGTTCATCGCAAGTGTCGGGTTCTTCGGCTTGCAGAATGCTGAGAATACTTTCTCGGAATACCGGAAACTTGCCCGTCAAACCAACTCGGATGGCCGCATTCAAGCAAATATGTTGATGACGAGAATATTTGCTAAGAATTTCGTAATTGATGCAAATCGAGACAATATAGAAGGCGTCCGTTCGAGAGCAGAACAAACACTTAAACTTATTCAGGAAAACCATGCGATATCCGGCACCGATTCTGGAAGAAACGTGCTCATTGAAGACTTGGAGGAAAATCTTAAACGTTACGTTCAAAAATTTAACGAAGTGGCAGTGCTGCAACATTCACGAGATATCTTAGTTTCACAAAAATTGAATGTTCTCGGTCCAGAAACTGAAAAAAGTTTGACGGAAATTATGACCACTGCCTTAGATGATGGCGACACTAAAGCTGCGTATCAGGCCGGAACCACATTGAGAAGTCTTATGTTGGGGCGCCTATATGCTAATCGCTTTTTAATCGAGAATGATGAAAAGTCCAGAGCCCGCGCGATCAGAGAATTTCGCGATGTAGAGTTCAATTATTTAAAGCTGTCAGCCGAATTGGAAAATGTCAAAAGAAGAACTTTGGCTAAGTCAGTGCAAAATAATCAGTCAGGCTATCTCAAAGCGTTCGATGAGGTCCATCAAATTATTATCAAACGCAACAATATCATTAAATTTGAACTAGACCGAATTGGCCCGGCAGTAGCGAAGCGCATTGAGCGCCTGAAACTGGCGATTAAAAAGGAACAGGATATTCTGGGTCCTGCGGCTGAAAAAGATTTGACGCAATCGGTTCTATTGACTGCTGTCGTCTCGACACTCGCCATCATATTGGGGTTGATTGCTGCGGGTTTCATTGGCGCAGGTATTACGCGGCCAATCAGAAGCCTTACCAAAACCGCTGCTGCTATTGGCGCCGGCGATTTGAAGCAAGAAATTGAGGTCGACCGGGACGATGAAATTGGCATTTTGGCAAAATCATTTGCCGCAATGCGCGATTCAATTACCGAACAGGTTGTAAATCTCGAACAGGAAATCGCCGAGCGAAAACGGGCAGAAGGTGAGCTCGCTGAAACCCACGAAAATCTCGAAAAAATTGTGGAAGAGAGAACCGCCGAGCTTGAAACGGCGCGGGATGAAGCGGAGGAGGCGACCAAGGCAAAAGCGGAGTTCCTGGCTACCATGAGCCACGAAATTCGCACTCCGATGAACGGCGTAATCGGGATGATTGATCTATTGGCGCAAACAAAGCTGACGGGTGATCAAATTGAAATGGCGAACACCGTCCGCACGTCGGCTTATGCCCTGCTGACCATTATCAACGACATATTGGATTTCTCAAAAATTGAAGCAGGTAAACTTGAATTGGAATCAACGCCAATGTCCGTATGTGATGTGGTAGACGGCGTCACCGAGACGTTGGCACCAAATGCGCGGGATAAAAATCTCAATATACAATCATTTATCGACCCCGAAATACCTGACGCAGTTTTGGGCGATTCAGTGCGCCTTCGTCAGATACTTTTTAACCTGGGCGGCAATGCCATCAAATTCACCGAGACCGGAAATGTCTCAATCCGAGTTGATAAAATTCCAAGTGCTAAACCTGAGGAAATTGGCCTGCGTTTTCAAGTCAAAGACACGGGTATTGGTATATCTGAAGAAGCACAGAAATCCCTTTTCGAAGCATTTACTCAAGCTGAGAGTTCGACAACGCGGCGATTTGGCGGGACCGGGTTGGGCTTGACGATATCGCAACGTCTTATTGAGGTTATGAACGGCAAAATTCTGGTCGAAAGTGAGCTTGGAGTAGGGTCTTGCTTCACGGTTATAATTTATTTGCCAATTGCTACTGATCATCAAATTAAAAGTGATGGATTTGAATTTGACGGCAGAAAACTATTGCTTGCCGTAAAAGAGCCGTTTCTTGTCGAGACATTACCCAAATACCTCTCCCACTGGGGAGCAGAAGTTACTGTTCAGCCTGATTTTGAGCTCGTCGAATCTCAAATCGATGCTGCGACAGCCTCAGGGTCACCTTTTGATGTTTTATTCATGGAAAATATTGGCTTCAAAGCGCGCACCGAAACTGTTCGCGCCATACAATCTAAAATTAGCTCAAGTGATACCAATTTTGTGTTGCAAGTCGACCGCAGAGATACTGAACGAGAAGACCTTGATGATACGGTCTATGCCGTACTCAACCCAATAAAAAGGGGGCCATTTTTACGAGCCATTGCGGCCGGATGTGGTCTGACCAGCCCTGAAGTTGAATATGACGATTCGCACGAAGTTGCAAAGAATGTTGTCGAGCCTCCAACTATCGAAGAAGCCGAACGCCTCGGCCAGTTAATTCTTTTAGCAGAAGACAATGTAACCAATCAGCGCGTAATTTTGCGTCAGTTAAATAGTCTCGGATATGCTGCTATGATCGCCGATGATGGTGAACTTGCGCTTGAAGCTCTGGCAGAACGTTCCTTTGCTATTCTATTGACGGATTGCCACATGCCGAATTTGGACGGATTTAATTTAACTCGAAAAATCCGGGAACAAGAGAGCGAAAATTCCGGAGCTAGATTGCCGATAATTGCTATTACCGCCAGTGCTCTCGGCGAAGAAGTCGATCTTTGCTACGAATCGGGAATGGATGACTTCCTGTCCAAACCAGTGGAAATATCAAAACTCAATCTGGCGTTAAAAAAATGGATGCCGAAGATTGCCGGCAGGACAGATGGCAAATTGAGATCCGAGCCGAGCGTTAGTAATGCAGAACCTGCTTCTGATAGTCCCAGTGGTAAAATTCCTGTGGACGTAACGAGTCTGAAGGAATTGTTTGGCGACGACCAAGACACCATTGTTGAAATTTTAAAAGAATTTGTGGAGCCTTCCCAAGAATGCAGCGATGAAGTTATTACAGCACTTGCCGAAAGTTCTCTGGATAAAGTTTCGTCAGGTGCTCACAAACTAAAATCAGCTGCCCGGTCAATCGGTGCAATTGAAGTTGCTGATTTGTGCGAGGAAATTGAATCAGCCAGTAAAAAAGGCGACTGGGAACCGGTCAAGAGCCTGGCCCCTCGTTTGAAAAACGAACTCGATCAGGTCGTCGATTACATCAACAATCTTTAATTTTATAATAGATGAGGCATAGCGGAAGTCCGCAACTCATCTCTGTCCTCGAAGTTGAAGCAACCTACCTCAAAATCCGAAGAGGGGACACGTAACGAGTACATGTCCCCGAATTAGCCTTAAATATATTTCGTATAACCGCCGCAGACTTCAACCACGGTGCCGGTCTGGTAGCTATTTTTCTCCGAGACGATCCAAGCGGCGGCGTCGCCAATCTCCTGCGGTTCAGCCCAGCGGCCCAATAGGGTCATGCCGGAAACGCCATCACGCACTTGATCCGGCGTAATACCTTTAACCTTGGCCATACCTTCGGCGCGGGGTCCCCAGCTTTCGGTATTGGTAAAGCCTGGGCAGATCGTGTTGACCGTAATATTGTCTGGCCCCAATTCTGCCGCCATGATTTTGGCAAAGCCATGGATGGCGGTGTTCGGGATAGTCGTGGTCAAAGCACCCGGCATTAATTGTTTGCCGGTTACGCCGGAAACATTGAGTATTCTGCCGGCGCTGGATTTTTTGATATGCGGGATGGCGTGCTTGGTGGTGTGGACAAAGGACATCAAATTGGTGTTGAGAATAATATCCCAGGTTGCTTCATCGACACTATCGATGGTGCCGGGGATCATGCCGCCGACATTATTGACCAAAATATCAAGACCACCCAGGCCAGCGGCTGCTTCTTCGATGAACTTGCCGCAGCCTTCTTCGGTGGAAAGGTCGCAGATGATGCCAACTGCTTTGACACCCTTGGCTTCCATTTCCCCAACTGCCTGATCGAGCCGGTCCTGATTGCGGGCGGACAGCGCCACATTACACCCTTCGTCAGCGAGCGAGCTGGCGATGGCATGGCCGATGCCCTGGCTGGAGCCGGTAATGGCCGCGTTTTTACCTTTAAGTCCTAAATCCATTTTAATTCCTCCTGAGTAACTCTGTAAGTTGTGTGGTTTGTCTAATCCCGATTATCGACGCGTTTGTTAAAGGCGCGGACTTCGACGCTCTCCCAAATATCGGCTTGTACGAGAGGGTCGTCTTTTTGAAAGGCTTCAATGGCGGCCCGGTCCGGGGCATCGACGACATAAAGGCTGCCGACAACGTTTTCCATCGCGTCGTCCATCAAGGGGCCGGACATGACGTTTTTGATGGCACTTTGCTCGAGATATTCAACATGTCCCGGCATGGCGGCGGCGCGCTTCTCGGTCACGCCCGGTTTATCGATACAAAAAATTGTAAACAGCATTTCTCTCTCCCTGTCTATTTCATACGCCAGCTGCTGCCGCGGCAGTTCTTTCAGCCACCCGTTCAATCAGCTCAAGGGTATCCTCGATATAGGCCTGATCAATGTTGCGGGTAATAAAGACGATCCGAGTACGGCGGTCATCGCTCGGCCAATTGTCGAGCCAATCCAGCGAATGAAATATCTGCTGGGCCCCTTGAATAACCGCCGGCTGGTCCGGACGTTCCTCTACATGGACGATGCCTTTGACCCTGAGCAAATCCGGGCCCGCCTCATTGGTGAGCCCCTCCAGGAACATGCTCAGCGTATTCAGCGCAATTGGTTTTTCCCGGACAATGACAAATGAATTAATATTGGGGTCATGATGATGCGTATGATCATTTTCATGGGTGTGGCCGTGTTCTTTATAATAAGCTAGCGCCGCTTCATCAGGTTCCGCCAAAGTCGCGCCGGCTTCAACCGAGCTTGGCTGGTCCTCGTAGGCGTCGGCTTGCAGCCAGTTTTCAAAATCAACTTTTTTCGAGGTTGGGTCGAACAGGCCAGTGCCAAATAAATCCGAGGGGTCTGCATCTTCTGTTGTTGTCGCAATAATCGGGGCCGCAGGATTGAGCACCCTTAGCCGGTCTTCCAAGGTTTTGATCTGCTGGTCGTTTTCGGCGAGGTCGATTTTGGTGATGATCAGCCGGTCGGCGATGGCCGCCTGCTTGACGCATTCCGGGAAACGGTCCAGCGAGGAGACGCCATTCACCGTATCGACCGTTGTCACCACGCCATCCAAGGCAAAGTGATTAAATACCATGGGGTTGGTGAGGATAATCTGGAGCACAGGTGCTGGGTCAGCAATGCCCGTAGTCTCTATGATCACCCGGTCAAAGAACGGGATGGTGCCGGCATTGCGCTGAATATAGAGATCGCGGAAGGTGTCGATCAGATCACCTTTAACCGAACAGCAAAGACAGCCATTGGCGAGTTGGATAACGTTTTCATCCGAGCGCTCAACCAAATCATAGTCGAGGCCGATCTCACCAAACTCGTTGACGATGACCGCGGCTTGGGACATGTCAGGGTGCTCAAGCAGAGTGTTTAGCAGCGTTGTCTTGCCACTGCCTAAGAATCCTGTGATCAAAGTGACCCAGATTTTATCCACGTCGCGTCCTAGCTTTCAGCGATCAGTAAATTTCACATCCCGGCAAGCCGCAGGAAATCAAATGATCGCTTGGGAAGTTGGTAATAATATCGCAACCGTCTTCGGTGACGACGACTTCTTCCTCAATCCGCGCGGCCCCGGAACCATCAGCCGCACCTTTCCAGCACTCAACCGCAAAGACCATGCCTTTCTTAAGCTTGGTGCCTTGCTGCATATAACGGCGCGAGATGATCGGCCGTTCCCAGAGGCTAAGGCCGATACCATGGCCAAATTGCAGCAGGAAAGCCTCATCTTCATTGGCATAGCCGAACTCTTCAGCTGCAGGCCAGGCGCGGGCGACATCATCAAGAGAGGCGCCCGGTTTAATCGCTTCTAAAGCCGCGTTAACCCATTGGGAGCACTGCTCATAGGCTTCCTTTTGCGCTTCGTTTGGAATGCCGCAAATGAAGGTGCGGTAATAGCAGGTGTGGTAGCCGTTGAGGCTGTGCATGATATCTAAAAAGATCATATCGCCGGGCTGGATCATGCGGTCGGAAAACGTATGTGAATGCGGCGCACCACGCGGGCCGGCCACCGAGTTCACACATTCAACCCGTTCTGAGCCCATGGCGTAAAGCTGATCATTGGCAATGGCCACAAGATCACTTTCCCGGGCACCGGGGCGGATGGCTTTGGCGATATCGAGATATACACCGTCAACCATGGCGGCGGCTTGTTTCAAAAGCTCGATCTCTTCATCAGTTTTTACCTCGCGGGCATCCATCAATGCCTGCTGGCCATCGACCAGTTCAATGCCTTGGCGTTCAAGGGCGCGCATCATCGGCAGTTCCATAACATCAATGCCGATCGGTTCTTTTTCGACGCCCATATCAGTCAATTTATCTTTGATCTGCTTGGCGAAGACATCCTCAATACCAAGAACTGGGGGCAGGGCGCCTTGCATGGTGGAGACCGGCGCGTCGACATTATTGCCGAGCCAGGGCGAGCTTTTGCGTTTGGCGGGAGAAGCCGGGTCCCACAAGAAGGGGCTGCCTTCCTGGCCGAGCAAACAATAACGGTCAAATTTATCGCGGGCCCACTCACCGATATGGGTGGCGGTAATGTAGCGCACATTATCAAAGTTAAAGCAGATGACAGCGGCCAGACCGGCATCCGTGATGGCTTGGCGGGCGCGCTCCGTGCGCTCGGCCACCAATTTGCGGTAATCGACACCGGCCTCCCAGTCTTTGGCCATGGTGCCCCAGGTGGCAGTGGAATGTGGTCGCGTATAAAACATTTAACTCTCCCTAATGCGCTTTTTGTTTCTCTTTTTAGGATATCTCAATAGAAAACACCCAAAAACCCTAAAATAAAACCCTAAATTTAGTGCTTTCGCTAGTTAAAACCGGTCCTTCAAGAGGTCCGACTCGACTGCTTCTTCACTCCATTTGTTGACAAATTTCCGTGTCTGTGGAATTATCCTCGAAATCTATGCAAACGATTGCATAAAAATCGTCTTTCGGCAAGAGGCGATTGGCTGAATTAATTTAGGGAGGCAATCTCGTGGCAAAAAAAGCAACCGCCAAAAAGAAAGCACCAGAAAAGAAGGCGCGGCTCAATGATGATATTGGCGAAGAAAATCGCCTGACCATGTGGCGTTTGCAGCTGGAAGTGCGTCATGTCGAGCAACGCCTCCATGATCTGTTTTTTCAGAACCTGATTAAAGGAACCAGCCATCTGGCGATCGGCCAGGAAGCAATCTCGGCGGGTTTCGGGGCTGCCATGCGTCCTGATGATTACACTTTTTGCACCTATCGCGGCCATGCCCACACGCTTGTCCGCGGCACCTCAATGACCGGCATGATCGGCGAGTTGATGGGTAAGGAATGCGGTATGCTGCAAGGCAAGGGCGGTTCCATGCATCTGACGGATGTTGAGAAGGGCGCCATGGGCTCCTATGCCATTATCGGCGCGCATTTGCCGATTGCCGCCGGGGCAGCCTGGCAAGCGCAATATAATAATACCGGCCAGATCGCCGCCTGTTTCTTTGGCGACGGCACGACCAATATCGGCGCTTTCCACGAAGCCCTGAACTTTGCCGTGATCTGGAACCTGCCGGTGGTGTTTGTCTGTGAGAACAATCTCTATATGGAATATACGCCGATCAGTGAAGTGACGGCGGTCGAGCATCCGGCAGCCGACCGGGCCTGCGCTTATGGTCTGCCCTCGATCATTGTTGACGGTAATGATGCGGATGCGGTGTTTCGCGTTGCCACTGAGGCTTATGACAAAGCGCGCTCTGGTGGTGGACCTTCCTTGATCGAAGCCAAGACCTATCGCCATTCCGGCCATTCCCGGGCTGATCCCGCAACTTACCGGCCGGATGGTGAGCTCGAAGAATGGATGAAAAAAGATCCGATTCCGATGTATCGCCAGCGCCTGCTTGATTTCGGTGTTAAGGAAGATGTCGTCAGTGGCATCGAAGAGGCGGTCTTAAAAGCTGTCGATGAGGCGACCGAAGAAGCCAAGGCTTCGTCACCGCCGCCCTTGGAATCCGCCTATACAGATGTCTGGGCTGATGGAGGTGCGTCATGGCGGAACTAACCTACAGAGAAGCCGTCATTGAAGGCATTGCTCAGGAAATGCGCCGGGACGAAAGCGTTGTGTTCCTCGGTGAGGATATCGGTAAAGCCGGTGGTGTGTTTAAGGCGACCGTCGGGCTCTGGGATGAATTTGGTGATCTCCGCGTGCGTGATACGCCGATCTCCGAGCAAGCAATTCTTGGCGCCGCTATGGGTGCTGCCATGACCGGCCTCCGGCCCATCGCCGAAATAATGTTCTCGGACTTTTTGGCTGTCTGCTGGGATATTGTCACCAATCAGATTGCTAAATCCCGCTATATGACGGGCGGGCAGGTTGATGTGCCACTGGTGATCCGGACCGCCAATGGCGGCGGGGCGCGCTTTGGTGCCCAACATTCCCAAGCCGTTGAAAACTGGGCCATGGCGATCCCGGGTATTAAAGTGGTTGCCCCTTCGACACCGGCTGACGTTAAAGGCCTGCTGGCGGCGGCTATTCGCGATCCGGACCCGGTACTCTTTTTTGAGCAAAAGTCTCTCTATGCCACCAAAGGTGAAGTGCCGGACGGTGAGCATGTTGATGAAATCGGCAAGGCTAAAGTCGTGCGCGAAGGTGATGACGTCACAATATTGGCCTTGGCCCTGATGGTGCCGCGGGCACTGGAAGCCGCCGAACGCTTGCAAGCTGAGGCAGGCATTTCAGCCAGTGTGGTTGATATCAGAAGCCTGGTGCCGCTCGATACTCAAACCATAATCGGGCAAGTTCAAAAAACGGCGCGCGTCGTGACCGTGGAAGAAAATCCCCGGCTCTGCGGTTGGGGGGCCGAAATTTCCTCGATCATTGCCGAAGAATGTTTCTACGATCTTGATATGCCGATTGTGCGGATCACCACGCCTCATATCCCGTTGTCCTCAGCGGATGAGTTGGAGGATGAGATGATCCCTTCGGCAGAGCGGATTTTTGAAACCGTGCGGCGGGAGGTCGACTGATGGACGTGATCATGCCGCAAATGGGCGAGACCGTCGCCGAAGGCACGCTCACGGTTTGGCACAAAAAAATCGGTGATACTGTCAGCTCCAGCGATATTTTGTTTGAGATCGGTACCGATAAAGTCGAGATGGAAGTGCCGGCACTGGCGGATGGCGTGCTGACGGAGATCCTGGTTGAGGCCGGTGAGACCGTTGCGGTTGGCGCCAAGCTCGCCGTGATTGAAGGTGAGGGAGGTGAAGCAACACCGGCTCCTGCAGCACCTGAACCGGAAGCACCTCAGGCCGCTCCGGCGGCACCTGCTCCTAACGCTGAACGCCCGAAACGGGATCGTTCCATGAAACTCTCACCGGTGGTGCGGAAACTTTTGTCAGAAAATAATCTCAGCCATACTGATATTACCGGCACCGGCCGGGATGGCCGTATCAAGCGCAGCGATGTGTTGGAATATCTGAAAGGTGGCGCAGCAACTGCACCATCTGCTCCGGTTCCTGTTGAAGCCCCCGGTGCAATTACCGGTGACGGCGTCACCGTGGTGCCGTTCAGCTACCGGCGCAAAATGACGGCAGAACATATGGTGCGCTCGAAGGCGACGTCGCCGCATGTCCTGCAAGCGGTTGAAGTTGATTTCTCAAGCGTCAATAAGGCCCGCCAAGCCATTGGCGCCGACTGGAAACGCCGGGAAGGCTATTCCCTGACCTATCTGCCGTTCATCGCCAAAGCCGTCTGCTCGGCGATTAAGGATTTTCCTCATATCAATGGTCATATTGAGAAAGATCAACTCGTCGTCTTTGACCGGGTCAATCTGGCAATGGCGGTTGATCTTAATTTTGAAGGTCTTGTCGCCCCGGTGATCCGGGACGCTGATATGAAAGCGGTCACTGAAATTGCCCGGGCGACCAATGAGCTCGCCCGCCGCGCCCGTGCGGATGAACTGACACCGGATGAGTTCGCGGGCGCGACCTACACGATCTCTAATAATGGTTCCTTTGGCACGCTCATCACGGCGCCGATCATCAACCAGCCACAGGTGGCTATTCTTTCGACCGATGGCATTACCAAACGCCCGCTGGTGATCGAGCAGGACGGCGAGGATATGATTGCTATCCGGCCGGTGGGTATTTTGGCGCAAAGCTTTGATCACCGGGCCATTGACGGCTCCTACTCAGGCGCCTTCATGCGCCGGGTCAAGGAAATCCTCGAAGGCAAAAACTGGGTCGAAGCGGTGAGTTGAGATTGAACCACAGAGGACCGAGGTTTAAAATAGTATCGTCACCCTGGACATAATTAGAAATCCTGGGGTTTAGCGATCAATCTGGCTTCTGGCTTTCGCCAGAATGATAACTTGTTATCTGCCACGACCCCGCCCGTCACCCTGGACTTGATCCAGGGTCCAGTCTTTTTCAACCGAAAAAGTCTTCATACCTATCGCGCCATTCGGGATTGAAATCTTCGATCAATTGTAGCTTCCACTTACGTTTCCAAAATTTGAGAGCTTTCTCGCGGGCGATTGCAACACCAATTCCGTCGTGAATTTCATAGTAGACCAATTTATTAACACCATATTTACTAGTGAATCCCTCATTTACCTTGTTTTTGTGTTGATAAACCCGACGCGCCAGATCACTGGTGACACCGATATACAAAGTGCCGTTGCGTTCGCTCGCTAAAATATAAACGTAGCCTGACTTCATATTGCTTTTTTTCCGTTCATTTTGGTGAAAGCCAGAATCCAGTACTTCAAACGGACTGGAATCCTGGACCCTGGATCAAGTCCAGGGTGACGAGTTTTTTTGAATTACATTCATTATCTATGGCGGTACCAGAGGCGTTTTTTGTCGATTGAAAGAATTTAAATTTGTTAACGCACCCGTCCCGTCGACTCCCGCACGATCAGGTCTGGTTTAAGCTTGATCGAGCGGGCGGGCGTTGCGGCGTCATTTATTTTTTCCAAGAGAATTCGTGCGGCTTCGGAGCCGACATTAACCAGCGGTGTGTGCACGGTGGTGAGCGGTGGATTGAACTTATCGGCAAAGGGCATGTCATCAAAACCGACGACTGAAATGTCCTTGCCGCATTTGATGCCATCGGCTTCCAGTTCATCGTAAACACCCAAGGCCATAATATCGTTGCCGGCGTAGACAGCCGTAAACTTCTTACGCCCGGCCAGCAGTTTGCTGGTGGCGTTACGGCCTTCTTCTTCGGAAAATTCATCGCAGAAAACGACAAGATCTTTGTCAGCTTTTAAACCGGCATTTTTCATGCCCTGCAAAAATCCCTGATAGCGCTCAAAACCGGTTGAAAAAAACTGCGGGCCGGCCACATAAGCAATTTTTTTGTGTCCCAGTTGGGCGAGATGCGAGATCACCATATTGCCGCCGATATGTTCATCACTGAGAACTGAGGACACATCCGTATCGTTTGAGGCGCGAACGGCCTGGACAAAGGGCGTGCCCTCCCGGCGGCAGTCTTCAATCATTTTGTCTTTGCGCTGGGCGGTGGCGATAATCAGCCCATCGACATGGCGTTCGCGAAATTTCTCAACCGTGCTTTGTTGTTTTTCCGGCAAGTTATAGGTGTTCGCGACAATGACGCTATAGCCATGCGCCTCCAGCATGTTATCGATGCCTTTGATAATGGGTGCGAAGGCCGGGTTGGTCAAATCGGGCACCATCACGCCGACCGTAAAGGAGCGGTTGGTCTTGAGGCTCTGGGCGAAGGCGTTGGGCCGGTAGCCCATCTCAGCCGCAGCACTGAGAATTTTCGAAGCGATTTCTTCAGTGACCATTTTGCGGGTATCCGGATTAAGTACGCGCGACACGGTCGAGGAATGTACCCCGACCTTATTGGCGACATCTTTCAAAGTAACCCGTGTTTTACTCATGCTCGTCAAAATACCCGACAAAATACTTTTTCTTATCTGCCTTGGATGGTATATGTTATGCAATCGTTTGCATAGTTTTTTATATTTATCGGGAAGGACCCCAAAATGGCGAATAGTGATTTCACAGGGAAGACAATCGGCTGGATTGGCACCGGTCGAATGGGCTATGCGATGGCCGAACGCCTGCTGAAAGCCGGTGCTGAGCTTTCGGCCTGGAACAGAACCAAATCAAAAGCCGAGCCCTTGGCGGAATTGGGGGCAACCATTGTTGATAGCCCGGCTGATCTTGCTGACCGGGATATAATTTTCACGATGGTCGGTGGTCCGGCTGATTTTATTGAAGTCACCAAGGGCGAAAACGGTGTGTTGTCGCAAGGCGGCCAAGTACCAGGACTGCTGATCGATTGCACCTCGATTTCAGAAGAAGCCTCCCATGAAGTACGCGAATTCGCCACCAGTGTCGGCACCTCAATGCTGGATGCGCCGGTGAGTGGTAACGCCAAAGTCGTTAAAGCCGGTAAGCTCAGCATCGTTGCCTCCGGCGCCCAAGATGCTTATGACGAAGCGCTTCCCTACCTTGAAGCTATTGCCGTCGGCGTTAGCTATGTAGGTGAAGGCGAGTTGGCCCGGATGGTGAAGATTTGCCACAACGTATTTTTAGGTGTGGTTATTCAATCTTTGGCGGAAATTACAGTGCTGGCGGAAAAAGGTGGCGTGCCGCGTCATGCCTTTATGGATTTCATCAATAAAAGCGTGATGGGTTCGATGTTCTCGGCCTATAAGACTCCATCACTGGTTAATCTTGATTTTGCACCGACCTTTACGCCGCTTTTATTGCGCAAAGATATGGAGCTTGGCCTATCGGCTGCCCGCAAGCTGGACGTGCCGATGCCGGTCGCCTCGATGACCCGTGAAATAATTCAAAATTTGATTGGCAACGGCTATACCGATTGTGATTTTGCCGCCTTGATTGAAATGCAGGCTAAGAATTCTGGCTACGAAATAAAATCGGAAGATGTCGAGGTCGAAACCGGGCTTTAAAATAAGTGCACGTTAAGCCTGATTGACGTCATTTATCATTGTCGCCAATTGATGCATTGCAAAAGGTTTATATAAAATTGGAAAAGACATGTTAGAGGCATTGCTCTCTAACACCGTTTTTTCCGCATATCCTGTCATAATGACAACTTTTAAAGTCGGATTGATCTGCATGGCTTTGGTTGCAATGTCGATACCATTATTACCGTGGGGCAGAACGACGTCTGTCAGCAGCAGCTCAATATCGTCATAGGCCTGGAGAATATCGAGCGAAAGTTTCCCGTCACCGCCATCGATCACGGTGTAATTCAATTCCTCAAGTTGGGCGGTTACGATTTCCCTTAATTCCAAATCATCTTCAATCAGCAGTATCTTTTCCTGATCGCCGGTAGTGAGGATGTTAGATGATTTTTCAAAGGTAAGATCGGGTGTGTCCGTATCCGCGACGGGCAAATAAATATCAACGGTGGTTCCTTTGCCAAGTTGGCTCTCAATATTAATACTGCCGCCGGACTGAGTGACAAATCCAAAAACCATGCTTAAGCCAAGGCCGCTGCCTTCACCGACTTCTTTAGTCGTAAAAAATGGTTCGAAAACCTGCTCAAGTGTTTTCTCACTCATCCCAACGCCATTGTCGATCACTGAAATTTTCACATATTGACCGGATTGCAGGCCAGTTATCGCCCCATCGAAGACCTCGTCTATTTCAACACCGGAGCAGTTTATCGAAAGATCACCGCCTTTAGGCATTGCGTCACGAGCATTGATTGCCAGGTTGAAAATCGAGTTCTCAAGCTGATGGGGATCGACCGTGACATTGGCAATATAAGTGTCAAACTGCATGTCAATGTTAATGGCTTCGCCTAGTGTAAGCCCAATCAAATCAAGCAGGCTTTCGATTAGTTCGCCAGGATTAAAAGAGCGGGGCTTGAGGTCTTGCTGGCGGGAAAAAGCCAGCAGCCTTTGGGTAAGTGCGCTGCCGCGTTGCACGGCATTTAAAGCACGCTTAATGCGCGTTTCAATATTTTCAGGCAGATCTGGAGAATCCATAGTCAATTGAAGATTGCCTAAGACTACTGCCAGTAAATTATTAAAATCATGTGCAATGCCGCCAGTCAGTTGGCCGATGGCTTCAACTTTCTGAGACTGCCGCAATTTTTCATCACGCATTTTTTGGTCGGAAATATCATTGGCAAATACAATAGTGCCATTATCCGGCAATTTGTAAGACGTCACGTGGAGCCATTTGCCATTAGAATGAATTTCACGTTCATGGGATGCACTGCGGAAACCTTTCAGACGGTTTTCGATCCACGAGAGTTTCTTCTCGGAATTATCGAAGGGTATTTTGTCGGCGCGCGCAGATATATAATCAATATAGGTTAGATTTGGCTCCAGCAAATCGACCATTGTTTCATTCAATATCCGATATTGATCATTGCAGGTAATAAACTTTTCCGAACTATCCCAAAAAGCGATTCCAAGCGGCGAGAACTCCAAGGCGCTGATAAATCTTGCGCTTATATCCTCGGCTTTATTCTGAGAAAGTTTCAGTTCAGTAATATCAACATTAGTGCCTCGATAGCCCTTAAACTCATCATTGCTGTCAAATATGGGAACACCAGAAGCGCGGAGGTGAGCTACTGTACCATCTTCAAATTTTCTCACATATTGGATATTTGAAAAGGGCCGCCGAGCATCCATATCGGCTTTGTGCTGAGCCCAAAATTCGGCGTTGTGATCATCATTGTCAAGTTCCCAACGAGTTTTGCCGATCATCCTATTTGATTGAATTCTGCCCTCAGTGGTGGGAGATTCTGAAACAAAGGTGAAACGATGCTGCTCATCAGTTTCCCAAAAGCGATCGGCCGAGGCGATAGCAAAGTCTCTAAATCGCGCTTCGCTTTTTCGTAACGATTCCTCTGCTTCCTTACGTTTAGAAACATTTCGCACCATACCCACAAATTTCCGTTGACCGGCAATTAACATCGGCGAAACATTTAGTTCTATTGGCACGAGTGATTGATCTTTGTGCAAGCCGACAAGATCCCGGCCCCGGTTGATGATTTTAGGGGCATAAATTTCGGATTGATCAATGTAGGTATTATGCTGATTTCGCTGCTCTTCAGGAATCAAAATCGAAATTTTTTCGCCGATGATTTCAGTAGCTTTATAGCCGAATATACTTTCGGCCGCCGGATTGAACGATTCAATAGTACCTTCGTGGTCAATGGAAATAATTCCATCAGCAGAACTCAAAAAAATGGCATTGATCATGTGCTGATTTTCGAGACTATCAGCTAAATCGCGGCGAAGCTGACTTATATCGGTGACTGTCAAAAATATATGATCAGAGAAATCCTGATCTGATTGAACCGGCACACCGGTGAATTTCAGCCAGCGCTCAGGGTACTGTTTGAGATTACACTCAAATTCCTTGAGGTTCTCAAAATCGTCCAAAATACTGTTACAGAATTCAACAAAAACTGATTTTAATTCGGATGACAATAAGTCTGTAACGACGGTATTTTTAATGTCTTCATGTTTCAATCCAGTAAATTCAATGAACTTAGAATTGGCCTGTAATATGGCTTGGTGATTATCGATGAGTACCATGCCTTGCGGCTTATCATCAAAGGCATTTCGCAATAGCTCTGGGATAGATGTCTGAGATACATCATCCATCATATTCAAATTCCAATATTATTAATCATCAACTCATATAGATGGGGAGCCCGACTATATGTTGCAATTTTAAAATTAATTATAAATAGCGATAAACCACTGAAACCCTAGAAATTGCTCCAAAATCTAGAAAATATGCGGGCTAACTATACTTAAGTTGGTGTTAAAGTTTATTCGCTCCCAGGCGACAATAAATACCGCTAGGTCGGCGAGGCAAATATAATATTTAACAGCGCCTGGCGTTTTTCAACTTTAACAGCGTGGATGGCGCGGTCCAAGGCATCGCCTAATTCACCGGGATCTTCAACTTTTTCGCCATAGCCACCGCAAACATCCATCATTTTGTCAAATTCAGGTGCCGGGTCGAGTGAGGTCAAGGCCATTCGATTGCTTTTGGCCGCGTGTCCTTCAGGATACATACCGAGTGTAGACCGGCGCACAGCATTCCATAGCGAATTATTAAAGACTAAAAACAGCACAGGTAATTCTTGAGAATTAGCGACATGGTGGGCGGCAATAGGATTGCCGAACATGTAGGAACCATCACCACAAGCCGAGACGACCATTTTATCCGGGCAGGCGAGTTGAGCTCCCAAGGCCGCCCCGACGCCCCAGCCTAGGCCACCGGCATTTGGCGTGCCGAAATAGGTGTGGGGTTGAGGCCGGTTCAGGAACGGTAACAGCAAAGGATAATCGTTGAAAATCAGCGCATCATCATCGAGCCGCTCGCCGAGCAGATGGCTGGCCCAGCCGGGATGTATCGGTGATTGATTCTGAATCTTTTCCAAAATCCCAGCGGTTCTGCTTTTTTGTTCAGTTTTGAGATCAGCAAGACGTTCGCGGCGGGCATCTGTTGCGGCACTATTCCGGCCTTCCATGGCCTTGGATAATGAGGTTAAACCGAGGTTTAAATCAGCGGTAATGCACAAATCCCGGGTGAAACCCCTGATCGGATAACTTTGGAACAAAGGATCGGTTGCCATTTGTATGACTTTGGCATCCTGAGGCGGTTCTCCCATAAAATCCGGCAGCCACGGTACGTCGGTATCGAGAGTAAGTACGACATCGGCGTTTTCAAGATGAGGTTTTACATCCATGCCGAAATTCATTTCATGATCACCAGGCATGGCGTTGTACACGGGTCTGAATTCCGTTACCGGCAGGGCAAATTCTTGAGCCAAATTTGTTAAAGCTTCGGCATCTTGAGTGTACCTTCCTGCCGATCTGGTCAGAATAACCGGGCGTTTCGCATTGGCTAACAGATCGGCCGCTTGGTCAATTGCTGAACTATCAGGTGCGGCCGGTGTCGGTGCGGCCTTGCGAGGTGGCGTTTCATATTCAATGTCTTTTACTTCAGCGCCGAGCACTTCGCGGGGAAGCGACAGATATACCGGTCCTTTTGGTACTGCATTGGCTACCTCAACGGCACGGTCGACGACCGCTTCTGTTTGCTCACCGTTCCGCAGTTCATAATCCCATTTGACGGATTCACGAACCATGCTGGCTTGATCAAACATTTCCTGCGCCCAGTGGATACTGCCTGAGCGTGATCCCGGCAGTTCCGTCTCGGTTAGTGGCGTGCGGCCGGCGGTCATCAGCACCGGGACGTTATCCTTGGCTGCATTGATGATGCCGCAGATGGCGTTGGCGGTACCGACATTGACATGAACCATCACGGCTTGAATCCGGCCGGTGGCCAGGTAGTAGCCAAGCGCCATGCTGATTGCGACGTTTTCATGGGCGACTGAAATTGGCGTCGGCATTTTATCTTCGCCATTTTCATTTTTCGCATAACTCTCAATGATCGGAGCGAAATCAGTCCCAGGATTGGCAAAAATATAGTCAATTCCCCGATCTGCCAGCAATCGAAGGTAGAGGTCGGATGTCGTGCCAGACTTAAATTTCTTGGTCGCCATTAATAAGGTCTCCTAAAAACCAAATAAGCGCTCGGCATTTTTACCCCTGACTTTTTGTGCAATATCAGGTGCCAAAGAGTCAACGCGCGCCAGATTGCCCGGCATATCGCCTACATTATGAGGATAATCGGAACCATATAGCAATCTATCTGAACCAGATACGTGCAGGCAAAGTTCCAGAGCTTCCTGCGTATAGGCAATGGAATCGAAATATAAACGCTCATAATAGGTGCTTGGCCGTTCTGAAATGACTTCGCGGCAGGGCGGCATATTGTCGAAGGCTGTATCCAATCGCCCAACCAGATAAGGCAAGGCACCGCCAGCGTGACAGGCGATGATCTTGACCTTTTGATAGCGGTCGAAAAATCCATCATAAATCATGCGCGAAATGGCCAATGTTGTATCGAACATAAAGCCAACCGAAAACGCCAAATTGTATTTTCCCATGTCCATTTCGCCGACACCGGGTGGTGCGCCCGGGTGGACCAATACAGGTAATTCGCGCTGGTCTATGGCCTCCCAAATTGGAGCGAAGGTCGGATTGGTCAACGACAAACCGGTAACGCTGGCTGATACGAAAACGCCGACAGCGCCTTTTTCACAGGCGCGATCTAACTCAGCAATGGCTTTCTCAGGATACTGCCAGGGCAGGGTAGCGAACCAGCGAATCCGGTCCGGATAGGTGGACTGTTGGTCCGCCATATCATCATTCATCATTTGTGCCGTCGCGGTTGAAACTTCTTCGCCGCCCCAATAAACGCTCGGGCAGGTCAGCGATACAATGGCGACATCCACTCCAGCCTTATCCATGTCGACGATGCGTTGGGCATAATCGAACATTGGGTCCATCAAGGTCATAAAGGGTGCGCCATCATAATGAATCACGCGTTGGCCGCCGAGTTCTTTCAAGGAATACCGGCCGCCGTGCTCCAGTATTGCGCTTAGCCAGCGGTCGTTGAGCATATGTGTGTGGACATCAATGACATTCGACATTGGAATCTCCTCGGTGAAATACGAATACTATTTTTTCAGATTATGCCGTTCGCCTGACGCTGATGTAAATCTATAGCTGGGCTCTGGCCTGTCTGTTCTGTGACTTTATTCCGCGATATGGAAAGAAGAGTGTCTAAAAGCGGTTAGGCTCTACGGACAGCAACTTCCATTTTTCCGATGTTTTCAATTTCCGCCGTCATGGTGTCGCCCGGCTCAACCGGTCCGACCCCCTCAGGAGTACCGGTCATTATTATGTCGCCGGGATACAACGTGTAGCGCGTGGTCGTATATTCAATGCATTTCTCTACGTTGTAGACAAGCTGATCGGTGTTGGAGTCTTGCCGGCCTTCACCATTAACTGAAATTTTGAGGTCGAGATTATTAGGGTTTTCGATCTCGTCTTTAGTGACCAGCCAGGGGCCAAGCACAGAATAACTGTCAGATGATTTGCGAAAACTTTGCAATTCTTTTCCGCGCGTCGTCATGTCCAAGCCAATGGCATAGCCGGCGACATGGTCGAGAGCATTTTCGACCGCGATATTAACACCCTCTTTGCCGATGATAACCGCCAGTTCTACTTCGTGATCATTGCGATCTTCAACAAAGCGCAAAGCAACGCCTTCACCGGCGCCGACCAGCGAACTATTTGATTTCAGGAACATTCCCCAATCCCAAATATTGGTAATGGCGCGTTTGGAGACGATGCCGTCGTCCTTGTTACTTTCATCGATATGCTTCTGATAGTTAATCGGCGCCCCGACAATGTTCATTGGATTGGCCACCGGGCTCAGAAGTTTTACCTCGCTGAGCGGTATCGCCGGTGCGGTATCCCGAATATCCTTGATAACGTTCATCACTGCATCAAGATTGGCAATCAGTTGGTCACCATGCGGATAGGGCCAATTGAGAGCCGGCAGAACGATTAGTGCTTGTGAGACATCTAGTACGTTTTCGCCCTGGACCAAGCCCAATTGGTTGTCATTGAAACGGCATAATTTCATCTTTGGTAATTCCTAATAAGTGCTCAAATCAACGTCTGGCAAAGACAGCCCAAGCCGGCTTACAATTTCGCCTGCCCGTTTCACATAATCCGCCCGCATATCTTCATTGGTGCATTTCTTAATGCCCCATTTGCGGTAGATCTCGTTATTTTTTGAACCCGAGCGGCCAAAGAAAGAGGGCAACAGCGGGAAGATTGTATTGATATGTCCTTGAATAAGTTCTTTGCCACCATCCTTTTGACAAATCTCGGTGGTAAAATTTTCACCAAACTCGGCGTGAAAATGTTCTTCCGGCATGGTCATGCGCGCTAGGTTCCTGAGTGGATGAAAACTGCATTGGACGAGATCTTCAACCTGAATAATTTCCGCCAAATCACCAAGCATTTTAATGACACAAAACTCTTCCCAGGTCGTCATTTTGTAACCCATGATGCTGAGCGGTGATTTTTCGGTTTGTTCCGGCAGCATCTGCGAAGCGTCTATGCCCATTTCACGGCCAAGCTCGAAAAAGCGGTAGTGATGGCCATATTCTTCCATTACCACCCGGCAAACCTGCCATTTGGCATAAGGATTAGGCGCCAGTCCAATAGCCGGTTCGTCATAGACCTGTGAGCCATAGAGCTCGTTGATGGCGTGGCTGATGACAATTTTACGGCAGGCGTCTTTGAATTCATCTGGTTCGTCCCGCCACTGTTCGATGGTTTCTATTTGTTTGATATCTGACATATTTATTCACATTCTAGTGCTGGTCTAAACAATCGGTTCGGTATTAAAGGCCTCTAAATCGGTTTCAAGTTTGGTAAATTGTTCCTTGAAGTTACTATCGACGGCTTTGGCCAGTTCTTCAATAGTCCAGTCTTTATCAAGTTGCGAGATCGTTTCGATTGGCCGCGGCTGATTAAATAGAAAAACTTCCCGGCCCCTGACACCAAACACTTGACCACTAACCTCACCGGCCGCCGGTGAGCAAAGATAGGAGATAAAATTAGCGACATGATCCGGTGATACCCGCATTGCCCGGTCTTTGTATTCCGCCTGCTCATCATTCGCTGGTTCTATAATGTCAGTGACCCGGCTGTGGGCAAAAGGGGCGACGTAATTACAGGTCACTTGTGAGCGCACCATTTCAAGTGCGGTAATCCGCATCAATCCAAATAAGCCCGCTTTGGCGCTGGCGTAATTGGCTTGGCCGAAATTACCATAAAGCCCGGCGGTCGAGCCGATGTTGATAATGCGGCCCCAATTATAGGCGTCACCGTCACCTCTATTGTCTTTGAACTGCTGGCGCATGACCGGGGTTGCGGCCCGGATAAGATAAAAGGCCGCAGAAAGATTGGTCTCAATGACCGCATCCCAATCAGCTGTGCTGCCTTTAAATACCAAACCATCGCGCAGGATAGCGGCGCAATTAACCAGGATATCAATGCCGCCAAACTCTGTGACAGCCATTTCAATCAACTCCTCAGCCGCTTTTGGAGTCGCTACACTTTGACTAAACGCCCGGGCTGGCCCAGGCAGCGCCTCGGCAACATTCTCAGCAATCGAGGCATCTTCATTGGCGCCGTCTATATCGCCACCGCTATCGGCAACAACGACTGATGCACCATGTTCTGAAAAAGCTTCCGAGATTGCCTTGCCAATACCCCGACCGCCGCCGGTTACAACGGCCACGCGGCCTTCAAGAGATTTTCCGGTCACGCTTTTTCCTCCAATTTCTTTTTATCCGCCTCGGTGTAAAACGCATCGGCATGACAATCATTGCGGTCTATCCCAAGCAGCTTCAGTTTCTCGACAGTGCTTTCAACCATAATCGGAGGGCCGGCAAGATAGGCTTTGTAGCCGTCGAGACCAAACATATTTCCACTTAAATCGGCTTCGATAACATCGGCTAGAAAGCCGACGCGCCGAGAGGTCTCGCCAGTAGGTTCGGAAAGTACCGGAATAAATTTGAAATTTTCCTGCGTCTTAGAGATCTCTTCAAAATAGTCCAGGAAGTAAAAATCATGCTCATCACGCACGCCAAAATAGAGGGCAATAGGTTGTTCAGCCCGATGAGCGATAGCTTCCGTTACAATTGATTTAATTGGGGCCAGGCCAGAGCCGCCGGCTGCGGCAATGATTGGCCCCTGATGGCTTTTACGGTAATAGGCCGAGCCATAGGGTCCCTGAACAAAGACTTTGTCACCTGTTTTCAATTCGTTCATTACATAAGGGGTAACCGCGCCGTCCGGCACTAATCTGATGTGAAACTCAAGAATACTATCACTCGGTTGGCTCGCCATGGAGAAATCCCGCGGCGGCAAGTCCCCGAAGGTAACCGAAGCATATTGGCCGGTAGAAAAGTCAAAAGGGCCACCAGCGGTAATTTCCAGTCTGATAATTTTGATGTCATGGGTAGCCTGATCGGTCTCGATAACTGCGCATTCCAGCTGCCGGTTTGCATGCACGATGGCTTCATCTTCATCAATCGGGCTGATTTCGCAATCTGACCATGGCGCGGATCGGCAGGCTAATATCAAGCCACGTTCCTTTTCTTCAATGGAGAGGGCATATTCTGAATAAGGTGACATCTCCACCTCACCTGAATGGAGGACCGATTTACAGGCTCCACAATTGCCTGAGAGACAACCATGCGGGTAATCGATACCCTGCCTTATGGCGGAATCTAAAATCGTCATCCCCGTCGTGATGTCGATGATCGTGTTCTTGTCTTTTATAATAACTTTGTAGTTCATGTCTTTTTGGAGTTGAGCCCTGCTAAGTATTTTATTTTATACCGTTTATCTATAGTGTTTATTGGAAGCATAATAAACACGGTAGTGCGGGGTAGGAAATATCAAAATGTTAATTGGGGATTTGCTAACTCAATCGGCAGCGGCTCAGCCGGAGAAACTTGCGGTTATGGCTGGGCCGCAGAAAATAACTTACTTTGAGTTAGATCAACAAGCCAACCGGATAGCTAACGCACTGATTGGTCACGGACTGACCCGGGATCAAAATATATCGATCTTCTCGGCCAATCATATTGACTATCCCGCAATTTATTTTGGCGCTGCAAAGTCAGGTGCTGTGCTGGCACATTTATCTGCCCGCTTTAGTGCTGACGAGTTGATGCATGTCATCAATAAAACCGATATCAGTACCGTTTTCGTTCATGCAAGTTTATTGGAAACTTTATTAAGCGTTACCAATAACACCCCAGAGCTAAATCGGATTATTGTTTTTGGTGGACCCGTGCCGGAAGGTCAGGATATCGAAACGCTGGAAAGTTTTGTTGCCGATGCAGCGGTGACCGAACCGAATGTCGATATCGCCGAGACTGATGCCTTCGCGATTACCTATACAGGGGGTACCACGGGTTTTCCCAAAGGCGTTGTCGTCAATCACGCTTCCAGAGTTATTGGCAGTGTGCGCGCCGAACGTGAATTCGATATGCAACCCAATGATGTTATGTGCTGTTCAACGCCGCTTTTTCATATCGCTGGCTTGTTCGTGTGGTTTCAGACTGCGATTAAAATTGGCTGTAGCTGCGTGATGATGCCGGCCTGGGATCCTGACGAATTTATCAACATGGTTGAGCATAGCGGTGTGAGCGCTGCTTTTCTTGTGCCAACCCAAATCAACAGCGTGATTAGTCATCCGGAATTTTCCGCTGAGCGGTTAAAAAACTGGCGATATTGCAATTATGGTGGCTCCCCGACTTCTGTTGCCCAGCTTGAGCGTATGCTGGAGGCTTTACCGGATACAGTATGGCAGGAACAATATGGCCAGTCTGAAGCTGGTAATCTGACCGTGCGTCCTCCGGAGTTCAATCTTTCGAAATCCAATAGTATAGGAAGGGCCTATAGCGATTTGGATTTGGCGGTGTTTGACAGGAATGATAGTCCGCTGCCGGCAGGAGAGACCGGAGAAATTGTTACTAAAGGTTTGCACAATATGATGGAGTACTATCAAGACCCGCAGCAAACCAAAGATGTCTTTACGGAAGATGGCTGGTTAAAAACCGGAGATGTCGGTTATCTCGACGAAGATGGCTTTTTGTTCCTGGTTGACCGATCTAAAGACATGATTATTTCGGGCGGTGAAAACGTTTATCCGACAGAAATTGAAGATGCGCTTTATACCCATGAAGCTGTCAACGAATGTGCTGTCTTTGGTATACCGGATGATCATTGGGGAGAGTTGCCGGCAGCCCATGTCGTTTTAGAAGAAGGAAAATCGGTAACTGAAGAAGAGCTAATCGACTTTTGCGCAGCTACTATCGCCCGCCACAAAAGACCACGCTTGGTCAAATTCGTCGATTCGCTGCCCAAGACGGCTGTCGGCAAAATTCAGAAGAGCGTTATCAAAGAAGCCTATTGGAAAGATCTTGATCGAACAATCTAAGTGGAATTACGACGCCTAAGGTCTTGTAATTGCTTTTAAAAAACAATCTGAAACAACCAGTATTATAATGAAACATGTTGAGCGTTGAATAAAACCTCATCTCAGGCAAACTATATAGCATGCCCTAAGTAATAATGAGGTTCACATGAGTGTAGTAAGTCTCGAACAAAAACGGCCCAAACAATATCGCATCGCTTCTTTACGAATTGCGATGCGAAAAATGCAGTCTTCCATAGAAAATCAAAAAGCGGCAGTTGCCGAATTTCGTGCAGACATTAGCGAACTCGGTGAAATCATGGTCGATATGAAGCGCAATATGCAGATATTTGATCAGAACTTGGGTAATATCCCAATCGCTCAACTTGGTCACGAATCGCGTAAGCTGGCTCAAACCATGGAAAGAGCGAGCGCTTAAATCATAAATTGTTTAAGGCAAATGGGTTAAAGGCAGTTGGTTGCTGTTCCTGACACTTTCCATAGCAATATAAGATTTTACATTCCCAACCATCGGCAACGGCATAAGCTGGTGCATCATAAAATCGGAAAAGGCAATTAGATTGGGCATCGATACGCGCAATATATAATCCGCATCACCCGTCACCGAATAACACTCCTGAATATCATCAATAGGCTCAATCGCTTCAACAAATGCTTTAACGCGATTTTCCTCGTGCGTGCCCAGGGTAACGTGAACAAAAGCATTGATGTCCAGGCCAACCCGGGCGGCATCAAGCTCAGCATGATAGCCGGTTATAAAGCCTGCATCTTCGAGCCGCTTGACCCGGCGATGGCATTGTGATGCCGAAAGCAGGGCGACTTCCGCAATTTCTGCATTTGATGCCCGGGCATCGATTTGGAGGTAGTTGAGAATTTTTATATCCGCAGCATCTAATTCCATAATATGCGATAATCTTTCATAATTTGTTGATTTCATAAAATATTTTTGCATAAACTAAAAAAATTAGGTGCTATATGCAAACTAATTTCAGCAGAAATAGCGTATCCTGGTAAAATTAAAAAATAACCAAATCTAACAGGTGCCAATGAGCGATCTCGATATTCCCTATACCCGTTACCTTGATCCGGAAGGTCAGGTGACAACAGAGCTGCCTGCTTTTGCCCAAGATCAAAGTGAGCTGATTGAACTTTACCGGCGCATGACATTTGCCCGGCGCTATGATGGTAAACTAACCGCCATGCAGCGAACGGGCCGTATTCCCAGCTATGCGCCTGAACTGGGTGAAGAAGCCGTCCGGGTTGGCTACGCCTCGGCGATGAAAAAAGAAGACGTGTTGTTGGGCACCTACCGGGACACCGCCGCCATGATCGTGCGGGGAGTAACGATTGATGAGGATCTGATGTTTTGGGCGGGTGATGAACGTGGCAACGTATATGCTGGCCCTGCCGAAGATTTCCCGCTCACCACGCCGATTGCCACGCAAACGACCCAGGCCGTCGGTGTCGCCTATGCCTTCAAATTGAGAGGTGAGAAAAGAGTGGCCGTGACGACCATTGGAGACGGCGGTTCCTCAAAAGGTGATTTCTACGAAGCGATGAATTTCGCCGGCGCCTGGCAGGTGCCAGTGGTCTTTATCATCATCAATAACCAATGGGCCATTTCAATGCCTCGCGAGAGGCAAAGTGCCGCAAAAACCCTGGCGCAAAAGGGCTTGGCGGCTGGAATTCCCGGCGAGCAAGTGGACGGAAATGATGTGATTGCCGTTCAAGATGTGGTTTCCCGGGCTCTCGAAAATGCCCGGTCCGGCGGCGGCCCCACAGTTATTGAAGTTATTACTTACCGTCTGACCGATCATTCCACTGCTGATGACGCCAGTCGATACCGGGACCCGGATGAAGTCAGCGCCCATTGGAAAAATGAACCTCTGATCCGGCTGCGTACCTATTTGACGGAAAGCCAGGCCTGGACCAAAGGAGATGAAGAAAATCTCCTCGCCTCCGTTGATCAGGAAATTGAAGATGGTATTTCCAGATACGAAGCGCAGGAGGGTCTACCACCCGAGGCGATGTTCGATCATATGTTCGCTGAATTACCTAATGACCTAAAAGAACAGCGGGCGACAGCGATGGCTGAATTTTCTGACAGTGAGGAGAACGGTCATGGCTGAGCTCACAATGGTATCTGCGGTCTGCCAAGCCTTAGGGCGCGCGCTCGAAGATGATAAAGACGTCGTGCTTTTGGGAGAAGATGTCGGCGCTAATGGCGGCGTTTTTCGTGCCAGCGAAGGTTTGCAGGAAATTTACGGTGCTGACCGGGTAATTGATACGCCTTTGGCTGAAGCTGGTATTGGCGGTGTCACTGTCGGCATGGCCGCAGCCGGGCTGAAACCTGTGGCCGAATTTCAGTTTTTGGGATTTATTTATTCGGCCTTTGACCAGATTATCAGCCACGTCGCCCGCCTACGAAACCGGACCCGAGGACGGCTGAGCTGTCCCTTGGTGATCCGGGCTCCTTACGGCGGCGGTATCCATGGCCCCGAACACCATTCGGAAAGTACCGAAGCACTCTTTGCTCATATACCAGGGCTGAGGGTTGTCGTCCCGTCATCACCGCTCAGGGCTTACGGCTTGCTGCTGGCAGCGATCCGAAATCCTGATCCCGTTATGTTTCTGGAACCCAAACGAGTTTACCGGACCGTCAAACAAGAGGTGCCCGATGATGGTGAAGCTCTGCCCCTTGATTTGTGCTTCACATTACGCGAAGGCGGCGATGTAACTTTAGTCAGTTGGGGTGCGGCTGTAACCGAAACCATGGCGGCGGCGGAGACGCTGTCGGGAATGGGGATTGAGGCTGAAGTGATTGATGTCGCGACCCTGACGCCGCTGGATATGCCGACAATCCTCAGCTCGGTTGAGAAAACCGGACGTTGCGTGATTGTGCACGAGGCGCCGTATACTGGTGGTTTTGGTGCAGAAATTGCGGCGCGGCTGGCCGAGAAGGGACTGCTTCATCTGTTGTCGCCGGTTTTAAGGGTAACGGGTTACGATACTGTTATTCCTTATGCCAAAAATGAACATCGTTATTTGGTCAGTGAAAAGCGCATTATCGATGCCGTCCGTCGCACGGTAGCCTTTCCTGAAGAACCATAAGCCAACCAATCCAGTTAAAAGGAATTACCTATGAAAGATTTTAATTTACCTGACCTCGGCGAAGGTCTGCAGGAAGCAGAAATTGTCGCTTGGCACGTTGGTGAAGGCGACAATGTTGTTACCGACCAGCCGCTGGTTTCGGTTGAAACTGACAAAGCGGTCGTCGAAGTACCGTCGCCTTTTTCCGGCAAGATTGCCAAGCTTCATGGTGAAGAAGGGGACGTCGTCGAAGTAGACTCTCCGTTAGTGAGCTTTGCGGAGGGTGAAGCTAAAGATGCCGGCACGGTTGTTGGCAAACAACATGCGGGAGAAGCCCAGGTTCAAGAAGCGTCAGTCGAGGTAGAGACAACAGATTCACGTAAAGCCGGTAAAGCCACCCCGGCGGTTCGGGCTCTCGCGCAGAAATTGGGCGTCGATCTAGCTATGGTGACGCCGACCGGTCAAGGCAATGTGATTACGGCCAAAGATGTTGAAGTCGCCGCCGCGGATGTCGCCGGCGCTGAGCCGTTGGAGCCGCTTAAAGGCGTCCGTCGCGCTATGGCCCGGCGCATGGCCCAGGCCAATTCAGAAGTTGCGCCAACGACTATCATGGAAGATGCCGATTTGCAGGCTTGGGAAGACGGGCAGGATATCTCCATGCGGCTGATTAGGGCAATGGCCAAGGGCTGCGAAGCGGAACCCATGCTCAATGCCTGGTATGACAGTCAAGAAAACGGTCTCCGCGTTCACAAGAAAATTGATCTAGGTATCGCGGTAAATACGGATGCCGGCCTGTTTGTGCCGGTACTGCATGATGTCGGTAATCGCGATCCTGAAAATTTACGGGAAGGCTTTAACAATCTGCGGGCGGCCGTCGAGGCCCGCACTGTACCGGCAGAAGAATTGCGTGGCGCGACCATCACCTTGACCAATGGCGGACCGCTTATGGGTAAATACACCACGCCGATTGTTTCACCGCCACAGGTTGCCATTCTTGGTGTTTGCCGGGCGCGCGATGAAGTGGTGGCCTATGATGGCAAACCTACCGTTCGCCGGATGATGCCGCTCTCACTAACTTTTGATCATCGAGCCGTTACAGGCGCCGAGGCTTCGGTGTTTCTTAAAGCTGTGATGGCAGATCTGGCCCAGCCAAATTGATCACCAGATTAAAAAACCAAACTGGCTGATAATTATCGCTTAAATTTGCCTCGCCTGTACAACGCGATCGTGAGGTATCATAACCGTCACCGTCGTACCTTTGTCGATAGCGCTTTTTATATTTAAAGCGCCGCCATGCGCTTCGATAAGACCTTTGGTGAGCGGAAGGCCGAGACCCGTGCCTTCCTTTTCACCATTTTGTTTGCCTTTGCCGACTTGTCCAAACGACTCTAAGGCGACTTCAATTTCACTTCCGGTCATGCCGATGCCGCTATCGACAAATGAAATTTCAATCGATCCTTGCTCATTGTTTTTAACGTTGACTGAAACTGTGCCACCAGTGTCAGTAAATTTAACGGCATTGGATAAAAGATTGACGAAAATTTGTTTCAACCGCCGTTCATCCACCCTAATCACTGAGGCAAGATTATCTAAATTGGCTACAAGCTCAATACCACCCTGTTCGGCTCGTGGTCCGACTAATCTTAGGGCAGCTTCTATGGTTGGTTTGATGTTGATTTCAGCTTCATCTAATTCAAGTTTTCCGGCTTCAATAACTGAAACATCCAAGACTTCATTGATAAGTTCTAGTAAATGGCACCCCGACTCATGGATATATTTTATGTATTCCTGCTGTTTTTCGTTCAGGAGCGGACCAAACACCTGCTGCTCAAGTGATTCTGAAAATCCAATAATAGCGTTCAGTGGGGTGCGTAGCTCGTGACTCATATTTGCCAGAAATTCCGACTTCACACGATTGGCGGCTTCAGCTTCTAACTGTCCCGCCATCTCATCAGAGATATCAAAATGGAATGCGATGGTTGAGCCATCTGCCAATCTCCGGCGCCGGTTTTTGAACCATCGGCCGTCTTCGTACATGTAATTGGAATCATTATATCCTTGTTGATGCCACCGTAAATTATCGTCACGCCATTGTTCAATATTTGAATTTTCAGCAACAATTTGACCGCTTTCTGCTATGGCGGTGATAAAATCCAAATACTTTGTCCCGGGAACCATGAGGTGAGCACTGGCGCTTAAGAGGTTTCTGAAATAACTGTTGCAGGTGACAAATTCATCATTTTCATCCCACCTGACAAATCCGGCATCTAATAGTTCCAGAACATCAAAAAATTGTTTCTCCTGATCCTCAATGAACTGTCGAGCTTCTACTTCATCAGTTTCATCAATCGTCGTACCGCGATAACCCGCGAACTCTCCGTCGTCATCATAATACGGAATGGCCGTCAAATGCAGATATTGGAGGCCTTCTTCATTTCCTGTCCAAGTACAACGAAAATCTCTAATGGCCTGCCGTTGGGCCACAAGTTCGTGGAATTTTTCCCACTGATCGGATTCTAGATGCTCAATTTCCCATAGCTGCTTACCGAGTAATATTTCCTTAGCACGGGTTAGCCGGCCTGAAGGTGGGGTAACGAAGGTAAATCGAAATTCGCTATCGGTTTCCCAAAATCGATCGGCAGCCGATTCAGCAAAATCTCTGAATCGTTCTTCACTAAGCCGCAGGTTTTTATCAGCTAATTTTACTTTAATTGTGGCGCTGTAAATAGAAAATACTACGCCAAAAATTGCTCCAATTGAAATTGGGGGGAGTAAATCCTTGACCATAAATGAAAACTTGTCGAATAAGGCGAACTGAATAAACAGTGCGATTGCCAAGGCAAAAACTCCACCACAAATAATGGAGAATATGTGCATATAATACTTGTTAGTTAGCCATTTGTATTTGGAGGTCAATGCAAATACTTTCATATCGGCAATATATCAAAAGCAGAATGTCTAATATACTGCTATATAAATTGGGGTTTATTCGATAATTTCAAGTAGTTCTAATAGTCACCGAAGCCTATTTTACTTTCTGACTATGGCTCGGCCAATGGTGTCTTCATCAGTGCCGAACCAGACCGCACCGGTTGCTGCATGATAATGCATGTGTCGAACGCTGCCGGCGCCGGAAGGGATGGGAGTGATGGAAAAAATCCTATTTTGGACTGGATCAAAGCCGACAAAATTATTGGGTGAGGCACCGGTTTCAACCACCCACACTCGGCCATGCTTATCAACCGCCATGCCGTAAGGGTCTGCACCACTGCCGGCCGGCAGCTTCCACTCATCGAGCTTGCCACTCTTGGGATCAAGTCGGCCGAGATAGCCGCGCCGGTAATCTGTGTAGTAAATACGCCCATCAGGGGTTACGTCGAGCCGCCGCGGCCGCGCACCGCTTTTGATTTTGTGCTCGGTAAGCTTGAGCGTCTTAGGGTCAACTGAGGCTAATTTATCAGTACCAAGCAGGGCTACCCACGGTATACCATTAGGCGCGACAATTATACCATAGGGCCGAGCCCGGCCAGTCGGCACTTGGACCAAATCGACTTTACGGCTGGCAATCGTCAGCCGCCCGACCATATTGCCCCATTGCGCGGTAAACCAGATATGTTTCTCGCTGGCGTCAAAAACCAGAGTGTGCGGGTCTCTGGGGGCATTGTTGGGCATGGGTATTTTTTCCAGCTTGCCGGATTTTGGATCATAGCGGCCGATATAGGCGGCAAGATTGCCGCTATACCAGACGATGCCGTCCCGGCCGACGATAAGATTGTGCGGGCCAGGCTCATCGCTGAGGTCCTTTTTAGTAACTTTCCCGGTGCCGGGATTGAGCCGCGCCAGATAATGGCCGCCCTGGCCGACAAACCAGACGGAACTGGCATTTTCGGCAAAGGGATCTCGCGAACGGCCACCGAAAGCGATATTCCATTCCTTGATTTCGACCGGGTTGAGCGCATCAGCTGCATCAGCCGGTAGGGCAAACACAAACAGCGATATTATGACGAGTAAGAGTGTTCTCATAGCAACTTCTCTTCTATTCGTTCTGTCCGGCTATTTCCAGATATCTTACGGCAATGGCACGCAATTGTGATTGGCTAATTTGCCTGATCCTAATATGAATACTTCAAATAATAATTTATAGGGAGGTAAGTAAAATGTCCGGAGATGGACCTACATGGGATGAAATGGTCGGCAAGTGTACCGAACTCGGTCTGCTGGCAAAAAAACTTTATGTTGTTTTCACATCACCGACTAACGGGCTTGGTCCGGTGATGGAGAACCTGGATGAGCATTTGGCTTATCAAATGAAAATTCAAAATGACGGTATTATGTTTGGCGCCGGCCCCTTTCCGGATGACCAAGAGAAAAATTGGGAGGGAGAGGGCATGGTCATTATCCGGGCCGACTCACTCGCTGCCGCAAAGGAAATTGCTGACAATGACCCGATGCATAAAAGCGGCGCACGGTCTTACCGCATCCGGCCCTGGCTGTTGAACGAAGGTAAAGTTACGGTGGAGATGACTTTTTCGGATAAAGGCATGAGCCTGATTTAGTTAATATTTTAAGAAGTGCCAGGCACCTTTCAAAAATTTAACTATTTAACGCCCGCGACTGCGGGTCGCCGCTTATGCGGCGTAAGCCAAGCTTGCGGAGGCAAGCGCCCGGCGTTTGAGGGGCGATCATAAGCAAAAAACCGCGCCGGAGAGTTTTCCCCAACGCGGTTTTTGTTAATGCTTAGGTATCGTTACTATTTAAGACGATACAGATTGTGGTAATTGAGGATGGCGTCGTTTGGCGCTTTCATACCCCCAATACCTTTTTGGTGAACCACACCGGCAATCGCATAGCCGAACGGCATGTAAGGTACGACTTCAGTTTTAGCTCTCTCAAAAGCACAATGCGCTTTCTTGATTGCCGCATCACCGCGAGCCGCCTGAACCGCTTTAATCGCTGCATCCAGCTTTGGTGATTTAATCCGCCACTCATTGTCCTTGGCATTCGACATCATCTTCATATCAAACACGGTTGGATGAACGTAGGAGCCACGGGTCACCATGTAAGCCGGGGTCTGACCTTTAACGATCTTACCAACAACACCCGTAGGTCCACGACCAGCGACTTTAAGATTGGCTGTTACACCGACTTTTTTCCACATAGCCTGGATCATAAGAGAAACTTTCTTGAAAGTCGGAATGTTGTAGGTCCAAAGATCGATGGGTCCGACGTTTTTGCCTTTCAGCAGAGCTTTGGCTTTTGCCGGATCGAATTTTGGATAGGCAACATTGTCACAATGCCATTTGCTGCCCGGAGGGAACGACTGATCCGCAAATTTTTGCACACCTTTCATCGCAACCTTAATAATTGCATGGCGATTGATCGCATGAGACAAAGCCAGACGAACATCGTTGTCTGCTAAGTCTTTATTATTGTGGGTTTGGAAATTGATCGAGAAATGCAATTGCTTGCGATGACCTTGCCGAACTACCAGGTTTTTGTTTTTCTTCGCCAGATTGACGATACCGCCACTCAAGGTCCAAGCGACATCTATATCGCCAGCGCGCATTGCATTCCACAAACCGCGTTGTTCCGGCCCGGTGGTGATGCGATAGAAAATCTCATCCGCATGTTGAGCCTTTGGGTTCCAATAATTGCGATTGCGCACCATTGTAACGCCTTTGCCGGGAACCCAGCTTTTGACCATATAGGGCCCAAAACCCATGGACATCCGGTTATAATCCGGCTTGTTTTCATTCGCTTTGGCAAAACTGGTTTCATTCATATACCAGATGTAGAGCCCACCATCGGAAACGAGTTCCTGCATCGCCAACTGAACGCGACCAAAGTGGAAGGCAACGGTGTATCTATCGTCCGCGACAACTTTCTGTAGATCCGCTCCTAGAAGAGCTTTGAACCGGCCAGCAAGTCTGGAGCCAAGCAAGCGGCCAAAATGATGGGTGTAGGTTTCAGCGGTCAATTCCTTGCCGTTTGGTGCGCGAACGCCCTTGCGCAACGTCATCCGCCAGACTTTATAGTCATCGCTATGCGTAAGCTTCACGGCAAGATTGGGAATGAGTTTGCCATTATCATCCATGGTGAAAGGAATGCCATTGACGGCGTGGATAACCTGATAACGTCCCATGCCACCCTGCGGCACACGAATATGATCGAAGCCGCCAATATCGCGGTTCATATGAACAGTAAATTTACCGCCTGTTCCCGCTGGGTGATCAGCCTGAACATCAGACGCAACCATGGCAGCCATGGCAAACGCCGCAACACCTGTTACCCGGAGTAAAGAATTAATATGTCGTGAATTCTGCATTTAGAGTTCTCCCATTTGTTTGCTTATTATAATTGTGCCACTTTGTGTGGCGTTAGATAGAATTAGTCGAAAATAATAAATATTTTCCATTTATCCCTTGAGCCTAGGTCGGTCGCTGATTTCTGTCAAGAAAACCGGCCAATATGCCAAATCACAATCAAGGTATATAAACCACAGAACCTGAGGTTTTTCGCGCTTCCAGATCGATATGAGCCTGCCGCGCTTCTGCCAGTGGATAGGTTTTATTAACTTCGATTTTAATCGTGCCGTCAGACACCAGCGCCATCATCTCCCCGGAAACTTGCTCAAGTTCAGCACGGTCGCGGACAAAATGCCGCATCGATGTCCGTTGAAAATAAAGCGAGCCTTTGTCCATCAATAATAACGGATCGAATTTCGGGAAATTTCCCGAAGCATTGCCATAGCCGACCAGCGTGCCACGCACCCGAAGACTGTCGATCGAGCCCTCGAAAGTCGACAATCCAACACCATCATATACGACCGGCACACCTTCACCATCGGTGATTTCCCGCACCCGTGCGGCAAAATCCTCGGTCGAATAGTTAATGGCATGATCGCAACCGTAAGAGCGTGCCAGTTCGGCTTTCTCTTCGGTACTGACCGTGCCGATGACGGTTGCTCCCAGATGCTTGGCCCATTGGCAGAGGATTAGGCCAACGCCACCAGCAACTGCCTGGATCAATATAGTTTCACCCGCATTTACCGGATAACAGGATCGGATGAGATATTGCGCCGTCATGCCCTTAACCATCATGGCTGCTGCGGTTTGATATTCAATCCCATCTGGGAGAGCCAGAATAAATTTGGCCGGCATCAAGCGGGATTGAGCATAAGAGCCCATTGGGCCGTTGCCATAAGTGACGCGTTGGCCGATGCTTAAGTTAGTGACGTTTTCCCCGACCGCTTCAATTGTGCCGGCGCCGTCGCCGCCGATAATTGCTGGAAATTTATCTCCCGGTACGCCGTAGGAGCCGGAACGATGATAGGTGTCTCTAAAATTTAAACCAATCGCTTCTTGTTTGATCCTGACTTCATCCGGGCCCGGATCACCAACTTCAATATCTTCCCATTGAAGCACTTCCGGTCCGCCATATTCGTGGATGACAATTGCCTTGGTCATTAAGTCCCCCATTCAGTATTTCATTTATTGTAATGCGTATTCTTAAGCTGAACCAAACCAAATGAAGTCTCATTAAACAAGCGAATAGTTTGGCCCCAACGTATAATTGTTTGAAATTTTGGATTTGACTTGCAGAGGTATCTTGTATTGATTCTAAAGTTTAGAGAAGCTGGTTTGACCGGCCAAAACAAAACAATGGGGAAGATAAAATGATTAAAGTTCAAGACGTCCAGTATATTCGTCTGGCGGCGCCTGATCTCGATAAAATGGAGGCCTTTCTAACCGATTTTGGTCTGCATCGTTCGGCACGCACCGATAAGGCGCTTTATATGCGGGGTACTGATGCAGAACACACGGTCCACATTACCGAACTTGGTGAGCCGGCATTTCTCGGCCTGGCTTTCAACGCTGCGGGTGAGGAAGACTTGGACGCTATCGCCAATTTAGACAGCGCTTCAGACGTGCTGGATAATGATGAACCTTGCGGCGGTAAAAAAGTCATTTTAAGTGATCCGGACGGCCTTAAAGTTGAAATTATTCACGGTATTAAAGAATTGGAACCAATTCCTGTGCAGGATATCACGCCGTTTAATTCCGGTTCCCGTCGCCGCCGGGTGGGTCCGTTTGTGCGTTCCACACCCCGGCCATCGCAGATTAAACGCTTAGGGCATATCGTTTTGCGCTGCGGTAATTTTAAGGGCTGTGTTGACTTTTACCGTAATACTTTGGGCATGCTGGTATCGGATTATCTCTACCGGGGTGAGGCGGATGATCCCGGTGAAACGGCCGCCGAGTTCCTGCGTTGCAATCGCGGTGAGATCTATACCGACCATCACACTATCTTAGTGACAGATGCGGATGAAGCGGGCCTTGGTCATGTCGCTTTTGAGGTTGAAGATTGGAATGATCTTTCAGTTGGCCATTGGTATATGCAGGAAACAGAGTACCAGCATAATTTTGGCCTTGGCCGTCATATTCTGGGCAGCCAGCTATTTGACTATTGGTCTGATCCGTGGGGCCACAATCATGAACATTGGACCGATGGAGATCTGCTGAACGAAAATACTCCGTCGGGTTCCTATCCGCTGCATACCGCGCGTGATGTACAATGGGCGCCGCCACGAAACGAATAGCATAAATGCACCTTGCGCAAAATCCCATAATGTGAGATTTTCTATACAATTAAAAAAAACGTCGATAATTGTCGTCTCATCACAGATGCCTTACAGGGAGCCAATTTTGATCAAAGTCACCGATATTGCCTATGCTAGATTTCGAGCGCCAGATTTGGACGAGATGGAAGCGTTTCTCGAAGATTTCGGCTTGGTTCGCTCAGCTCGAACCGATAGCGCTCTCTATATGCGGGCCACCGACGAAGATCATCACGTCCACATTACTGAGTTGGGTGATGAGGCTGAATTTATCGGCCCGGCATTTTATGCCGCGAGCGAAGCAGATTTGCAGATTTTATCTAAGGCTCCCGGCGCCTCAGATGTTGAAGACATCGATGAACCCGGCGGTGGCAAAAGAGTTCGCCTTACCGACCCGGATGGTTTTGAAGTTGAAATTGTTCATGGCATCCAGACTCTCAGCCGTTTGCCCGTCAATAATTCCTTCAAAACCAATTCCGGTGATGATGTCAGGCGGGAAGGTGATTTTGTCCGGCTTGAAACTGGCCCCGCCCAATGCAAGCGGGTTGGCCACATCGTTCTCAACACGACAGATTTTGAGGCAAGTGATGCCTTCTATGGATCAAACTTTGGCTTTGTACATTCGGATGAATGCCAAAATGACGAAGGCGAAACCATTTTTGCCTTCAACCGGATAGATAAGGGCAAAGAATTTGTTGATCACCACACGTTATTGACAGTGCCGATGGAAGAAGCGGGCCTTGGTCACTTGGCTTTTGAAGTTGAAGACGTCAACGCCGTTCAGATGGGGCATGAATATCTCAAAACAAAAGGCTATCACCATTCCTGGGGCATTGGCCGGCATATTCTGGGCTCGCAGATATTTGACTATTGGTTCGATCCCTACGGTTTTCGGGTGGAACATTGGACCGATGGCGATTTGCTTAACGAAGATACGCCAATGGGTATAACGCCGGCGGCAACAGCACTTGATGTTCAGTGGGGAAGCGGATCAGAGACGAGATTGGTGGACACACCGTAGTATTTGGCATTAGTGTCAAAACAACCTTATGGCAAAAGCCACGCAAATTGAAATTAATGGGTGGGGACAGAATAGTTGATGTTAGATAAATTTGAAGTGTTTATGCGGCACATGGGCTTGTGGATTGGCTTTGTCCTGGCGACCGCCGCAATTTATGGTGCCGGGCCTTTTCCCTTTATTGAACAGGGTATCCGTCTCGGCGGCGCTATCGGTTCCGCCGTTATTATTACCTTGGTGCTTAAGCCGCTGGCCAAGGAATTTGGCGGGGACTCTGAGAAAAAGCGGTTATTACTTTGGATTGTCGATGTCGTAATATTAGTTGGCTTTTTATTCACGCTGTTTAATTTTGCCGAAGTCTATGAAAGTCTTTGGGACGGCGTGATTATTCTGGAAACGCCAACATTAGCCATCGGTTTCTTTGGCACATTGGTGATCATAGAAATGGTGCGCCGGAATTTTGGTGTTATTTTGCCAATTATTTGTTTCATCATGTTGATTTATGCCCATTTCGGTGACCTGCCCGGTATTTTTGGCCACCGAGGATTTACCTTCGAAGAAGTAGTTGAGGTTAGCTGGTTCAGCTTCGGTGGTGTGTTTGGCCGACCGACCGATATTGTATCCTCAATCGTGCTGGTGTTTATCGTCTTTGGCGCCATTTTGGAAGCCACCGGCGCCACTACGATTTTGCTTAAAATGGCAACGGTCGCGACAGCACGTATTCGTGGCGGCACGGCGCATTCGGCGATCGTCGCCAGTGCGATGTTCGGCACCATCTCCGGTAGCCCCGTCGCCAATGTTGTCGGCACCGGCGTCTTCACCATTCCGATGATTAAACGTCAAGGATTCACTAATGCCTTTGCCGGTGCGGTCGAAGCCGCCGCTTCGTCAGGTGGCCAGTTTACACCGCCAATCATGGCCGCCGTCGCCTTTATTATGGCGGAGCTAATCGGCGTTCCCTATATTCAAATTGCAATTGCTGCCGCCATTCCGGCGTTTTTCTATTACTTCAGCTTGTTCGCCAGCGTTTATGCCGAAGCCGTGCGTCTAGGAATCGAACCTTTACCCGAGGATCAAGTTCCGGTTTTGACTAAGGACGATTGGATTGAAGCTATGCGCTTCATTGTGCCGCTGGTTGTTGTGGTCTCCGTCTTGTTTGCTGGCCGGTCAGCTGCCATGGCTGGTTTTTCGGCTATCGTTGCCGCCGTTGTAACCGGCGTTGGTATCGATTTAATATCTGCCGAAAAACGTCAGCATATAAGCGTCTATGGCAAGCAACTGATTGATGCCTTACAAAAAGGCGGCGCTCAATGTGCGCAAATTATGGTTGCTGTCGGCTCAATCGGTATTGTGATCGCCGTTGTCAGTTTGACGGGTGTCGCGGGTAACTTTGGCACTTTGGTAGCTGAGTTAGCAGAAGGCTCACTATTTGCCGCCCTAGCTGTAACAGCTCTCGCCTGTTTGGTGCTTGGCATGGGTCTGCCAACGCTGCCGGCTTATCTTTTCATCGTATTATTTGTTGGCCCTGTCATTGGTGAGCTTGGTATAGAGCCTCTGCTCGTTCATATGTTTGTGCTCTATTTTGGCGTCTTATCAAATGTCACGCCGCCGGTGGCAATTGCTGCATATGCCGCCGCGCCAATCGCCAATTCAAATCCCATGACCACCGGGGTGAACGCGATCAAGATCGCGGTCGTTGGTTTTATTATTCCTTTTATCCTGATTTATTATCCGTCAATCAGCCTCGTCCTTCATTTTGAGTGGACCCAATTTATCTGGATATTGGTACGAATGCCTATCGCCGTGTGGCTCATCGCTACAGCCTTTATTGGCTGTGATCAAATTCCACTTTCATTAGTAGAACGAACTCTACGTGGGGTTTTTGCCGTGGTGATGCTGATCATCGATCCAACCTTGCAAATTGCGGGGCTGGTATTGGGCCTCGGGATAATCATTGTCCATCGCGTTAGAGTGCGCCGCAGTCAAGCGGCGTCAGAGGTGGGTGAGTAAGGAGAAAAAATGCGGTAAATTTGCCCCATTTTAGACAAATTAAACGAGTTATAGTATTGTTTAACCAACGATTTAGGGTGATAAATTTTGTAATTTTATGTTTCAACAGGGAGTACCAACTATGAATATTAAACTTTCCAAATATTTGGTTGCGGCCTTTGCCGTGGCCTTCGTAATTGCCGCCACGACTTCGGTTCAGGCAGCTGACAAACGCTACACTCTCGGTAGTTTAGGTGCGGGTACGACGCCGTTCCTCGTCAATACAGCCTGGGCGAAAGCGGTTAACAAATATGTGCCAGGCCATAAAATTCAGGTTTCTGCCGTTGGTGCAGCGACCAAACACCAGGTTCTTGTGATCAAACGCCGCATGGATTTTGCCATGGGTGCACAGGTTGCCTACCGTCTGATGGCTTTTGAGATTGGGCCATTTAAGAAATTAAAAGGTGGGTTGGCGATGTCTAAGAAATTTTCATCGTTATTTTCCTACCCGATCGGCGTTTATCACGCCGTGGTCTACGATAGCTCCGGCATCAAATCCTACAAAGACATCAAAGGCAAAAAAGTCTTCTTAGGCCCGCCTGCCGGTGTTGCTACGCGTAATGTGAAGATGATCGTTGATGCGATGACCGGCCTAAAAGCTGGCAAGGATTTCACCCAGGTTAAAATGGGTTGGGGTCCGGCGGCTCAAGCTTTCCAGGATCGCAAATTTGATGTTTGGATTTTGCCAAGTGCGGCGCCTTCTCCGGCAATTTCGCAACTGACCTTAACCAATAAGGTTCGTTTGCTTCCCCTTGACAAAGCCAGCTTCAACCATCCGTCCTGGAAGAAGTACTATTCGCAGCCAGCGCGTTTTATTGCTAATATTGACCCTAAAGTCTATGGCAAAAACCTGGTTAACACAAAACCAGTTCTAACAACGGGTGCCTATGTCGGCTTGGGTGTGCGTTCTGATATGGACGCGGATCTCGTCTATAAAATGATGAAAGCTTTCTGGGATCATATTGATGAAGCCCATGCGCTTTCTGTTCAGCTGAAAGATACATTGACATTGGAATTGGCTACGAAGGCCATGTCCGGTAGCGTGCATCCTGGTGCTCAGCGTTATTGGAAAGAAAGAGGCGTCAAAATTACACCGCCTTTGGTTTACACGGAAGCAGATGTCAAAAAATTCAAAGCCCGCGTAAAATCTAAAAAGTAACGCTTGCTGAAACTTATGAGAAAGCCCGCTGAGAAATCGGCGGGCTTTTTTGCATCTGATAAATGGAACCATTGTTTTGATTGACTTTTTGGACTGGTGCCTGTCACTTTTGTTAACTATTTCTTACCCGGGAAATCGAGGCCAACACCTTCGAGATGGCCGAAATATTCACCTATTTTAGCGAGATCTTCATCTGGTAGGGGCGGCGCCAGGATCGACGCTAAATTGGTCTTGAGATGCTCCGGATCACCGGTGCCGAATAAAATACTGTCGGCGCCTTTTTCGTGGCGCGCATAGCGGTAGCACGCATCCATCACGCTCGATGCTCCGCCTTCATGCACCAAAAATCCGAGCGGGTTATCTGTCTCGGCAAACCAATCCGGCAGCTTTCCATCATCAACGAGTTCTTGAATATCGCTTTGTAAGCGGCCCGGTACCGAAAACAAGCTGCGCACCACAAACATGATCATGGTGCCGATATCTTGTTCTCGCGTGCGGGGAAATATAATTTCCCGCGCATTTTGGTTCATCAGTGAAAAGGCAAACATGATGACGTCAAAACAATCTGTATCTAGCGCTTTTGTCAAAGATGTGTGCGTCGGATCAGGGGGAGCAGACTCAGTGATGCCCAAAAAACGGAACTTGCCTTTCGCTTTTTCCTTTAGCAGCGGCTCGACGAGAGACAAGCCATGGTCAATAAATTTAGGCCCGACCCCATGCAGGTGAAAGACATCTATATAATCAGTCTGCAACTGGTTCAGTGAATTGTCCAAGCCGGCAATTACTTTCTCCACCGAGTGAATTTTGCTAGCCCAAGAGGCATGGTGTTTGGTCGAGATAACTACCTGATCTCGCGGCACATCTTTAATTGCCTTGCCGACAATGGTTTCAGTGCCATAGGCATTGGCGGTGTCGATAAAATTAACGCCAAGATCCATCGCCTGTTTGACCAAGTCAATTGACTGTTGTTCGCTTTTTCCTTGTGATTGGCCGAGTGCCGAGCCGCCGCCACAGCCAAGGCTGGCGACGCTGACGTTGAGGCCGGTGCGGCCGAGTGTGGTGAACTCCATCAATGATCCCCATTTATTTATTCTTAAGCATAATTTGCGCAATAATTTTATACCCGTCAATCGCACCCGCTAACCATTGTCTTGGCAGCAAGCCCAGCTCTGTTATGATTTATCCGTAATGTCATGATGGTTACAGGGGTGAGGCTGGTGAAACTCGTTACCTTTTTAAACGGCGAAAACCAAGAGCGGGCAGGGGTCTTGATCGACAATGATCAGAAAATTCTTGATCTCAGGTCGTCTAATGAGTTCAACGGTCGGGATATTAAGCCAGCCTTTCTATCCGTCCTGGCTTTGATCGAAGGCGGCGATAGCGCACTCAATGATGTCAAACGCGAGCTTGATACGCCGCACTCAGAAGCCATTATTGATGCCGAATCCGTAACTCTCTGCAGCCCGGTGCCGCGCCCGCCGCAAATTCGGGATTGCCTTTGTTTCGAAGAGCATTTGACCCAGGCTTATGAAGTGTTGCGCAAAGTAAAGGCGTCAGGCGAGCCTGATCCTGAAGCGGCACTGGCTCAATATGAAGAACAAGGCCTCTTCCGCATCCCCGAGGTTTGGTATCAGCAGCCGATTTATTACAAAGCCAACCGGCTGTCGGTGATTGGCACCGGGCAAGATATTACCTGGCCGCCTTACGCCAATATTCTCGATTTTGAATTGGAGTTTGGTTTTTTTATCGGCAAGGGTGGCCGGGATATTTCCAGAGTCCAGGCGTTGGATCATATTTTCGGCTACTCAATTTTTAATGACATCAGTGCCCGGGATGCTCAAACGGTGGAAATGCCAGGTGGACTCGGCCCTGCCAAGGGTAAGGATTTTGATACCGGCAATATTATCGGCCCCTGCATCACCACAGCCGATGAAATTGATCCTTATGATTTGACTATGATTGCCCGGATCAATGGCGAAGAATGGTCGCGAGGCTCCAGCAGCACTATGCATTGGAAATTTGAAGATCTGATCAGCCATGTATCGCAATCGGAAACACTATTTCCGGGTGAGTTCTTCGGCTCCGGTACCGTGGGTGGCGGTTCCGGGCTTGAGCTCGAGCGCTATTTGGCGCCGGGCGATATCATTGAGCTTGAAGTTGAAGGCATCGGAATTTTGCGCAATCGCATTGTTAAGCAAGACTAATAACTAACTTGGGAGTATTAAAATGGTCGAGAAAATCAGACGCGTTGTCACCGGTCACGATGATGATGGCAAATCCATTTTTATCAATGATGGCGATGCCGGCGCGGTTATGGAAATGGAATCGATGCCCGGCCTGGCACTGACCGATCTTTGGGTCACCAATTCCTCACCCGCCGACAATTCTGGTAGCGCCGATGCCGCTGACCGTCAGATTGTGCTGGAGCCGCCGGCAAATGGCACCATTTTTCGCGTTGTTGAGTTTCCGCCTGATTCAGCCTGGCGCGACAATGCTGATGCTAAGGAGGCCTTCGGCTCGATTGGCGCTGATCACGCCACGGATGACAGCACCGATGATGCAATGATGCACAAGACTTCGACAGTGGATTATTTGATTGTCTTGAAAGGTGAGATTTGGGCGATCCTCGACGATGGGGCCGAAACTTGTCTTAAGCAGGGCGATGTCATGATCCAGCGTGGCACCAATCATTCCTGGAGTGTGCGCACAGAGGAACCCTGCCTACTGGCGGCAATCCTCGTGGATTCCAATCCGGTCTAGGGTATATTGCGATGAATGTCGCTAGTCTGCTGACCCATTCAGCTGCGACTTGGCCGGACCGCCCGGCACTTGCTCTGGGAACGAAAGTTTTACAATCCTATGCAGAGCACGCGGTCGAAGTTGCCAGGCTGGCAGGCGGGTTAAAAGAAAAACTCGGGCTCAAACAGGGCGACCGTGTCGGCATTGCGATGAAGAATTGCCCGGCCTATAGCACTGTGCTGTTTGCTGCCTGGCAGGCCGGGCTGTCTGCCGTGCCGATGAACGCCAAGCTGCATGCTAAGGAGTGCAGCTACATTCTTGAGAATGCCGGGATCAATGTATGCTTTGTCACAACTGATTTGGAACCGGTTATCATGAAAGCGGCTGCTGACTTGAGCGACGTTCAAATTATCAATGTTGATAGTGAAACTTGCGCCGGTCTTTTGACCTCAGAGCCAATTGATACAGCTGAAACTGCGCCAGACGATCTGGCCTGGCTGTTTTATACCAGTGGCACCACCGGGCGGCCTAAAGGCGCAATGCTCAGCCACCGCAACCTTACGGGGATGACTGAGACCTATTACCGCGATGTTGATCCGGTGACTGAGGAGGATAGTTTGCTTCATGCCGCGCCGATGTCGCACGGCTCCGGGCTCTATATTTTGCCTTATGTTGCCAAAGGCGCACTGCAGATCATTCCTGAAAGTGGTGGCTTTGATCCAGCTGAAATCGCTGACTTGCTGCAGACCCACCAAAACGTTGGCGCATTTTTTGCGCCGACGATGGTAACCCGGCTGATCAATGCACCGGTGGTTATCGAGGGTGATACCAGCAATCTTAAAACGATAATCTATGGCGGCGGTCCGATGTATGTCGAGGATTGCCTAAAAGCGCTCGACATTCTTGGTCCCAAACTGGTGCAGATTTATGGTCAGGGCGAAGCGCCAATGACCATCACCGCATTGTCGCGCGCGGCTCATACAGCTACCGGTGATCCCAGATATCTTGAAAAACTCGCCTCGGTTGGTACCGCCCGAACTGATCTTGAGGTCCAGGTAGTGGATGAAGAGGGCGCTCAACTGCCGCCAGGTGAAATTGGTGAAGTCTGTGTGCGTGGCAATGTCGTTATGCAAGGCTATTGGCAAAACGAAGCCGCTACGGATGAGAGTCTACGGGACGGCTGGCTGCATACTGGCGATATGGGCGCCTTTGATGAAGAAGGTTTTCTCACTCTCAAAGATCGCTCCAAAGACGTCATTATCTCGGGCGGCTCAAATATTTATCCGCGCGAAGTGGAAGAAGTTCTTTTGCAACATAACAATGTGCTGGAGGCGTCTGTGATTGGCCGCTTCCATCCTGAATGGGGCGAAGAAGTCGTTGCCTTTATCGTCTCTACACCAGGGTCAAATATCAATAAAGCCGAGCTGGATCAGCTCTGCCTCGATAACATCGCCCGCTTCAAACGCCCTAAAGAATACCGCTTTGTAGATGAACTGCCGAAGAACAATTACGGCAAAATACTCAAAACAAATCTGCGCGCTATGCTTGAATATTAGTTTTTATTTGTTTCTGCTACTTTAGGGCGTGGATGACATAAGGTATTGATTTTATTTTACTAAATTTCGATAACAGTGATCCATTAAGTAGTTCCCCTAAAGGAATACATCGCATTCAAATTGAGGATTCTACTTATCTTTTTTCGGATATCGAGTTGCTGCCAAATACATATTCATTGTGTAAATTCCACCCATAGCAAAAGTCACAATTTTTAAAACAAACAAGTTTTGGGGTAAAATAAATATGTATGTACGTATGACAACTTTCGACATTGACCCGAATTATCGAAGCAACGCTGAATCCTTTGCCGAAATATTTCAACACAGATTACCAAAGTATGACGGTTTCATCTCGATCGAATTTTTTTATAATTTAGAACGTGGTATCGCTAAATCATTGGCCAAATGGGAATCCGAAGAACTGGCAGTTGCAGCTTTAGAGGATTTCTCAAAGTCACTCGATTTTGCTGCCCAGGGCTTCGGCTCAGGTAACTATGAGTCCTGCGGTTTTAATGTCTTTGAAGTCGCCGCCTGACATTCTTGTGATTGTCCTGCCCATTGAGCCTTCTCATCGAAAGCCGTACACTCCTTTGGTTGAATAAATAATAATCAATTCATCAGGGAGATCGTAAAAATGGCTATCACTGTAACCGTTATGTATCCAAACACGCCCGGTTCTAAGTTCGACATGGACTACTATTTAGGCGCCCATATGGATTTGGTCGGCAAAACAATGGGCCCAAGCTTGCTCAGCGCCCGCGCGGTAAAAGGGGTCGGCACGCCGGACCCGGATACCCCGGCGCCTTACCAGGTTATTGCGATCCTCGAGTTTGAAAGCGTTGAAGTGTTACAGGCCTGCATGGCGGAACACGCCGAGGCAGTGATGGGCGATATCCCAAATTTTACCGATGTCGAGTCGGTCGTCCAAATCTGCGAAAATTTAGGGTAAACCTACCCTTCATTAATTCCAGTAACCCCATCCTGATACTCTGGACTACAATTCGGGGTAGAGACTGTCTTCGGGCTTAGAACTTTATGTCCGCTTTTGGGGGTAAGGCAGACTCTATTTAATGAGTGCCAAGGAGTCCGCTATTAGCCATGTGTGGACGGCCCCCTTTTGGCAAGGATTATTTTGACGTTTCTGCAG
>CAZMHI010000025.1:0-28413 GCA_964566055.1 uncultured Rhodospirillaceae bacterium
GCTTTTGGGTTTGATTTGGGGTCTTCGGTAAATCGCCGGATTGCCTTGGAAGCGGCGCGCGACAGCGGGCGGATCGTAACCAGCGAAGCCATCACTCTGGTGCAAAACGGCCAGGCAGGCGTGCTACTATTTGCCCCCATATATAAGTCTGGCTGGCCGGTCCAGACCATTGAATTGCGGCGGGATAATATAACCGGATTTGCGCTCAGCGTGATCGATATTCAACAGATGATTAGCGCGGCCTTTATTTCGCATGAAAGCGTCATAACGCCGAGCGGCATCGATTTCTATATTTTTGATGACGACAAAGTTATTGGCGATCCATTGATATATGTTCATCAGTCCAGAAAACGAACTGACATCTCAGCGCCGAAATTGAGCAAAGAAGATTCCCAATTATCGCTTCATGTTAACGACAAACTAAAAATTGGTGATCGAAAATGGCTTATTGTTGCCCGTCCAGTTGAGCCGAATTTTGGCGCTACTACTCCAATGTCCGCCTGGGGTGTATTGTTACTTGGCTTAATTTTATCAGCGACCATCGCTGTTCTCTTAAAATCAAACGTTGACCGCAACCAAATTGTCGAGGCGCAGGTTGTCGAACGGACTGCAGAACTTTCAGCTAAAACTGAACAAATTGAATTGATGCATGATGTAACAGTTATTGCCAACGAGACGGATAAAGTTGATGAGGCGACCCAGACTTGCATCGATGTTATTTGCCGGCATGCCGGTTGGCAGGTTGGGCATGCCTATTATGTTTCGGCTAATTCAATTGTTGATTCTGGAATTTGGTATCTTCGCGAAACTGGCAGTTATGATGAATTTTGTAAAATAACTGCTGAAGCGAAGGATAAAAAAGAGGTTTTATTGCCGTGGCTTGTATTGGACCGGAAGCAGCCCGTTTGGCTTTCCGATAATACCACAGATAATCCGACGGCTCGTATGATTGAAGCTAAATCTCTGGGACTGCATTCTGTCGTCGCCATGCCGGTCATGATCGATAAAGAGGTCGTTGCGGTGCTGGAGTTTTTTTACGACGAAAGGGCGGAGCCGGATAAATCGCTCGTTCAGTCGTTGGCTCATATTGGAACTCAACTCGGTCGGGTCTTTGAGCGTAAAAAAATTGAAAACATGAAAAGTGAGTTTATTTCGACAGTAAGCCATGAACTTCGGACACCATTGACTTCGATTAAAGGTTCGCTTGGTCTTATCGTTTCTGGCGTAACGGGAACTTTATCCGATGGCCTCAATGACATGGTGAAGATCGCTTATAACAACAGTGACCGTCTGGTTCGTCTGATTAATGACATTTTGGATATTGAAAAAATTGAAGTCGGCAAAATGGAATTCAATATGGAGGTGCTGGAATTGGCGCCTCTGATGGAACGTGTGGTTGCCGAAAATCAAGGTTATGCCGATGAATTTAATGTGCAGCTAAAATTATTCAATTCCCTGCCGGATACTAAAATTCAGGCAGATGATGACCGTCTTATTCAGGCGATAACCAACTTAATATCAAATGCGGTAAAGTTTTCTCCGGAAAACGGAATTGTAGCTATCGATGTTTCCGCCCGGAAACAAGGGATTCGCATAAGCGTTGCGGATCGAGGCCCAGGAATTCCAGAAGAATTTCGTAGTAAGATATTCAGTAAATTTGCCCAAGCAGATTCAACGGACTCGCGTGCCCAGGGAGGGACTGGTCTGGGACTAAGCATCAGCAAAGCAATTGTTGAAGAGCATTTTGGCTCAATCGGATTTGATACAATTGATGGCGACGGCACTACATTTTACATCGATTTACCTAAATTCAGTGAACGCCTTGAATCATCGCCCAAACTTCGCTCGACTAATAAAAATATACCGCGGGTGCTTATCGTCGAAGATGATCGGGATATTGCCAGATTACTTGAATTTATGCTCAGTAATGATGGGGGCGCGGCTGATATTGTATATAATGCCGCCGACGCTAAGCAGGCCCTTTTAGATAATCACTATGATGCGATGACGCTGGATTTGGTGTTGCCAGACCAGGATGGCATTTCTCTGGTACGGGAAATACGTCAGATCGAAGAGACACGTGAATTACCGATTGTCGTTGTTTCGGCTAAAGCCATTGAAGGCAAAAAGGAACTGAATGGTCATGCGTTTGGCATTATTGACTGGATTCAAAAGCCGATAGATCAGGCATATTTAAATGCTACTTTACTGCGTGCCATTCGAAGCGGGCCGGATTTCAAACCTCATATTCTTCATGTTGAAGATGATTTGGATGTTGCCCGGGTTGTTTCCACACTCGTTAATGATATCGCAACCGTGACGCTGGCGATCAATTTGGCGGAGGGTAAGGAACTTCTACGAAGCCAAAAATTTGATCTGGTCATTCTTGATTTAATGTTGCCGGATGGGGCGGGCGAAGAATTGCTGGTAGTGGCGCAAGAAAATGGTACCGAGCCGCCACCCTTTATCGTCTTTTCCGCCAAGGAAATTCAATCTACGACAATTTCTGATGATATTAGAGCGGCCTTGGTTAAATCACGCACCAGTAACGAGAAATTGGTCTCGACTATCCGGGCGGCAATTGAAGGCGTTTAATCAGATTTTGCCTCTGCGGTATGTGACTATCTCTTAAATTTTATTTGCTTTTTTTAGCTCTGATAAGTGAGCTTGAAGGAAAGTCTAACGCTGCCGCCGCATTTTGTGGCATAATAGGCGGCAATAATAATGGTTTTGAAACGGTAGGAGGCTTCGATGCCAAAAGACTCCCAAGACGAAACTGTGGCAGAAACGCTGGTTAATCCAGATGAGTTGCGAGAGCAGGTTAAAGATAAATATCGGGAAGTTGCGGTTGATCCAGATGGCGAATTTCATTTTCACACCGGCCGTTATCTCGCCCATCGGCTGGGCTATGACGAAGCGCTGGTTGATCCTTTGCCGGCGGTGGCGGTTGAATCCTTTGCCGGCGTGGCTAACCCCCATTCCCTGATGCCGCTGGACGAAGGTGCCCGGGTGGTTGATGCCGGATCGGGCGCTGGGTTTGATAGCTTTATAGCGGCGGCTCAAGTAGGGCCGACCGGTAAGGTTGTCGGTATCGATATGACCGAGGAGATGCTCGAAAAATCCCGCCGGACGGCAAGCGAGTTGGCCCTGGATCACGTAGAGTTTCGGGAAGGGTTGTTGGAAGAAATGCCGGTCGAGGACGGTTGGGCTGATGTCCTGATCAGCAATGGTGTGTTTAATCTTTGTCCGGATAAACATGCAGCCTTTAACGAAGCCTTCCGGGTTTTGCGCCCCGGTGGCCGGCTGCAATTCGCTGATATCGCCAACAGTAAACCCGTGCCGGAGGGCGCCCTCAATAACATTGACCTCTGGACCGCCTGAATTGCCGGTGGCCTGCCGTGTGCAGGCTGGCAAAAAATGCTGGAAGATATTGGCTTTATCAATGTTGAAATTGGTGAGCCGGTGGATACTTTTGGCGGTGCCGGCGGTGAAAGCAACGCCCGCGCCTTTGAGGTCTATGGCTACGCGTTTTTGGCATTTAAACCGGGGTAGGTATTAATACTCCTCTTCCTCGATCACCCAGGTTTCGGCCTCAGCGGCGGTGTACCAATCCTGCATATCAGGTAAGGCTAAAATGGTGTCCATATAGGTTTGGATCGCGCCACCAACCGGCACTTGGTAGGTTTTAAAGCGCGAGACAACCGGAGCGTACATAATGTCGGCGATAGAGAAGGCGCCGAATAAATATGGCCCGCCATGGTCAGATAAACATTTCCCCCAATTGTCTTGAATGCGCGCGATGTCGTTGGCGCAGGCTTCCGTTGGCGCAATGTCAGGATAAATCTTCCGGCAGTTCATATGATATTGCGAACGCAGGCCGGTAAAGCCCGAAAGCATTTCACACGATATAGAGCGTGCTTCAGCCCGCATACCTGCATCTTGTGGCCACATTTTGACTTCGGGTTTAAGCTCAGCGACATATTCAGCGATAGCCAAAGATTCCCAGATGGTGTTGCCGTCATGGATCAGTACCGGCACTTTGCCCGCCGGCGTTTCCCGCGCCATGGTGTCGGCGTGATTATCTTCAAATAAAGGTACCAATTTTTCTTCAAATTCCAGGCCGGACCTCTTAACCGCCAGCCAGCCGCGCAGCGACCATGAAGAATAGTTTTTGTTGCCAATAATGAGTGTTGCGTCAGTCATTTTTCAATTGCTCCCTGCTATCATCATAATGCGGCGATAACGAAGCTTCAAACTTCAAGCACACTCTTGCGGTTAGACATCCCCAGTGATAGTTTCCGCCGGTTCTAAAGACATGGCAATTTCAACCCAAAATAAGAGTACGAACCTTGGATAAAGACACCGTCCTGAACATTGCGAAATTGGCGCGCATAAAGGTCTCCGATGCTGAGACCGAAAGCCTCGCCGGCGAGTTGACCAATATCTTCGACTGGATTGAGCAGTTGAACGAGGTCAATACCGATAATGTTGAGCCGATGACCAGTGTTGTTGCCATGGATATGCCGAGCCGTATTGATGAGGTCAATGACGGCGCTGATGCGGAGCGGGTATTGCAAAACGCGCCGGATCGTCCTGCAGACGCCCAGGGAAATTCAATGGCTTTTTACACCGTGCCGAAGGTGGTTGAGTAATGAGCAGTTTAACGGATCTTACCATCGCCGCTGCCCGGGATGGTCTGGAGAAAGGCGAATTTACCTCGGCGGAATTAACCGAGGCTCATATTAGTGCAGTGGAAGCAGCGCGAGGTCTCAACGCCTTTATCACCGAAACGCCGGAGCTGGCCCTTGAGCGGGCAAAGGCCTCCGATGAGCGGCGCGCCAAGGGTGAAGCTGCGAGCGGCATGGATGGCATTCCGATCGCAGTTAAAGATCTCTATTGCACCGAAGGTGTCGAGACCACGGCGGGCTCCCATATTCTGGGCGGCTTCACACCGCCTTATGAATCGACCGTGACGCAAAACTTACGTGATGGTGGGGCAGTGATGCTGGGTAAAACCAACATGGACGAATTCGCCATGGGCTCCGCCAATATCACCAGCTACCACGGCAACGTTATTAACCCCTGGAAACTCGACGATGGCAAAGACCGGGTGCCGGGCGGCTCGTCAGGTGGCTCAGCCGCTGCCGTCGCCGGGCATTTTGCCTTAGGTGCAGCAGGTTCAGATACCGGCGGCTCAATCCGTCAACCTGCCTCTTTTTCCGGCATTGTCGGTATGAAGCCAACCTATGGAAGATGCTCGCGCTGGGGTATGGTAGCGTTTGCTTCGTCGCTTGATCAGGCGGGTCCGATGACGCGTTCGGTCGAAGATGCCGCGATTATGCTGCAAAGCATGGTTAGCCATGACAAAAAAGACTCAACCTCGGTCGATCAGCCGGTCCCTGATTTTGCCGCAGCCCTTACGGGCGATATCAAAGGCCTTAAAGTCGGCATTCCGGCCGAGTACCGCTTGGATGGCATGCCGGGCGAAATTGAAACGCTGTGGCAGCAGGGCGTCGACTGGCTCAAAGACGCCGGGGCGGAACCGGTTGAGATTTCCCTGCCGCACACCAAATACGCCCTGCCGACCTATTATATTGTGGCGCCCGCTGAGGCCTCCTCGAATTTGGCGCGCTACGACGGTGTGCGTTATGGCTTGCGGGTAGAGGGCGACAGCCTGGACGAGATGTATGAAAATACAAGGGGGCAGGGCTTTGGCGCTGAGGTACGCCGCCGTATCATGATTGGCACGTATGTGTTGAGCGCCGGGTATTACGACGCCTACTATGTCAAGGCGATGAAACTCCGCACTCTGATCTTGCAGGAATTCCAACGGGCGTTCGAGAACGTAGAAGTCATGCTGACGCCGACCGCACCTTCGCCGGCTTTTGCCATTGGTGAGAAAATGGATGATCCGGTCCAAATGTATCTGAACGATGTCTTTACCGTGCCCGCGAGCCTCGCTGGTCTGCCGGCAATATCGGTGCCGGGTGGTCTTTCGGATGAAGGCTTGCCGCTGGGGCTCCACCTCATCACCAAGCCGTTTGATGAGGAGACGCTCTTCCGGGTTGGCGGTGTGCTGGAAGAAGCCGCTGAATTTACGGCGCAACCGAGTTATCTCGGGGGTGCGTCATGAGCTATCTCATCGAAGGTGAAACCGGTGATTGGGAAGTTGTGATCGGCCTTGAGGTCCACGCCCAGATCGTTTCCCAAGCTAAATTGTTTTCAGGCGCTGCGACAGAGTTCGGCGCTGAACCCAACTCCCAGGTCTCGCTGGTGGATGCCGCGATGCCGGGCATGCTGCCGGTTATCAACGAGGTTTGCATTGAACAAGCGGTGCGTACGGGGCTTGGCCTCAATGCCAAGATCAATCTGCATTCGGTGTTTGAGCGCAAAAATTATTTCTATCCTGACCTGCCCCAGGGCTATCAAATATCGCAATTCCTGGAGCCCATTGTCGGCGAAGGGGTGGTGACCCTGGATATGCCCGAAGGTCCGCGTGATATCGGCGTTGAGCGCCTGCATATGGAGCAGGATGCCGGCAAGTCCCTGCATGATCAGGACCCTAAACGCACCTTTATCGATCTCAATAGGTCGGGCGTGGCCCTGATGGAGATTGTCTCCAAACCCGATCTCCGGAGCCCGGCCGAAGCAGGCGCTTATATGCGGAAATTGCGGGCCATTGTGCGCTATCTCGGCACCTGTGATGGCAATATGGAGCAAGGTTCGCTCCGCTGTGACGCCAATGTCAGCGTCCGCCCTGTGGGTGAAACCGAGCTTCGTACCCGGGCCGAGATTAAGAACATCAACTCGGTCCGCTTTGTCATGGCGGCGATTGAGTATGAGGCTGAGCGTCAAATCGAGGTCTATGAAGACGGCGGCAGCGTGGTTCAGGAAACCCGGCTCTACGATCCCAATAAAGGTGAAACCCGCAGCATGCGCTCCAAGGAAGAAGCCCATGACTACCGCTATTTCCCGGACCCGGATTTGCTGCCGATTGATCTTGAGCAGTCTTTCGTTGATGAGATTAAGGCAAACCTGCCGGAACTGCCGGACGCCAAGAAGCAGCGCTTTATTGATGACTTTGGTGTGTCGGTTGATGATGCGGCGACGCTGGTGGCCGATAAAGAAACCGCTGATTACTTTGAGGCTGTGGCCAAGGGTAGTGACGCCAAGCTCGCTGCTAATTGGGTGATCCATGAATTGTTTGCCGTGCTCAATAAGGACAGCTTGAGCATTGCCGAAAGTCCGGTCTCATCCGATGACCTCGGCAAGCTGGTGGGCTTGATTGCCGATGATACGATCTCAGGCCGCATCGCCAAGGATGTCTTTGAAGTGATGGTCACTGAAGGTGGCGACCCGGCGGAGATCGTCGAAGCCAAAGGCCTCAAACAGATCACCGATACTGGCGAGATCGAAAGCATGATTGATGCGCTGATTGCAGACAATGCCGACCAGGCCCAGCAATACCGCGACGGCAATACCAAAGTCGCCGGCTGGTTCGTTGGACAGATCATGAAAGCCAGCCAGGGCAAGGCCAACCCGCAAATGGTCAATGAACTCTTAAAGAAAAAGTTGGGGTGATTGATTTGTCTGGTCAGGTCATCGCCGTCAGTCGTGCTGCTGAGTACATGTTTTCAAAACCGGTGCAGGACAGTATTCAGCTCGTCGAAGGTCTAGGCGTGGAGGGAGATGCCCATAACGGTAAAACCGTCAAGCATCGCCACCGCATGAAAAAAGACCCGACGGTGCCGAATTTACGGCAGGTCCATTTGATCCATACGGAGTTATTTGAGGAGCTCCGCCCTCAGGGCTTTGACCTGTTGCCGGGTCAGATCGGCGAAAACATCACCACACAAGGCATCGATCTATTGGGCTTACCCACCGGCACTCAACTCAAAATCGGTGAAGCCCGTATTGAAGTCACCGGTTTAAGAAATCCCTGCTATCAGCTGAACGACTTTAAAGCCGGTTTGATGCAGGCGACTCTCGACAAAGCTGCCGACGGCAAGCTGATTGTTAAAGCGGGTATTATGGGGATTGTGCTGGCTGGCGGTGAGATTCGCGCTGGTGACGCCATATCTGTAGAGCTGCCTCCAAAACCTCATCATCCCCTCGAAATCGTGTAATAAGTTACCCCGGGGTAACTTATTAAATCCCATAATATGGGATTTTGATGAAAAATGGCTGGCATTATCTCATTTGATCAGTAATATGCCCAAATTAGTTACTGATTAGAATTATTTAAATATCAAAGTAGAGTTCCAAAAATGGCGCACGACCCTGAAAATCCGATCAAACTGTTTCACCACATGGCGATAGACGTTTCCGATATGGATGCGTCGATAGATTTTTACCGCAAGCTGTTTGGTTATAAATTGTCCGAGCGTCACGAGGCGGGTGAGGTGGAAGCCATTCCGGTTGAACTCGCTTTCCTGCGCATCCAGAACAATCACCACGATATGGTACTGTCTCACACGCCTGGCAAAAAATACCGCGCGCGCAATGAACAGGATGAGATCGAAGGCACGACCCTTTTTCATCATTTGGCCTGGCAGTGTACGAACCACGACGGCTGGCTCAAGATGCAGGAGCGGGTCAAGGAATTGGGCATCGAGATCGTCCGGGGTCCCGTTGTGCATAGTGCCTATGATCCCCGCGGTGAAGGTTCCTGGGGCGAGAACGAGAGTTTTTATGTGCTCGACCCGGACGGCCACAAGCTCGAAATTTTCTGCGATATGGCGACCATCGATAAGGACGGCACGTTTATCTCCTATACCGGCGAACGCATCGAAGAAGCAGTCGTCGACGAACTCTGACAACTGCGATATAACATCTCCAGCAAATACCAATCACGAATAACACCGGCACCAAGAGGAAATTACCATGACTGAAGTCGTAATCATTGATGGCGTGCGTACGCCCATCGGAAAAATGGGCGGCGCCTTATCAAGCGTGCGGCCCGATGATCTGCTGGCCGAAACTTATAAAGCGCTAATTGAACGTACCGGCATTGATCCGGCGTTGTTGACTGAGGTTTATGCCGGTTGCGGCAACCAGGGCGGTGAGGATAATCGCGATGTTGCCCGCATGTCGGTATTGCTGGCAGGTCTGCCTAAGGAAGTACCGGGCACCACGGTCAACCGCAATTGCTCAAGCGCCTTAGAGGCGGTTAATCTGGCGGCTAAAACAATCCTGGTTGGTGAAGGTGATCTGGCCATTGGTTCCGGCGTTGAATGCATGAGCCGCGCCCCCTGGGCAATGATGAAGCCGGAGCGTCTGCCGACCACCGCACCGCCAAAAATGTGGGACACCACCGTGGGTTGGCGCTTCAACAATGCCAAAATGGACGAGATGTATCCAATTGTCAGCCTCGGCGAAGGGGCCGAGATTATTGCCGAGGAAATGCAGATCAGCCGCGATGATCAGGACGCTTATTCCCTCGAAAGCCACAGTCGCGCGATTGCCGCCATCAATGACGGCAAATTTGATGATGAGATTATCGGCATCTCCGTGCCGCAGCGCCGGGGTGATCCAGTTGTGGTCGACACGGACGAACATCCCCGCTACGAAAAAACCAACGGTAATTATGAAATGGCCATTGATAGCGAAAGCCTCGCCAAGCTGCGTCCGGCCTTTAAAAAAGACGGCTCGGTGACGGCTGGTAATTCTTCCGGCATCAATGATGGCGCGGCGGCCTTGCTGCTGTCCAGCCAGGACAAAGCCGAGGAGCTGGGCTTGAAACCGCTTTTGCGCTGGGTCGGCTCGGCCAGCGCTGGGACGGATCCCAGCCATTTCGCCTATGGCCCGATCCCGGCGACCGAGAAATTGCTCAAGCGCTTTAATCTCACCATTGAGGATATAGGTCTGGTGGAGCTTAACGAAGCCTTTGCTTCGCAGACCCTCGGCTGTATGCGCCAGCTCGGCCTTGATCCGGCCATCACCAATGTTAATGGCGGCGCCATTTCGCTTGGTCATCCGACCGGCTGTTCGGGCTCCCGCATTCTGGTGACGCTGATGCATGAGATGAAGCGCCGCGCCCCAGAGATGCCGAAAGACAAGCCGTTCTATGGGCTCGCCACTCTCTGTGTTGGGGTTGGCATGGGCTCCGCCACTTTGGTTGAGTGGATCGGCGACCGGTGAGTTCTAATCCTGGGCGCCCCTTAGACGGTATTCGGGTTGTCGGCCTTGAGCAATATATGGCCGGGCCCTATTGCACGATGCTGCTGGCCGATGCCGGCGCCGAAGTGATCAAGATCGAGCGGCCGAAATACGGTGATCCCCGGCGTTCGATGCCGCCCTTTGTTGAAAAAGACGGGGTTAAAAAAGCCGCTGGTTATATGGGCTATAACCGCAACAAAAAAAGCCTCGCCCTCGACCTCTCCAAACCCGAGGGCCAGGCGATCTTTAAAGATTTGGCCAAGACCGCCGATGTGGTGGTTGAGAATTTACGTCCCGGCTCGATGAATAAAATTGGGCTGTCTTATGAGCAGCTTAAAGACAGCAACCCCAAACTGATCTGGGCGCTGATCTCGGGTTTTGGTCAGCTTGAAGGCTACCGGGGTCCTTACGCCGACCGCCCAGCCTTCGACATCGTCGCCGAAGCGATGAGCGGCATTATGAATTTGGTTGGTTTTGCCGATAAGCCGCCCTCCTGGACAATCTACGGCATGGCCGACATTTATACCGGCATGGTGACCGCCTTTGGCATCATGCAGGCCTTGTTTATGCGGGAGCGCACAGGCCAGGGCCAGCTGGTCGATAGCGCCATGTTCGACAATATGCTGTCGCTCAATGAATCCATGGTGACCCTGTTCTCAACCGCCGGTCAGTCGCCCGAACGCGGCGTGCCGAAAAATCTGTTTCCGCGGGGCTCCTTTAAAACCAAGGACGGCTATATTGCGTTGAATGTGCCAGACAACCGGATCTGGGCGCGGCTCTGTGAAGCCATGGGCAGAGTTGATTTAATTGAGGATGAACGCTCTAAAGGCGGTACCGAGCGCGCTGACCATGCCGAGTTCCTGCAGCCGATCATTGAAGACTGGCTCGCTGGGCTGACCCGGGATGAAGCTGTTGATACCTTGAACGAGACCGGCGTGCCGACCGGTCCGGTTTACACAGCCGAAGATATTTTCGAAGATCCACAAGTCAAAGCCCGCGGTATGCTGATGCCTGTTAATGACCCTGAGGTTGGCGAATATGCCTTCACCCGCTCCCCCATTCATTTATCGGATGCGCCGGAGCTGCCCAAAAACGCGGCCCCCAAACTCGGGCAAGATACGGATTGGGTGCTCCGGGATGTGCTGGGTTATGATGACGGGAAAATCGCCGGGCTGGTCGATAGCGAGATTGTTGAGGTGGGGTAGGGAAAGGGGACATCTTTTTGGTACATCCCATCGTCCTTATCTTCGGTCGCCTAAGGTGTCCCCTCTCAGAGCGTTGAAGTGATTCCACCACAAAGTTCACGAAGTACACGAAGAAATATCTATCCACTTCCTCAACCGTCACCCCGGGCTACGACCCGGGGTCCAGATTTTGTTGGGCTAGATTTCAATTTGTTGCTTTCTGGATTCTGGCTTTCGCCAGAATGACGATGGAAAATTAACCACAGAGTTCACAGAGAACACAGAGTTAGCATTTTGCGGTGTACGTAAAACCAGTGTTTAGCGTACGCGCTATTCAAAATAGATGCTATAATGCCGCTCCCAAACGATCCGGGAGGAGTGAGACATGGCAAAAACCAAAAGCCACAAAACAAACCGCAAAAAATCCGGTAAGAAAAATGTCCCAAAAACCGGCAGAGATCGTCCCGTCGAGCAATCTGCCGCTACGAGTATTCTGTCGGGTCCAATGAAAAACACTTTTAGAGAGGCGTACTTACGGCACCTCTAACATTACTAAAATACGGAAAACCAGTGGTTTCGATCTGCCAAGAGTTTTCCTTACCCACCATATTGGGCCAAGAAATCTTTCCAATCATTATTAAGTTGATCGATAGATTTACCGTAAATTTTGCTAAACGACTTTCCTCGATAAACAGAGAGGAATTTTTCAATCCCATGATTATCAACTAAAAACTTTACAAATGAGCCGCCTACCCTCGAATAGATTATCCCTAGTCCTTCGTTTCGAGAATAAGGGTGCAGATAGGTACCTTTAACGTCAAATTTGTTTGCAAAGGGAGACTTTAATATGGTTTTCCCTTCAAGGTGCAGATCAATATGTTTTATCTTTTCATCTTCCATCGAAAATTTGTTGTCTAAAAAAACAGCGATTCCTTCTACTAGCAAAGTGCTATTGACTAATCGACCACCAATTTCAACCGGCTGGGGAGTTCCTAATAAAAAATGCACCATTTCATGGACTGTAGCTGTTCTACCTGGTGTATATATCATCCTTGCAGGGATATAAATTATATGCGGATTTAAACTGGTTCGCGCACTTTTTGGCATTTCATTTCGTGATTTAATAACCTTCTTGTAATTTTCACGTTTGACTCCAACAAACCTGAAATCGTCTTCTTCCTTGACTGAAAATTGCACTTTTGAAGGATATTTTATACCAAGAAACTGGGATAAATCTTTGTATGCTTTTTGAGCGCGGTTCACTAAAGATGAGGCTAATTCAGATGTAATATCTCTATACTCAAGTCGAACGTTTGCTCGTTCAATAATTTCAGATTGTTCGTTTGCAATACTAGGACTGAACGATAAAAAGTAGATAAATAACCCCGCTCCAACAGCATAACTTATTTTCATAATCTAAAAAATCCCCATACCGAAACCAAACATTTTCCGTACCCCCTTCGAGCCATTCGTTAAACCGCAAAAGTCAGCGACCCGATTTGACCCATTTTAAGGGGGTTTTTCGTACATATTCTAATAAGTGTAGTGGAAATCTAATTTTCAGCCAAAGATTAATTTTACCCCCTCCAACAACAAAAAAGTCGTCACCCCGGACTTCGATCCGGGGTCCAGAATCTTAAATTCAGCTAACTGAATATTGAGAGGCTCAACCTGAGAGGTTTGATTTGTATAGTTTGGCACCAGGCTTGTGCGACAGAAAAAGACTGGACCCTGGATCAAGTCCAGGGTGACGGGTAGGGGCGGCATCTTGACTGAGCCATTAATCTATTCGGGGTGATGAGTAGGGGTATTTTGAGTATCTCTGTGTCCTCTGTGAACTCTGTGGTTTTATTTCTTTGTGAGCTTTGTGGTGAAATTCTTTGGCCGAATTAATAGGGACACGTAACAAGTACATGTCCCCTTAATTCTCAAGAAGATGTCCCTGGAGTTAAAAAATTCAAAAAAAGTGCCTAGCGCCAATTAGAAAACTGAGTGGAATCAAGGGAGTAAGTTTTTCAAATACTCTAGGTGATATTTCAGAGAATAAAAAATTATTAATCAAAATATTTCTAAATTTGTGAAAATTACCAGAAATCCTTGCAATAATTTTTAAATACGTATAAAAATACAGATGTTAGATATTTCACAAGGTTGATATGCTCGATCACGCGCTAGAAAATACTCAAGTTGAAAACGGCTCCGGCCTGATCCGGGATGGGGTCTATGAAAAGATCCGCGCCGATATTCTCACCTGCGTCTTGGCCCCGGGCTCCAGAGTGTTCGAGAACGATCTCGCCCAGCGTTATAATGTCAGCAAGTCACCGGTGCGTGATGCGCTCTTGCGTTTGCAGGAGCAGGGCCTGATCGATGTCTTGCCGCGAAAAGGCTATCTCATCCGCCCGATTTCCATCGGCGATGCGCATGATCTCTATGAAATGCGTTTATTGCTGGAGAAATCCTGTATCCGCCGGGCCTGTGATGAGGCGAGCGATGAAGACCTCGCCTCACTCGATAAATTCCGTTCTGTTGAGAACGGTGATCTGGCGCATTGGGTGAGCTACAACAGAGATTTCCACTGCCGTATAGCTGAATTATCTGGCAATGCCAGAATGGCGAAAATGGCTCAGGAAGTGATCGACCAGTTTGACCGCCTGACCTTTGTCGGCGTCTCTGCCGCGCCGAGTGAAGCGGCAGCGGAAAAATTTGTCGCCGAGCATTGCGAGATCATTGATGCCTTGCAGGCGCGGGACCGCTCCACGGTGACCAGTTTAATCAATAAGCATATCAGTAAATCACAAAAACAATTATTCGCGGTGTTGGAAAATCCTCCCATCGTCGAATAGCAAGTCAATAAAAGTAACCAGGTAAGTTTTAGAGGAAGGTGTAATTTGAAGCCCTTTGATTTTGTTCAACCGACTACGACCGATGCGGCGCTTGCCGCCTTGGCGGAGCACAGCCCCAACGTCCGCATTCTGGCCGGCGGCACGGATTATGTTGTCGAGCTCAAACATGTTCCTGCCTCGCCTGGTGTCGTTGTCGATGTCTCCCGGCTAGAAGATTTAAAAGGTATAGAACTGACCGATGCAGGTCTCAGGATCGGCGCGGGTGTCACTCATACCGAGATCATGGCGCATCCGCTGATCGCCGAACATGCCCCGGCGATGATTGACGCCGCGCATACGGTCGGCGCGGTGCAGACCCGCAACCTCGGCACCATTGGCGGTAATCTCGTCACTTGTGTGCCGTCTATGGATAGCGGGCCGGTATTGTTAGCACTGGATGCGCAAGTAACCATTTTAGGCCCTAAAGGCACCCGCCAAATCGATTTAGCCGAGTTTTTTGTCGGCGTGCGTAAAACGGTGCTGGAGCCTGATGAACTATTATTGGATATCATTATCCCGGCAGAAAATCTTGGCAAACCGGCCGGCTTTATCAAATTCGGTCTGCGCAAAGGTCAGGCCTTGGCCTTGGTAAACGCGGCCTCGGCTTTCCGGATTGAAGACGGTAAGTTTAAAGATGTGCGGATTGCTTTGGGCGCTGTCGCGCCGGTAGTTTTCCGGGCGAACAAAGCCGAAGCCAAATTGGAGGGCCAAGCGGTCTCGCCAGACCTTATTGACAAAGCGGCCAAAATCGCAGTCGGTGAAGCGAAGCCGATTGATGATTTCAGGGCCTCCAAAGAATACCGCAACAGTCTCATCGAAGTTGGCGTCCGGCGCACCTTGCAAGCAGCGCTCGATCTGGCCAACAGATAAGAAGAGGGAAGAAGAAAAATGACAGACGTAACTCTGACCGTTAACGGCGAAGAACGCACTGCCAGCGTGCCGCCGGAAACCACGCTCTTAAAAATGCTCAGGGAAGATTTAAACTTTACCGGCGCCAAGCTCGGCTGCGATGTTGGTGACTGCGGTGCCTGCACCGTACTGGTCGATGGTATCGCCGTCAATGCCTGCTTGATGCTGGCGGGCCAAGCTGAGGGTAAAAAAATAGAAACCATCGAGGGGCTTTCAACGCTCGAAGAATATCATCCGATCCAAAAAGCCTTCGAAGAGGTTGCCGCCCTGCAATGCGGGTTCTGTGGCCCGGGTATGATTATGTCGACCAAGGCGCTGATCGATGAGGGCGAGGATCTGACCAAGCAGGAAATTAAGGATGCGCTTTCCGGTAATCTCTGCCGCTGCACCGGCTACACTAAAATTATCGACGGTGTAATCGATGCGTATGAAGAAATCACCGGTAAAAAAGTCCCCGAAACTAATCCGCGTGCTGCGTAAAGTAAGGGAGCAGAAAAATGACAGATGATGTAAAAGTAAAAGAAAAGACAGAAACACTCGAAAGCCTCCGAAAGGCTGACGATGATCTCCGCTTGCCGGCCGTGCCGGAGCGCACAATTTTCCCCAAGGAAATCGGTATAGCGGAAGCCCGCGAGCAAACTCCGGCGGTTGGCCAGCGGGCAACCCGCCCGGATGGCCGTATGCATGGCTTGGGTCAAACTAAATATATCGATGACATGTTCTTCCCAGGCATGCTCCACGCCAAAATTAAGCGGGCGGGCATATCCCACGCCAGGATCAAAAGCATTGATGTCTCTGAGGCTGAGAAAATGCCGGGCGTTATGGCGACGGTGATCGGTAAGGAAATTCCGGTCAACAGCTTCGGTCCGTCCTATCAGGATCAGCCGTTATTGGCCGATGAAATTGTCCGCCATGCCGGTGATGGTGTCGCCGCCGTTGCCGCGGTGACCGAGCAGCAGGCTCTGGATGCGCTTGAAAAGATCAAAGTGGAATATGAAGAACTGACACCGGTCTATGATCCGCTTGAAGCAATGAAGGACGATGCCGTCAAAATTCATAATGGTGAGAGCAATGTCTATTCGACCAAGACCATTAAAAAGGGCGATGTCGAAAAAGGCTTTGAGGAGTCTGATCATATCTTTGAAGGTACCTTTACCACTCAGATGGTCGAGCATGTGCCGATGGAGCCCCATGCCTCCATCGCCGAATGGGACGCCAATGGCCGGGTGACCATTCACACCAGCCTGGGCCGGATTACCCTGGGCCGGGCCGACATTTCGCGCACGCTTGAGCTGCCAATCAATCGTATCCGAATTGTTGCGACTGTGGTTGGCGGCAATTTCGGTGGTAAAAACGAGATCACCACCGAGCCGATCCTAGCTTTATTGTCCAAGAAAACCGGCCGCCCGGTAAAATCGGTTTACACCCGGGAAGACGAGTTTATCTCTTCAACGACGCGTCACCCATTCATTATGGAATATAAAACCGGCATGTCGAAAGAGGGTAAGATTTTGGCCCGGAAAGTGCGCCTCGTCTGTGATGGCGGCGCTTATTGCTCCTGGTCAGAAACGACTTTGGGCAAGGCCTGTATCCTGTCGGCGGGACCCTACAATATCGACAACCTCCACGTTGATGCCTATGCAGTCTACACCAACAAAACCATGACGGGGGCGATGCGGGGCTTTGGCGCGCCGCAGGTCTGTTTCGCTTACGAATCTCATATGGATGATATGGCGAAGGCACTGGGTATTGAGCCGGTAGAACTCCGCCTCAAAAACACCTTTGATGAAGGCTCAGCCAGCCCAACCGGGCAGGTGCTGGAAGCCGTCGTGGTGAGAGACTCGCTGGAGATGGCGACCGAAAGATTTGGCTGGCAGGAGTGGCAGAAATGAGACATCGCGGAAAAGGCGTCGGCTGCATGTGGTACCCAATCGGGTTCACGGTCCTGGCAAACCCAAGTGCAGCAACCGTTAAAGTCAATGAAGACGGCACGGCCACTTTGTTGACAGGTACCGTTGAAACCGGCCAGGGCTCACTGACCGTATTGGGCCAGATCGCCGCCGAAGAGCTTGGCATCTCAACCGACGACGTGCATGTGGTTTCAGCCGATACCGATACGACACCAATGGATACGGGTGCGATTGCTAGCCGCACGACCTACGTTACTGGTAACGCAATAAAGCTGGCGGCTGAAAACGCCAAGCAAATCCTGTTTGAAGTGGCTGCCCCCATGCTGGACGTCAGGCCCGATCAATTAGAAGCCGTTGACCGTAAGATTCAAGTGCAATACTTCCCGCAACGCTGTCTGCCGATTGCAGATGTGGCGCTGCAGGCGCAGTTTGTTATGGGCCGACCGCCCATCGGTTCGGCATCCTATAATCCTCCGACCGTAGCGATGGATTCTGAAACCGGTCAGGGTAAACCTTTCTCGACCTACGTCTATGCGACCCAATGTGCCGAGGTCGAGGTTGATGATGAAACCGGCGAAGTTGACGTGATCTATATGTCAGCTGCCCATGATTGCGGTACGGCGATCAATCCAATGCTGGTTGAAGGTCAGATCGAAGGCGGTATTTCGATGGGGTTAGGTTATGCCCTGCAGGAAGAAATGCTGTTCGACGATGATGGTAAACAGATCAATCCTAATTTGACCAACTATATTATGCCGACAAGTTTGGATATGCCGGAGATCGATGTTGATATTGTTGAGAACTTTGATCCAACCGGACCGTTCGGCGCCAAAGGCGTTGGCGAACCTACTGCCGTGCCGACCGCTGCCGCGATTTGTAATGCAATCCATGATGCAGTCGGTGTCAGAATAACCTCTTTACCGGCAACCGCCGAAAAAGTGCTGAAAGCTATTAAGGAGAGAGATGGGGGAGAGCAGAAAGCGCTACCTGCTGCAGAATAAATCTGCGTAGATTGCCGCTCTCTAAAATCAGGAGACTTTCAATGAATTGTCTCTTGAGGGAGGAAGGGGCTGTATCGAGATAGATCTCGGTGCAGCCCCTTTTTTTGCTTGAGAAAAATTCCCCATAATTTTGTAGACAAAAATTGAATTGAGTATTAGCTAGAACGACTAATCTCTTAATTATTATTACCGGGAGCACTAATATTGCTTCGATTAGCATTTCAAATAAGTATAGATTTAAATGTTAACTGTGTTTTTGTTCGCCATGAAGGCCAAATGAGCCTTTCTGACATACCGGATTCGCTTGATGAAATTCTAACTCACCAAGATTTCCGAATGGGCCTGAACATCTTGCGGGATGCCAGAGAAGCGGTTCAACCCGATGTTTACGGGTATCATTTTTTCCTCCAGGAATCGCCCAAACGGCTGAACAGGTTTGAGAGTGCCTTCGGTGACTGCAAATTGGCCTGGGTGATTAACGATGCTCAAGAATTTGCCAAGGTCCACCAATTTACCTTAGCCCGTCGATTGTCTGATGATACAATTGAGCGCAAGCCGTTCAAGACTATTGAGGCGGCTAAAGATTGGCTGAATATCCCTGAGGATTATCAAATTACTTTTGCTGACTGATTATTTGTAAAGTAAACTCAGCAACTTAGAATTTAAAAAATTCTAGTCATTGCGTATTTTAAAGTGCTGTGTCAAAGTTAGGCTAATTAACTAACAATTTTTATTGCGACAAGTGCGTGGCTCAAAATGGTTCAAGAAAGTGATGTTCTGACCATGTTGAAGGCTGAGTTGGCGGATCAACTCGGCACCACTGGCGTTGACCTTTTCAACCAATTAAATGTGAGTGATTGGGGCGCTTTTTTTCGCATCGGAAATCGTGAGGTATTTGAAAATAATTCAATAATTCTCCATGCCGGCAGACGCGGTGAGGCCATTTATTTTTTGACCAAGGGCCAGGTAAGGGTGGAGCAAAATACCGGCAACGATACTATTCATTTAGCCCAGCTGGAATCTGGTTGTATTTTCGGTGAAATGGCTTTTTTGGATGGCGAAAGCGTTAGTGCGGATGTTATTGCCGATGGTCATGTCGAAGTTATCAAAGTGGCGTATCATGATCTCGAAGAATTAATGGAAGAAGAAAGCTCCTTTTCTTGCCATTTTTATCAATCACTTGCCGTGAGCTTGTCGCGCCGCTTGCGCGCCACCAATAAAATTATCTCTCAGATCGACTGATTATAAGTGCCTGAATTTGATTACATCATCATCGGAGCCGGTTCGGCTGGCTGTGTTCTCGCTAATCGATTAAGCGCCGACTCAAGTCACAAGGTGCTGGTGCTGGAAGCAGGCGGCCCTGACAGAGACTGGCTGATCCATATTCCCATTGGCGTCGGCAAAATTCTGCCGGCTAAACTTTACAATTGGAATTATCTTTCGGCGCCGGAACCGCATGCCGATAACCGTCAGATCTATCATCCGCGAGGCAAAGTTCTAGGCGGCTCATCTTCGATCAATATTATGGCCTATGTGCGTGGTCATGCCGGCGACTATGACCGCTGGCGCCAGATGGGGCTAGATGGCTGGGGCTATGATGAGGTGCTGCCCTATTTTAAGAAATCTGAGGGCTTTGATGAAGGGGGTGATGACTTTCATGGAGCTGACGGTCCGCTTGGCGTCTCATCACCCGAAATTGCCGATCCGTTGTTTCAGGCATTTGCGGACGCCGGACAGCAGGCAGGCTACCCCTATACCGAAGATTACAACGGCGCCGAACAGGAAGGCTTCTGCCGTTTTCAATTTACAACGCGCAACGGCAAAAGATCGAGCACTGCGGTCGCTTTTTTGCATCCGGCGTCAAGCCGAAGCAATTTAACGACGACCACCGGAGTTCATGTCACTCGCATCTTATTTGAAGGCCAGAAAGCAATTGGCGTGGAATATCTGCAAAGCGGTAAGCTCGTGCAAGCCTATGCTGACCGGGAAGTTATCGTTTCGGGTGGTGTCTATAATTCGCCGCAGACTTTAATGTTGTCGGGGATTGGCCCGGCTGATCATTTGCGAGCCCACGGGGTGGAGCCGGTTATCGATCTTAATGGGGTCGGTCAAAATCTTCAGGATCACCCCTCAAATGTTTTGCAATATGCCCGCACCGGTGATTCACCATTTCATGACAATATGCGATATGACCGGCTGGCTCTAAGTATGATTCAGGCCCAGCTTTTCGGCACTGGCTTCGCTACTAGAAATCCGGCTCAGGTGACAGCCTTTTTGAAGAGTGATCCATCTGTTGAATTGCCCGATGTGCAACTGTTTTGCCGGGCGGGGTTGGCTGAAGTTAAGCCCTGGTTCCCGCTGATTAGTCCCGCCGCACCCGATGGCTTTATGTTGAGAACCTGCCAGCTGCGTCCGGAAAGCCGGGGTTTTGTTGAACTCGCGTCCGACGATCCTCTCGCACCCGCTGTCATCCAAAACAATTTCCTGCAAACCGAAACTGATCGCCGGGTGTTGAGGGACAGTTTTAAAATGATGCGGGATATTGTCAGTCAGACTGCCTTCGATGGCATGCGCGGTGCTGAACTCGTACCAGGGGATCAGGTTAAAACCGATGATGAAATTGATGCCTTTGTCCGCCACAATCTGTCGACGGTTTTCCACCCGCTCGGCACCTGTAAAATGGGCGTCGATGAAATGGCGGTGGTTGATCCTGAACTTAAGGTGCGGGGCGTTGAAAATCTCAGAGTGGTCGATGCTTCTGTCATGCCCGATCTGGTGGGCGGCAATATCAATGCGCCGGTCATTATGATCGCGGAAAAAGCAGCCGACTTTATATTGGCTAGCGCTTGATCTCGAACATCATCAAATAGGTGTTCTGTAGCGGGCTGAAATTATCATCTGAAATAAGATAGAGGTAGTTTTTGCCATCCAGGCCCTGGCGGATATCGATGCCTTCAAAATTGTCGAGGGTAAAGGGACTGGCGATCTCAAACACGGTTTTTCCAGTAAGGTGCGCATTTGGTTTGATCGACCGAGCGGCTATTTTAATGATGCGGACGGAACTGCCGAAGAAAAAAGAAAATTTTCTGAACAGGATATAGACATCACCATTTGGCGCCGTGGCGGCGCCGGTGGGACTGAATCCCAACTCTTTTTGCAGGGTAATACTAGACCATTTCTCCTGGCGCCAAAGCCAGCCCAGGGTACCTTTGCCGGATACCATATCTTCGGTGAAAGCCAGTAAGCCGCCGTCGGGTAAATCCGTTAAAGCTTCAATACCCCCATTTGCCGGCGCGTCACTAATGCCGGGAGGCCGCATAAGTCCAACTGCCAGCTCATCGGAATAGGTCAGCAATCTGTGATTTCGCTCAAAGCTGATTATCACATCACCACCAGGTCGGCGGGCGATGGATTCTGAATCGCCGTCATAGGCGGTCGGAAATCCTCTGCCGCCCAAGCCACGCAATTCGAAATAGGTCAAATCCCGTAAATTATTGAGATCGCCGTTCTCACCATATAGCAACATGCCTTTGATCTGCGACCCACGGTCGCTAATGGCAATGAATTGGCTGCGATCTTCTGATATTGAGAGGGCGGATAAGCCGCCAAAACGGGAATGTTCGGACTCAATTCTCAAGCCGCCTCTAAAGATCAAATTGCCAGCCTCGCGGGCCGAAGGATCGTCTTCGTTAAATTCAACGGCTGCCGCCTTGAAATTAATCTTTGCCGCTGACCAAGCCACATCAGGCAAGCCCATGGTCATGGCGGCATAGCAGAAAATCAGGGTGAAGAAGTGCCTAAGCGTCATCGTCTTTCCAATTAATAGAAATACAGGCTTATTTCCACTTGCTATTTGGGGACGATTTGGCAGGAATCAAGGTTTTTTCGCTGACGACCGATCCTATTTTTCCACCGGGAAACCGACGATTGAGCCCCATTCGGTCCAGGAGCCGTCATATATTTTGACGCCTTCATAGCCCAATATATAGGTCATTGCGGTCCAGGCGAGAGTGGCCCGGTGCGAGAGGCGGCAATAGCAGACGATTTCATCAACTTTGCTAGGATCTGCTCCAGCGGCATCGAATTTGGCCTTCAATTCTTCAGCAGATTTAAAAGTATCGTCATCGTTGATCAGCTCTTTAAAGAACAAATGTTGAGCGCCGGGGATACGACCGCCGCGTTCAGCGCCGTGATCGAACTGGCCAAGCTCCATGACCCGCTCGCCGGAATATTCTTCCGGGCTGCGCATATCCAAAAGCAAGCGGCCCTCTTTACCGAGATTGTCCCGGATATTATCCCGGCCCAGCCGCATCCACTCATCAGGTTGCTGGACTTCGTACTCGGCTGTTTCGGTTTCAGGAACACTGCTGGTGGTCGGACGGTCTTCCGCCAGCCATTTGGTGCGTCCGCCATCAAGCACCAGAAGGTTAGGGTGGCCCGCCATGGTCAGCGCCCAAAAAGCATAGGTGCCGTATTGCACCGGCTCGCCATAAAGCACCAGCCGGTCCTCGTCGCTGATGCCGACAGCACTTAAGCGCTCTGCCAATTGCTCGGGCGTGACGAATTGGCGGTCAGTCTCATGCCAGCAGAGGTCTTTCCACCAGAAATTAATGGCGCCCGGAATGTGGGCTTCGGTATAGCCGGCTTCTTCGCCCTGTTTGGCCGAAACTTCGATGACTTTGATGCTGGGATCCAATAAGCGGTCGGTCAGCCAATCGGTTGAGATGATAGGTGATGATGTAGGAGAGTTCATGGGGGGGCTCTTTCTATGTTTAATCCATCTTAACGACGACCTTAATCGCGCCATCGGTTTGATTTTCGGCATAGCTCATAGCCGTATCGGCCTCGGCCAGCGGGAAAGTGTGCGTGTGGATCGGCGCTGGATCGAAGCGTTTTTGCTCGAGCAGGCTGGCGGCACGTTTAACAGCGGAATTACCTTCGCCTCGAATGCCAAACATGTAGATGTTGTTGCTGACCACATAGGCGATATCTGTCGGCACTAAATCATTGGTAAAGGCGGCGAGGCAGACCCGGCCACCACGATTGGTCATATGGATAACCTGGTTCAGGACGCCTGGCGCGCCCGAGGCTTCGACGGTGAAGTCGGCTCCCTTGCCGTTGGTCAGGCTTCTGACTTTTTCGACCAGGTCTTCGTTTAGGGGATCGATTAAGATATCCGCACCTAAGTTTTTAGCCATCTCACGGCGGTCTTCCCGGGGCTCCGACATAATTACGGGCGCTGCTCCGAGCGCTTTGGCGACAGCGATAAACATCAGACCGATGGGGCCAGCACCGGCCACGACCACGCTTTGACCGGCGATCAGCCCGCCCAGCACATCCAAGCCATACATGGCTGTGCCGGCTGTGACGGTGAGCGTTGCGACTTCATCGCTCATATATTCCGGTACAGGCACCAACGTATTGATGTTATTCACCGCATATTCTGCAAAGCCGCCATCGGTGGTGAAGCCGTTGGCGCGGTGGCCTTTGGAGCGGTAGCTGTAGTTGTGGCACGACGTGTACATACCTTCCCGGCATTTTTGGCAGCGCCCGCAACCGGCATGAACTTCAACGGCGATGCGGTCGCCGGGAGACCATTCATCAACACCGGGACCGGCTTTGACCACCGTGCCCATATATTCATGGCCCATGACAAAATCTTTATTGAACGGCAACTCACCCTCGACCATGGCAGGCATGCCGTGGTGCAACACTTCGATATCAGTATGACAGACCGCAATAGCGCCGACTTTGACCAGCACTTCCGCCGGGCCCGGCTCTGGCACCGGCTTTTCGATCAGCTTCATTTCATGAGGGTCACCCAGAACCCAGGCTTTCATCGTCGCCGGTATGTCATAGGCGTTGGACGCTGCTTTGCCGCTCATAAGTCTTCCCCAATTTTGATATTTATTGTTCTATGTATTCAATTATCCTATTGATGAGCGGAAAGTAAATCACAATTGCAGAAGTATCTCACGAAGTGAGATAGGGGGAAGGATGGCTAAGTTTTCAAGAGACGAAATTAATGGGCGCCTGCGCGCTGAACGGGATGCCGGGCGGGCGATTTATAATGCGCTTTGCGGTACGGGTATTACGGCCAAAATGGCGGCCCGCGGCGGGGCTGATCTGATCACCACGCACATATTGGCTTATTTCCGCATGCAGGGCATGAGCTCAATGGCGGGCTATCTGCCGATTGGCGATGCCAATGCCATCACTATGGAAATCGGGGAGCGCGCGCTTTTAAGCGTCGTTAAGGAAGCGCCGGTAATCGCGGGCATTCTCTGTCCCGACCCGACCCGGGATATGCACCGCTTTGTCGATCAACTCGCCGAGGCCGGTTTTGACGGCGTGATGAATTGCCCGACCGTGGCGCTGATCGATGGTAAGTTCAGGAGTGACTTGGAAGAAACCGGTATGGGCTATGCCTTGGAAGTTGATGTATTGGGCTATGCCTCAAGTATCGGTCTGTTCACCAAGGCGTTTTGCACCACACCAGAAGAAGCTCTCGCCATGGCCGAAGCAGGGGTTGATAATATCATTGTGCATTACGGCAACTCATCTGGCGGTACCATCGGCTCCTCCACCATCATGAGTGAGGAAGACTCCATTGAACGCACCGCCAATGTCATTGATGCGCTCCAGGCCAAGCATAGTGATTTGATTTTCACCTGCCACGGCGGCGGCATTGAGACGCCGGATGATTTCGCCAAGTTTTTGGAAGGTGAGCCCCGACTCGACGGTTATGTCGGTGGTTCTTCGGCCGAACGCTTCCCCATTGAGCAGTCTGTTCCGGCAATCACTGAAGGTTTTAAAGCGGTGAAGCTGAAACGGTGAAGGAATCTGCTTCATGAAAATGCACATTCTTTCCGGTGGCCGTTTGCAGATGGCGAAGCAGGCCTATCTGCCTGAAGCGGCGCCGGAGGAAATCATAACTCTGCCGGTGTCCTGTTATTTGTTTCGTCATCCCCAGGGTAATGTGCTGTTCGATACCGGTTGCCACCCGCGAGTCGCTACCCATCCAGAGGAGCGTTGGGGAAGTCTGGCGCAAGAAGTCGTGCCGGTGATGTCTGCCGATGAAAATGTTATCAGCGAGCTGGGCCGGATCAATATGACACCGGAGGATATCGATATCGTGGTGAGCTCCCACCTGCATTGTGATCACTGCGGCTGTAACGAGTTCTTCTCCAAGGCGGCGATCTATGTCCACGCCGATGAATTGAAGCGTGCTCAAGATCCGGAGATGGAAGGGCGGGGCTATTTTCAGGCTGATTGGGACCATCCGATCCCGCTGACTGAAATTACCGGTGAATTGGATATATTTGCTGATGGCCGCCTCGTGCTGCTGCCGCTGCCCGGGCATACGCCGGGGCTTACCGGTCTGCTCGCCAGCCTGCCCAATAGCGGTGCTTATTTACTCGCTTCCGATGCCATACCAATCCAGCAGACCTTGGATTTAGAAATCCTGCCCCAATTTGGCTGGGATATGAATTTGATGGCAAACTCACTGGCTGAGGTAAAGCGGATTGAGAATTCCGGTGTAACCGTCATCTGCGGCCACGACCTGCCGCAATCAGCCGACTTTAAGCCTGCCGAGGAATTTTACGATTGACCGGTTGAGCTATTTCGCCGTGATCGGATATTTAGGGGCTTCGCCAGCCAGCACGGAGGCGACATCGGTCGCGACCGTGGTCTGCAAGTCCAACAATGCGTCTTCGGAATAAAACCCGGTATGCGGTGTCAGCACGACATCATCCCGGCCCAGCAACGGATTGTCCGCTGCCGGTGGTTCTTCCGGCAACACATCCAGGCCAGCTCCGGCGATCTCTCCGGCATCCAGCGCTGCCGCCAGATCATTGATCTCAACCAGCGGACCCCGTGCCGTATTAATCAGATAAGCGCTGTTCTTCATTTTCTTAAAGGCGTCCATGTTGAACATGTTTTCAGTTTCGGACGTCAGCGGCGCATGAACCGAAACATAGTCTGAGCGGCCCAGCAGATCATCAAGCTCAACTTTCTCGACATTGAGGCGGGAGAATACATCATCCGGGCAGTAGGGGTCGGAGGCAATGACATTGATGCCAAAGGCTTGAGCTTTGCCGACGATTTGCTGCGGAATGTTGCCGAGCCCGATCAGACCCATGGTTTTGCCCTTAAAGCGTCCGATTGGCACGACAGCCGGCATTTCCCAGCGGCCTTCGGAGGCGCGTTTGTTGGCGAACGGAATTTTACGGGCCACAGATAAGAGTAGGGCCATGGCATGATCGGAAACTTCATCCAAGCAATATACCGGCGCATAGCAAACCGTAATGCCTTTTTCACCGGCTGCCACCAAATCAATGTTATCGACACCAATACCAAAGCGGCCAATGACCTTGCAGTTGTTCAGACCGGCAATCACTTCGGCGTTGATTTGGCTGTAGGTGACAAACAAAGCGTCGGCGTCGGCGGCAACGGCCAAAATGCTGCTGGCGGAGCCATCTTCAGACATCTGAAATTCACCAGCATCAACACGTTTGAGTGCTTCCTTGGCGAGATCAAGATTCGGAAATACTGAATCAGCGACTGCAATAGTTGGATTTGACATAATACTTTCCTTTACCCCTTGGATGATTAATCCTTGTTAGTCTTATATAAGATTATGGCTGGCTGAATAGCATCCGATTTCCGATCTTGCCAGTCCTTTTTAGACGCTTTTCACGCCTAAGTTATTAGCTGACAATTGGCTGGGCGATGATCCAGAGACTTAACATGGTGTAGCCGACCATCAGCACAATCATCGGAACTTGACTGAGCAAAGCGCGGCCGCGTTCGCCGTAATAATTCAGCGCTTCCGCATGGGCGATATAGACTGCGACGATGTGGCCGATGACAATCAGGATAACTGAGAAGAACCAGACGAACTTGGCATTTATTATTGTAATGTCAGATTTGTAATTGGCGGTGCCAAACAGATCCCAGCCATAGCCGAACGGATCGGACAACAACTTGATAACCAATTGTCCTTCAATCGCCAACAGCGATATATAATGTGAGAGATGATAGGCAATGGAAATCGGCACGATTGAGAGCACGAACAGGGGCGCCAGTTTCTTGAAACTTCTAAGGTCATCACCGATCAGTGCTATTTGCCAGATGAACAGAAGATAGACACCGACAAACATCAGCGGAAACGAAATCAGCCCCGACGTATCAACCAAAGAAATGCCAAAACTGCCGAGCCCGCCACCGCTGATATCTTGGATGAAGTAATAATATTTGAGCGCAACCTGTTTAAAATCAGCTGTCTCGGTGAAGCCGTCATAGGTTACTGTCGACAGCAGCAGCAAAACAAAAAACATCAGCGTAAAAGAGGGTTGTTCGTCGCTGCTTGAACCAATTCTAAGACCCATCCCGGGTGGGCGAAGGTTCCACTCAATTTTTTCAGGTTCAGTCTTATCGGGCACTCGAATTTCAGTAATGGCGAAGCGGGCGAATAAACCGTAGACGACAGCAAAGCACTCACCATATTTGAGCCAGACCGTGCGGCCAAAAATCAACATGCCGGTGAAGGTAATGAGGCTGTATACCGAAAGTACGGTCGCGACTTTGATGGGCGAGCTGGCGCCGGCCCAATTGATCTCCAGCCAGGCATAGACAAGAAAGAATATGAAGGCCGGCCAATAACCGAGTGTGCGGGGATAAGGCGCATTCAGGGACAAACCACCGCCAAATAATTTTTCCTTGGCCTTTTCAGCATAGCCAAACAAGGCGTTCCAGGGATTGATCAGCGCCCAGAAATTTCCGAGCAGGGCGCAGATAAAAGCCAACCCGACCCAGGCAATGACCCAGACCATGACGATGGTGAGATTCTTCAGCGGACTTTGATGACCCCAAAAGCCGGTTGCAATAATAAGCACAAAAAGCGCGGTAAATATCAGCCGAACCAAGCTGGTTGTCATTGGATGGGCGAGCAATCGTCCCAAGGGATTTTTGAGCAGATTATAGCGGGGATAAATTCCCGGCGGTGGGTTGTGACGGACAAAAAACGCCATAATAACAAAGGACAAAAACACTGCTGCCGCTCCGCCCCAGATAAACATCCACAAAGGCAACGGCAGATCATAGCGCTGGCCAAACGCATGGGCTTCGGCGGGAAAGGGGGTGAGGGCGATGAGAGCAAATAAGAATAAAGCACATTTATTTAGTGCCCCCCCACCTAACCTCCCCCGCGTTGGGGGGAGGGATAATTTTTGGAAGCAGCACAATCCAGCTCCTTCCCTCCTTGCGGGGGAAGGTTGGGATGGGGGGTCTTTAAATTTTGATGTTAATATTATCACTTCGGATGGACTTCGATATAGAACAAGGCGCTGGAGCCGTGGCTATGGCC
>CAZMHI010000025.1:28423-60232 GCA_964566055.1 uncultured Rhodospirillaceae bacterium
AAGCCGTGGGACGTCACCGGAAATCTGCCAGTTGCCTTGGCTTTGAATTTCATCGTCAGAGTTTTCCCTGGCATTGCGGTTTGCTCGATATCATAGCCGTGCAAATGCAGCTTTACTTTTTCATCAGTCTGCCAACTAAGCTCGACTTGATCACCTTGAGTGACACGCAGCGTTTTTTTGCCCTCAACTTTACGATGACTGATAGTAATCGTAAGAGCAGCTTTATTCTGAGCCCACGCTTGCCCGGAGGGATTTAAAAAGCTGAAGGTTTGGCTGATGGCCACAGCGAGCAAGGCCAAAATGGCGAATTTCAGATATCTCATAATTCTCACAGTGTAATTGTTTGTCCCCAGTTCAACATCTATAACCTCTAAAATAAGACTGATCGACCCAAATATTAGTGATTGTACGTAATTCAGGTCTTATATAAGACTCCGTTCTTGACAGCGTGTCATCAAAGAATATAGGTTGCGCACTCTTATATAAGACTTAAGAAGAATTCTCGGCTCAATTCAGGGGACCTTAATGAGACAAATTAATGTAGGTGTTATCGGAACCGGCTGGTGTGGCGGCATTCGCGCCAATACCTGTGCAGGCAGTGGACTCGTTAAAGATCTGCACATTGCCGAAATAAAGCCTGAGCGCCTTGAGGAAGTAAAAGCGCTGACCAATCCAGTTTCAGCGACAACTGATTACCAGGAACTTCTGAAAAACAGCGACATTGACGCCTATTTCATTTCAGCGACGCCTGAAGATATTCATTATCCGATGGCCAAAGATTGCATTGAAGCAGGCAAACATGTGTTTCTCGAGAAGCCACTATCGCTGACCTTGGCTGAAGCCGATGAACTGGTTGAACTGGCTGAAAAGAACGATGTTAAATTCACCATTGGCTATTCCCAGCGCTTCAATCCGAAATTCGCTTATGTCAAAAAGAGCTTGAATGACGGCACTATCGGTAAACCTGTTGCAGGTCTGGTTAGCCGACACATTACGCGCGGCCTCGGTACCAAAATCGGTGGACGCATCAAGTTGTCGCCGGCCGCTATGGAAGCAACTCATGATCTGGATTTTTTGCTCTGGTGCCTGGAGCCGGCCAAGCCAATCCGGGTCTATTCACAATCGGCCTATGGTGCAATGAAAGACGTTACGGGGCTCGAAGATGCCCAATGGACCATGGTGACGCTGGATAACGGCGTTGTCATTACCATTGGCGCCGGCTGGACGATGCCGCCCGGTCATCCTAATTTTTCCGGTACCTGGATTGAGTTCACCGGCACTGACGGCATGCTGATCATTGATGACACCCACAGAGATGTGATTTTAAATACCATGGAAAATGGTATTCGCTTGCCAATGTCATCAATGCCGGGCGAGCAGGTGGAACACGTTTTTGCTGGACCGATGCATAATGAAGGTGTGCATTTCATTGAAGCAGTTGCGTTTGATCGCCCGGTTATGGTGACGCCCGCACAAGCGCGTCAGGTTATGGAAGTATATGTGGCGGCTGATCTGTCGGTAGAGCGGAATGAACCGGTAAATCTGCCCTTGAACTCTAATGATATGTCGTCAATCAGGATACCGAGTAAATAAAACTGGACCTAGATTTATGGATCAAAGTGTAGAAAAGAAGTTTAATTTCAACACCGTCTCGGCAATTATATTTATTGGCCTTGGCATTGTATTATTTTTGATCATCCCCACACAAATCGACAAGCCACTAATTGTTGTCACGGGCAGTAAGACTAATCTGCCCGCAGAATTGTTTCCGCAACTGGTTGCAGGGGCATTTATTTTGTTAGGTTTATGGTTCACCTATAAAAGTTTTGCCATCAGCCAAGTAAACGGATTTCTTAGTCTCGACAAAGAAGCGGTAACCAATGTTGTTATCACTTTGGTGATCATGGCGATCTATGTACCACTTATGGTCAATCTCGGCTTTGTTGTTGGTAGTGCGATTATGATTTTCGCGATGTCCAGCTATTTCGGTAATCGAAATTATCTCGTGGGTGCCATCGTAAGTATCGTCATGCCGGTGATAATTTTCTCTATCTTTCGTCGTTTGTTGCTGGTTGAGTTGCCGCCATTTCCCATCGACATCTATCCACTGACGAATTGGTCGCTAATTTAAATCCGGGAGCCCGATAAATGACAATGTTTGAAGCTTTTCTAGGTGGCGCGGCGCTTCTGTTTGATCCTTCAAAGGTGATGATCATCCTCGCCTATATTTCGGGTGGCTTGTTTCTTGGAATGTTTGTTGGTGCACTGCCCGGCTTTACGACTCTGATGGCGATGGCAATTCTATTACCGTTTTCATTTTTCCTTGATCCGCTGTTCGGTATTCCATTTTTGATCGGTGTCTATAAAGGGGGTATTTTTGGCGGATCTATCCCGGCGATTTTGGTCTCAATGCCGGGGACCGGCGCCGCCGTTGCTACCACTTTTGACGGACCACCCTTGACCAAAAAGGGAAAGGCGCGAAAGGCTCTGGAAATTGCGCTGTTTTCTTCGGTCGCAGGTGATACATCGAGCGATATCATCACTATCCTATTGATCGGTCCGATCGCGGCAATCGCTCTTTTGATGGGGCCGCCCGAATTGGCTGCAATATTATTCCTGGCACTGATCGTTATTTCTGCGACATCCAGCGGCGTTTTTGTCAAAGGATTGTTGATGCTGGCGATCGGTCTATTCCTCGGTATGGTCGGTCAGGATCCGATTGGAGCTTTAACCAGGTTCTCCTTTGGCATGCCGTCGATTGAATCCGGTATCCCATTATTACCGATGTTGATTGGTATCTTCGCGTTACCGGAAATATTCGTGAACATTGAGAAAAAAGCCTCGGAAATCGTCAAATCAAGTGACCTCAAAATTTCCGGTGAACGCCTGACCTGGGCCGAATTTAAAGGCTGCGGCAGGACCATAGTCCGCTCTACCGTGATCGGTACCAGCATTGGCATGGTGCCGGGCGTTGGTCAGGTGGTGGCTGCCTTTATGGGTTATGCGGCAGCAAAAAGTGCCTCACCACATCCTGAGCGCTTTGGCCAAGGTGAACTCGAAGGAGTTGCAGCGGCGGAAGCTGCAAATAATGCGGTGAATGGTCCCACCTTGGTGCCACTGTTAACGCTCGGGATTCCCGGTGACAATCTCACGGTGATCCTGGTTGGCGCCTTTATTGCTCAAGGTATGCGGCCGGGACCTCAGCTGATGGAACAAGATGGCGACAAAGTTTTTGCAATTTTGATTGCCATGATAGTTGCCAATCTGCTGTTTCTTGTCATCGGCTATCTCACGATACCCCTGTTTGCCAAAGTGGTGACCATACGAAAGGCATTTTTGCTCCCGTTAACACTGGTATTCGCTTTTGCCGGCACCTGGGTATTTCGGGCGCAACCGTTTGATCTAGGTGTATTGGTCTTTTTTGGCGCGATTGGTTATGGTGCTAAAAAGCTTCACTTCGATGTGACACCACTGGCGATGGGCTTTATTCTTGGCCCAACCATGGAATATTCGTTTGGCCAGACGGTTATCCTGGCGCAGGAAAATTTCTTCTCCTACATTACATTGGAGCGGCCCATAACAGCCGCAATCTTTGCGCTGACTCCCTTCGTTACCTACTTAATGTGGCGGCGTAGCGCGCGGTTGAAAAAACAATATGGTGCCGAATGATGAGGAAGACAAATTAAAATCAACTTTTTTGGAAAATGTTTTGGAGGCGAACAAAGCCCAAGAAACCAAGCCTAAGGGGGTTGACGAAGCCATTCTCCCTGATGTCTTATATAAGAGTTCATTAGGAGAATTTAGTAGACTCTGGAACGATAAAAATCTGGGGTTGTTTTTTTTATAATATGCAACAGAGAGGAAAGACCATGCGGATACGCACTCTTACCAAACTGCTTCTGGGAGCAGTACTATCCTTTGCCGTTTTGCTGGGTATGCCGATCAATGATGCCAAAGCAGAATGGCCTGAAAAACCGATAACTTTGATCCTGCCGGTTGGCGCTGGTGGTTCGCATGACCGTAATGCTCGTGTGTTTACCAGTGTTATTCCCCAATATTTGGGTAACGCCATCATCGTCAAGCTGATGCCGGGTGCTTCGGGCCAGATTGGTACCGCAGCAGCGGCCAAAGCCAAAGCTGACGGCTATACGCTGCTGTTCACGCACAACTATTTTGATCAGCTGCAAAAGCACGTTAAAAAATTGCCCTATAATACCGACAAAGACTTGGTCACGGTTGGTAAACTTAACTCGGGCAACTTTTCTGTCATCGTTCATGGCAATAGCCCGTATAAAACCTGGGGTCAGTTGGTGGCATTTGCTAAGAAAAATCCTGGCAAGTTGAAGTTTGCTCACTCCGGTAACTGGGGCGCTACCCATGCACCGGCTCTGCAGCTCTTCACCGAAGCCGGTATTGCCGATAAGATTGTTATGGTGCCGTATAAAGGCGGTGGACCTTCCATGCGCGGTTTCTTGGCGAAAGAAGCTGATTTCACCATGCAATTTAAATCAACCATCCTCGGCCAGAAGCCGGGTAAGGTTCGCGTGTTGATCAGTGCTGGTACCAAGACGGCTTTTAAAGGCGTACCAACCTTTAAAGATCTTGGCTACACCGCAGACATCGGTTTGATGCACCGCGTTATTATGGCGCCGCGCAAAATTCCGGCTGATCGTCTGGCTAAACTTCAAGGCGCTTTGAAAAAATTGCAGGGTGACAAAACCTACAAACGCCTGATCAAAGCAATTGGTGAAACCACCGATTATGTCGACGGACCGGCTTATGAAGCCCGCCGGCCGGCCCAAAGCAAAGCTTATATGGGCATGGTTAAAGGCTTGATGAAAAAGTAGTCATCACGCTTTAAACTAAAGATTTAATGGCACCTTCGGCAACGGGGGTGCCATTTTCTTTTTGGGCGTGTAGTCTTGAAAAAAACAGACAGGAAAATGGGGGCATGACTGATCTATCCTTTAGGTTTGGCGGTTATCAAGAACCGGCCTCAATCCACACGCGATCCGGTGCAGCCTTGGGGCAGGCGCTGCAGAATATCTTGGGTGAGGATATCAATTACGTTCTTGATAATGATATCACCAAATTCGGCTACCGCACGGGCGATCTCATCAACCTGACCGAAAGTGGTGAGCTGACATTTTGCTATATGTCGACAAATTTCTTTTCGTCCGAACTGCCGATGGTCAGCGTACTTGACCTGCCGTTTACCTATAATGACCGGGACAAGGCTTACGCTAAACTGGATGGTGAATTGGGTGACCGGGTACGCACGGGCATTGAAGCGGCCCATCTCGAATTAAAAGTTTTGCATTTCTGGGATAATGGTTACCGGCATTTTACCAATCGGATACGTGCCATCCGCGAGCCGAAAGATTGTCAGGGCATCCGTACACGGACACTGCCTAGCGAGTTTCAAGGCCGCATCTACCGCCGTTTGGGTTTTGAGCCCGCTCCCCAAAATATTAAAGATTTTATTGCTGAAATTGAAACCAGTGAGTTTGATGGTCACGATAATCCGCTGACCAATATCTATCACTTCAATGTCCATAAATATCACCGTTATATTACCCTGACCGGCCATATTCTTGGTGTCTGTGGGCTCTATGTGAACCGGGCACTCTATGAAGGCTGGCCGGATGAAGTGCGCCTGGCGGTTGACGAGGCAGCGCTGAAAGCAACGCAGATTCAACGCGCCTTGGCGGTGGAAGAAGATATCGAGCTCTTGAAAAAGTTTGATCCAGCCGAAAACGAAATCATTCACTTGACCGATGACGAACGCCAGAAATTCATCGATACCGTGACTCCGATCATCGACGAACAACGCAGCATTATTGGCGACGAGCTGGTCGATCTGGCGCTCAGTTGAGAATGCTTGCGACTCCGGTTCCAGGAACCTAATTCGCAACTAGAGGGGTCTAATTGCGACTCCGGTACCTGGAACCTTTAAATTATTTCTTTTTCCGATCCAGTTTCTCGAGATCTGGATAGAGCCGGGTGAAATCATCTTCAGCACGGCCTTGATTGATCGCTTCCTGGATATAGGCGTAAGTGTCACGGCCGATATTGACCGTGGCACCCAGCTTATCGGCAAGCGCAATGGCCATGCCGACGTCTTTGTTGAGATTGTAGACCCGGGAGCGGCCATCCCAGGTTTCAGATAAAATGTGATCGGGAAAGCGGCGCTCGGAAATAAAACTCCGGGCATTGCCGTTGTTAAATACTTCAATTAAATCTTCGAGCTTGATGCCGGCGCGCCGCCCGAGATGCGCCGCCTCACTGAGGGCAAAAAAATTGGTGTGGGTGATCATGTTGTGGACCACCTTCATGGTATGACCGGTGCCGCTTTCGCCGAGATAGATAAGTTTCTTGGCGACCGGAGCCAGCAACGGAGCCGTGCGTTTATAAACGCGCTTATCGCCGCCGATCATCAGCGTCATGGTGCCCTTATCAGCCCCTTGAGCGCCGCCGCCGGTCATGCCGGCATCCATATAGGTAACACCTTTTTTGGCCGCCCGTCGGGCCAGCTTTTTGGTGTAAACCGGATCGGAGGTGGTAAAATCATAGAGCACCATCCCGCGTTTGGGCTTAGCGAGCATGCTGGCCTTGCCTTTCATCATGGCGTCGATCTCAGGTGAGCCCGGCACGACAAAGATAATCATCGAACATTTCCGTGACATCTCCTGGGGTTCGGCAATCGTGGCTTTCTTTGCATAGGGCTTGCGGGCCTCTTCCGCGATATCCCAGACAAAGACATTATGACCAGCCTTGATCAGGTTTTTGGCGATGCCCTTTCCCATATTACCGAGACCGATAACGCCTATTTTTTTGGGAATTTTTATATGCTTCTTCTTTGTTTTAGAACTCATTTTTCTTTTTCTCATCCTTAGGACGTTCAAAATTGGCGGCGCGTTCCATGGCGGCACAAACAGCCGCTGCATCTTCATCGAAATGACCTTGCGCCACCGCAGCGTAATAAGATTGCAAGGCAACATGATAGATCGGTGTCGGCACCCGCATCTGGTGGGCATGGTCAGAAATAAAGCGGGAATCTTTGATCGGTACTGAGAAATTCATACCTTCATGGTCGTAATTGTTATTGGCCATCATGGCGCCCCGAACTTCAAACATCGACGAGCTGGAGCCGGAACCGCTGATCACGCTATGAATCATCTCAGGGTCGAGGCCGGATTTCATGCCGAGCACCATGACTTCGGCGGCGACACTGTTATGCACCAGATTAAGGATATTGGCGCAGAACTTCATTTTCATACCGCTGCCAAACTCACCGACGTAAAATGTCCGGCTGGCAAAGCCCAGGATGACATCTTCGATCTCTCCGTAAGCTGCCTCATCGCCGCTGCCGAAAGCCGTCAGTTGCTTTTTGACGGCCAAGACGCGGTTGCCGCTGACCGGGCAGTCGAGCATGCGCTTGTTGGCGGCATCCATCACGACCTTGGCTTTCTCCTTGGCGTCGACCGGGAAAGTGCTGGTCTCAATCACGACCTGACCGGCTTTGTCTGCTTTATCGATACCATCCGTGCCGCCATAGACATCGAGCATAATCTCTATCGTTGGCAGGCAGGTGACAACAACGTCTGAGCGCATCGCCGCATCCTTGGGTGAGGAAGCCGTTTGCATACCCAGCTTGCCAAGCTCGTCCAAAATTTCCGGGCGGACATCATAGCCGATAACCTCAAAGCCGCTCTCGATCAAATTCGGCACCATGGCGGAGCCCAAGACTCCAAGGCCGATATAGCCAATTGTTTTAGGCATTTAACTACACTCCAATATTACCTAGGGGAGAAAGCTACCCGCGTTCAGCGACGTAACGGTAATTGCTGGTATCGCAATGGCTGACCCGCCACTCAACGGGGCTGTCATCAAGCATTTTGGCAATACGGTCGATCTCCAGCAGCGGTGCGCCTTCGTCGATGTCGAGCAATTCCGCCTCTTCGGCTGAGGCGCTGACGGCTTTGAGATGTTCTTCTGCTTTGGCGACCGTGACGCCATAGGCTGATTGATAAAACCGGAACAGATTGTTTGGTGGCTCGACATCAGTGCCAAATCCCGGGAAATGCTCCAGCGGCAGCGATATCGTCTCAACGATGGCTGGCGCGTTATTAAAAAACCGGATACGCCGGAACTGCACGATCATCTCGCCCTGACTGAGCTGGAGTTTTTCAGCTTCCTCAGGCGTTGGCATTTTTTCTTTACAGCTGAGAATATTACTCTCCGGCAGCAATCTGGTGCCGTCATTGCCGACAATACTGAAATAGAGAAACAATGCCCGTCGTTCGGTGTGTTCGGAAACAAAGGTGCCGAGACCCTGCCGCCGGTAAAGTAAATTCTCGGTTACCATATCGTTGAGGGCTTTGCGCACAGTACCTTGGCTGACATCAAGTTCAGCGGCCAGTTGCATTTCACTCGGCAGCGCGTCACCCGGTTTCCAGACGTTATCGATCAGGCGTTGGCGAATAATATTGTCGACCTTTTGATAAAGTGTCTGACCTTTCTTCGCCTTCGCTGTTTTATTCGAATTGGCGGCAGTTACCGCTGCTTTTCGTGCCATATTATGACCTGCTTTATTGGTTAACCCTGTTGATGCAACGCATTCTACACTCTTATATAAGACATTGCGAACCCTGATGATATTAGTATGCTAAGAGGTAAGGCGAAACAGCAAATTTGCCAAGATAATAAGCAGGGAAGAAAAATGTCAGAAACCAAAATATTCAAAATTGATGAGGCGCCAACCCATGAACGGGGTGATGGCGTTATCACAACCGTTCTTGTCACCAATGAAAAATGCGGCTCACGCATTACCTCAGGATTGACCAGCTTTCCGGTCGGCAAAGAAGTGCCCGTTCACAGCCATAATTGTGACGAACAAGTGGTGTTGCTCGAAGGGGAATGCAACGTTGAAATCGAAGGTGAGTTGACGCCGGTGAAGCCAATGGACACGACCTATATTAAGGCAGGCGTTTATCATCGTTTCGTCAATATCGGCGATACCCGTGCGGTCATTCTCTGGACTTATGATTCAGCAGATGTCACCCGGACCTTCCAGGCGACCGGTAAAACCGTTGAGCATCTGTCCGGCGAAGACGTCGTCACTCCGCAATAAAGGCGCTTAAGGGGGAATTATGACTGATACGATCCGGCGCTTTTCCGGTGCTGATATTGCTGATTTTTGTCATCGGTGTTTAGCGGCGGCTGGGATGCCAAGTGCAGACGCCCGTATCGTTGCTGATCTGATGGCTGAGGCGGATGTCAATGGCTCGGATGGTCACGGCGTGTTCCGCTTGCCGGGCTATATCCGCCGCATCAAAGAAGGCGGGCTGAATCTCACACCCAATATCCGCGTCGAGAAAGAAAAAAGCGGTATGGCGCTGGTTAATGGCGACAATGCACAAGGCCATCTGGTCATGCGCTACTGTGCTGAACTCGCGACCAAAAAAGCCAAAGACAGCGGCGTCGCCTGGGTGGGCTCTCATGCCAGCAATCATGCCGGGCCGGCAGCCCTCTATGCCAAAATACCGATGGCCCAAGATATGATTGGGCTCTATGTGGCGATCGGTAATGCTAATCATCTGCCGCCTTGGGGAGGCACAGAAATGCTTTTGAGCACAAATCCCATTGCCATTGCCGTGCCGGGCAAGGAAGAGCCGGCCATCGTACTTGATATGGCGACAACAGTGGCCGCCTATGGCAAGGTGAAAACCGCCGCCCAGCGCGGTGAAGAAATGCCGGAAGGCTGGATGATCGACCGCCAAGGCCAGCCGCTCACTGATCCGACCAAATCTGATGATGGCTTTTTGCTGCCGATTGGCGGACCGAAAGGCTACGGGCTTGCCTTGATGTTTGGGCTGCTGGCCGGCACGCTTAATGGTGCGGCCTTCGGTAAAGACGTGGTTGATTTCAATGCCGACTTTAAGACCCCGACCAATACCGGGCAGTTTATTGTCGCTATTGATATAGCGGCCTTTGCCGATGTCGAGGCGTTCAAATCGAATGTTGATAACATCTACCGGACCATGAAAGCCTCACCGACTTTGCCAGGTTATGACGAGGTTCTGCTGCCCGGTGAACAAAGCCATAAAAAGCGTCAGGACCGTGAAGCCAATGGTGTGCCGGTGCATGATGGGCTCATGGAAGCTCTAGCAAAAATGGCAGATGATTTAGGTGTTGAGGTGTTGGGGTAGGGATTAAACCACAAAGTTCACAGAGCAGGAAAAATTTATTGGCCCGCCCGCGTCGCTAAAAGACAAACAATTTCATTGGCTAAAACTGTCACCTTATCCTGATTAAGCACGGCGATGGTACAATTGAGGATACCGCGCCCTCCTTTGCTTGATGGGGTCATTTTATCGATAGTAATCTGCGCGCGCAGACGGTCTCCCGGGCGAACTGGGTTTTCAAATTTAAGATTCCAGTCGAAGCCACCTAGAAATTGCCATCTTCGTTCGGGAGTGTTGTAGGCGCCGATTAATGAGCGATACATCTGCATAATGGTGTAGCCGCCACTCGCAATTAATCCGCCGAAAGGTGAGGCTTTGGCTTCGGCTTCATCTATGTGAATCGGCCATGGATCGTTTTGCTGGTTGTAAGCGAGCATTTCTTCGAGGTCGACGATAACTTCGTCACCTTCGAATAGGTCTCCGACCTGTAAATCTTCAAAATATATATCTGCCATAGCGTTGACTGTATGACATTTGCAGATTTCCGGTCAATCAACCCGCTAATCTCTGTGTTAGCAGACGTGAATATTTGTTTTTGCTTGCCAGCTTGGTTACATTTTCAACCGAGGCACGAATTGACTTTTAAGGTTTTGGACCTCATTATTTTTTGTGCGCGCAATTTTTTGTAAGATTGGACAAAAATGTCGCTAAAAAATATGAAACTGAAACTCCTGGCTGGCGTTGGCAAAAAGCTGCGTGAAGAACATGGGCGTCGGCAAGGAACACCGCAGAAGCCCAAAGGTCCGATGACCGCTGAAGGTCAGCTTACTGGTGTCGAATATAGAACCACAGGTTCGGCGACGGAAATTGAAGAATGGCTGGAAGCTCATGCGATTGGTAAATGTATTGTCGGGATCGAAGAATTCGACGAGCAAACTCAGGTGAAAACCCTAAAAATATTATTTGAACGGGAAAAAGACAAAGCCCGTTTCCTGGCGGAATATTCAGGTGAAAGTAATACCTAACCTTATTTAGCAGATATTTATTAGGTCAAATAACCGCAGTTTTCTGGGAATTATTTGCCAAATTTATTGACCCACCACGGCGTGTTAAGCCTATTTTTCAGCTGCTCGAATGTTCCGGTTTTGATTTTACCTGAAATTGCATACCAGCCATCCGAAAAGACTGTAAATAATTGAAATAAAAAGCTTTCAATCGACGCCCGAATGCGTCACAAACGCACGTCGTTTTTTTTTATAAGGTAAATACTATGTCTACAGGTACTGTTAAATGGTTCAACCCAACTAAAGGTTATGGTTTTATTGAGCCAGAAGATGGCGGCAAAGATGTCTTTGTTCACATCTCTGCTGTTGAGCGCGCCGGCATGTCTACGCTGCGTGAAGGTCAGAAAGTCGACTACGAAGTCGTCGAAGGCCAGAACGGAAAATCATCTGCTGAAAACTTAGTCGCTAACGACTAAGCATTTTTAAAGGCCCGCAATATAGGGTCTTTTAAAGCCACCACCAGAGTGGCTTAGTTGACATAAATCGGGACGCGGAGGATGCTCGTGAGATCACTTTCGCTGCTCCCGCAGTCAATTTCAGCATTTTTCTAGAGAAATTTTTTCATCAGCCGCTGGTAGTCAGCGTCGCGGGTGACTTGTTGCATCAGCTCGTTTGAGGCGGTGTTTTTAATCTCTGCCGGGGGAACTCCTTCGCGCAAGGCTTTTAGGGTGGCGTAAACAGCTTGGACACCGGCGGAAAACGGCTGATGGCTTTGCAAACATATGCGCACCCCTTTACTTGCGAGGTAGGTGCGGTCACCAATATCGCTGCCACGCGGAGCGATAAATATCGGCAGCGAAACAGTATCGCTTAGCAGTTCAATTTGTTCCTGAGTGGTGACACCTGGAAAAAACAAGGCATCTACTCCGACCGCCTCGTAGGCTTTAGCCCGCGCTATTGCATCCTCGTTGTCGGTGGCGGCGAAAGCGCTGGTGCGGGCGGCGATGACCAGATCACTATCCTGGCGGCCTGCAAGGGCGGCTTTCATTTTGCCAACTCCTTCGTCAATCGGCAGCAATCTGGTGGAACCTGCCGTGCCATGCGGCTGCGGTAAATCTGTATCTTCAATGGTTAGGGCGGCAACGCCGGAGGTTTCAAGTTCCTCTACGGTGCGCTTTACGTTGAGCGCATTGCCGTAACCATGATCGGCATCAACAAGTAAGGCGAGATCGCCGGCACGGCAAATGCGATAGGCTTGTTCAGCAAACTCTGAAAGCGTCAGGACAATTAGATCGGGGGCGCCCAACACCGTCATTGAGGCAACGGAACCGGCAAACATTCCGACTTCAAAGCCTAAATCTTCGGCGATGCGGGCAGAGATCGGATCAAAAACAGATCCTGGATGGACACATTGATCACTTTCTATAAGTGCCCTAAATCTTTGCCGCCGTGCGGTCCAATTCATAATATTAACGCCGATGTGGGGGAGGGCCAAAATGCCCGCCTGGGGGAGGTCCAAAACCTGGTCCACCACCGGGAGGAGGTCCAAAACCCGGTCTGCGACCAGGCGGTCGACCGGGGCGGCCACCACCGCCTCCCGGTCCTCTGAGCGCAAAGCTGTCATCGGGCGTGCCATTAAAGCAGCGCGGGATTACCGGCCATTTCTCGGTTAGGAAATAGGCATAGGTGCCGTTCGGAAACTCTGGTGTCGCTACTTGAGCGCCATTACATTCATCCAACGGGCCGCGGCCTTTGACGAATTCATAATCGGGAATAAAGGTGCCGTCATAGCTGCCCTCAGGTGCGGTGAGGCCTCCAGGCCTTTGGCCGGATTTTACCCGATAGCTCGATTTCATTTGTCTAATTCCCCCCTCCGTATTTCTTTTGTTATCATAGCCATAAAGCGCATAAATAGGAAAGCCATCAGCAGCCCAGCCAATCAGCGGCGAATGCGCGGACTTAGATAATTTGAGACGTTTCAGCAATCCCCAGGGCAATCCATGATAATGGTAAGCGCCGGTTGGTTGAACATGGGCGTAGTTTTCATCAACGCCGAGCCGCACTGCCCCTGAAAGAGCTTCATAACGCCATTCTGAGCCGCGCCAGCCCTTGAACCACTCGGCCGCGCTTGGATCGAAGGGCACGCCATTAACGGCAATGCCGAAATTCCGAAGTCCGACACCAATGCTGCTGCCGATAAATTGAGGTTCCGCCGGTACTTTAAATTCATACTCTTGAGTTTCGATGGAATGCGGGTTGCCGCGATTGGGGAAGCGCCCGACTTGATGCCCGGGCACGCCATTGGCTTTGATAATCCGAGTGCTGCCACTGATGTGGATGCTGACCTGATTACGAGCAGAAAGAGTTTCATTGGCTGATACAAGCTGTACGCCACTTGATTGCAGAGCAGTGTGATAACGCGCAGGTGGCCGCTGCCCCAAAACATATTGGGAGACGAAGCTTAAAGTGAATACAGAAGAAACTAAAAATACGATAAAAAGGAAAAAACCGGATCGGGATAAATTCATAAGTCCAATTGCCACTCATTGTTAATATCAATAGCTAGCTTAGCGCAAAGTTGCAGGTGATTCTATGGTGACTCAGTTTAGCCTATTGTGATATTAATTTTCTATTCTATCTTTAAGAGTATGAGAATATTTAATGAAAATATTGTCCCGGTTTTTCATATTTTTGACATTTCTACTTTTTGCCAGCGCTGAAATCCAGGCCCAAAAACCGGCCCGTGATACCTTTGGCAAGGACATTGGAACGGCGAGTTGGGGGCCTTTAAAAGTATCACAAAGCCAGCTTAGTTTTGCCGGTGATGATTCCGTCATCGTGAGGCGAGAAGGCCGCAATCTATCCAATCGCTATCAGGAAAGACTGTTGATTAAGAACTATGGCGAAATAATTTATGATGAACTTTTCACCGGCCAATTTGGCAGCACCATTTCTCCACAAGAATATCTCGTTGCTTTTGCAAATCGCAAAACCAAAAAGCTGGGGGTTCAGATCTTTAAAAATGAGCTTAAGAAAATAGACTATGAAGAAGGCCACCTTTACTACGTGACAAAATCCAGCTCCTCTCATAGATGTTTTTCCTTCAATGGTCATTTTGGTGAAACCGGCACGTACGGTTTTTTGGGCAACAAGCATTTGCGCGGCGGCGCTTGTTTGAGGCTTAGCGATGCCAGGGCAAATGGTTTGGAGAAGCGCATGCTGGTGCTGCTCAATTCAATCAAACATGATGAAGGTGAGTTGAATAAAATGAGGGGTGCACGTGAGGAGCAGAAAGATCAGCGCCAGAAAAACACAGTCATCGACAATTTCAAAAAAGCCAAGCCGTCAAATTCAGGTGATGCGCCCAAACGCGATTTGGCTTTCTGTTTCAAGAATCCCGATAAATGCAAAAATTGACAAGTGAGAATTAGTTATGATTTCTAAATTTAGTGCTGGAATTTTTTTTGCCATATGTTTGATGGTCACAGCACAACCGGGCCACGCCGAAGCACCTGAAATAATCGGTTCCTGCAAAGCGATGTTTCAGGAGTACAAAGATTGGGATGAATATCGGAAATCCTTTGCTTACACTTACCAGGGTGGGGAGGCATCTTGCGGCTTTGACTTGGACGACGATTCGGCGCTCAAGAAATGTGAGGAGACCCGCCGGGATAATAATTACCTTTCCTATTACAGCAAAACTCTACTGCCGCCGTGTAAAATCTATGCGGAATCACCCTCCAAGAAGACCGATGGCGTCATTTGGGATGAAGCAAATTTTCAAGCTGCCAGTCAGGAATTTATGGCGGCGCGCGCAGCGAAACGTCAGGCCGGTGATCTCAAGACAATTCTTCAGGAATTGCCGCTCTTTATGTACCGCGAAAAGCTTCGCCAATTTGTGATCGATCATGAAGAAGACAAGCATTGGGCGATAGCGACAACACCGCGAAAATGTCCCAGCCAAACGTATATTACTTGGCGAAATCCTGATCCGGATACAGCTAATAAACGGGCTTTAGGTAAATGTAATGCGTCTTTGGCAAGACGATATCCCGGCTGGGCGAACTATTCGAACAGCGAATGCGCCTGCCAATTGGTTATGACGGAAGGAAAATTAGTGGCGCCGAAAAAGAAAATACCGGGTCTGCTGACGACTGTTGTCACCATGCTCATTGAACAAGGCGGCCAATCCACTGTCCTGCGGGGCATGCTTGAATATGAGATTAACAAGTTGAAGCCACAATTGCTGCGCCTGCTGAACCCGGATGGTAATTTAATTTGTGGCGGAAAAATGCACCCAAGTATAAACGATGATGGCACGTTTAGTGCCTCCTGCCGTCCGTTGGGCTTCAATATCAAAGGGTCTGCCCAAATTATAACTAGTGGCAAAAGCCATTCCTTTGGCAGTGGTAAAACGGATCAAGGCGGTCGTTTTATATTTGTAACCAACTTAATGCCCGATGAGGCAGCGGAAAAATATCCGGATTATTTTGGTCAGAAGTAATGGTCATCAAAAAACTTACGGCCAGGTGTAGTCGTAAACATTTTCCCGTCGTATAAGTCTTGCCATTAATTGCAATTTAAGGACGAAGCGGATGAGCGACATTTCGGGACTAGAAGCGCGGGTGGGTGAACTGGAAGCCCACACGGCGCATCAGGAAGGCATCATTCAGGATTTAAGCGATGGCATTGCCAAGCAATGGGAGAGTATTGATGTGCTTACCCGGACCGTGGAACTATTAAAGGACCAGCTGCTTAATCTTGAAGACGGAGTGCAGGCGATTTTACCCGATAAGCCCCCACCTCACTATTGAGCAGCATTATTGACCCGGCTGCCCGGCTCGGGCACATTCCGGGTCAATTTTAAATTTATTGAAAGTGGAGTAAAAAATGGGCCGGCTAGACGGAAAAATAGCGGTTATTACAGGGGCAACCAGCGGGATTGGTTTGCGTACAGCGGAATTATTTGTCGCCGAAGGCGCTTCGGTGGTGCTGGCAGCCCGGCGTGAGGAAGAGGGCGCTGCTATCCAGCAACGGCTGGGCGACAACACCCTGTTTGTCAGAACGGATGTCACCCAGGAAGAAGATATCGCCAATCTTGTTAAAGCCTCTGTCGACCGCTTTGGCCAAATTGACGCTTTTTTCTGCAATGCAGGTGCTGGCGGCGTGCTGCAAAAAATATCCGATATTGATGTCGAGGAGTTTAACCGCGCTGTTGATATTCTGCTCAAAAATGTCTTCTTCTGCTACAAACACGCAAGCATCCAGATGCGTCAAAATGGCGGCGGCAGTATCGTTGCAAATGCCAGTGTGGCCGCTACTTTGGGCGGCTTTTCCTCCCATTTCTATAGTGCCATGAAAGCAGGCGTCATCAGCTTGACCCGCAGCGTCGCCATCGAAGTCGCTGAGGCCAGTATCCGGGTGAACACAGTTTCGCCGGGCGGCATCGCGACAGGTATATTCGGCAAGAGCCGGGGCATGAGCGATCAGGAAGCCGATGAAGTCGCAGCCCGGGTGGAAAAAGTCTTTGCCGGCCGCCAGCCGATCCCGCGCGCCGGTACGCCGGACGACATTGCCAATGCCGTGCTGTTTTTGTGCAGCGATGAAGCAAGCTTTATCACGGCCCAAGATTTAATAATTGATGGTGGCGCGACTTCGGGGCGCTGGGGCGAAACCCTTGCCAAAGCCAATGCTGATATCCGCCACGCAATTTCAGGAGAAGAGGCGTAGCTGACTATCCGATCCTCTATAGTTTCAGACGTTGCCCTTATGCCATGCGGGCGCGGATGGCGCTTTATAGCAGCGGTCAAACCTGTGAATTGCGCGAAGTACTATTGCGCGACAAACCGCTTGAGATGATTGAACAGTCACCTAAGGCAACCGTACCGGTGTTGCTGCTTAAGACGGGCGAAGTGCTGGAACAAAGCCTCGATATTATGCTCTGGACGCTAAAGCGAAATGATCCTGAAAATTGGCTTAAGCCTGACCAAAGTAATTTCGACGATATGATTTCATTGATTTCTGAGTGCGATGGTGAATTTAAGGAAAATCTGGATCGTTATAAATATGCGCCGCGCTATGAAGATGCTGACCCGCTGTTCCATCGCGCCGCGGGCGAGAAATTTCTGCGCGATTTAAATGACCGGTTGGCGGATCAAGATTTTTTATTTGGCAGCACGCTGTCGTTAGCTGATTACGCCATCGCCCCGTTTATCCGTCAATTCGCCAATACAGACCGGGACTGGTTCGACGCCACCCCTTATTCCAACCTGCAGCATTGGCTGGAGGCAATCTTAACTGCCGAGCCATTCACTGCGGTGATGACAAAATACCCGGTCTGGCAGGCCGGTGATGAGCCGACATTGTTTGCGGATTAAGCCGGTGGCGGCATAGCCTCAAAACCGTCGATCTCTTCATCAATTAGCGTGCAGTTTAAGGCATGAGAGAGATAGAGATTGACCTGCGGTTTGACGAAGTTGGCGTCATCTATGCTGCCGACTTTGACGCTTTTAACACCGGGACGCATGGAGCCGCCGCCGAAGACCTGAGCGCCGCAAGTGTCGCAAAATTCCTTGAACATCGAATTGCCGCTGTCGGCCGTATGGTCATATCGCTTCGGACTGCCTTGCAGCAGCGTGATCTGATCTTCCTGATAAAATAAGTTGGTCGCGTAGGCCGAGCCGGTTGCTTTGCGGCAATCATCGCAATGGCAATTGGCGATGCGAAACGGATCGCCCTCAATTTCATAGCGAATTCCGCCACAGAGACAGCTTCCGGTAATTTTCGCCATTTGGAACTCCCTACATCAATGGTATCGATCTGCTTGCAATCCAGCTGTTACTATAGAAACTTATGATGACCCTGCCATCAATACCTAATATGGATTTCTGCCTTGAACCCTGAACGGCTGACTTTTTCCGCTTGGATATTTTTAAGCATCTGTGTGATTTCGATCATCGATGCTTTTTTACCGCAAGCGATCTTTAAATTGATGTCCGCCGGATTGATTGTTAGCTATCTGCTGCTGCAAATTCGCTGGGTGCCTTTTAAGCAATGTCTCGCCGGTCTGGTATTGATTGGCATCGGCTCGCTGGCCGCCTGGTTTTCAGGTGTGTGGCTCGATACGCTGATCGATGGCTTGGCCCGGTCGCGCATTTTCCTGCTGTTGTTTTTTGCTGTTGCCTGGCTACAATTTCCGGTGGGCGAAAGCCCGAGCCTCAAATCGGTACGTGAAGCCATCCTCAACCAGCCGCCCGGTAGGCGTTTTCTGGTGTTGTCGTTCGGAGTGCATCTGCTGGGCGCAATCCTGAATGTCGCTGCCGTGGGCCTGTTGTCACCTATGTTAAAAGCGGGGTCCGATCCGTTGCTCCAACGGCGGTTAAGTTTGGCTGTCATGCATGGTTTTACCAGTGCCTCTGCCTGGTCACCTTTCTACATTGGCATGATCGTCGTCTTGGTGGCGATCCCCAGCCTGACCTGGCAAGACATCGCGCTGCAGGGCATGGCCTTGGCGCCGATTATGATCGCGGGCGGCTGGCTATTTGACCGGTTACGCTACAGGCAGAAACGAACTGCTGGAGAGTCTGCCGGCATTAAAGTCCAAACAGAAGTAAAAATTGGTAAAACCGCTTTATTGCTGGCTTCCTTGATTGCGCTGGTTTTTTTGACCTTTAAATATTCCGGCGTAAATATTGCGGTGGCACTTGGAATGGTCTGTCCACCTTATGCCCTGATTTGGTATGTGAGCCAGGGTGAACGCCAAGCCAATAAAGGCCAGCGTTTTAGTTCGCTTTGTCATAAAGTTATTGCTGGACTACCAAGTTTACGCAACGAAGCGCTGATGTTTGTCGCTGCCAATATTTTCGGCATCGGCATTGCCAGTGTTATTCCGGCTGAGAATTTAGCCGGGGTGTTGGATTTGTATGTGCCGGTGATTGATTTACGCATTGTTGGACTGGCGGCCCTTTTTATCTTCTGTGGATTTATCGGCCTGCATCCGGTTGTGGTGGTTTTGACCCTGGGCGCTATTCTAAGCCCGGAAATTATGGGGCTGCGTGATTGGGTGCTGGGGCTGGTTTTCTTAGGCTGCTGGGGCCTCACGACTATGGTGTCGCCCTATTCCGGCACGACGCTGATCATGTCGAGATTTACCGGCATTCCGTCTCATGTCATCGGCTGGCGGTGGGCGCCATACTCAGTATTTTTTAATGTCGCTTTGATGCTCGCCTTTATTATCGCGCTTCGTCACGCGACATTGTAATTTTCTAATATAACGAACATTTGATCGCGCTCTCCGTCGTTGGCGGGTAAAATCTGCTACCGTTAGGCGCACAACAAAAACAACATAAAAAATTTATTTCAAACTCAGAACATGGGAGACTTAAACATGGAACGCAAAACAGCGGATCAATTTGATCAAGAACTATTGGATCTCTATGACAAATATTGCCACGGCATTATTGAGCGCCGGGAATTTCTCGTGAAGGCCGGTAAATTTGCCATTGGCGGCGTTACTGCGGCAAGCCTGTTAGAAACCTTGTCGCCAAATTATGCCCTGGCCAATCAGGTCGACAAAAATGATCCCCGCATCAAAGGCGAGATGATCGAATATGCCTCACCCAATGGACACGGCAAAATCAAAGGTTATCTTGTGCGTCCCGCCGGTGGCGGCAAGCGCGGCGGCGTAGTTGTCGTGCATGAAAACCGCGGCCTTAATCCCTATATCGCTGATGTCGCCCGCCGGGTGGCCGTAGCAGGTTTTACGGCCTTGGCCCCGGATGGGCTGACGCCCTTGGGCGGCTATCCCGGTAACGATCCGGAAGGAAAGAAAATGCAGCGCACGCTCAACAAAGGCAAGTTGCTGCAGGACTTTTTTGCTGCCTACAAGCACCTCAAAGCCGATGATAATTCCAATGGCAAAGTTGGCGTCACCGGGTTTTGTTATGGTGGTGGTGTCTCAAATGCCATGGCTGTGGAGTTTTCGGATCTTGCCGCCGCCGTACCTTATTATGGCCGCCAAGCTAAAGCTGCTGACGTGCCGAAAATCAAAGCACCTTTATTGCTGCATTATGGTGCGCTGGATAAGCGGATCAACAAAGGCTGGCCAGCTTATGAAACGGCCTTAAAAGCCAATAATAAGAAATATACTGCGCATATCTATGCAGACGCCAATCACGGTTTCCATAACGACACCACGCCGCGCTACAAAGAAGATGCGGCAAAACTTTCATGGTCGCGTACGGTCGAATTTTTTAAGACACATCTTGCTTAGAACGATTAGCAGGAAAGCCTGAATTAACTCTCAATCTTACCTAATGCCCGCTTTGTGAACGCCAAGCGGGCATTACTTTATCAACTTGGTGTTGACCTGATAGGGTCATCTGTTTGAAACTCAGAAATACAAAAAAATTAGTCAACAATCAGAAGGCATGGAGGACGAAATGATTTCTTTCTTTTCTCGAGGATTATTTATTGCAGCCCTAATGGGTGTTGTGGGTCTTAGCTGGCCAACCACTAGTTCCGCAGCGGAGACAAAACTAACTTTGGTGTATCCTTTCCCCGATTTTTTGGTTTACACGAAAAACTGTAAAGCTCTTGCGAATAAAATTAATGCACGTGGCAAAGGCGTGGTTCAAATTGAGATTTTGCCATTCAACTCGATCAAAATGTTCCAGCAGGCGCCTGCTGTCAGCAAGGGCCGGGTTGATCTGGTTTGCACACCGGCAGCTTTCTATGCTCGTGCTATTCCGGAAAATGAGGCTATCTCAACGGCGAGCTCAACGCCAATGCAAGCGCGGGCTGCGGGTGGATATGATATCATTGACGGCCTGCATCAAAAACATTTCAACATGAAATATCTTGGCTGGACGACAGGTGGCGGCAAATTTCGGATTTATATGAAGAATGCACCAAAATTTAGTGCAGCGGGCCTGCCTGATTTCTCCGGCGTCAAAATGCGAGATAATCCAATTTATGGCGCTTTCCTGCGGGCTCTTAAGGCATCAACCCATAACATTCCATCGACTGCGGCCTATGGTGCTTTGGAAAAAGGCGTTATTGATGCGAGCCCCTGGGCGACTATCGGTCTCAAGGGTTTAAAATGGGATAAATTCCTGCGTCACGCCATTGAGCCGGATTTCTACCAGACCGATATTGGCTGGGCGATGAATTTGGCAAAATGGAATGGTCTGAGCGCCAAGGCAAAGGGTGTCCTGCAGTCAGCATTGATTGAGCAGGAAAAAATTAATAATGCTCAATTATCTGATCTCGGCGTTAAAGAGAGAGCTACTTTGAAAAAAGAAGGCATGAAATTTTATAACGTGCCGAATTCAAAAGCCTATCTCAAAATGGCGGTCGATTCGGCTTATAGCCGAGTTGCAGGACGGCTCAAGAAATCCGGTCGTGATACGTCACATCTAGCAAAACTGCGTGCGGCTTATCAGCAATAGGGCAGTTTAAGATAGTAAAAATCGGCGGCGGCCTGGAGTAAAGTTCTGGGCCGCCGTTCTTGGTTAGTTTAATGACGCAATTAGTTAAAACAATCGACCGGTATTGGGAGCGTTTGCTGTGGCTGATGATGGCAGTGGCGTCCGTTTATGTCGGTCTGATCATGATCGCCATTATCTATATCACCACGTTCCGGTTTTTCGGTGCGACCTATAATCTATATACCACGACCTTCATCGAATATGGCTTCGTCTATGTTATGTTCTTAGGCTCACCCTGGCTGGTGCGCAACCGCGGGCATGTTTTTATTGAAATGCTCACTGCCGCAGTCTCGCCCAAAATTCGTGACTACCTATCCCGCATTATTTGCCTGCTGGCAGCCATCGTCTGCCTGATTTGGGCGTGGTATACGTGGCAACTTTTTGCTGAGCGCTGGGATGACAGCATGGCCTTTGACGAACTGCGCGCCCAGCTAGATATTCGTCTCTGGGTCACCACGATTGCCTTCCCCTTCGGCTTTTTCATGATGGGCGTAGAATTTTTACGTTTCGTGTTTGTGGCGGATACCATGCATATGGGGCTGGCTGGCGTTGCTAGCGACCGGGTTGAACTGGAAGAAACCAAACGTTCCCTCGAAGGCGATTTTTAATGGAGTGGTATTGGATTCTGATCGCTTTGTTGGGCTCGACTTTGGCGCTGATGTTTATTGGCTTTCCCGTTGGTATCGCTTTTATTCTGGTTAACACCGTTGCAGCGTTTTTACTTTTTGGCCGCTTTGGCAGCTTTGACGCCAACATGGAAGCGGGTATTTTTCAGCTCACCGACAATGCCTTCGCCAATATGTCGATTTTCGCCATCGTGCCTATTCCAATGTTTTTGCTGATGGGAGAGCTGTTTTTTCACACCGGTTTAGCCAATCGGATGTTTAATGCCGTTGAAAACTTAATGGGCCGGGCCCCGGCGCGGCTGTCTTATGTTACGGTTGCGGGTGGTACGGCTTTCGCCACACTATCCGGCTCATCAATGGGCTCAACGGCTCTTTTAGGCACGCTGATGGTGCCGGAAATGACCAAGCGGGGATATAAGAAAAGCATGTCTATCGGCCCGATCCTCGGCACCGGCGGCTTGGCGATGCTGATCCCGCCCTCGGCCCTGGCTGTTTTGTTGGGTACCCTGGCCGAGATTGATATCGGCAGACTGCTGATCGGTGGCATACTGCCGGGCTTAATTTTAGCCACCATGTATGCAGTTTATATTTTTCTCCGGGCGACCTTTGACCCGTCTGTTGCTCCCATCTATGAGGTCGAATACATTCCCTGGTCGGAGCGTTTTTGGCTGTTTTTGACCGATGTGGTACCGATGATCTCGATCATCGTCATGGTTATTTTATTAATAATGTTCGGTGTGGCGACGCCCTCTGAATCAGCCGCCTACGGCTCGCTAGGGGTGATTGTCCTCTCAATAGCCTATCTGTGGCTGGTGCCGCTATTGACCGGAGATCGAGATCAGGCGCGGGGTTTCTGGCCAAAATTTTCCGATTCACTGTGGAAATCAATGTGGGGCGCTGCCCGGGTAACTATCATTGCTCTGATGATATTATTCGGCTCCAGCCTGTTTTCGAATGTGCTCGCAGCCTCTGGCGCCAGCGTTGCCCTTATTGAATGGGTGACAAGTTTTGATGTTTCCGGTTTTGTCATGTTGCTGATTATGTTTGGTATCTTGTTGTTGCTGGGCATGTTTATGGATCAGTTGGCGATGATGCTGCTGACCGTGCCGATATTTTTTCCCATAATTGTTGGCTTTGATTTTGGGTTGCCACCAGAACAACAAGTTATTTGGTTCGCCGTTATTATGCTGCTGGCGATGGAGATTAGTTTCACGACACCGCCCTTCGGCTTGTTGCTGTTCGTCATGCAGGGCGTGGCGCCACCCGGGACTAAATTCAGTGAGATTTGCCTGGCCGCCATTCCTTTTATGGCCTGTGCTATGTTCCTGGTCGCCTTGATCATCTTTTTCCCGCCCATTGTGACGTGGTTGCCGTTTATTGGGCCATCTTAGAATAGCTGATGGCTGTTAAATCCTCGCAGAATGTGAATTTTGATATTACCGTCCCGGTGGCGATTGTTGGCGGGGGCGCGGCTGGTATGGTCGCGGCTCTTAGTATCGCTGATGCAGGAATAACGCCATTAATTTTAGAACGCGATGCAGTACCCAGCGGCAGCACTGGTCTGTCCTCAGGCATGGTGCCGGCCTGTGGCACCAAAATTCAAGCGGCTGAGGGCGTCGAAGATAGCGTTGAAATTTTATCCCAAGACATAAGCGAGAAAGCTCATGGTGAAGTTGATCAGGAGATGGTCGAAGCGGTGTGCGCCGCCTCCGGTCCGGCAATTGACTGGCTGGTGGAGAGCCACGCAATTGAACTGACCCTGGTTGGCGGGTTTTTGTATCCCGGCCACCGCCGTCTGCGTATGCATGCACCACCTTCCCGGCAAGGCATTGATCTTATCGGCGGGCTCACGGTCGCGGCTGAACGCGCCGGGGTCGATATCATGACCGAGGCCAAGGTGACTGATCTTTATGTCAATGAGCAGGGCGACATTGAAGGTGTCGGCATTGAACGCCCTGATGGCAGTCTGGAGTTAATCGGTTGTCAGGCCTTAATCCTGGCCTGCAATGGCTATGGCGGTAATCCGGAACTGGTTGAACGCTATATCCCGGACATGATGGCGGCGAATTATTTTGGCCATGCTGGTAATCAGGGTGAGGCGATTTTATGGGGCGAAGAACTGGGTGCGGCAACGAGTTATCTCGGCTCCTATCAGGGCCACGGCTCGGTCGCCCATCCACATGGTATTTTGATCACTTGGGCGCTGATGACGGAAGGCGGTATTTTGGTGAACTCGTTGGGAGAGCGTTTCAGTAACGAACATGAAGGCTATTCCGAACAGGCCCGCCGCGTCATGGCCCAGCCGGAGGGCCTGGCCTGGGATATTTATGATCAGCGCCTGCACGAGCTTGGTCTGGAATTTGAAGACTATGTTCAGGCTGAAAAAATGGGCGCGGTGAAATCAGCCGATAGTATCGAGGCGCTGGCCCAGGAGTTTGGTCTGCCGGAGGAGGCATTGGCGCAGACATTGGCAGATTGTGGGGAATTTAACAAAGGAACAGCGGCTGATCCTTTGGGACGGGATTTTTCCACTAAACCAGTGCTCGAGCCGCCTTTTTACGGCATCAAAGTTACCGGCTCACTGTTCCATACCCAAGGCGGCTTGACCGTTAACACCGAGGCGCGGGTCTTGCGCCAGGACGGCTCGGCCTTCAGCAATTTATTTGCCGCGGGCGGGACGGCGGCAGGCCTGTCGGGTCCAGCCGACTGGGGGTATTTATCCGGCAATGGTTTATTGACGGCGGTGGCCCTTGGCCGGATTGCCGGTCTGGCAGCAGCAGATTTAATTCAAGCTTGAGATTATTTCATCGCAGGTCGCAATGTCGGCAACGCTGCGAAGCGCCTCGATAGAGACATCATGAACGGCAGGATCAAAGGCAGCACAGCCATCTGACAAAACGGTACTGTGATAACCATGCACATGAGCGTCCCGCACAGTTGAGGTGACGCCGCCATTGGTAACGATGCCGCCAAAGATCAGCTCGGTGATGCCTGCCTGCTCCAGCATCCAGTCCATGCGGCTCATATGGAAGGCGGAATAGGCGATTTTTTCGACGGCTAAATCAGCCGGTCCAAGTTCATCAATGAGCGCATGTCCGAAACTGCCGGGCGCAAAATCACCTTTAGTCAAAAAAGGGCGGAGTTTTTTCAAATGCTCGGCGATAAACGGCTCACCATTTTTGCCGGGCACCAGCGTGAAATGCGTTGAGACAATCCAGCCGCCCGCTTTGCGCATCGCCTCGGCGACGGATTTGAGCTTGGTGGGAAGGGCGGCGATATGCTCTGAGGTCGCACCACCTCGCGCATAGGCGCCTTCTACATGCAAAAAATCATTTTGCATATCGACCAGAACGAGGGCGGTATTTTGCATACTCATTGTTCTTTCCTTGAAATTACCAGATTGCCGAAACGGTCTACCAACCCTTCCAGATCGGGATCAATGAAGATGGTTGTATCGGGCTGCTCCAATAAGGCTGGACCCGGTACAATCGCGCCTTCAGGCACCTCCAGCCTCGCGTACACATCAGCCTCCCACCATTTGTCATCGATCCAGACTTGCCTTGTATCGGTTTTGGCGTCTTCAAGTGAACCGTCACCGGAGGGTCCCAAAATCGATAAATCAAATTTAGGCCGCCGCCCGATCACGGTTACCCGCAAATTGAGCACCCGCATGGCGATGCCTTCAAGCAAACGCCCAAAAGAACTGCGGTAGGCGTCTTCAAAGGAAGATTGGATAATATCGCGGTCGATTCCCGCTTTGATACTTTCAAAATCAAGCGGCAGACGCACAGCGACCGTATGGGTTTGGCCGACATAGAGCATATCCAGCTCAAACAAATGCTCAACGCCTTCGAAACTAACCCCAGCCTCATCCAAACGCCGCTCACCGTCCTCAGCGGTTTCAACCATTTCCCGGGTCAACATCTCAAGGTCAAGCTCATCGAGCATGTTGTTCAAGGTATGCACCCGGTCGAACCGCATATCCGCGATGACGCAACCAAGGGCAGAGGTGACGCCCGGGAAGCGCGGCACCAGCGCTTTCGACAGTCCAACTTCTTTGATCAGGGCGCCAGTATGCAGAGCGCCACCGCCACCAAACGGCATGGCGATAAATTTCTCCGGGTTATGCCCGCGCTCGACCGAGACCAGCCGGATGGCGCCGGCCATCTTGGCATTGGCGACCCGGATAATCGCTTCGGCTGCGGCCATGACATCAATATTGAGTGGCTCGGCGACATGGGTTTGGATGGCAGTTTTTGAGGCTTCGACATCCAATCTATCGAGCTTGCCGCCGATGGGTTTGTCGGCATTGATTCGCCCCAAAACGACATTGGCATCGGTGACGGTCGGCCGGTCATTGCCGAGGCCATAACAGACCGGGCCTGGATCAGAACCAGCACTTTCAGGACCGATCTGTAACAGACCACCCCGGTCGACCCAGGCGATTGAGCCGCCGCCGGCACCAATCGTCGTAATCTCAATCATCGGCGTGCGGACAACCATACCGAAGTCAACAGCCGTTTGAGCGGCCAGCGCAGATTCTCCATCAGCCACCAGGGAAACGTCAAAGCTGGTGCCACCCATGTCACAGGTGATCAGATTGGGAAAGCCGGCGCTGGTGCCGATATGAGCGCCAGCAATGACACCGGCAGCCGGACCGGAAAGGGCTGTGCGCACCGGAAACGAGCGCGCCGTATCAACGGACATGACACCGCCGTTGGATTGCACAATGAGAATCTCGCCGCCAAAACCGCCGTCGCGCAAACCACCTTCGAGGCGTTCGAGGTAGTCACCAATTGGCGGCTGCAGGTAAGCGTTCAATGTTGAAGTCGAGCAACGTTCAAACTCTCTAATCTCCGGCAAAATTTCTGATGAAGAAGTGATATGCTCATTGGGCCAAAGTTCTTTAACGACTTTTGTCGCTGCAACTTCATTGGCATCATTGGCATAGCTGTTCATGAAAAAGATGCAGACCGATTGGGCGCCGCGCTCCAGCAATGTTGCCGTGGCCTGCTTAACTTCCGCCAAATCAACTTCAGTGTGCAGGGTGCCGTCGGCCAGTACGCGCTCGTCAACTTCGACGCGGAGATCACGCGGCACGACGGGTTCGAACATACCCCAGAGACCCCAGGTCTCAGGCCGGTCGCGGCGGCGCATTTCGATGACATCGCGGAAACCCTTGGTCGTGATAATGCCGCACTTAGCTCCTTTGCGCTCCAGCAACGCATTGGTGCCGACCGTGGTGCCATGGATAATGAGGGAAACTTCGCCGAGGTTGTCACGCCGTTGGGCGATGCCTTCACGGATACCTTGCGACTGATCGCTGCGTGTCGAGGGCAATTTGGCGACATCGCAGGAACCATCTTTTTCGTTTAAGAAAAACACATCCGTGAAAGTGCCGCCGACATCGACACCGACGACTGTTTTATTGTCAGCCATGTTTAGGTGTCTCCCCGCAATTTCGCGGTTTCTTCTGCGTTCAGCACACCTTCATCGGAGACGGAACATTTATAGTGATCGGCAGCGGCTTCTGCGGTGACATAACCCAGCCGGACATCTTCGGCCACCTGCTGAGGATCACGCTCCAAAGCATCACCATAGCCACCGCCACCTGGTGTTTCGAGACGGACCCGCTGACCTTGGTCAAGATGAATACCAACCATTTTGGAAACCATCGGTGGTGAGGCGTCATCGCCATTTTCATCTGGAAAATAAAATTCATTCAGTGCCCCATTGGCACCGCCGACAACGCCAGCTGGAGCGTATTTACCACGCTCACCAAACAGAAAGGCATCGGCTTTTTCTTCGAGCAACTCGATTTCATAGATCGCTCCGAGGCCCCCGCGATTTCTACCGGGCCCGCCGCTATCAGGTCTGAGCGCCCATTGGGTAAAGCGCACAGGGTAGGCGGCTTCGAGGATTTCCAGCGGTGGAATGGTTGCCGTCGAGATCGGAGCATTGCCGTGATTGAGGCCGTCGCCATTGGGGTGGCCGCCGTGTCCACCGCCAAAGAAGGAGAACATTACCCAGCGCACACCGTTTTTGCGATACCCCGCCATCGAAAGCGCATTAATGGTGCCATAGGCGCAACCATTGGTCATATCCGGCGCGAGCTCAGAGATCACCTGGAACATGACATCGATGACACGCAAAATAGTTTCGGTATAGCCGCCAACCGGTTTGGGCCGCATGACACTGAGTAGGCTGTCATCCGGGATGACGAAATCGATAGGCTCCAGCACACCGGCATTGGCCGGCACATCCCGGAATATATGCTTAAGTGCGACGTAGCACGAGGCGATACAGGTCGAGCGCGAGATATTAACCGGCCCATCGCAGGCATTGGAGGTGCGGGAAAAGTCCAGCGTCATGCGGTCACCGGCGATGACTAAGTCCAAGCCGATTTTTAGCGGCTCATCGATAATGCCGTCATTATCGAGCCAGTCTTCAGCCGAATAGGTGCCGTCCGGCAGATCACTGATATAGCTCGCCATGAGTTTAGCCGCACTGGCTTTTAATTGGGCGAGCGCACTAGTTACCTGATCTTCACCATATTCTTCAAGCAAATCACCCAGCCGTTGTTCGCCGAGTTCCAGGGCGCTGACTTGGCCATTAAGATCACCATAGAGGCTGCCGGGCAGGCGCGAGTTTGATTGCAGAATGGCGACGATATCCTCATTAAGCACACCTTCCCGGTAGAGATAAACCGGCGGAATCAGCATGCCTTCCTGGTAGCATTCAGTAGCAACCGGGTTGTAATTGCCAGGCACATTGCCGCCAACATCATGCCAGTGACCGACCGAAGCCAAATAGCAGAATAACTTACTGCCCCGGAAAAATGGCCGCACCAATTTGAAATCTGACAGATGTGTGCCGCCCTCATAGGGGTCATTAAAAATAAATACATCACCCGGATTTAAAGTGATGTTTTCGGTGGCAACTTTATCGATCACGGCTTTGACGGCAAAAGACATGGCGCCGACAAAGACCGGCAGGCCGGATTTGCCTTGAATGAGGGTCTCACCGGTTTCGGCATGGTAAAGACCGTGGCTGGCGTCATGGGCTTCGGCGATGATGGGATTGAAGGCGCTTCTGAATAGTGTCGCATCCATTTCGTCGGCGATTTGTTCGAGGCGGCCTTTCAGGACAGCTAGGAGGACAGGATCAAGCTCGGTCATTTTAGTCTCCGCCATCGCTGTATTTATTACTTTCTTCAAGTATTTTTTTGGTCTCCAGCAGTTCGTTCAAAGCGGTAAAATCATACATCTGATCCAAATGCTCCAAGGTCGAGCCGTGTTTATGAAGCGAGGCGAAATAGTTTTCGGCCGCCAATGCCAAGGCACGGACCAGGCCGCCTGGGAATATGACAATGGAAAAGCCTTTTTCTTGTAGCTCACCAGCAGGTGACATGGGTGTTTTGCCGCCCTCGACCATATTGACCAGCAGCGGAATTTTACCGCCAAACTCTTTAACCGCACCGGCAATTTGTTCTTCGTTTTGAAAGGCCTCGATAAATAATACATCCGCACCGGCCTCGGCCATGCCGCGGGCGCGTTCCATTGCCAGATCATAGCCTTCAACACCGATGGCATCGGTGCGGGCGACAATAATGGTGTTGTCGTCCTGTCTGGCATCGAGGGCGGCTTTGATCTTGCCGTTCATTTCATCAGCGCTAACTAGCGTCTTGCCATCGAGATGACCGCAACGTTTGGGCAGTGATTGATCTTCTAATTGAATGGCCGAAGCGCCGTTACGCTCCAGCAGTTTAACCGTGCGCTGTACATTGAGGGCATTGCCGAAACCGGTATCAGCATCAACAATCATCGGCAGGTCTGTGCGTTCGCGGATGGTGCCGACGACGCCAGCTACTTCATCAAGAGAAACCAGGCCAATATCTGGCCGGCCTAATTTGGTGTAGGCGATTGAGGCGCCGGAGAGATAAAGCGCTTCGAAGCTGGCGCGTTCCGCCATCATCGCGCCAAAAGCATCATAGATGCCGGGCGTTAGCAGTATTTCCGGCTTACTTAATCGTTCTCTGAGTAATTGTTGCGGCGACATTATTGTCCTCTAATCATTTTTGTTTCAGCTTAACTTCTAAATAGGGTACAAGCCCACCCGCCTCAACCAGGGCCAGTAAATTTTCCGGGATGGCGTTGCCGGTTAACTCTGCGCCGGTGGAAACGTTTTTAATACCACCGGTTTTGAGATCAATTTCAAGCTCATGCTTATCGTCGATTTCGCCAATATCGTTCGAGATTATAGCCGGTAATCCAAGGTTAAAGGCGTTGCGGTAAAAAATACCTCCAAATGACGGTGCGATGACAGCCGCGACACCAAGCTCTTTCAACACCTGAGCTGCCTGTTCTCGGCTTGAACCCATACCGAAGTTCTTGCCGCCGACAACGATATCGCCTTCGTTTACTGAGCTTGCAAAATTCGGCTCGACCGCCTCCAGGCAATGGGATGCTAGCTCGTCTATAGGCAGTTTGATGTAAATGCCGGGGGCCAAGACGTCGGTGTTGACGTCATCACCAAATTTCCAGACGCGGCCGCTCATGAACTTAATACCTCGCGGGGATCAGTAATGTGACCAGCTACTGCACTGGCGGCGACGGTATAAGGCGAGGCGAGATAAACTTTAGAGGTGCTGGCCCCCATACGGCCTTGAAAATTACGCGCGGTTGAGGCGAGGCAAACCTCGTCTTCGGCCAATACACCAACGCCGTAACCCGCACAGGCCCCACAACCCGGTGGCAGTAAACTGGCCCCAGCTTCCAGCAAGGTTTCAATTATTCCGTCTTTGGTCGCTTGGGTAAGAATACGGGAGGAGGCAGGGGCGATGGTCAGGCGTTTGCCGGGTGCCACTGAGTTTCCTTTTAGAATAGAGGCCGCCATTTTGAGATCGTTTAATTTTGCCCCAGTGCAGGCGCCGATATAAAATTGATCAATTTCTGCTGGTTCGACATTATCGACATCTGCGGCATTGGCGGGCGAATGAGGCGCCGCCACTTGAGGCGCTAATTCAGCCGCCTCAAATTCATGGGTGATTTTATAGCTTGCATCTGCATCACTGCGATAAGCCTGCCAGTCACCTGGATCGCCTCCAGCAGCGGTCACATAGGCTGCCGTGGTTTCGTCCGGTTCAATAATGCCAGTCTGAGCACCTAGTTCCGCTGCCATATTGCAAAGCGTCATGCGTTCCATCATCTCAAGGTTTTCAATGGTATCGCCGCTATATTGGACGGCTTGATAACCGCCGCCATCCATGCCGAGGGTGGCGCTCATTTTAAGTGCCATGTCCTTGGCCGCGATTCCAGGGCCCAATTCACCTGACCACTTAATGCGGATCGTATCCGGCACTTTAATCCAGGTCTCGCCGGTAACCAGAACACCCAGCATATCGGTGGCGCCAATGCCGAACATATAGCTGCCAAAGGCGCCGCCGGTCGGTGAATGGCTGTCACCGCCGACAGCAAACATACCGGGGGCAAGGTGACCGCGCTCC
>CAZMHI010000026.1:0-57602 GCA_964566055.1 uncultured Rhodospirillaceae bacterium
GATCCTCCGTTTTCTAACTATAACAGTGGACCCACTTTTTGGGGGAGGACCACCGTCACCTTTACCTACACCTTCACCACAAAAGAAACCCAAAAATAGAAATGCTGGATAATGGGTGACACACAAATACGATCGAGGTGAAAGGTAAAATTAACTCTGTAATTGAAACGGTAAATGCAGCCTTGTGCTACTTCCAAAAGTCCTCTGCAGCTATCGAATGACTGTAGGCAAATTGATTGTTGATGGTTGTTTTCTCAGTAGTTATTCCGATCAAATTACCTCTTGTATCAAACAGCCCCCCACCAGATGATCCAAAATCGATAGGTGTGGTTGCAAGAATCCATCTGTCGCCACTCCGTTGCTGTCCTTTGAAGACAATACCTTTACCAAATGATCTGTTTTTACCAAGTGGAGCACCAACTGAATATGCCTGCTCCCCTTTCTGGATTCTAGAAAAGCTCTTAACGTGTGCTATTGGCTTAACTTCTAATTCAAGTGACCGAATGAAGCATTTATCCCTAGAGTAGTCATCATGGATAAGTTTGGCCTTATAGCCCCTTCCTTTTTCCAGAATTTGAGCTGTCCTATTATTTTCTAAAACATGGCAATTCGTTAGCAAAACTGTTGGGGAAATTGCTACTGCAGACCCTGTCCCCGTTGGGGTACCTATTTTGTATGTGCTTCGCGCGACCAATCTATAGACACCTGAAGAATCAAGTGTTCTGGTCAATCGTTTTTGTGGCTTTGTTAGGTGGTTATCAAACTCAATTCTGAGTAATTTTGAATAAATCCAACCTGTCTGTTTCCGGCTACCACTATTATATCTAATCTTCACCCAGCATCCTGATGTGTTCACCAAATCAAGTGCATAAAAGCCGGACCGTTTAAATTGCGCTTTTCTTGAATAATTTGTTCCTGGACCTGTTCGAATATTGAGTTTTTCCGGCACTGTAATTTTGGCGTTCAATTGCGGAGCTGAAACCCGAAGATTCATGCTTGGACATGCAAAATTTTGACTTTCTCTAAGGAGGGATCGAGTAACCAATAGGTTATCTAGGATTTGATCTTCCTCAGACACTTTGGACCGTCCCGAAGTCGACGGAAGTTCATCAGCATTTTTTGGAGCTTGATTCTTTACACCCTTGGTAACATATCGTGAAATGCTTCCAACACTTCCCATAGCATTTGCTTGAGGAACTTCTTCCAACGCAAGCAACGATCCTAATATCACAGCCAGCCAAATTACCGGTTTTTTAATCATGACCATATCTAATGAACATCTTTACTCAATCATCTCTTTATTTAAGTTGAGAGTATAACATTGCACATTGATCTGGGTAATAATTGATGTGTGTGACAACCTTATAATGTAAACACACATTTGATCTGGCTAATAGGTTATTCATTATGGGGCGTCTAACATCACCCCCAATCCCAACCATTTCCTGTCACACACGTATAAACGTATCAATTCCAACGCTTTCCAAAATGATTGAGTGTCTGGAAGTTGACAAAGCTCAACGAAGATGCCGGTAATTGCCCCCTAGTCGGTAAAATCAGCGTAAAAACTGGTCTGAATTGGGCTAAGTTCAACGTGAAATAGTATGGATTTGTGTGTGCTGTCGCGCTTTTTTATCGATTTTCTGACACTGAGTTTACTCACATATTACTAACGAGGTAAATTTTTTCGCTCCCTTCGCTATCTCAACTAAATCATACTTTTGTTGATGATCAGATTGTTGGTAATCAATTCCGTTTATTTCAAGAACAGATTTCAAAATATCATTCTTCAGCGCAAAATTGACATTTTGCGGTATGTCTCCAGTAATATTTGCAATCGCAACTGCATTTAACTTAGCCGTAACTATTCCAATTACGTTCTTGGAACTATCAAGCAAAGGCCCCCCGCTATTACCTGGTTGAACTGGAGCCGAAATCTGAAACATCCTAATATCGTTACCAAAGCCAGAAAGAGCAGAAATATTGCCTTGGGTCAAATTGCCATCCTGCGAAAGGGCACCTGCATAAGGAAATCCATATACAACGACAGTCTCTCCTAAGGATACCTTTTGCCTCCCCCTAATAAGGGCAAAACTTGAAGGACCATGCTCAACCTTCAAAATGGCAATATCGTTGATCTTATCGCTTGCAATTTTACGAGCAGTTCCAAACCCTTTAACTGAAATTTTGTCGCAACTTTTAACAACGTGATGATTTGTTACGAGGTAGCCATTCTGATTAATAAAAAAACCAGTTCCGGTGGAAATAGAATTACTTTTATTATTGTCTTTATTTTTGCTGGATCGACGATTTGTAGGTTTCTTAGGAAGGTAATTGCTCCAATAGATCGGTCTAAAGAAACTTGTGCAATCCCCTCCCCTCGTATTTTTATATGTCTCCTTTCCAATAACTTTTCCATCTCTAAATACGACAGTCAAATAATCGTCTGAAAACAAACCAGTCGTACAGTAACGCCAAACTTCAATTCCACCATTGAATTGGGTGTCACTCGGATGACCAACCGATGAAATTACCTCGTTTTTTGAATTACCATTTACTACAGAAGGTCTACTAGACGCGAGTTTCTCGTTTACCGTTAAACAGCCCGAAAGCGTAAACAAAAGAAGCGAAAATACGGAAGATGTCAAAAATTGAAAGTTGATCTGGATAGCCACTTGCCCCTCCACTCCGCTGCAATCAATATGCAGGTATTTCTTAGATTACTCTATATATAATGGAATAGTATAATAATATAAAAGGTGAGTAGTTTTTTTAATAATTAAAGTTAGATGATTTCATATTATTGAAATTAAATAATTGATCTATAGTGAGCCAAATTAGGTTGAAGGAGTTATATTATGTTTACAGCACTAATTGTACTACCTTTTGTTATCTATGGTGTTGCTGCTTTGATTGGTATGAGTCAGTGAGCAGCGAATCCGTGACAAATTCCGATTCTAAATCTAAAGGTAATTCTCTATGGGTTATCTATTTGATGGTGGGTACACCCGTAGCCGGGATCAGTTTTCTGTCCAACATTATATTCTATACAATGGGACCTGGAGCTATGTGGCATTTGGGATTTATCGAATCTGGTCTGGGACTAATTATAGGACTATTCTCGTCCTTTCTTCGAATGGTTACATGGCCTTATGGTGCATACGTATTATTTAATAATCCTGATGAGTTCTTACCTTGGTTATTATTTCCTTGGTACAATTAAAAAAATAAGTAAGGGTTGGTGATGATTAGATTTACTACAATATGTTTAATAGTAATTCTATCCGGACCTGCTTTCGCCTTTGAGTTTTCTAATCGAGAGTGTGAATTTAAGGTCAATTTTCCTTTTCCGGTATCTGTTAAAAAAGTAGTTCAACCATTGGGCAATGGAATGTACTCAAATACATATATGGCAAAGGCTAACAACAATCGTTCTCTGCAAGTTTTTTCAGCCAACTGTGACACTTCGTTTAAATTGGCACGGAATTTAACTTCAGCCCAAATCCGTAAATCAGCCGAGTGGAGTATGGATCAATGGTCAAAGATGATCGGCCTCAAATACACTCAAATGTTTTGGGAGAAGCAAGGTAACTATACAACTTTAAGAATGGTAGGGCAGCGTACCGTTAGTGCTGGAAAAAGACAGATTAAAGCTGCTGTCCAAGCACGAATGTACTTAGGAAAAAGATCAATGATGAATGTTGCTGTAATTGAGAGGGCTTCAAATTCTCCATCGGCTGCTATGGAGAGATTTTTAAATACTTCAGTTAAATTAAGATAATATTGTCGCTACTATTTATTGTTTCTTCTTTCCGGAATTACTTCTCCTCATCTTCTTCGGGTTCCATTGCTTTAATTTTCTCAGTTAAACCATCAGAATATTTATTAGAAAGTGCCATAAGAATTAAATAACCAAAACATCCAAGAACAATCCAACCAACAGTCCCCCACGCAATAACATCAAAAAAAGCCAAAATAATTGAAATTCCTGTTACTGCTGTCACAATTTGTTTTGGCATGGTGGCCTCCAAGTTAAAACTATAGTGTACATCTTTGTGAGGTTACATTAATCACATTTTGAGTAATTATTTTTATACAGATTTTTAAAACCGACCTTAAAACATTAACGTGAAAACACTACTATCCTAGTTTATTTTATATCGGAGGCAAAATGGATTGGTTTTGGTTTGTCATTATCTATCTTGTTATTGGGGTAATTAGGGCAATAGCACACTTGTCTTCAGGCAAAGTAGGTTCTGCGGGAGTTCTCAATACTTTCGTGTCGGTGACTTTAGCTTGGCCTATTCTCTTTTTTCTCAAAAAATAAACTATAATTATGCGAGAACCGATCTTTCTTTAGGGTTAATTGGTTTCAAAGAACACATGAGTGTCAACTGATCTCAATTAAGCCCATAGCGACAAATAGCTACCCCCACTATTTAATAACCGGGGGGAGTATCAACATCATTAAACCCCTTACGGGGTGTATTAAGGACGTTTAGCCGTCCTTAATAATCCTCACTACCAACTTCGTATTAGTTACTTTTACAAATATCATCAAATGCCGGTCGATTTATCATTGACATATACTACTATTTTTACTATAGTGGGGATAGTTTTTTAGGAATAGTAGGAGGAAACATTGGCAGATTATAGAAGTATTGAAATTGACTTTGAAGTTCACAAGAAGATCGAAATGGAACGACATAGCTTCGAGGAATCTCCAAATGACGTTCTTAGGCGATTGTTGAAACTTCCAAAAACGCGACAAATCGAAAATTTTATGACTCTTGATGCGTTGGACCAGAAAATTGAGAAAGCAGCGTCTGAAGCTCGAAGTGGGGCGTGGTCAGGAAAGGGTGTAACACTTCCTTCCGGAACAGAAGTGCGAATGGAATATAATGGTGAACTGCATTATGGCGTCATTAAAGAAAATCGATGGGTCATCGGTGATCAAAATTATAGAAGTCCATCAGCCGCAGCTTGCGCTGTCGGAAGAACTAAAGAAGGTTCCTCAACAAGTTTAAATGGATGGGTTTACTGGAACGCAAAGCGTCCCGGCGATGAAGATTGGGTGCCAATCAATAAACTGAGGTAAATCTGATGTGTCACCAAACAGGAGAACGTATTACCTATGACGATAAGAACCTTTCAATGTTCTCTGAACCGCTTGAAAGTTACTTCAGTGACGAACATCCTCGACCAAATTTTTATGCAAGGCTCACGAGTTGCTATCGCGGGTACGTAGGTTCATGGAAAATAGAGGAGAATCGATTATATCTTCTCGAACTAGACGGGGACATTATCTCAGAGTGTCCTTCCGGAGAGGTTAAGTATCGACCCATCGATTTAATTGATGTGCTAACCGCTTCAGAATCACCTGTGTTTGCAAATTGGTATTCCGGAGAGCTTCGCATCGTTGACGGGAAATGCACGTCATACATCCACGCCGGTTATCTATCTTCTTATGAGACAGAAATCATACTAAATGTGGAAAAGGGAGTGGTTATCGATACCCAATCAATTAACCGCGAACATCCTTATGGCATCGTTAGCCACTGCCACCGATGTGGAAAATCTCTATATGGCTCACCTAAGATCGAGATGGGGATTTCTATTTACTGCTATTTTTGTGCAAAGACGGAATATCCGAAGGTAAATCAGTTCAAACTTGAACGATTTAAGAAGCGTTTTGAATCTGCAGTAGCGGTTAATAAGCAAAGACATTTGGATTGGGAAACCAATTTCCAATATAACCGCAGTCTGCTTCGAGCAAAGTATTTGTTCTCATTGTTAGTGATTGCGGGGTTGCTTTTTCTCTTAAATGTTCCGATGCCTTTCTGTTTCTTAGTTTTACTAATTGTTGGACCTTGGCTGTATACCTGTCATGCGAACGAACTTAGGGAACTCCGATCTAGCGACCCAAAACTTTTATTTTTTACACCGCGCCCAACACGAGAAACGACTAAGGTTGAATTAAGAGTGAGAGATGATGACGGATCATCATTTGTGCGAAAGAAATATCGACAAGAGGTACTCGAGCGTGATGGTCACACTTGCCAGTGGTGTGGTTCGTAAAATGACAGCAGTGCACTTGAGATACACCACGTAATTCCTAAAGCCACCGGTGGTTCCGACAGTCCCACAAACTTGATCACATTATGTATCGAGTGTCATGACAAAGAAGATTGGTTTGGGCACGTAAGAAAATATCCAAAAGGTGTCCTTCAATATTCAACGTTGATGGCAAGTTAAATACTTGATTCTGTGTGATGCCGAATCTTATTTAAGCCCCAGGCCACAATTTATCTATTCCTCTTTTTAAAAGGCGGGGGGAGTATTAACGACATTAAATCCCTATCGGGATAGTCAAGGGTGAGTCCCTCCCCCTTAACAATCCCCCTGACCAACTGATGTCAGTTGGATCACAAAGCACAAAGAAGGTTTGTCTTCAGAACTGCCATGAAGAATGGCAGTAAGTTCTAAGTGTCGAGGTGTCACCGCCAGTTCAAGGTGTCCTCCGCTCCAAGAATCCGTGAGGAACCTTGATCTGGACGTTTGCGGTAAATGATTTTCACTTCATCGGAGTGTGTGACACAGAATTGGCAGCAAACAGCCATTTCTGTTGGGTACTCATTGGGTACTCATCAAGAAATTCACATCAACGATAACAATAAAATAACGGATAACTATTTGATTTTAAATGATAAAAATGGTGCCCAGGGGCGGATTTGAACCACCGACACGAGGATTTTCAGTCCACTGCTCTACCAACTGAGCTACCTGGGCATATATATCAGACAGATTGTCAGAAAGTCACCTGTGTGAGACGCGCTTATAGGAAAAAAGCCGGGCTCTGTCCAGCCCTCAAAACGGCACCTCTAAGATGATTTTGGCAGATATTTCTTAGCCACATATTCATCAATGATCTGTTTAAACTCAGCGGCAATATTTTCACCCCGCAAAGTCATTTTCTTTTCACCATCAATAAATACAGGCGCTGCTGGTTGCTCACCTGTGCCGGGCAGGCTGATACCAATATTGGCATGTTTGCTCTCGCCCGGGCCATTGACGATGCAGCCCATCACGGCGACCTGCATGTCTTCAACGCCGTTATACTGTTTTCCCCACTCCGGCATTTTTTCCCGCACATAATTTTGAATATCATCAGCCAGTTCCTGAAAGACCGTGCTGGTTGTGCGGCCACAGCCGGGACAGGCAGCAATTTGAGGTGTGAAAGAGCGAATACCCAGCGATTGTAAGATTTCCTGAGCGACAACAACTTCTCGCGTGCGGTCGCCGCCTGGCTCCGGCGTTAATGAGATACGAATAGTGTCGCCGATGCCTTGCTGCAATAGAACAGCGAGCGCAGCCGTTGAAGCCACGATCCCTTTCGACCCCATGCCGGCTTCGGTGAGCCCCAAATGAAGCGCATAATCGCATCTGTCTGCCATCATTTGATAAACAGCGATTAAATCCTGCACCGCGCTGACTTTACACGACAATATTATATGATCGCGTGGCAGACCAATCTCTTCGGCGAGCGCCGCACTTTCCAAGGCTGAAGCGACCAAGGCCTCATGCATGACCAGTTGAACGTCTTTGGGTTCGGCGAGTTTGGCATTGTCATCCATGAACCGGGCCAGCAAATCCTGATCCAAACTGCCCCAATTGACGCCAATGCGGACCGGCTTACCGTATTTTATGGCCTGCTCGATCATCACCGTAAATTGCTGATCTTTTTTGTCCTTGAAAGCGACATTGCCGGGGTTGATGCGGTATTTAGCCAGCGCCGCCGCACAGTCTGGATAATCAGTCAGCAAAGTGTGACCGTTGTAATGAAAGTCGCCAACCAACGGCACGTGACAGCCCATCTCATCCAACTGTGTCCGGATGTTTGCAACTTGCGCCGCCGCTTCTGCCGTGTTGACGGTTATGCGGACCAACTCTGAACCAGCCTTGGCAAGGGCAACCACTTGCGCCACGGTCGCGGCAGCATCCGCCGTATCCGTATTGGTCATGGATTGTACGACGATGGGTGCGCCACCACCGATGACGATACCGCCAATATTTACAGCTACGCTTTTATGCCGTTCAATTTGAACCATAAGAAACTATTTATAACAGCTGGATTGGACTTGCCAGCTTTCTTCTGCAATCATCGCGCTATTATGATGGACGCCAACAACACTCCTGAGGAGATTTCCTCAGGCAAAGACATCGCTTACGAGAATTTCCCCGTCGGCTCTTGGCTGCTGCCGGCGCATCTGCGTCCGCATATTGCAACGTTTTATCACTTTGCCAGAGCCGCTGATGATATCGCAGATTCCGCTGTTTTGAGCGCCGAAGATAAGATTGCTCACCTCGAACAATTTGAAAGTGCCTTTAACGGCAACAACACTCCGGAAAAAGCGCACCGCATGGCAGTGAGCTTAACTGAGACAAAGACGACGACCCAACATTGTCTCGATTTGTTGGAGGCATTTAAACAAGATGCAACCAAACACCGCTATCAAGATTGGCGAGAGTTGATCGACTATTGCCTATTGTCAGCCGCTCCCGTGGGGCGCTATCTGCTGGATTTAAATGGCGGTTCGAAAGTTGGCTACGGGCCATCGGATGCCCTTTGTATCGCGTTGCAAATTCTCAATCATTTGCAGGACTGCCAAGATGACTACCATACTCTTGATCGCGTTTACTTGCCGCTCGACGTATTAGAGAAACATGGCGCCAATATCGAAGACCTGACGGCGCCCAAAACAAATGCGTCGTTGCGGCAGGTATTCGACGAAATATTGACCGGTGTCGATGAATTGATGCAGGAAGCGGCAAAATTGCCGGCCGGACTTAACAGCCGCCGGCTGGCGATGGAGTCTCAGATCATCATTAATATTGCCCTTCGTTTAAGCAAAAAATTGCGTCACGACGATCCGCTCAAAAACCGCGTGGAACTTTCAAAACCACAGTATTTAGCGTGTTTTGTTTCGGGAGCTTCGCAGGCGCTGTTGCGATGACGCTTTTGATTTTGGCTGGAATATCACTCTTCATCTGGATTGTGCTGATACTTTTTCGGGGACAATTTTGGCGGGCTGATCAGTACCTCAAAACCGCCAACGCTCCCCTCGCCAATCCACCCGGCATTGTCGCTATCATTCCGGCGCGTAACGAAGAGATGACCATCGGGCGCACCATCACATCTTTGCTAGAACAAGACTACGTGGGTGATTTTTCCATTATCGTCGTCAATGACAATAGTGATGACGATACTGCCAGCGCGGCCAAAGTAGCAGCCCAAGGTACCGACAGTGTCGTCATTGTTGACGGATCAGACCTGCCACAAAGCTGGACTGGCAAGATGTGGGCGGCGTCGCAAGGAATTGCAGCCGCGACTGAACAGTTTCCTGACGCGGCCTATTTTTTGCTGACCGATGCCGATATTGCTCATCATCCTGAGAACCTCACAGAACTTACAAGCAAAGCATTGGATGATAAACTGGCGCTGGTATCCTTGATGGTGCGATTGCAGTGTGAGACCTGGTGGGAACATCTGTTGATGCCGGCCTTTGTTTTCTTTTTTCAAAAACTCTACCCCTTCCCGTGGGTAAACGAACCGAAGAAAAACGCGGCAGGAGCGGCTGGAGGCTGCATGCTGGTCAAACGGTCAGCGTTGGAGAATGCTGGCGGCATAGAGGCAATCAAAGGCGAAATTATAGACGATTGCGCCTTGGCCAAGCTGTTGAAAAAGTCGGATCCGATTTGGCTGGGCCTGACCCGCTCAACCACCAGTTTGCGCAGCTATGATACGCTTTCTGATGTTTGGCAGATGGTCTGCCGGACGGCAATCGTTCAACTCGATTATTCGGCGCTTAAATTAGGTGGCACAGTAATTGGGATGGCACTGATTTATTTGGTGCCAATTGCCGTAATTTTTGTCGGCTTTTTCAGTCAGGAATTTGAATTACTTGCTATTGGGCTCGCGGCATGGGCACTCATGGCCATCTCCTATACACCGACCCTCAGACTATATTCACGCCCAGCCTGGGAAGCCTGTTTACTTCCGCTTGCCGCATTGCTTTATACTGCCATGACGCTAGACTCGGCCCGACAGTATTGGACCAATAATGCGCCGCTGTGGAAAGGGCGCCGGAACGTATAATAGACGATGCCCCAAATGGATACTCAACTCAGAGAAATTTCGGATATCAGCTCGATAGTGCGGCAATCGGGATCATCGTTCTACTGGGCAATGCGCTTGCTGCCACTGCAAAAACGTGACGCCATGTTCGCGATTTACGCGTTTTGCCGGGAGGTCGATGACATCGCCGATGGCCATGATAATCCGGAAATCAAATGCGCAAAACTCAATCTCTGGCGGGAGGAGATAGACGACCTTTATGACGGCAACGCCGGTAATCCTATTACCCAAGCGCTGGTTGGACCTGTGGCAACCTACAATCTAGCAAAAGCGGATTTCACAGCCGTAATCGATGGTATGGAAATGGACGCCGTCGATGCGCTACGCCTTCAGGATATGTCTGAGCTGGTGCTGTATTGTGATCGTGTCGCCTGTGCTGTCGGCAGATTATCCAATGCGGTGTTTGGTCTTAGCGGGGATCAAAGCGATGAACTGGCCAAATTTCTCGGTGAAGCACTACAACTGACAAATATTCTACGCGATATTTGTGAAGATACTGAAAGGGATCATGTCTATCTGCCGGCTGACCTCCTCGCCCGCCACGGCATTGCTACCACGTCCGCGAAAGATATTGTTGAGCATCCAGGGATCGTAGAAGTCTGTAAAGAACTGGCCGGACGAGCCGAAGGCAATTATCAAAAAGCTTCATCAATTATAAATCAATGTGACAAAAAGCTAATTCGGCCGGCAATTATAATGATGAAAAGCTATCACCAGCTACTACGTTTATTGGAGCGGCGCGGCTGGGAACACCTCGACGTTCCCGTAAAAGTATCAAATTTGTGGAAATTACTTTTGGCTGCGCGTATCCTAATTCTTGGCAGTTAAAAATGCAGAAAAATGTTGGGAATTCAAGCGCCGCAGGTTCCGCAGGCCAAACTTCAACTTTGGAAGGAGTGATCCAAAGAGCCGAAACGCGTTTGCTCGAAAGGCAATCCGAAGATGGCCATTGGGCGTTTCCTCTTGAGGCTGATGTCACTATTCCGGCTGAATATATAATGCTTAATCATTACTTGGGCGAGATCGATGACGACCTGGAAGCAAAGCTCGCGAATTACATACGCCGTACTCAAGGTTCTCACGGCGGCTGGCCGCTTTATCACAATGGCGAATTGAATGTCAGTGCTTCAGTTAAAGCCTATTTCGCTTTGAAACTTGCCGGTGACGACCCGTCAGCATCTCATATGATTAAAGCGCGGGATGCAATTCTCGCCCATGGCGGCGCTAAAGAAACGAATGTCTTTACGCGCATAACCTTGGCCTTATTTGGCTTGGTCCCTTGGCGGGCAACACCGGTAACCCGCATCGAAGTTCTATTTGCACCAAAATGGTTTCCCCTGCACATCAACAAGGTTTCCTATTGGACACGCACGGTCACCGTACCCTTGCTAATTTTGACTGCTCTCCGGCCCAAAGCCAAAAACCCGCGCCAAATTAATATTGATGAGCTTTTTACCAAATCGCGCTTTGAAGAAGATTATAGGATTAAGAACCCGACTGGGCATTGGCTCGGCAGTTTAATGATAATCCTTGACCGCATGGCGCGGCCCATTGAACATTTGATCCCTAAATATTTTGTCAATCTTGGCATCGATAAGGCGATGAAGTTCATCACCGAACGATTAAACGGCGAAGATGGGCTTGGCGGTATTTTTCCCGCCATGGCAAATGCTTTAATGGCATTTGATGCCTTGGGCATTCCAAAAGACCATCCGAACGTGCTTACCGCCCGCAAGGCGATCGAGAAATTACTAATATTCCAGGATGACGAAGCTTATTGTCAGCCTTGTCTGTCGCCAGTTTGGGACACCGGGCTCGCTGCCCATGCTCTGCTGGAAGCAAATCAGGCAAAAGGTCCGCACACCATCGAATATGATACGATTGCCAATTCCTGTAATTGGCTCGAAGAACTTCACATTAAAGAGTGTGTGGGAGATTGGGCGATATGGCGACCGGGTATCCGGCCCGGTGGCTGGGCCTTTCAATACCACAACGATTATTATCCTGATGTCGATGATACCGCCGTGGTCGCCATGGCACTCCACCGTACTGGCAACAAAAATTATGAGCCGGCCATTCAACGCGCCGCCGAATGGATTGTCGGCATGCAGTCAAAAAGCGGTGGCTGGGCGGCTTTCGATGCGGATAACGAGTACCATCTGTTGGAAAATATGCCGTACGCGGATCACGGTGCTCTGCTTGATCCGCCAAGCGCCGATGTGTCGGCCCGCTGTGTCAGTTTTTTAGCACAGATTGGATATGACAGTGCTCACCCGGCGATGCGACGCGGGTTAACTTATCTAAGAAAAGAGCAGGAAGAGAATGGATCATGGTTTGGCCGCTGGGGCACTAATTATGTTTATGGTACCTGGTCGGTATTGTCAGCGTTAAATGCGGCTGGCGAAGATATGCAGGCTGAAACTATTAGACGAGCCGTTGACTGGCTAATTACTGCCCAAAACAAAGACGGCGGCTGGGGAGAAGATTGCGCCAGCTATTGGTCTGATCACGATCAAAATGAATTTACTCATTCACTACCCTCACAAACAGCCTGGGCAGTATTGGGCCTCATGGCAGCTGGCGAACGGAATAGTGAAGCAGTTAAAAGAGGTATCCATTTTCTCCTTGAGTCCTGCCAGGATGATGGTGACTGGCAGGAAGAGCATTTCAATGCTGTCGGATTCCCCCGGGTATTTTATCTGCGCTATCACGGCTATCGCCTCTATTTCCCCTTGCTCGCATTGGCGCGTTACAAAAATCTGATTAGTACAAATACTGACCGCCCGGCTTTTGGCCTTTGAGTGACAGCAACGCCGTGACGCGCATCGGATTTATTACCGGCATTCAGAAAGAAGCGGCAATTTTAAAAAATACCGTTGGCATTGAGATTTCCGACATCAAATGCTCCGGAGCTAATTCAGATCGTGCCTATGAATTGGCGTGCAAACTCGCTAAAGACGGCAGTAAAATCCTGCTCAGTTTTGGCATAGCCGGTGCCCTTGACCAAACATTGAATCCAGGAGATCTGATAATTCCTGATCTGGTTTTGCATTCCAACGACGGCTCTTTTGAAACATCTGCGGATCAATTGAAAATTCGTCTCGATAATCGCATTGAATTTAAGAGCGGCTCTTTATTGGGGTCAAATAAATTGATCGCCTCAGCGAGCAAAAAATTATCGCTCTTTAAATCCACAGGCGCTATTGCCGTCGATATGGAATCAATGGCCGTCGCTAAAGCCGCCCGTGATTATAATCTGCCTTTTTTAGTTGTCCGCGCTATTTCTGATACAGCGGGACAGAACCTGCCGTCTGCTATTTTGTCCACCATTGACGATCAGGGAAAAACACGAATTGGGACAATGTTGTGGGAGCTGACCAAAAGGCCTTATGAATTGCCAGGTCTGATAAAACTGGCGATTAACAGTAATAAGGCCTTCGCAACTCTACGCCGCGTCGCTACGCTCATTGTCAACGACTAAGCTCGGGCTAACTTCCACCACCGTGGGGCCATCTGTATTCACGCCATTCAGCGCCACTTTCAAAGCTTTCACAGGATGCGCTACCGTATCCAGCACTGCCGTCGGCTCGTAGCCACAATGGACCATACAATCAGCACATTTTTCATAGTTACCCGTGCCGTAATTTGCCCATTCGGTTTCTTCCATCAAATCCTTAAAACTATTTGCATAGCCTTCGCTCAGCAAATAGCACGGCCGTTGCCAGCCAAATACGTTGCGGGTGGGATTACCCCACGGCGTGCACTGGTAGGATTGATTGCCAGCCAGAAAATCCAAAAACAGCGACGACTGGCTGAATTTCCAATTTCGCCCCTTACCTAATTTGAAGACATCCCGAAACAACTGCTTGGTTTTTTCGCGGGCGAGGAAATGCTCCTGATCGGGTGCTCGTTCATAGGCATAGCCAGGTGAAATGGTGACGCCTTCAACACCCAAATCCCCACAAGCAAAATCTATCAAATCGGCTATCTCATCTGCATCCATTTGATCAAACAAAGTGCAGTTAATATTAACCCGAAAGCCGAGCGACTTAGCCTTGCGGATTGCCGCGACGGCACGATCAAACACGCCAGCTTGAGCGACCGCTCGATCATGATGCTCCCCGAGCCCATCCAGATGCACTGAAAGTGTCAGATAGGGCGTCGGTTTGTATTGGTCTAATTTTTTTTCCAGCAACAAAGCATTGGTACAAAGATAGACAAATTTATTACGCTCAATAAGCGCTGCCACAATCTCCGGCATATCGTTATGCAGCAGCGGCTCGCCGCCCGGAATAGAGACAATGGGCGCGCCGCATTCCTCGGCGGCTTCGATACATTCTTCAACGCTCAAACGTTTATCCAGAATCTCGGCTTCATAATCGATCTTGCCGCATCCGGGACAGGCCAGATTACAACGAAATAGTGGCTCCAGCATCAGCACCAGCGGGTACCGTCTGACACCTTTCAAATATTGTTTGAAAATATATCCACCGACACGCAATTGCTGAATAAGTGGAACAGCCATTGATCACGCCCTAATTTTCGTACCGTCAGAAGTGCTGCTGGCCTCTGCCAATTCCGGCGGCAATTTGAACTGAATTTTTTCTTCCACACCGGCAACCAGCTCTAGTTCAATCTCACCAAAATCCTTTAGGCGCTCCAAAAGCTCATCCACCAATTCTTCTGGCGCAGAAGCCCCAGCTGTAATGCCAATGGTTTCGACACCTTCAAGCCAGACTGGATCGAAACTTTCCGCATCTGCGATCAAATGGCTAGGAATTTTATGTTCACTGCCGATCTCTCGCAGACGATTGGAATTTGAACTATTTTGAGCGCCCACGACTACAAGTAAATCAATGTTATCGGTAACATGGCGAACAGCCTGCTGCCGGTTCTGTGTGGCAAAACAAATATCACGTACATCGGGACCCAGAATTTTAGGAAATTTTTGCTTTAGAGCTTCAATAATCTCGCGGGTATCATCAACACTAAGGGTCGTTTGGGTGACATAAGCGACTTGATTTTCATCAGCTACAATCAAATTTTCGACATCAGCCAAATTCGTTACCAGATGAACTGCGCCTGGAATACGCCCCATCGTGCCTTCAACTTCCGGATGACCGGCATGACCGATCAGTACGACATCTCGTTCATTGGCGGAATGGTTTTGCCCCTCTTTGTGAACTTTGGAGACCAAGGGACAGGTCGCATCAATTATGGGCAGACTACGCAAACGTGCTTCATTTTCGACCGCTTCAGAAATACCGTGTGCACTGAAAATTGTTACGCTGTCATCAGGAATTTCATCGACTTCCTCGACAAAGATTGCGCCCTTCTGGCGTAGCGTGTCGACAACGCGCTTATTGTGAACAATTTCATGACGCACATAGACAGGCGCACCATAAATTTTGAGCGCTTGCTCAACAATTTCTATAGCGCGTTCAACGCCAGCGCAAAAGCCGCGCGGCTGCGCCAGGAGAACCTTAAACTTTACATTCGAATCGCTCACCGAACTACTCATAATTTGAACTATACCATAATTTAGAAAATGATCTTCACGTCCCCTCCTGTCAAATCAATTAAAATACCGTATAAATAATAAGGGATAATATGAGGTAATCGTGAAAGTTCTTTTGACCGGTGCAACCGGATTTGTCGGTGCGGCGGTACTCCGCCAACTTATTGCTCACCCTGGATTGGGGAGCGAGGATGTGCGTGTGCTGGTTCGCGAAACCAGTGACCGCCAAAACCTGGCGGGCCTCGATTGCGAAATAGTAACGGGTGATCTGAACGATATATACTCGTTAGAGAAAGCGTTACAGAATTGCCAGATTCTCTTTCATGTCGCTGCCGATTATCGTATCTGGGTACGGAATTCAGATGAAATGATAACGACAAATGTTGCCGGCACTACAAACATTATGACCGCGGCGTTATCGGCCGGAATTGAAAAAGTGATTTATACCAGCAGCGTCGCTGCCCTTGGGATCAACGCCGATCATACCCCGGCTAACGAGTCTACACCCTCTTCACTGGAGTCCATGATTGGTACTTACAAAAAATCTAAATACCTGGCCGAGCAGAAAGTTCATCATCTGATCAAAGAACAATCCCTCCCCGCAATTATCGTCAATCCATCGGCACCGCTAGGAAATCGCGACATCAAGCCAACGCCAACGGGCCGTCTAATCGTTAATGCGGCTAAAGGTAAAATGCCTGCCTATGTCGATACCGGCCTTAATTTTGTTCATGTCGATGATGTCGCCAGAGGTCATATTTTGGCATTTGAAAAAGGCGTAATTGGTGAGCGTTATATATTGGGCGGTGAGAATTTGAGCCTAAAAGAACTGTTAGAGTATATTGCCGGGATTACCGGCAGGTCAGCCCCTAAAATTTGTATCCCACACGAAGTCGTCTTACCCATCGCCCATCTCGCTGAGGCTTGGGCAAGAATAACTAATGGTTCAGAACCATTTGCGACAGTTGATGGGGCTAAAATGGCGAGAAAAAAAATGTATTATACCTCGGCCAAAGCCGAACGAGAGCTCGGTTATACTCATCGCCCCGTCAAGGACGCGATCGGCGATGCTATAAAATGGTTTGGCGACAACGGATATTTGGATTAACAAAAGAGCATTATGCAAGCCATCATGTTAGCCGCCGGAGTTGGCGCACGTCTCTCCAATAATGATGAAACCTATCTGCCAAAATGTCTTCTGCCATTTGACGGGCAAAGCCTGCTGGCCCGTCATATCGAAATTCTGAAATCTAACGATATTACAAAACTCACTCTCGTCACCGGATATCAGGAAGCAGAAGTTAAAGCCGAACTTATTTCTATCGGTGCCGATGATTATGTCGAGACCGTCACAAATCCCCAGTTTCGCGACGGCAGTATTGTGTCCTTATATTGTGCGAGTTCGGCGATGCGCTCTGGTGATGAAATTTTATTTATGGATGCCGATGTGCTGTACCACCCGGATTTAATTCAACGGTTAACCACGTCAACCGCTGGAAATTGCCTTATCTACGATACTGAGTTCGAACCCGGTGACGAGCCCGTCAAACTCTGTTTGAAAAACAACCGGATCGTTGAGTTCAGTAAAAAAGCAAACATCGAATTTGATAGCATTGGTGAATGGCCGGGTTTTGTAAAATGGTCGCCTGAGGCCGCTTGGCACATTGCTGATTTCATCGATCAGAAAGTAAACGCGGGCTCGGTAAGCCTCCCCTATGAAGAGGCCTTCCGCGATTATTTGCTGAGTTCTGCCGGCGCCAAATCAGACTGCCAGGATATTACCGGACTGCCGTGGATTGAAATCGATTTTCCCGAAGATTTGGATCGTGCACACGAGGTGATTCTGCCGGCGCTTTAAAAGCTGTCAGTTTCTTAATTCGTGACTATTCGACCTAGCTGCGAATCATTGCGAATCTGGTACCGGGTACAGTTATAAATTAATTCCAGAAATCGTTTATATTTAAACCCGATAGACGTATTCTTTGCCTTCCTCGCGCTCGATATCCGGCGGGTAACTTTTGCGTTTGTCGGCGTAATAGGCCGCCAGATGATCGCCATCGGAAAGCCGGTTATAAGTCGAAAAATATAGCCGACGCGTTGTTCCCGTTAAATTCTTGGCTGATCGATGAGGGGCATAGGAGTCAAAATAAATCACATCTCCGGGCTGAACGGGATAGGCTGTGAAATCCATTTTTGCGGTTTCTTCTTTTGTTAGTGGCTTCCATTCTTGGCCAACCAGCTCATGATTGACGCGTGGGGCAACTTCCAAACAGCCATTTTCCAGCGTCGCCTCATCGATACAAACCATCACGTTGATAAAGTAATCCGCGTAATCTTCCCAGCCCGCTTGCGAATCCTGGTGCGGTTCGAAGCCCTCACCACCTGACATTTTGAAATTAATTTTGTCTTTGAAAAGAACTGCCTCCTCGCCAAGCAAATGACCCACCGAAGGGAGCAAGCAAGCTGCCAGTTCGGCTAATCCTTTATGAAACGGTGTCATATTTTCAATGCGGTTGATCAGCTGTTTTTCACCATCCAGCAGACTGGTTTCATGATAAACCCAATGCTTGCCCGCTTCTTCCGTACGCTCGGCGATTTCCGTTGCCCAGCCTCGTATAATTTCCGCCTCATCAGAACTAAAGGCCCGCAACAAAGGCAGGAAACCCCGCTCTTGAAACTCAGCAACTTGTTCTGCAGTCAATTTCGGCTGATTTATCATAATAGACAAAATAGGCGATCCTTAGCTGTTTGAAAATTGCCAATTGTCTCAATAACTTGAAACAGCTATGACTTAGGAGCGATTTTGGCTGCGAGACGGATAAAATGAGCTCTTTACCGCCATCAGAACCCCTATCTAAAGCGCCTGCTTTGACAAAATCAGCAAAGCTCAAGGCCTTGTTGCGCTCAAGCGATACCGAATTTCTAATGGAAGCTCATGATGGCATCTCGGCAAAAATTGTCGAAGAGGCCGGCTTTAAGGGTATTTGGGCCTCTGGCCTGGCGATGTCAGCAGCATTGGGGGTGCGCGACAGCAATGAAGCCTCATGGACGCAAGTTTTGGAAATGCTTGAATTCATGTCGGATGCGGCCCGCATCCCGATCCTTGTTGACGGCGACACCGGTTACGGTAATTTCAACAATCTCCGCCGCGCCGTCCGCAAATTGGGCCAGCGCGGTATTGCCGGCATCTGTATCGAGGATAAACTTTTTCCCAAAACTAATTCCTTTGTCGGCGAAGGTCAGCCGCTGGCCGATATCGATGAATTTTGCGGCAAGATAAAAGCCGGTAAAGACAGCCAATTAGACAATGATTTCTGCGTGATCGCCCGCGTTGAAGCCTTGATCTCAGGCTGGGGGATGGAGGAAGCACTAAAGCGAGCGGCGGCTTATCATGAGGCCGGAGCGGATGGCATATTGATTCACTCCAAGCAACAGGATGGCGCCGAAATTCTTGAATTCCTGAACGAATGGGCCAGTCGCAGTCCCGTGGTGATCGTGCCGACAACTTATTATCAGACACCAACCGAGGATTTTACCAAAGCCGGCGCCTCCATCGTTATCTGGGCCAACCATAATATCCGGGCGGCGACTTCGGCGATGAGGGAAATCTCCCGCCGCATTCAACGCGATCAGTCGTTGAGCGGCATTGAAGGCAGCATCGCCAGCGTCAAAGATATTTTTGAACTGGCCGAAAATGATGAACTCGCCGAAGCCGAAAAACTTTATTTACCGACCGGCCAAAGCGAAACCAAAGCGATTATCTTAGCCGCCTCCCGGGGTAGTGAACTAGGCGAGCTGACCAATGACCGGCCCAAATGCATGGTCGATGTGCGCGGCCAACCCCTGCTTCGCCGCTTAGCTACCACTTTCAATCAGGCGCAAGTGCGGAAAATCTCCGTCGTGCGCGGCTACAAAAAATCTGCCGTCAATCTACCTGGTATTGATTTTCGCGATAATGATGATTTTGAATCCACCGGTGAGGTAGCCTCGCTCGGCCACGCCCAAGACCAACTCACCGGCAATTGTGTTTTTTCCTATGGCGACATTTTGTTCCGCCACTATGTATTGGACCAGCTGCTGGAAACCGACGGCGATATTGTTCTGGTCGCCGATGCTCTGTGGCAGGATCGCGACCCGGACCCTCAATCCAGAACGCGTGATCTCGTTCAATGCGCCGAGCCTTTCACAACCAAATATCTAGATGATGACGAAGTCGCGCTGGCAGCGATTGGCCATGACTTCGCCGCCGAAGACATACAAGGTGAGTGGATTGGTTTAGCGAAATTTACCGAGCAAGGATCGGCGCGGGTCCAAGCTGAAATTGAAACGATGAAAAATGATGGCGTCGCCCAACAGGCTTCGATGATCGATTTGTTTTCCCGCCTGCTAAGTACTGGAGAAGATATCCGCGTCATCTACATCCCCGGTCACTGGCTCGACATCGATAACGCCGACGATCTCGCTGACGCCCAAAAATTTCTATGAGCCTAAAATGATTTCCTCCGACGACTTTATTATCCCTGCCCAGGAGCGTGGCTATGATTTCTACACCGGCGTGCCCTGCTCATTCCTAACGCCATTTATCAATCGCACCATTGGTTCCAAAAAAACAGATTACGTAGGTGCTGCCAGTGAAGGCGAAGCCATTGCCATTGCTGCCGGGGCTTGGCTCGCGGGCCGCAAGACCGTGGTCATATGCCAAAACTCCGGGCTCGGCAATTGCGTCAATCCGATTACCTCACTCAACTTTCCATTTCGCATTCCGACACTCCTGATTACCACGTGGCGCGGCCAGCCCGGATTGAAAGATGAACCGCAGCACGAATTGATGGGCCAAATTACCCAATCCTTGATGGAGCTTATGCGGGTTCAATGCATGGCTTTTCCAAATGAGGAAGCGGAGATAGCGGCTGCCTTGGATACCGCAGAAAAAGTTATCGAAGAAAATAATCTGCCTTATGGATTTATCATGGAGAAAGGTTCGGTTGATTCAGCGGAACTGGAGCAAGCGCCACAAGAGGCAAAACCGCCGGGGTCTTATCAGGATTTTCGATCCGGTGCCATTGAAGCCAACCGCTACCAAACCTTGAAGGAAACTCTCGAAGGTGTTTCTGATGAGACCGCACTGATAGCAACCACTGGAAAATGCGGGCGGGAATTGTTTACCATCGCCGACCGGCCTCAACATATCTATCAGGTCGGCTCCATGGGGGGCGCCTCCGGTATGGGGCTTGGCATCGCCCTTAATACGAACAAACCGGTAGTAATTTTGGATGGCGACGGAGCGGTATTAATGAAAATGGGCAGTCTCGCTACCATCGGCGCGTATGCTCCCAAGAACCTCACTCATGTGGTGCTCGACAACGGCGTTCACGATTCAACCGGCGGTCAGGCCACCGTCAGCCCGCATGTCAACTTTGCGCAAGTGGCCTTATCTTGCGGCTATCGCTTTGCAGCAACGACGGATAGCTTGGCTGGATTTGGTGAGGCGCTTACTATGGCGAGCGAAAAGGATGGCCCGTCGCTCATCCATGCCAAAATCAATACCGGATCAATTGACAATCTCGGCCGCCCGATCGTGGCTCCCCAAGACATCGCCCGCCGCTTTCAGACCTTCATCACAACAAATTAACTATTTCAAAAAAACGCCCATTTCACCGATGACTTCGCCAATGGTTTTAACCGCATTTTCAATATCTATTTTGGTAATATGGCCGATGCAGCCGACGCGGAAGCTATCCACTTTGGTTAGTTTGCCGGGATAGATTGCAAAGCCGTGCGCGTGAAGCTTGCTGTAAAAATCTTCAAACTCAAAGTTTTTATCATCTGGCTTGAGAAACGTCACAATGATCGGTGCTTGCAGATCATCAGTTAGATAACTTTTAAACCCGAGCGCTTGCATACCTTCCACCAGCGCCTGACAATTTTCCTGATAGCGGCTCCCCCGTCCCGCAACGCCGCCTTCCTGCTCGTGCTCAACCAAGGCCTGAGCCAAAGCAGCCAGCACATGGGTCGACGGTGTAAACCTCCATTGGCCGGTACTTTGTAAATACTGCCATTGATCGTAGAAATCGAGACTTAACGATGTTGCGTTACCCACCGATGCTGTCAACACATCCTGTTTAACAATGGCAAATCCTACTCCCGGCACTCCTTCCAAACATTTATTAGCCGAGGCGACAATTGCCGCGCATTCAACCTCATCAACACTTAATGGCAAGGCCCCGAACGTACTAATGGCGTCAATGATGAGCTCGCGCCCGGCCTCTGCCACGACAGAGGCAATCTCGGCAATCGGATTTAATATCCCGGATGTGGTCTCACAGTGAATTGCCGTAACATGAGTGATCGCCGGATCATCATTCAAACACGAAGCCACTTGTTCAGGCGAAGGCGGCGTATCTTCAGGCGTTTCCAAAGTCAAAAAATCCCGCCCATTTACTTCACAAATCTTAGTAATCCGCTGACCATAAGCGCCATTGATTAGCACCAACACCTTGCCGTCCCGCGGCACGAGAGTAGCAATCGCTGCCTCGATAGCAAAAGTGCCGCTGCCTTGGATCGGCACACAAACATGGCTTGGCGCTGCTGAATCAACTCCAGCGATCTCTTCGAGCTTTCGGCACACCCGGTCTGTCAGCTCAATAAACTGAACATCCCGGGACCCCCAATCCCGAAGCATGGCCTCTTTGGTCGCCTTTGAAGTCGTCAAAGGTCCAGGCGTCAATAGCAGCGGTTCATCCGACATTTACACTTCCGTTCATTTGTGGTGATTTATTTATACCATTTTCGGGAGAATGCACCATTAGCCACAATACTTGGATACATCGATTTGTCACCATCGGCGTCAGGCCATTGGTCAATACGGGCATCACGCCCAATCAGATTACCACACTGCGGCTAGCAACCGGTATTGGTGCTGCGGCCAGTTTCGCCATCGGCGAAGATTTGTGGTCGATGATCGGCTGCGGGGTTTTTGTATTATCCATGTTGCTTGACCGGGCCGACGGTATTTTGGCGAGGCTTTCCGGAAAAACTTCTCCCGGCGGGCACAAATTTGATTTGATTGCAGATTCAATTTCCAATTCACTGGCGTTTGTCGGTATCGGCATTGGCCTGCGCAACAGCCCACTTGGTGAACTGGCAATCCCGCTAGGCATTATTGCCGGGCTGGCGATCACTGCTGTCCTCTGGCTTGTGATGCGCGCCGAAGAACAAGCCGGCAGCCGGGCAGCCGAATTGGAAGGCTCAGCTGGTTTTGATCCTGATGACGCCATGCTTGCGGTCCCGGTTGCAGTGTTGCTGGGCTGGAGTACGGAATTGATAATCGCCGCTGCACTCGGCGCCTCACTCTTCGCGGTCTATTTCTTCTTTAAGTTCAGGCGATTTTTGGGGCGCTAACCGCAGATAACACCAGATCGTCCAGAGGCAATAAATTGTCGCGCCAATGCCTGCGGCAACAAAAAACGGTGTGAGAAATCCCAGCCAGGTCACCGGGGCCAGCAAATAAATACCATCTTCAAGCTCGAACCCGGCGAAGCCCGGATAGCCAATTGCTTCGCCATCACTTAAATCTTCGGAGCGCCGATCGATACCGAGATTGGAGAAAAGTGAGATCAATGCCGATGCCGCACCGGCAGCCCCCAGCACCAGCGCCCAATTGCCAAGCTCCCCTTGCCAGTGACCAATGCCAAGCCCGCAAAAAAGTGCGGCGTATCCGATCCCGCCGGCGGCATAGTCAAAATAGTAGCCAAAACTGGAACTGGACCCCTGAAGGCGCGCCAGCTCGCCATCAAAATGATCGAGGAAACGTGCCAGCACAAAAATTCCGGCCGCCCAATTGGTGTTAGTCTCACCCCCAATCGCAAATAACACCCCCGCCCCAAGGGTCATCAATAGCGTTAGGCCAGTGATGTGATTGGGCCGCAGAGGCGTATCCGCCAAAGGCCGCACCAATATACTGGCGAGCCGTTGATCATAAGGAGTATTAGTTTTTTGATCTTGCGCCATAAGCCAAAGTGTTAAAGTAGTTTCCCTGTGTCAAGTTTACGATAAACTTAAGCCACACCAATAACAGGCAGGCAAACTTGAGCTCAACAGCCACAACTTCCTTTCATCGCGCCATCAGCCAGTGGGTTAGCTGGGTGTGCCGTAACGCCTTCGCGACGATATCACTTTCATTAATTACGACGATCGTGCTTTTTTATATCTCGGTCACTAGGATTGGCATCAGCACCGATACCAGTGACATGTTGTCGCCGGAATTGTCTTTCCGGCAAAACTCAATCGCCCTCAGTGAAGCTTTCCCCCAATTATCCGATAATATTGTTGTGGTGATTGATGGCGAAAATGCTGATTTGGTCAATCAAGCAGCCGATCAAATTCGTGCGCAATTGAGCCAAGAGCCCAAGCTATTCGGCGAGGTGTTTGATCCCGCCGGCTTGGATTTTTTTCAACAAAACGGTCTGCTTTATCTTGATACAGATGAATTGGAGAAATTGGCGGACCGACTGATTGCCGCCCAGCCTTTCCTAGGTACGCTTTGGCAAAAGCCGACATTGGCCAGCCTGTTTGATTTACTGAGCCTTTTTTTAAAAGAGGGTAAGAGCAACCAGGAACTGCTTGGTGAAGCACAGCCAATGCTCGACAGCATCACCAATATTATTGTCGCGCAGACTGCTGGTAAGCCAGACCAGCTGTCGTGGCGCGCTATTATATCTGGCGATAGTTCCAATCGACCAACGCGGGTCATCGTGGTCCAACCAAAAACGGATTTCGGCTCGTTGCAGCCAGGTGCCGAGGCGATCAAGCGGCTGCGCGAAATTGGATTGGGGCTCGAGCTAAAGCAAAAATTTGGTGCCCGGCTGCGCCTTACCGGCTCGGTTCCCTTGGCCGAGGAGGAGTTGGAAAGTGTGGTCGATGGCCTAGGCCTAGCAGGCATTCTGTCACTGACGCTCGTCCTCATCCTGCTTTTTTGGGGACTGAAATCACTGCGTCTGGTCTTAGCGACTTTGATCACTTTAATTTTCGGTCTGGTATGGACTGCAGGTTTCGCTGCGCTGGCAGTTGGCACCCTCAATCTCATATCTGTTGCCTTTGCCGTCTTATTTATTGGTCTGAGCGTCGATTTCGGAATTCACTTTGCCTTACGCTACCTCGAAAATTCTGCTGAACCAATATCAGCCCTCACTGAAGCCGCCGGACGGGTTGGTGGCGCTTTAAGCTTGTCAGCCGTAGCGGCGGCAATCGGTTTTTTCTCTTTCCTGCCGACCGATTATATCGGCTTGGCTGAACTGGGTTTGATCGCTGGCGGCGGAATGTTCATCGCTCTTTTTGCCAATCTCACGCTTTTGCCCGCCCTGATATCCTTGATGCCGCCCAGGCCGAGACAAACGACAGCGCCAGCTATCAATAAATCTCAGACCGAATATCATCGGCCCATCATCGGTATAACCGTCCTTCTCGCCATTCTGTCCTTGTTTGTTGCACCAAGAGTAATATTTGATTTTGATCCATTAAATTTAAAGGATACAAAAACCGAATCCGTGGCAACTTTTTTCGATCTGATGAAAGACGGAAATGGCAATCCCTATGGTATTACGGTCCTTGCCAAGGACTTAAAAGCCGCTAATCAATTGGCCAAGCGAGCCGAAAAGCTGCCGGAAGTAAAAAGTGTTGTCACCCTATCCAGTATGGTGCCGAAAGAACAAGACGACAAACTTGTGATTATTCAAAATCTCGCCCTCATTTTAGGGCCGGCATTTAGTGGTTCGACGAAAGCAATACAGTCGACTGAAATCGAACGGCTGAAAGCAATTGTGAGGCTGCAAAATGAAATCCGCGATTTTGGTAAGAAATCGAATAAATCTGATCTGTCCGATGCAGTAAAAAAATTAAATTCAGCGCTCACTAAGCTTCTAACATTGAGTAATCCTGATCACGCTTTGGCGGATTTGGAGCAACGCCTTCTATCTAGCCTGCCCGATCAATTATTGCGTTTGAAAAAATTACTCAATGCGGAAGCGATCAACTTGGAAGATATTCCAACTCCCTTGCACGTCCGTCAAATTACCGCCGATGGCCGAGCTAAGGTCGAGATAAAACCAACAGGCGAAATGCGTGACCGCAAAGAACTCGCGGCTTTCGTAAACGCGGTTCGTAAAATTGCCCCGGCGGCCACGGGAATGCCGGTTGTCATATTGGAAGCCGGCAATACCGTTATCCAGGCCTTTATTGAAGCGGCAGCCCTGACCTTCGTGCTAATTGTTTTCCTGGTCGTCGCCCTGACGCGCAGTATCCGGGAAATTGCACTTATATTTGCGCCACTTCTGCTGGCCGCCTTGTTTACTTTGGCTGCCTCTGTGTTGTTTAGCCTGCCGTTTAATTTCGCCAATGTTATTGTCCTGCCCTTGTTGTTTGGGCTCGGTATCGCCGGGTCTATCCATCTGGTGTTGCGGGATCGGGATCAAAACAGCCGAAACGTCATGACCACCTCAACGCCGCGCGCCGTGGTCTTTAGTGCTCTAACCACCATCGGCTCCTTTGGCAGCATTGCGCTATCCAGTCACCCTGGCACCTCAAGCATGGGCGTGTTGCTCACCATCGCCATTGCGTTATCCTTGATTTGCACCTTGATCGTGCTGCCCGCTCTGCTGACCGCATGGCCGAAAGCAGAAACTCAATGAGTACGATCTTTCCACTCATCAGACACTTCTCGAGCCCTGCCAGTAAGGTGCTGATCAAGTTACCGGTCACGCCCAATCAGATTTCCAGTGCGTCCTTGGTTTTTGGCTTAGCTGGTTGTTTTTATCTTAGCCGCCATAATTTTGATGAGAGACTTATTGGCAGCCTCCTATTTGTTATCGGATATATATTTGACAATTGTGATGGCGAAATAGCGCGACACAAAAATCTATCATCTGATTTCGGCCGAAAATTAGATTCCTTTGTCGATTGGATCGTCCATACCGTTTTTTTTACTGCCCTCGGCTATAGCATTGCCCAGGAATCCCAAGACAACATTTGGCTTTGGCTCGGCCTGCTTGGCGGTCTGGGCGGCACAATAAATTACGGGTTGGGTTTTTGGTTGGATGACCCAAAAGCAACTCAGGAATTAACGGCTATTTCCCCTCCAGAAACGGTTACAGAGTACATGATTTTCGTTTTCCGCGAGCTATTCCGCGCGGATTTTTGTTTTATTATCCTGGCACTGACTTTATTAGATGCTTTATGGCTGTTACTGCCCGCTGCCGCGATTGGCGCTCAAGTCTATTGGATTCTGTATTTATGTTCTCGCGATAAGAATTTCCACGTTTAGGTCGAGATGAAGATTTTTAAAATCATATTTTTTATCGTCGGCTTGGCGCTCCTGGGCTGGGTTGTCCAGCAAACCAATATCGCCGAGACTTTGGAACTTGTCAGTCAGATCGGCTGGGGATTTTTACTCGTTTTATTTTTCTATTTCCTGGCCTTTCTGTTTGATTCACTAACTTGGCAGATGACCGTTATCTCAGCTCCGCTGACGCCAAAGTGGCTCTATCGATTTTTCAATATGCGGCTGGCTGGAGAAGCTTTCAATAATACTCTACCGGCCGCCAGTATGGGCGGTGAGCCAGTTAAAGCGGTGCTGCTCAAAAATCACTATGGATTTAATTACCGGGAAGGCGTCGCCTCGATCATCCTTGCCCGCACCATCAATTCGGTTGCTCTTATCTTGTTCCTGATCGTCGGCGTTTTATTGATGTTGGATAGCGCCGTCCTTGATGACAAATATAATTCGATTGCCGGTACTGGACTGGTGGTGCTTACCATTCTTATTTTTCTATTTTTTGCCGTCCAGCGTTTTAAGCTCGCCAGCTTAACCAGCACGGCTCTCAGTAAGAACACCTGGTTCCGGTGGTTGGGCGGTGCCCTCCACCACATCCAGGATATTGATGAAAAGCTGGTCGAGTTTTATACCAGTCATCACGCCCGTGCAGGATTTGCCTTCGCATTAGCCTTCGTTAACTGGGTGTTGGGTGTGGTTGAGATATACGTCACCATGTTTTTCTTAGGCCATCCGGTATCAATGACGGAAGCTTGGATTATCGAAGCCGTCGCCCAATTGGTGCGGGCCGCGACTTTCGTTATTCCCGCCAGCATTGGTGCTCAGGAAGGCGCCTTCATGATCATCGGCGCAGCTGTTACCGGCTCGCCTACTGTCGGTTTTGCCGTTGCTCTGGTCAGACGCGCCCGTGAGATTATTTGGATCGGCTGGGGCATGATGGCTTTCTATATCGCCAAGCCGGACCTAACCCATATTGAAGAAGAAAATTAGATTCAGTTGGCGATCAATTGATCCGCCTTTTTGTTGAGCCGCACAGCCAGCACTCCAGCCCCTTTGGTTTTCAAAATAGTGCGGTATTCCGAATGCTTCACCGATAGTTCACTTATCCCGCCATCCAGCAAAACATCAACGATTTTCCATTTCTCTTTAAATTGCTTTGTTACATAAGTCAGCTTAACCACCTGCTCGCGTTTCTCACTTTTTTTCGGCGGGCTGACAATTTGAGTGTGAATGAGTTTTGTCCGGCGCGGCCCTTCACTTGATTTCAGCGTTTCAAAACGCTGACCGGAATAACCCTTAAACCGAAAGGCGTACGTGGCAACGCTCATGCGCCGAAAGGCCTTGGTAAGTCGGTCTTTATGATCATCACTTGCTTTACGCCAAGCTGTACCGGAGGCCACCCTGATCATAAACCCGAGGTCAAACGCCGTGATAATTGCAGGTTCGAGTTTAGCATAGCGATCTTTCGCCGTTAGCGATTTGGCTTCTTTCATTACAGCCAAAAGGACGGTATGAAAATCCTCAATAACTTTGGTGGGGCTCGAATTTTCGGCGGCACTTGCCGGTAAGCCTAAAACCAAAGTAAGGATCAAAAGTATAATCCTAACTTGCATCATTGGGTCGGCGCCTTAGGAAACGGATTTTTTAAACGGAATAACCGGCGAATAGCTGTCGATTTTATCATCATGGGCTTGCAGAATTCTCGCAATTTCGACAGAAATGCGATCACAGCCATCCATCAAGCGATCTGTAATCGTACCGCCAATATCTCTTTCCTCTCCCTGGACAACATGCGTAAGGCTGCCGATTACGGTTTTATCATCGGCAAAGATTGCAGTACCAACACCAACAACGCCTAAATCAACTTCGCTTTTGGAAATACAATAACCGAGCCGGCGCATCTCTGCCAAATGCTCTTTGAAATCTTCCCACTCCTCACCAAGCCCTGCCTTAGCTATCTCAAGTCGATGATTGAGAAACAGTTTCACCAGTCTGCGCTCTGGTAGATTTGCGAGAATAATTTTTGCAGTGGCGCCATAAAACAACGGCATTGGCCGGCCCCGCGTATAACTGATGATAAAATCGGAAATTAAGGGTTCCTGATGGATACAGAGAACTTTGTCCCCATAAAGACTGCTCAATAGCAGCACGCCTTCCCCAAATTCCTGATGAAGTTCCGGCATAATATTTTGTGCTGCCATCAGCAGCGGATCAGTGTTTCTGATCAGGCGATCAAACTCGATAAAGCGAGGGCCTAAAACATGAGCGCCTTTACCGATAGAAATTAACAGACCAGAATCGCAAAGCTCTTTGACATAGCGGTAGGCCGTCGAGCGGGCATAGCCGGTCTCACGCGTGATTTCCTCTAATGTCCAAATCGGCTCCGCTTCGGAATAGAGATCAAGTATGCTCAATAGGCGTTCTCGGCTAGACATTAAATTCCTCAATCTTACATTAGTGGTATTCTAGCAGATATTTCAGCTCTCTGCACGTTTTGCGAGATGACACCTGGGGCAATTTGTATAAGCCCGCAAGAGTGTGAATTGACATTCAACATCAATGAATTAACTTTCAAACGATAGGGAACATAAAAGGATAAAATCCAAATGGAAAAAGCAACTTTTGGCGCCGGCTGTTTTTGGGGTATTGAACACGCATTTCGGAAAGTTGAAGGAGTTGTTGATGCTCCGGTCGGCTATGCCGGCGGCACCACAGCGGACCCGACTTATGAGCAAGTGTGTAGCGGCACGACGGGTCATGCAGAAGTCGTCGAGGTCGAATTTGATCCGGCTAAAGTCAGCTACAAAGAACTCCTTGAAGTGTTCTGGGCCATTCATGACCCCACCACGTTAAACCGGCAAGGTCCCGATATCGGCACCCAATACCGCTCGGCAATTTATTTTCACTCACCCGAACAAGAGCAAGCGGCAAAGGAGTCGATCGCGGCTTTGGAAAATGGAGATCGCTTTCGAAATCCAATTGTCACCGAGCTCGCCCCTATCGATACTTTTTATATGGGCGAGGATTATCACCAACGTTATTTCGAAAAGCAGGGTCAACACTAAAGCGATTTGCCCAATGCCCCAAGAAATAGAAATTGTCCCACTTGATAGCGCTACTCAACTGGATAATACAGCAACCGGCAACGTCTTAGTTATCGGCTCACAAGCGACTGCCGGACCGGCGCTGTGGGCTGCAAAAGCGGGTGTCCGGGCGGTAGTTTTTCATGATACCGGTGTAGGTAAGGATGAGGCCGGGTTATCCGCCCTGCCCTATCTGCAAAAACTAGGCATGGCTGCAGCTTGCATCGATTCTCAGACTGCCCGGATCAGTGACGGCAATGATATGCTGACCCGTGGTGTCATTAGCCACCACAATGCACTGGCAAGTGGGCTCGGCGTAAAAGCCGGTCAAACCTGCCGGGACGCGGCTGAGCTGCTGCGAACTGCCAAGCAATTTGAAGGTAAGCTGGACGCTTCCGATGAACCGCTCCGGCAAAAATTGGGAGAGATTAATGGCATTAGCATCATCGGCCTCGATACCATGCCGCTTATTCAAACCGAGGATGCGGGACAAATCGTTATAACCGGCTCCCACGGTGGCTTGGTCGGCGGCAGTGATCCTACTAATGCGACTCGTGGTATCGCCGTCAAAGCTGCTATTTTTCATGATGCCGGCATGTGTCCAGATAATTCCAGCACCAGCCGCCTTCCAGCACTCGATCTGCAAAACATTCCCGCCGCAACCGTTGGCGCAATGTCGGCCCGCATATCAGACGCGACTTCGATGTATGAAACCGGTATGCTTTCGATGGTGAACAAAACCGCACAGGATTTGGGAACAGCCAATGGAATGAGCGCTAAGATATTTTGCGAATTAATTGCAAATAGTTAGAGGCTGGCTTAATCCCTTCACACCTGATAGGCCTTGCAGATTAGTAATATTGAGGACCATCGCGTGGCCAGCCGAACTTTAAGCAAACCAATATTGGTACTAATCTTAGGCACGATTATTCTGTGTGTATCCTTTGGCGTGCGCTCCAGTCTCGGCGTTTACATGAAGCCGATCAGTTTTGATCTCGGCTGGGGTCGCGAAATTTTCGCTTTCGCCGTTGCCTTGCAAAGCCTGATCTGGGGCCTATCAACACCGATGATGGGATATCTGGCAGATCGCTTTGGTCCGGCTAAAGTGGTTGCCATTGGAGCTACCCTTTATGCCGGTGGGCTTTATATAATGTCCCAAGCGACCGCGCCATTTGATGCAACACTCGGCGTCGGTATATTAACCGGATTTGCGCTCAGCATGACCGGGTTTCCAATTGTCCTATCAGTTATTGCCCGCCGTTTTCCGCCCAAAAAGCGCTCGCTTGTCATGGGCATCGGCAGTGCCGGCGGCTCCTCAGGCCAGTTGATACTGGTGCCGTTTGGCCAATGGCTGATCAACGAACAGGGCTGGATTATGTCCATGGTTCTGTTAGCAATTATGGTCGCAGTCATCGTGCCACTTTCCGCCTCATTAGCGGGTGGCAATGAGCGAGCTGACGATGACCACTCCCAACAGAATTTTTTGGATGCCATGCGGGAAGCAGGCGGCCATGGTGGCTACCGGCTTTTGATTTTCGGTTATTTCGTCTGCGGCTTTCAAACCATGTTTATCGGCGCTCATTTGCCGGCTTATTTAAGTGATCTCGGTCAGTCAGAATGGATCGGCGCCACGGCCCTGGCTCTGATTGGCGGCTTCAACATTATTGGCTGCATTCTCTGGGGATTAGCCGGCGACCGCACTTCAAAGAAAATGCTGTTAGCCTCGCTGTATAGTCTCCGTGCTTTAGTTATGCTTGGTTTTATTCTGTTGCCAATGAATACCGTAACGGTGGTCGTTCTATCTGCCGCAATGGGAATGTTGTGGCTAGGTACCGTCCCCCTTACCACCGGCTTGGTGGTGCAGATTTTTGGTACCCAGTATATGGCAACATTGGTCGGCTTTACTTTCCTGGGCCACCAGATCGGCAGCTTTTTAGGCATCTGGCTCGGCGGTTGGGTGTTCGATGCCACCGGCAGCTACGATCCGATATTCTGGGGTGGTATTATTTTAGGCCTGCTGGCCACCCTGGCGCATTTCCCGATCAACGACAAACCTGTCGCGCGCCTCGCTGAAGAAGCTCTACAAGCAGCCCGAGGCTAAAATAGTTAATTTGGTGACAGTCACTTAATTAATCTATTAGAATTGCATACGTAGATATGCAGATAATTGTTGGATTTGCCTGGGGTAAATTTCAGTGTTCAAATATAAAATCCATAAAAATTACGATCTAATTTATGTTAAGCATTCGGATCCATTTGATATGGAGGAAATACAGATATCATTTGAGCAGATTTTTAATGATCCGGATTTTAGTCAGGGTTTGAATTATATCCGTGACTGCAGATACGCTAAATTACCTGAAAACTGGAATTATAATCGTATGAGCACAGTTTCAACCAACCGGATGGAAGAAAACATGAAAGTAATGGGGCGCTGCCAAGTTGCCTGGGTAATAAACTCAGAACTCGATTTTGCCCTCACCAACCAGATTAGACTTGTACTCGAAGACAGAGACAATGTAGATCGCCAATCCTTCCGAGATATTGATGAAGCTCTCAATTGGCTAGGTGTTCCAGCAAATATTGACCCAAAAGAACTAGAGCCGGTTTAGGTAGTAAGGATTTCCACTGGCAATTGTCTCGGCCAATCTTGTCACCAATCAGCAACCGGCCTATCATTTCACTATGGTTTATCGGTACTACATAGATCCCGACGTCAACACTGTGTTCTTCCATCACTATGGGATTTTTGAACATGAAGAAAGCTTTACCGCTCTAAAGGCAGTTATCGGTGATCCGAACCATAAACCCGGTATGAACATTTTTCGCGATACGACTCAGACGGAACTGCCGGCAGAACACAGTTATCAATGGTTCAAAGCCAACGCTATAAAACACTCCAAACCTATTGGGGTAAAATTAGGTTACTGCAAATTTGCCTGGGTTGCTGGCTCAGCAAAGGATTATGCCACAGCCCATCGCTGGGCAATATCCTCCCGGTTGCAGGCTCGCGTTGAACGCGCTGCTTTTCGGCATGTGGATAAAGCACGGGCTTGGATAGGTTTACCGGACGATTACAATATTACGTTTCCGGAAGAGGTGACAATTGGCGACGAGTGAAAATCCAATTTTAATTGTCGGCGGCGGCTTCGGCGGGCTGACTGCAGCTCTCGCGCTCGGCCGGCACGGCATTCCAGTCCAAGTCTTTGAAGGCGCACCGGCATTTGGCGCAATCGGCTACGGCATTCAGTTCGGCCCTAATATTTTTCATGTTTTTGACCGCCTCGGCATCAGCGAAGAGGTCATGAGCGTCGGGGACGAGCCGGAATCTCTATTAATGCTTGATGCTCTCAATGGGGATCAAATCGTTCATATTCCAACCGGTGACAGTTTTCGCACCCGTTTCAGCCAGCCCTACCTGATCGTTCACCGTATCGATTTGCATACCGTTTTGCTTGAGGCTTGCAAAAAACTCGACGCCGTTCAACTTGAGCCAGACGCCATGATGACAGGTTTTACCACCGAGGGCGATAAAGTGTCGGTGATCACCGAAGATGGCCGCAGCTTTACTGGCCGGGCCCTGATCGGCGCTGACGGTGTAAATTCAAACACGCGCGCGCAACTGATTGATGACGGCAGCCCAATACCAAATGGTTATGTCGCTCATCGCACTATTGTGCCGATGAAAGACATGCATGTCGACGTGCCCCGCGACGTCGTAATTCTATGGGGAGGCCCTGGCTTTCATGTTGTTCACTATCCACTGCGCCATGATACTGAATTTAATATTGTCGCAGTTCTGCAATCCGAAAATAAAGCTGAGCGCGGTGATGCCATCGCCTATCGGGCAGAGCTCGAAGCAGCGACTGAAAATGCCGCGCCTGAGCTCAAAGAACTGATTGCGATGATGGATCTCGAACAACGCTTTATGATTGGTGACCGCGATCCGATCCGCCATTGGCATCAAGGCCGTGTTGGCTTGCTCGGCGATGCCGCCCATCCAACTTTGCAATCACTCGCCCAAGGCGCCTGCATGGCCATTGAAGACGGCCTCCATCTCGCCAATCTCATCCATGCCAAGGACGACGATTTCGATGCAGCCTTCACGCAGTTTACCACAGATCGCCACCTCCGCACCGCACGGGTGACGCTGGAATCCCGCTATATTTGGGATTTTTACCATGGCGACGGCATTGAACGCGAAGTCCAATACCAACGCTACAAAGAGCGCAATGAAGCCGACGCCTTTGAATGCGTTTCCTGGCTCTATGACGGCTTTCCGTTTGATGCCGGGTAGCGCAAATTTTCCAAATCTCTTTAATTTATGCCTTGTTTACAACGATTCCAAAATACGCCAAGCTGTCTCGGCTTAGTAGGTTAATCATATAATCACAACAGGGGTGTGGAAAAATGTCGCAAGTTATCAAACAGACAGTTACGTTCAATGCCCGCCCGGGCGTTATTTTTGAAATGCTCATGGATTCAAAGAAGCACAAAGCCTTTTCCGGTGCACCGGCAAAAATCAGCCGCAAGCCTGGAGGTGCTTTTAGCTGCTATGGCGGACAATTGACCGGTGTGACCTTGGAAACCGTGAAAGGCAAACTGATTGTCCAAGCCTGGCGGGCCAAAAGCTGGCCCAAAGACGCCTGGTCTATCGCCACTTTTAAACTTGCGGGCGCTCCCGGCGGCAAATCAAAACTCAGCTTCACGCACACAGGTGTGCCACGCGCTGCCGTCAAAGGCATTACTCAGGGATGGAAGAGCCATTACTGGCAGGCCATGAAGGATTATCTCAAAGCGGCAAAATAAAGGAGAGTATTAATGGCAGAGTTAACCACAGGTGTAACTTGGATCGCCGTAATCGTAGGTGCTATTTTGTCGTTCGTATTAGGCTTTATTTGGTACTTGCCCAAAGTGTTTGGCAAAAAATGGGCCGAAGGCGTCGGCATCGCTGATGATGAAACTTCCGGCATGCCCTTGCCAGCCATGATTTTGCAAGCTGTTGGCATAGCTCTCTATGCCTGGATTGTTGGCATCACGGCCGCGGCAAATGAGCTATTAACCATCATACTGATCGCCGTGACGATTATCGTTCTTCAAATATCAAGCGGATTATTTAGTCAGAAAAGCGGTGGAGCGATCGGGATAGAAGCGGGTTTTTTCCTAGCCATGACAATTGTCATGATTATCGTGCAGGGAATTTTCTAGGGTTGGCTTGTATCTGCCCTAAAAAATTATAACTTCACCGCCCCCACATAAATACTCTCACCCAGCGTGACCTCGACATATTTTGGCGGATGGTCCGGGTGAGAGACTTCGATCTCGTAGGCCCCGCTGTCGGGTTCAAGATTATCGATTTTGAAATCTCCAAAGGCGTCACTCCAGGTCTCTGCAACTTTGTGACCGCCTTTAGTTAAAAGCACGATGGCTTTTTCGATGCATTCTTCAACGCCGTCGATATCGGCGATCACGCTGCCGCCAATAAAGCATTTATCAAAAAGATTGAGGTTTTTGTAATAGACCCGGGGCTTGGTGCCGTGCTCAGGATGCAGCACTTGCAGCGCCTCATCCTCGATCATTTTTTGCATCTCAGCGTCTTCAATCTGCACTGATTTTAGTGCACCGGTCGGGCAGGCCTGTACCGGACGGGGTTCCTTCCAACCGCGATCCAGCAAATGCGCATCAAAAATCCAGGCCTGCGGCACCTCTTTTTCTTCATTCCACCAGATTGCACCATAGGGACAGGCATCGACCAACTGCTTTTGGCCTTGCGCTTTTTCCGGATCAATGATGACCAGCCCGTCAGGCCGCTTGGTAATGGCGTTATTTTCTGCTGCCGCCATGCACGGCGCTTCATCGCAGTGATTACAGGTCGTCGGCATATAAGTGACATCCACCATCGGCGCCTGGCCGCGTTCCTTGCGCTTAATATCTATCCAATGGTGTCCATGCAATGGCATGGCGGTCGCATAGCCCGGATGCTCATTGCCGACATATTCATCGGCGACCGACAAAAAGCAATTGTTGGAGTTGTGGCATTTGGCGACATCGACAATCAGGTTCCATTTTTTCATGATTTCTCTCCTGACCTACTCTGCCGGCACAAGCGGTTCAGCGGCAGCTGCCGAGTTGCTATTAATAGCGTCAGTACCATCCCATTTTTCGATCTCGATCAGGCAGGAATTATAGGCTGCCGAATGAACTTTCTCCGTCTGCATGCGCTTTGGCGTCAGCAAATTGACACAGCCGCCGCGATCTGCCGAATAGCCGGGTTTGCCTAACGGATCATAAACCGCCGAAGCCTGGCGGCAATGAATGATGCCCGGCATTAGACGTTCGGTGATTCTCGCGGCGCAAATAACAGCACCCCGGTCGTTATAAAGCTTCACCAGATCATTTTCTTCAATGCCGCGCGCCTTAGCATCAGTGGCGCTAAGCCGCACCAGCCAATAGAAATAGCCATCGATATTAACGCGGTGATCCTTGATGTCGTTAACGGCGCTGTCTTTGCCGTCGCCTTTGGTGTGGAAACTATAGCGGGCATGAGGCGAAATTAGTTGCAGCGGATATTTCTCAAACAGCTTGCTGCTATGAATGCCCTCCCAGGAGGGAATGTATTTGTTAAGCGGCGGACGTTCGGGGTCATTGCCATAACGTTTCAGGCTTTCACTTTCAAATTCGATTTTGCCTGACTGAGTTTGCAGCCCCTCAAGGAAATCTTCACCATAGGAACCCGGTAGTGGTTGCGGCTCCGGCACGTTTTTCTTTTCACCATCAGCAAACCATTTGTATGATAGTGGCGGACGCAATTTTTCTTTTTCCGTCGGTACAACAAAGTAGCCCTTGGTGCGAAATTTATGCCAAGAGATATGTTTGGGCAAATCCGAGGCATCAAACATGCGTTTAACCCAATCGATTTCACGATTGCCTTCAGTGAAGTAAGCGGCATGACCTAGCTTGGCGCAAATATCGTGAAAAATCTGATAGTCGGATTTGGACTCACCTAAGGGCTCAATGCATTTGTGCTGCAGACCGATTACCCGGTGGTTAAGCTGGCCGATCCAATCATAGCCATAGCCGCCCGGATTGGCCCATTCGCCGATATCCCAGCGCTCAAAATTGGTGCAGGCTGGTAGGATCACATCGGCGAACTTAACCTCGCCCTCATTCCAGATGGTCTGACTAACGACGAATTCGAGATCCTCATTCTGGTACATTTTGACATAGCGGTTACTGTCGGGTTGAGTGCCGATATAGGACGAACCGTATTTATACATCATTCTCACCGGCGAATGACCGGGAGACGGATAGTGCACGGGGAAAAACTGGCCTTCGATAGAGCGGATATCAATTGGATAACCTTCGGCTTTACCTTCAGTCAGCGCTTCCGGCATTTTGAGACGCGGGATCGTTTGCATGGTTGGGTTCATGCTGATCAGATGCGGCATGCGTTGATAGAGCGAAACACCGGAAGCCGAGTTCATACTGTCGCCGGAAAAGCCGCCCTCGGCATAGCCCGGGAAATAGAAATTATAGTCAATCGGCGAGCCGAATTGCAGGCCACCGAAATTAATACCGGGCTTGCCGAGCCCCTGCATCGCCATCAGGCAGATCATCGAGCGCGCCCATTGCGCTCCTGTGGCAGAGCGGCAAGCGCCCCCCAGTGTTGTGCCCATTGAACCGGCTGAAAGATATGTTTTCTTACTGCCCCATTGACGAGCCAAGGCTCGAATTTCACGTGCCGGTACGCTCGTTTCAGCTTCCGCCCATTCCGGAGTTTTTGCGATGCCCTCGTCATCCTCGCCCATGATATAAGCACGCCATTTATTGAAACCAGTGGTGCGATTTTCGACATAGTCTTTATCGTAGAGGTCTTCCTTGATCCAGACATAGGTGATCGCCTGGGCCAGGGCCGGGCTGGTTGTCGGCCGTGGCGCCAGCCACTTGCCGCCCATGAAAGCAGCCGTTTCATTGAGGAAAGGATCGATATGCACCATTTCGATGCCGAGCTCTTTCGCCCATTGCCGGCGCACCGTACCTTCAAAAGAGCCATAAACCCCGCTTGTCACTTCTGGGTCGCTCGACCAATAGACGATCATCTCCGCTTCCTGCAGGCAATCCTCAACCTGGCCATAAATTTCCGCTGCGCCATTGCGCATCGAATGGCCGTAGTGATGCATGGCGCCCCAATACCAGCCTTCCCAGCTATCCGGGTTGAGCATCGTCGTCGTCGCACCGATGATGTTGGTAAACTTTAAGTACGCACTAATGTAATAACCGACATTGCCCCAGGTATGGTGAGAACTACGAGCGGCCAGAATTGCACCCGGACCGTACGATCGTTTCACACGCTTAATTTCGCTGGCGACAATATCCAAGGCTTCATCCCAGGAGATGCGCTCATAACCCGAAATACCCCGGTTCTGAATATTACGCTCGCCATTCGGATCAAAGTCGACCCGCTTCATCGGATAGAGATTGCGCTCCTTGGAGTAAACCAAGGACTTTGAGGCTAGCCCGTGCGGCGACAGCGTCGTCTTACGGGGTGGTGAAAACTCCCTACCGCGCGCTTTGACGGTCCAGGTTTCGCCATCATCAGGCTCGAAATCAATCGGCGTCATGCGGACAATCTTACCGTCTTTAACATAGACATGAACCGGGCCGCCATTGGTATGATTAACGTAGCGGGTTTCACCATTTTCAACTTTGGTACCGAACTCCCAGCCGACTGTTTGGCTCATCATAACGGTTTCGGAGAACCAGGTGGTGAGTTCGTCCGGGCCGATAGCCATCAAATTAAAGTTCTTAATCGCATCGATCTGCGCTTGATAGTCAATCGGCGGCATCAGCAAATCAGCCGCTATGGCTTCTGATTTAAAACTGATAACAACATCAGGACTCGGATGAATACCAGCGGCAGATACAATTTTGCCATCTTTAAAAGTGATAGAACGGCCGAAAGAGTCATCTGCGACTTTGAATTGGACGGTTAGATTTTTTTCCTTGAGGCGGTCGCGAAATATTTGATGGCTCAATGCCTTAAAACGCAGCAACCACGGCAATGCATATAAAATAAGTGCAAGTTTCATCAGCCCATCCCTTAACCCTGTTCTGCTAACACTTTGTTATTATGGTTCTTTTTAGCAGTTGATTATCTGTATCGTATAGTGGTACGCTTCGTCCACTAGATGATTAATGGTATCCAATCACGGAAATAAGTCAATGTCAGAGTCGCCCAAAGACAGCTCTTCCGGTATTCGTGTAATCTCACGTGCGGCAGAAATATTGCGCACGCTCAACGATGAATCCCGTGGTCTGAGCCTTGGCCAAATTGCCTCTTTGGTCGATTTGCCGCGCTCAACGGTACAGCGCATTGTCGGAGCCTTAAAAGTAGAGGGCTTTGTCATTGATGGTCCGGGCGAGTCACAAATTAGAATTGGCCCTGCTTTTTTCAGTATCGCCGCCGCCTCTCTATCTGATTTAAAGGATCCGATCCGTCCCTATCTGGAAGAGCTTTCAGATGAGCTGGACGAGACAGTTGATCTCTCACTCCTAAGCGGCAGTTCGGTGGTTTTTCTTGACCAATGCTCGTCACGCCGCAAAGGACTGGTCGCGGTTTCCGAAGTCGGCGCCCGTTTCCCGGCCCATTCCTGCGCACCTGGAAAATGCTTATTGGCGGAATCAGACGAAAATTCACTCACTCAGTTATTGCCGGCGAAGTTGGAGCGATTGACCAGCGCCACAATCACGGATTTTAAACTCCTGCAGAAGGAGCTGGATAAAGTTCGAGCAGATGGCATCGCCACCGACCGCCAGGAACATACCGAAGGCATCTCAGCCGTCGCCACTGTCATCACCAATTTGCCCCGGGGTACGGCAGCCGTATCAATTCCGATGCCGACGCAACGGTTCAAAGGAAATGAAAAGCGATATGCCGAAGCATTGCTGGCTGCCCGCAATAAAATTAATCGTGCCCTGGGATTGAACCGGTAAATTCGCCCTCTCCCAATCTCAAATAATTTTAAAATATTGCGAATAATACGAGGCATAATATTAGCGAATATTAATATTACACCAAAATTAGTGTATTTCAGAATATTTCATTATTATTCAAAACGTTATTTCTTGATTTTAGTCAATCCTATCTACCCTGAATACAAATATATGTAATTCATCGATTCTGCTTCTCTCCTCTAAAAAAAATTTTAGGACAACGCATCATGAATTTTTTATCGAACTATAGAATTGGCTCCCGTGTCCTGTTGGCTTTGGTCGCCCCGGTTGTCGGATTGTTGCTGTTTTCCGGAAACTCAATATTGGAAAAATGGCAGTTCTCAACTGAGATCAAGCAAATCCAAAAACTTGCAGTTTTGGCACCTACGATCAGTGCCACGGTGCATGAATTACAAAAAGAACGTGGTGCCTCCGCAGGTTTCATTGGCAGTAAAGGTAAGCGATTTGCCGATCTATTACCTAATCAGCGAAGCGTAACTGATACCAAGCATAAGGCACTTAAAACTTCTTTAGCGAGTTTCGATGCCTCTCCCTTTAGCGCTGCTTTCCAAAGTAAAATTTCAAAGGCCACGAGCGCCTTGGCCCAACTTGAGGCAAAACGGCAGGCAATTTCAGGATTTAAGTTAACCATTCCTCAAATGGCGGGATACTACACGCCAACAATTGCAAAATTATTGGCTATCGTCGAAGAGATGGCACTGCTAAGTTCCGACGCTCAAATCACCAATGCAGTGACGGCCTATACAAGTTTTCTCCAAGGCAAAGAACGTAATGGCATTGAACGAGCTATGGGCGCCGGTGGATTTGGCGCCGGAAAGTTTGCCCCTGCAATTTATAAAAAATTCATCGAACTTATTGCAGAGCAAAAAATATTTTTTGGAATATTCAAGAATTACGGCACTGCGTCACAATATGACTTCATGAAAGAAACAATGGTCGGAAAAGACGTCCAAGATGTCGCCCGCATGCGCAAGATTGCGATCTCAAGCCCTCAAACCGGTACACTGCAGAATATCAAAGGCACGTATTGGTACGGCGTAATCACCAAGAAAATAAATTTGCTGAAAAAAGTTGAAGATAAAGTCTCAGCTGATTTGGTTGCCCTGGCAGGTGACATTCGTACTGACGCAAATTCGACTTTTATGATCTTTCTGATCATCACTATCGGTCTGCTGGCTTTAACCGTCGCACTTGTTTTCCTGATTGTCCGCAGCGTAACTTTACCAATCAATTTGGCGACAGAGACAACCAGCGAACTCGCAGAAGGAAATACTGATCTTGATCTGGAGGCTGCAAAACGCGGTGATGAAATCGGTGCGATATTCAAGGCGCTGGAAACTTTCCGCGACAATATTGAAGCCACCAGAAAATTAGAGGCCGAGGCCAAGGAACAACGTGCTCAACAAGCCAAACGCGAGGAAGAAGAGCGTCAAGCCGAAGCCAAACGGCGACAAGAAAAGCGGGATGTCGAAAAGCGCGAACGTGAAGCTGAAGCAGAAATGGAGCGTCAACAAATCGAGCGCGAGAAAGCTGAAGCTGAAGCTGAAATGCAACGTCAACGTGATGCTCAAGAAGCCGAAGCCCGCCAAAAACAGCAGGCAGAAGATGAACGGCATCAGGCGATGTTGGAATTGGCCGATAAGTTCCAATCCAATGTCGGTGGCATTGTTCAAAATGTCGCTGCTGCGGCAACGGAAATGCAGGCAACATCGGATCAGTTGTCCGGCAATGCGACTAAAACAGCCGAGGAATCAACTGCTGTTGCGGGAGCTGCAGATAGAGCTTCATCAAATGTTCAGACGGTTGCGGCCGCAGCTGAGGAATTGTCTTCTTCAATTTCCGAAATTTCGAATCAAGTTACACATTCTACCAATATTTCATCCTCAGCTGTAACTGAAGCCGAGAAAGCAAATGAAATGGTTCTCAGCCTGGCCAAAGCTTCTGCTAAAATTGGTGAAGTTGTTGAATTAATCAATGATATCGCCAGCCAAACCAACCTGTTGGCTTTGAATGCCACCATCGAAGCGGCCAGGGCCGGCGAAGCTGGCAAAGGTTTTGCGGTCGTTGCCTCAGAAGTTGGTAATCTCGCTAATCAAACAGCGAAAGCAACAGAGGAAATATCAGCTCAAATTACCGGCATCCAGGACGCAACCAACTCCTCAGTAGAGGCGATTGGCGGCATCACTAAAACCATTAGTGAAATAAATGATATTGCGACGACAATTTCGTCTGCCGTGGAAGAACAAGGTGCGGCAACTCAGGAAATTGCCCGCAATGTAGAACAAGCCGCAAATGGCACGTCTGAGGTTACGAGTAATATCAATGAAGTTCAAATAGCGGCGAATGAAACCGGTCAAGGTGCTGGTCAGGTTTTGGAAGCCTCTAGCGAACTATCCCGTCAGGCCGAAACCTTGGGCAGCGAAGTCGATAATTTCCTGGCGCAGATCAGAGCTGACAATTCGTAACCAACCTTAGTTTAGAAATAGAATTGCCCCGAAAAAACTAAGGCCCAAAAGGGCCTTAGTACAATACAAAAAGAGTAAAATAATGTTTCGTTACCTGCTTAGTAATAAAATTTCGACAAGAATCGGCCTCACGACTGCACTGCCACTGGCAGTGCTTCTCCTACTTCTTTCTTTCTTGGTTGTTGAGAAATCTAGAGAATCTCAAGCTATGACTAATCTCGGTAAACTTGCCCATTTGGCGCCGACGATTAGCGCCTCCATTCACGAACTCCAAAAAGAGCGGGGTATATCCGCAGGACATATTTCAAGCAAAGATAATAATTTTGGAAAATTGCTGTCTCAGCAAAGGAAAATAACTGATGCGAAGCTGGCCAATTTAAAAACTAGTTTTGCTAACCTGAATATATCCTTCTATGGAGATCGGTTAGCCAAATCTATAGTCGAAGCGCAGTCCCAATTTAAGCAACTTAAAAATATACGGCAGGGCACTGCAAATCGTCACCTAGTTCTTACTCACATGGCAGATTTTTATACCCTTTCTATAGCCCGACTACTATCCGTTATTGAGAACATGGCTCAGCTCACTCACGATCCCGATATAGCGTCAATGGTAACGGCTTATTTAAATATTCTCCAAGGCAAAGAACGGGCGGGCCTGGAACGTGCAATGGGCGCAGCTGGATTCAGCTTCGGCAGCTTTAGCCCGGATATTTTGAGAAAGTTTACCAAGCTTATCGCTGAACAGAATACCTATTTCGATATTTTTGGCAATTATGCGACCTCCGAACAAAGGAACCGGTACGACAAATATCGTGCCGATCCAGTGGTTGCTGAAGTCGAACGCTTGCGGACAATTGTTCTTGATTATCCCTATACTAATACAACTAGAGGAATTCAGGGCCCCCACTGGTTCGCCACGATCACCAAAAAAATCGACCAGCTCAAAGTGATCGAGGATGAAATTGCTTTAGATTTATCCTCCTTGGCTGATTTGAAATTGGAAAATTCAAACCGACTTGAACAGCTGTATTTAGGCTTGGCAATAGTTATCCTGGTATTAACAGGCACACTATCTTTCAAATTAGCTAAGGGAATTTCGGTCCCACTTCACAAGGCCACAAATATTCTTTCTGAATTAGGCTCCGGACGCCTCGAAATTGAAGTACCGCATTCGGAACGGCGGGGCGAGATCGGCAAATTATTTTCAGGCTTGGAAAAATTCAAGTCAGCAGCTTTAGGATTGAAGCTAAGCGAAGAAAGTAAAAGCTCTATCTTGCTCGGCGCTTTGGACGCGATTATTTCAATTAATATGGCTGGTGAGATTGTTGAATTTAATCCGTCTGCCGAAAAAATGTTTGGCTATCGCAAAGATGACGTCACCGGTGAGCAGCTTGAAGAATTAATTATACCGCTGGAAATGCGTGATCAACATCGAGAAGGTTTTGCACGTTTCGCTAAATCTCGAGTGTTGAATAGTCTTGGTCAAAGACTTGAACTTAAAGCTATGCGGGCCGATGGCTCCCAATTTGATATTGAACTTTCAATTACTCATATTGGCGACACAGAGTTAGTAACCGCCTTTATTCAAGATATCACTGAACGCAAGACCGCTCAGATGGCGCTCGAGAACAGCAAGCTTGAGCTCGAAAAAAGAGTATTTGAGAGGACCAAAGAACTAGATGAAGCTAAAAAATTGGCGGAGAATGCCAATAGTGCGAAATCAGATTTCTTATCTTCAATGAGCCATGAGTTGCGAACCCCGATGAACGCAATATTAGGATTTGGGCAATTATTGCAGCAAAACCCATCCGACCCTTTGACAGAAAACCAATATCAGTCTGTTGAACATATTTTGGCAGGTGGACATCATTTGCTTGAATTAATTAATGATGTTCTCGATCTATCAAAAATTGAAGCTGGTAAGATTGAAGTATCGTTGGAAGATGTTTCAATCCAGGAATTGCTAGCTGAATGCGTTGTTACAGCAGAAAACTTGGATAACGATATCAGCGTTAGTTTGTCTGATATTGGTTTAGATGAAAGCCAAATTTTGGTTAAGAGCGACGTCACAAGACTGAGGCAGGTGCTTCTGAATTTAATGTCGAATGCCGTCAAATACAATCGACCAAATGGTTCCGTCGAAGTCAATTGCGCAAAAAATGAAGAATACAAGTTACGCATTTCGATCAAAGACACCGGCTTAGGAATCCCCAAAGAGAAGCAAGAAATGCTTTTTGAGCCATTCAACAGGCTGGGCGCGGAGACCACTAATATTGAAGGTACAGGGATCGGGCTTTCAATAACGAAACGGCTGATCGAACTCATGGAAGGTGAGATTGGTTTTGATAGTGAAGTTGGCGTCGGCAGTACTTTCTGGGTTGATATCCCACTGGCCGTAGAGTCTGATAAACCGGTGGAAAATATTATCTCGCCTCAGAAAATTACATTAACAAACGATATTTTGAATTTTTCTGAGGTTAAATCGATACTCTATATTGAGGATAATCCATTAAACTTGGCCTTAATGGAAAAGATTATCGCCCAGTTTGACAGTGTTATTCTACATTCTGCCCACACTGGCGAGTTAGGGCTCGCTATGGCAGCGCAAGAAAATCCGGACTTAATTATTATGGATGTAAATTTACCGGGCGTGGATGGGTTGGCGGCAACCAGAAAATTGAAAACTGAGGAAATTACTCGGAATATTCCGATAATCGGACTTAGCGCGCGAGCTCTTCCCGTGGATATCGAAAAAGGGATGGCTGCAGGATTTGAGCGCTATTTGACTAAGCCGATGGTGATCACCGAAATGGTAGAGGCGATAAAGCAAACTATTGGCGCTGAACCCGACGGGATTATCGAGGAGCCTATTTAGCACTCCTAAAATGGTCTAGCGAATTAACGTAAATTGTTAGCCGACGAGCATGGCAAGGACGCCCGTCGCCACCAGCAAAAAGATCGAAAACAGAAATATCAAGATTACGCTGGCAATAACAATAGAGGCAATCTTTCCCGGTGGCGCAAAATGACGCTCGACCAATCCAAAGACTTTTTGATCGAGAAATATCCGATCCGTCTCCATCTGCAAATGTTCGGCAATTTCTTCAGCCAGTGAGATATCTTCCTCACTAAAATCCTGGTTGTTCTTTTTGTTGAGAAGCTGGAATGCGCCGGTCGCCGTATTCTGGGTTGGACTTTTAATCGGCACACAAAGAATATTGCGGGTCACAAATCCGGTTAATTTCTCAATCGTTTTAGAGGCACCCGGATATTTCTCAGCATCAGCCACGATAATAGTTTCACCTGAGAGAATGGCTTGGCCGGCCACCGATTCCTTCACCGGCACTTCTATGCCACGCTCCTCAAAATCAGTTCCTGCTTTCAACCATACAGTATTTTTATTGGGATCATAGATAAAGATACTGCATCTTTCCGAATCAGTGACTTTCGCCATGATGCGGATGTAAAACGAAAGCAGCTTACCGCCCTTCACTTCCTTTTCCGAATCAGAAAGGGCTTCTTGCTGCGCCTTTAATTCTTCGAGTTGAGATTCAATTTTGCCTAACATGTGACCATGAACTCCAAATATTGGAAGAGGCATTTGATTTAGCTAAGCAGAGATCGCTCGACTAAACATTGACTGGCGTCAATATCGCTGAAAGAGCACCGTAGTCACTTATGCGTGAGACCCGGCGATACAGATAATCCACAATGTATTTACAGTTTACCTCCCTGGCCCGCTTTTCTATGGTGGTTACCTACAAACTATTTTTTATTTAATTTATCGGGAGACTATCAATGAAATTCGTAAAAACCCTAGCGGCAATGGCTCTTGTTGCCACCTTGTCAGCGCCGGCTTTTGCAGAAACTTTTACTTTCACAGCCATTCCTGATCAGGATGAAAGCGCCTTGAAAGCACGTTTTGGTAAAATCGCGAATTATTTATCTAAGGAACTAGGCGTCGAAGTTATATATATTCCAGTCAAATCGTATTCAGCCGCCGTCACCGCGTTTCGTAATAATCAGGTTCAATTGGCCTGGTTCGGAGGACTTTCGGGTGTGCGGGCGCGCAATCTTGTCAATGGTTCGCAAGCCATCGCCCAAGGCGCAGAAGACAAAGCCTTTAAAACCTATTTCATTGCTCATAGCAGCACCGGTCTAAAAAAATCCGCTGACCTGCCGCAAGCTATCAAAGGCAAAACTTTCACCTTTGGCTCCAAAGGCTCGACTTCCGGCCGCCTGATGCCGGAGTTTCATATCCGCCAGGTTTTCAAAAGCTCGCCTAATAAAGTTTTTAAACGAGTGGGTTTTAGTGGGGATCACTCCCGGACCATTGCCCTGGTGCAATCCGGCGCCTTTCAAGTCGGTGCGGTTAATTTTGCCGTTTGGGATAAGGAATTGAAAGCCGGCAAAATCGATACCTCTAAAGTCTCGATCATTTGGACCACGCCGGACTACCCGGACTACAACTGGAGTATTCGCGGTGATGCCAATAAAAAATATGGCGCTGGATTTATCAATAAGGTGAAGCAGGCCCTGCTCGGCTTGAAAGACCCTGAACTGCTTAAACAATTCCCGCGCAGCGCTTTTATTCCAGCCAGCAATAAGGACTACGCGCCAATTGTCTCGGTCGGCAAAAAAATCGGCTTGTTGGAATAGCGGCTAAGCATAAACATGCTCACCCGGTCTGATCCCGTGCTGGAACTTGATAATGCCACTGTCAGTTATAACGGCGAAGCGGTTCTCAAGAATCTATCATTGGAGATTAAGCCGGGTGAGAAGATCGCGCTGGTTGGCCAAAGTGGTGCCGGTAAATCGACCTTGCTTAATTTGCTTTATCAGCAGTGTGACGAAGATGCAGCATTGGTGCCACAAGACCTTGGGCTGGTACGCTCACTATCAGTTTTTCACAATGTTTTCATGGGCCGCTTAAACCGGCATCCGACTTGGTATAATATTGCCAATCTTCTTAAACCCTTAAAAAAAGAAGTTGATCAGATATCACCGATACTCGGCCAGCTTGGATTAGAGGAAAAAATTTTCGAGCCCATCCGGGAATTATCCGGGGGCCAGCAACAACGTACCGCCGTCGCCCGGGCTATATTTAAAGACAGTTCGATCTTTTTCGGTGATGAGCCGGTTTCAGCCGTCGACGAACACCAATCCCACACAGTTTTGCAGGCAATAGCAATCAGTCATCAGACCGTCGTGCTATCGATGCATGATGTCGATCTGGCGCTGCGTTACACGGACCGCGTTATCGGCTTGAGGCTCGGCGATTTGGTGCTGGATCAGCCGACCGCCAATATCCAGGCAGCAGACCTTGACGACCTCTATAAGCACTAGTGGTTTTGCAGCGGGCACTAAACCCCGACCCCTGCTCCGCACCAGCCTCGGATTTATTGCTGTAGCGATTTTTCTTGGGCTTTTTGGCGATTTTGAAATCACCACGCTTGATCCCTGGATTGAGATCAAGCGCATGGCCATCGGAGTAACCACGCCTGATTTTTCAGCAACCGAAGATTTATGGCGTGCGGTCGTTAATACGGTCGCTTTTGCCATACTGGGCGTGGCGCTCGGCAATGCACTCGGCTTTCCGCTGGCGCTAGCCTTTAAGTATCGGCTCGTCCGCGGAGGCTGTGCGTTTATCCGCGCCATTCATGAGCTTTTTTGGGCGCTGATTTTTCTTCAGGTCTTTGGCCTAACTCCTTTGACCGGCATGCTCGCCATCGCCATTCCTTACGCCGGTATTTTTGCCAAAGTCTATTCGGAAATCCTGGAAGAATCCGACCCAGCCCCCTTGCAGGCACTGCCCAAGGGCACCAGCTCAATCACCACCTTCATGTTCGTCCGCATGCCTGATGCCTGGGTGCATTTCAAAACTTATGCTCTCTATCGGTTGGAATGCGGCTTGCGCTCCAGTGCGGTCTTGGGATTTGTCGGCCTGCCGACCATCGGCTTTCATTTGGAATCAGCTTTTTCGCAAGGCAAATATTCCGAAGTCGCCGCTTTGCTGATCATTTTCTATGTCATTATTGCCACCATTCGAAAATGGGTGCATTCGCGCCTGATCCCAATTTACATTTTATTGGCGCTGCTGGTTATCCCCTGGGCTGGTGAGTTCTCGGCCGGTAACATACTCCGCTTTTTCAGCCACGATATTCTGCCCCATCCCCTGCGCGTGGCTGAAACTTTTGACATGGGAACTTTGGCTGCACTTGGCTCCTGGCTCAGCATGATGTGGAATGAGCAAGCCATGCCGGGCATTATTGCGACGGTGATCTTAACGCAGGTGGCTCTTGTCGGCTCGGGCGCGTTGACACTGCTCTTTTTTCCGCTGATCTCGCCGAAATTCTTTAAAACTTTTGGCCGCACCACCGGTCATGTCTTTTTGGTAGTCTTGCGCTCGACGCCGGAATATGTGCTGGCGCTGATATTCCTCTTGCTATGGGGACCATCAATGCTGCCGGCTGCAGTTGCCTTGGCGCTGCACAACGGCGCCATAATCGGCCATCTGATTGGGCGCTATACGGAGGATATGACTCTCAGGCCCGATAGCCCCAAAGGCCTCAATCTTTATGCCTATGATGTACTGCCCCGCCTTTATCCGCAGTTCCTGGCATTTTTGTTTTATCGCTGGGAAGTGATCATGCGGGAAACGGCTATCCTAGGTATCTTAGGCATAGCGACCCTCGGCTTTTATATTGACAGCGCCTTCGCCGATTTGCGCTTCGACCGGGCATTATTCCTGATTATTATCACCGCCGTTCTCAATATCTGCATTGATAGCCTATCGCGCTATATTCGCGGACGGCTCAGGCTTAAAACCACGGCAGATGTTGTCTAATTATTTTGACCCGGGTCAAATAAATGCCAGCCAATTTCATATACTTTCTTAGCATAACCCTTATGTATATTTTGCACTACTAAAGTACTCACAATTAATGCACAAAAGACTTCAAATTATTGCCCAACCCGCCTAGGAACACCCCTTCATGACTACATTTTTGATTATCAGCCTCGGGCTGTATATTTTCATGGCTACCTTCGTTGCAGAAACAGCACGCGATTATGGCCGCAATCCCAGCAAATGGTTTTTTATTGCCCTCGCCGTCAATCCTATGATCGCTCAGCCCGTGCTCTATTCCCGCATTGCCGAGGGTAATTAAAAGCTTACCCCAATTCCTCCAATAATTTTTTCCAGCGGCGTTTTTCTTCCGCCGGCTTAAACAGTTTCGCACGTGCTCTACAGCGTTTGGTCAGATCAGCCAGGAATGCTTTGTCGTTCTCGCATTTCAATAATAATTTCTGCAGCGCTTTTTCATTACCAACCGGGTAATAGCCTGGATAGTCTTTACCAAGCATGCCAATATTGCCCTTAATCTTGGACGCAATCACCGGCACGCCCGCAACCAGCGCCTCTGAGACAACATTGGCGCCACCTTCTGATAACGACGTGATGATCATGAGATTTGTCTTGGCCAACTCGCGGCGGACCTGCCAGCCGGCCTTTTCACCTTGCCAAAGATATCGCGGATTGCGCTTCATCTCTGCCAGGCCTTTTTTCTCCCAAGCTTTGTTGTGAGCTTTTCCGAGATGGATGAGCCGTAGCTTTGAGCTTTCGGGCACATCACGCAGCGCCAACGCGCCCCGAAGCGGGTCTTTGACATCCCGCATATGACCGATCAGACAAATATCGAAATGGTTGCGGGCGGGCTGACGCTTTTGGCTCAAAGGCGGCGCCGATTGATAAATCACCTGAAGTTTTTTGCGATACTTCTTCGGTGTAACGTCAACAGCCAGATCGTGCAGACACACCAACGCATTGGCTGTCTCCATCGACGCCAAGGTTGGTTTGGGGTCTGAGTGGATAAATTCATTGATGTCGGTGCCGGTCAACGCCAATACCAGCGGCTGATCTGGATATTTTTCCCGATACCTTTTGATTGAACTCGAGCTCCGCCACGCATGCAGTGCAATCATCAGATCCGCCTTTTGGCCCTCATAATCAACTGCAATCTCGACGCGATGGTCCAAATCACGCAATATACGCGCCCAACGAAGCGCCGTGGTACGATTTCCGTTCTTTGAGCTTTTTTTTGCCGGTGTGATTAGGCTAATCTTCATTTATGTTCTCAGCTGATTTTCTCACGGAATGATATTATGACTGAAATAGTTAGCACACAAACTTTAGTAGATTTACTCGAAGATGCGAATTCACGCACTCTTGAACTTGTTGATGGTCTCGATAGTGAGCAGATCATCGGGCCCCAACTGCCAATCGTTAATCCACTGCTGTGGGAAATCGGTCATGTCGGCTGGTTTTATGAGCAATTTATTCTGCGGATGCTTTATGGCGCAGACAAATCTCTCGACAATGGGGATGATATGTACGATTCCATCGCTATCGAGCATGGCATCCGCTGGGAATTGCCACTATTGCCGCTGCCGGACACACTTCAATATATTGATGACACCCGCAACCGCCTGATCGACCGGCTGGGCGAAATATCGACCAACAATATGGCAAGCGAACAGGATAGCTTTATCTATCCCTTCGCCACTTTCCATGAAGATATGCATACCGAAGCGTATACTTACACCCGCAATACGCTTGAATATCCTCAGCCGAAATTTACCGCCGCCAATGAACTCAACAAAGCAGAGCTTGAAACCGGACCCCTGCCAGGCGATGTCGAAATACCCGGCGGCACCTTTATGTTGGGCTCAATGCCGGATGAGCCCTTTTTGTTTGATAATGAAAAATGGGGCCATGATGTTACCGTCTATCCGTTCCAAATGGCCCGGGCACCGGTGACGAATGAGGAATTTGCGGCCTTTGTCGCCGATGACGGTTACCAGCGCCGCGATCTTTGGCATGATATCGGCTGGGGCTGGCGCCAACGAGCCGAGGCCGAGCATCCTGTTTATTGGATAGCTAACGGTAAAGACGGTTGGCAGATGCGCCATTTTGATCAAACCATTGACCTTCCGCTGCACCAGCCGCTCATTCATGTAAACTGGTATGAAGTCAGCGCCTATTGCAATTGGGCAAACCGCCGCTTGCCGACCGAGATTGAGTGGGAAGTAGCCGCAACCACCGAACCGGTCAATGGTGGCAAAGAGTTTTCCAAAACCAAACGCCGCTATCCCTGGGGTGATGATGGCGGTCGTGACGCCGCCACCTTGACCCGCGCCAATCTGGATGGCCGAGGCCTCGGCTGTGTTGATGTGGCGGCCTTTGCAGAAGGTGATAGCGCCTGGGGCGTGCGACAGATGCTGGGTAATGTCTGGGAGTGGACGGCAAGTAATTTTGAGCCTTATCCCGGTTTTAAAGCCGATTCATACAAAGAATATTCTGAGCCTGTCTTCGGCACCCGCAAAGTTTTACGTGGTGGTGCCTGGGCAACCAGGAGCCGCATGGTCAATAGCAAGTACCGTAATTTCTTTACGCCAGAACGCCGTGACGTCTTTGGCGGATTTCGGACTTGTGCGCCGCATAATTGGCCTTAAAATCAGGCTTCAGTCCAAGGGATTATTTTAATTTCGACAAAAAGGTGCAAAGACGCCTGAATTCGTTTGTTTACTTAAGGAGGCTACTTAGCCGATGACTACCATGACCTCAGCATTGCTGCGGACCAACCGACTATTCGGTGACCGGCCAGCTGTGATTGATGCTGAAATGAATCTTACTTGGACCGAACATATTGCACGTATTCAAAAGCTGGCAGGAGCTCTTGCCGACTTGGGAATCAAAAAAGGTGAGCGTTTCGGCATTATTGGACCAAATTCTTTCCGCTATACGGAACTGATGTATGCCGGGTTTTGGGCTGGCGCTATTTCCGTGCCGATCAACCACCGGCTCGCCCCGCCGGAAATTCTCCATATTCTGGAAGATGCCGACTGTAAATTTCTGGCCCTAGGTGATGACTATCTGAGCCTTACCGATGATGATCTACTTGCTCCTTGGCGGGATAAAAGAATAGCCATTGGCGCAACCTCACCGGACAAAGACGTGCCGGCAATGGATGATTTACTCAATGCGGCAGACCCTGCTGAACCGCAAGACCCACATGAAGATGATCTGGCAATCTTGCTTTATACCGGTGGCACGACTGGCCGCAGCAAAGGCGTCCAGCTTACGCACCGCAATGTTTATTCCAATGGCTGGCAAGTCATTAATGCGATGGATATTATCAAAGAGGATATTTATCTCCACGTCGCTCCCATGTTTCACGCCGCCGATTTGCTGGGCACCGGCTATACCATCAATGGCAGCGCGCATTGCTATCTGCCGGTTTTCACACCGACAGGAGTGCTCCAGGCAATTCAGGATTACAAAGTTACCCAATGTATGATGGCGCCGACCATGATCATTATGATTTTGGAGGAACCCACTTTTGATGATTACGACATCTCAACCTATCGCAATTTGTTTTATGGCTCTTCTCCAATGGCGGCGGAATGGGTCGAAAAATCAATTCAGCGCTTCACCGGCGCAGGTGTCCAACAAGGGTACGGCCTCACCGAAACGTCACCGATATTGACCACCTTGGATGCCGATGATCATCGCAAGGCTGTAGAAAGCGGCGATACTTCCATACTGAGAGCCGCGGGCCGGCCGGTCATTGGCATCGACCTTAAGATTTTGGATGATGACGGCAATGAAGTGCCGACCGGAGAAGCCGGCGAAGTCTGTGTCCGTGGACCGAACGTGACACCCGGCTATCTCAACCGGCCTGAGGAAAACGAAAAAGCTTTCAAAAACGGCTGGTTCCATACCGGCGATGTCGGCCGGGTCGATGAAAACGGCGTGATGTTTTTGATGGACCGCAAGAAGGACATGATCGTCAGTGGTGGTGAAAATATCTACACCTCTGAAGTTGAAGCGGCCCTTTATAAACATCCGAATGTTTTCGAATGTGCGGTTATCGGTATTCCAGATGACAAATACGGTGAATCTCTTTTCGCAGTTATTGTCACAGCTCCCGGCCAGACTCTCACCGAAGAGATTATTATCGATCACTGCCGTGAGCTAATTGCCGGCTACAAAATTCCACGCCAAATGGATTTTGTCGAAGAACTGCCGAAAAGTGCGATGTCTAAAATTCTTAAAAATGAACTTAGGGATATGTACAGTAATAAATAGCGTCGTATTCAGTCGGCGTAATATACGGGGAGAACTAAAGGACCATGGGACAATTTGCATTTGGGCAAGCCGTTGCAAGAACCGAAGACCCGCGCCTGCTGACCGGGCGCGGCAACTACGTCAATGATGTGAGTTTGCATCGCCAGGCTCATGGCTACGTGCTGCGCTCTCCCTATCCGCATGCCAAGATTTTGTCGATTGATACAGCCGATGCCGAGGCTGCGCCCGGTGTGCTCACGGTTTTGACCGGTGCTGATATTCAAGCGGACGGCTTAGGCGTTACAAAAGTAAACTTCCCGCACAAGCGCGCCGACGGCTCGCCACTGTTCAGCGTACCTCATCCGGGTTTGGTATCCGACCGGGTACGCTTTGTCGGCGACTACGTTGCTTTTATCGTCGCCGAGACTGTGGCCCAGGCAAAAGATGCGGCTGAACTTGTTTTCGTGGATTATGAGCCACTTGACGCCGTCATCGATACCGCTTCCGCGCCGGAAGAAGGCAGTCCCGTAGTATGGGATGATTGCACCGACAATATTTCCTGTACCATCAATCAAGGCGACAAAGCTGCAACCGATGCAGCTTTTGAGGCAGCTGACAAAATTATTAAGCAGCGTTTTGTGATCAATCGGATTTCCGCCAATCCGACCGAAATGCGGGGCTGCGTCGGCGATTATGACCAGCGGGAAGGCCGTTATATCGTCTATAATGATATTCAGGCTCCCCATGCCTTACGTCAGGTCCTGTCCGAGGATATTTTCAATGTACCGCAAAAAGACGTGCAGGTGATCGCCGGCAATGTCGGTGGCGCCTTTGGCATGAAAGGTCCTGTCTATCCAGAAATCCGGCTTTGTGCCTGGGCTTCGAAGCGGCTGGGCAGGCCGGTTAAATGGACTTGCGAGCGCAGTGAGGCTTTTCAATCGGATGAGCATTGCCGCGATAATGTCTCCGAAGCTGAATTGGCAATAACTAATGAGGGCAAATTTCTGGGGCTAAGAGTAAACACCATCGTTAACGCCGGGGCATATGTCTCACAGGACAGAAATTTACTGTCATCGTTTATGAATTTGGGTTGCCTGGCCGGCGTTTATACGACGCCTGCTATTCATGTCTCGGTACGCAACGTATTTACCAATACCAACGCAACAGCACCTTACCGTGGCGCCGGACGTCCGGAAGCAGCCTACATCATCGAAAGCATGGCTGATCTGGCGGCGAAAGAGCTCGGGATCGATAGAACTGAAATTCGCCGCCGTAATATTATCCCGGTTGACGCCATGCCGTTTAAAACAGGTCTCGTCTATACGTATGATTGCGGCGAGTTTGAAAAGAACATGGACCGGATCATGGAGATGATCGATTATGCTGGCTTTGAAGCCAGGCGCGAGGAAGCCAAGTCGCGCGGTAAACTTCGCGGCATTGCCATTTCCAATTCGATTGAGCGGGCGGGCGCACCGTTTCCTGAGACCGTTGAAATTCGTTTTGATCCAACCGGCACGGTGACGATATTTGCCGGCACCAAAGATCAAGGGCAAGGTCATGACACCATGTACAAGCAGCTCATATCGGACAAGCTTGGCATTGATACCGACGACGTCCGCTTGGTCGATGGCGATACAGATAAAGTTACTTACGGTCTTGGTACCTTCGGCTCCCGCTCGGCGATCATTGGTGGTTCGGCCCTGCACGTAGCGGCGGATAAAATTATCGAAAAAGGCACCAAGATCGCAGCCCAGGTGCTGGAAGCTGCTGAAGCGGATATCGCTTTTGAAGAGGGCCAATTTAAAATCGCCGGCACGGACCGTTCACTCGACGTTCAGGAAGTCGCTAAAATCGCTTATAATCCAAAGCTTATGCCAAAAGGGATTGAGCCGGGCTTTGCCGAAACTGGTACTTTTGATCTTCTGCAAACCACGTTTCCAAACGGCTGCCATGGCGTCGAAGTCGAAATCGACGAAGAAACAGGAAAAACTGAACTCATCAGCTACTACGTCGTTGATGATGTCGGCAATGTCATTAATCCGCTGATGCTCAAAGGCCAGATTTATGGTGGTGTTGCCCAGGGTGTTGGCCAAGCGTTGATGGAAAATATCGCGTTCGATGCGGATTCCGGTCAATTGCTATCCGGCTCCTTTATGGATTATGCCATGCCGCGTGCCGACGACTTTTGCGCCATGAAAGTTGAAAGCAACCCGGTGGTTACCGAGGCTAATCCGCTCGGTGTCAAAGGCGCCGGTGAAGCGGGCTGTGTCGGTGCGCTTCCAGCGGTGTTGAGCGCAGTCACAGATGCTCTATCAGTTTATGGCGTCGACTACATCGAAATGCCGGCGACGGCGGAACGGGTTTGGCAAACTATTCAGGCAGCCAAAGCTGCATAAAAATAAAAAATAAAATGGGGAGATGAGTGTGTCTGATATTGATACAGAGAAATTCCGGCTCAGACGGTTTGTCGAAAAACTCGATCAATTGGGCGAAGTTACAACAATTGAAGAACCGGTTGAGCTGACAAATCTCGCGGCTGAAATCGAAGCCAATGAAAAAGCGGTACTGTTTAAGTCTGTCGGCCCCGAAAATTTTGAACTGGTCGCAAATGTTAATGGCAGCCGTAGCCGTTTGGCTGCTGCCCTTGACGTTGATGAAGCGGGTGTTATTCCCGAATTTCAGCGCCGCCTCGATACCCCTCAGCCGATTGTCGATGTTGCCCAAGGGGAAGCGCCGGTTCAGACCGTTGTCCTCGAAGGTGATGAGGCCGATCTTACTAAGCTGCCCTTCTATATCCAGCACGAGTTCGACGGCAGCGCCTATCTATCCTCAGCTATCGACTATTCCATTGATCCTGAGACCGGCACCACAAATGTCGGCTGCCGGCGGCTTAGTCTGCGCGATGCCAAGACGGCTGGCACCAATGTCACCGCTCCCTCCGATCTAAAACGCATCTATCAAGGCTGCGTGGCGCGGGGTGAAAAACTGCCGATTAGTTTTGCTGTTGGCTCCCACCCCATTGACTTTATGGCAGCTGGGATGCGTATTCCGGCGGATGAAATCTCACTTGTGAGCACGCTCCGCGGCGAACCATTGCCGTTGGTCAAAAGCCTCACCAATGATATCCGCGTTCCCGCTGATGCGGAAATGATCATCGAAGGTTATTTCGACGAGCGCGGCTATGTCGAACCGGATGGGCCTTACGGCGAGTATGTTGGCTTTTATGGGCCAATGCATATGGATCCGGTCTTTCATGTTACGGCCATCACCATGCGGGATGACATGCTGCATCAAAGTTTGCTGCACGGCTCGGGTCCTGAAATTCACCGCGCTGAATCCGTTCAATTACTAACCATCCGCCAGGAAGCCCAGGTTTTTAAAACCCTCCGCATGATGGGTGTCCAGGTAATTGATGTTTACGTGCCACCGGGCTCCGCCGAAGGTCAAAACGTGCGCATCTCGATCAAACAGATGCGGCCAGGTCAGGCACGGAATTGTATCGCCGCTGTTTTCGGTGCCGTCTTTGGCGCCAAGCATGTCTTTGTCACGGATGAAGATGTCGACATCAGAGATGAACATGCCTTCGAATGGGCTTTCGTTTCCCGCTTCCAGGCCGACCGCGATATGGTGATCTTTGAAGGTATGATGGGGATGCCGATGGACCCCTCTTTGGACGGTAAAGGTGTGATCGGCGCCAAGGCCGGTTTTGATCTCACCCTGCCGCTGCAGAGCCGAGGCAAACTTTCCATGCGGGTGGCCTCAGCGCCTAAACTTGAGGGCACGGCGCGCTATCAGACCGTAAGCCAAGCTTTGGAAGAAAACGCACCAATGTTTTTCTCAGAAATCGTCGATGCGCTTGGCAGCCGTGACGGG
>CAZMHI010000027.1:0-56560 GCA_964566055.1 uncultured Rhodospirillaceae bacterium
TTGGGCCTGTTTCATCATTTGGCCGAGATTTTTCATTCGTCGTCTTCTCCTTCAATTTTCTCTGTTTCTATTTCTTCAGGTCCACCGAGTTCTCTGATCTCGCTAATGGTAGCGCCCGGAAATGTTTCCATAACCGACTGCATGAAGGGCGTCTTGGCAATCTCACCCCGGCGTTCGGCTTGGGCAGCATCTTCGCGCTGCTGCACACTGGCCGCACCCTGCTCATCCAGTGACACTGTCACCACCCAGCGGCGATCCGTCATGCCATTCAAAAAACGGGTGAGGTCCTGACTGAACTCACGCGGCATATTGTTGCCGGGCTGAAACACAATGGTGCCGGGCTCGAAACGCACCAGATGGACATTGCTGACCAGATTAGCGCGTAAAATTCGCTCATTCATTTTATCAGCCAGGGCGATCACGTCTTCAAAAGTCTGTGGACTGGCAAGCGCCTCGGGTGCACTTTCGGCAATGGCTTGAGGTTCAATTTCGGGGGCCATTTGTGGGGCGGCTTGCGCCTGCACTTGGGACGCTCCGGTATTTACGACCGGCTGGCCGCCGCCATTGCCACCACCAGTCGTTGGTGGGTTGACAGTTTCGGAACTTTGTTCATTGAGGGATTTTACCGCATCCGCGGGCGTCGGCAGATCGGCCAGATAGGCGAGCCGGATTAAAATCATTTCAGCCGCCTGGATCGGTGACGGAGCTGATTGCGCTTCCCGCAAGCCTTTCAACAGCATTTGCCAGGCCCGGGTTAAAGCCCCCATCGACAGTCGGCCGGTTAAATCCTTACCGCGGTCACGATCTGATTCCGGCACCATCGGCCCATCGGCAATGTCCGGAGTCACTTTGACCCGCGACAGCCAATGCACAACTTCGAGCAAATCCTGTAATACCAGCACCGGATCAGCGCCATTGGCATAATCAGCATCAAGCATATCGAGCGCACCGGAGACATCGCCTTTCATAACCAGTTCAAAGAGATCGAAGCTGCGTTCTCGGTCGGCTAGGCCCAACATATCCCGGACCATATCTTCGCCAAGCTCGGCATTATCTTTGGCCGCCGTCGCCACCACTTGATCCAGCAGGCTTTGGCCATCCCTAACCGAGCCGTCGGCGGCGCGCGCGATCAATGAAATCGCCGCATCCGTGATTTTAACCCCTTCTTTTTCGGCGATTTCCGCAAAATTAGCACTCAGGGTTTCTATATCGACGCGCCTGAGATCAAAGCGCTGACAACGGGACAGCACGGTTACCGGCACTTTTCTAATCTCGGTCGTGGCAAAAATAAACTTCACATGGGCAGGCGGTTCTTCGAGCGTTTTTAAGAGCGCATTAAAAGCATTGCGCGACAGCATGTGCACTTCGTCGATGATATAGACTTTGTAACGCGCCGAAACAGGTTTGTAGCGCACCCCTTCGATAAGTTCCCGGACATCGTCAACACCGGTCCGGCTGGCGGCATCCATCTCCAGCACATCAACCAAGCGGTCCTCGGCAATTGCCTGACAGAACTCACATTCACCGCAAGGCTCTATCGTCGCCTCGCCGTTACCGTCTGGGCCGACACAATTTAAGGCACGGGCAATAATCCTGGCTGTCGTCGTCTTACCGACCCCTCTGACACCGGTCAGAATAAAGGCATGGGCCAGACGGCCCGACTCAAAGGCATTTTTGAGGGTGCGCACCATGGCATCCTGGCCAATGAGATTGCTGAAATCGATGGGCCGGTATTTCCGCGCCAGAACCTGATATTCGATCTCGCCAGAAATATCAGAAACTTCAGAATTTGGGGTTTCTTTTGGGTCGCTCATACCACCACACGTTTTGGCGTCATAATCTGGAAAATTAGGTGGGAGACCGAACACGCGACCCGAAACATAAACTCGTTACGGCTGCTTCCTTCCGGACCTGACCGGGTTGGCGAGCGGTTCGTCCGCGGCCGACCTCCCGAAAAGATTATAGCAGTTTTGGGGGGAGAGGTGGCAAGCTCTATCCACACCTCTGCACACAAATTCGGTCGAAATTTATTCTTCAACGACAAAGGCACCGACCATGCCTTTAACCGCACCACGGCTAAGCGGCGAATAATAGAGATTGGTGGCAAATAAACCTGGCCCCTGACCTCCTTCAAAATTGTACCAGCCGTCGCGCACCGGCACGAAATGCACTTCTTTAACTTCACCTGGATTGAGATTGAGACCAACCAGATTAACTCCGCTGATCTCTTCTTTCTCGGTGACGATCTTACGCAGCGCGATGGTTTTGAAAAAACCTTCAGCCACCAGAATATGAGAATAGTCATCGCGATTTTCGACCAGCATGATGTAGGGCTCACCTTGCAGCAAATGGATAATGGTGGGCCGGAATTCATTCTGCCGGATATCGATCTCGAAAGTTTCAGCCGCACCCCAATCGGCTGCCTCAACAATATCTTTCTGATCGTGGATATAGCCTTCGCTATCAAGCACAGCAAAGACATCCCGATCAGCGCAGGCTGTCAGGTTCAGCAATATAAAAACAATTGCCAGGATGGTGCTAATTCCAGATTTCTTTTTGCCTATCATGTAACCTACATGCCGGGTGAATATTGCCGGAAAATATCGTCATAATTTATGACCTTAATTTACGCCAAAGACCACCTCGAAATATAGGGCGAAAAGTAATGTTTCCAATTATGATTTTAACTGAGGATTGCTAGAACCGCCCGGCTGTGCATACATGCCGCCCATGACTTCAAAATTCTATTATGACGGCATTACGCTAGATCGCGCGCATCATCTGAGAATGGATGAGAAATGGCTGGCGGAAAACCTCTCCGCCGGCCCAGATGGTGAGATGCCGGGCAAAAACTTGCGAATCATCCCAGTTTGGCGCAGCAGAAGCCTGATCTTCACGGGCGGGCAGGTGCAGGCTGCCATTCTGTCTGGCCAGGCCGCTGAAGAGGTCCGTCAAAATGCCGCTACACTGGTTTTTTTAGGTCTCGAAGGTGAAACGATTTACTGTGCCGCCGATTTATCCTATGCCGACGATCCGCATAATCTGGGTCTGCCCGCGGATACGGCGTTTGAAGACTTGCGCGGTCTCGCCACCTCACTCGATCCGATCGACGCTGGCTACCTGGCTTATGCCCGCGCCATTATTCACTGGCACCTAGATCACAAATTCTGTGGCCTTTGCGGCAGCGAAACAATAGCCGGGCGCGGAGGCCATGAGCGCCGATGCAGTAATCCGGATTGCGCCCGCCTTCATTTTCCCCGCACCGATCCTGCTGTCATCATGCTGGTCACTCACCCCAGCGAGGAAAAATGTCTGCTCGGCCATAACAGCAGATTTCGCGGCCTCACCTATTCGACCATTGCCGGCTTTGTGGAACCAGGTGAAATGCTGGAACAGGCAGTAGCCCGGGAAGTTTTAGAAGAAACCAATATCGAAGTGGTTGATGTCTCCTATCAAGCCTCCCAGCCCTGGCCTTTCCCGGCCAGCATCATGCTTGGGTTCAGGGCACGCGCGGTCACCACTGAAATTATTTGCCATGATCAGGAATTGATTGATGCCAGATGGTTCTCACGTGATGAAGTACATGAAATGGCAAAAACCGGCGGATCCCTGCCGCCGTCAAATCTCTCGATTTCCAGATGGTTAATTGATAGCTGGCTATTTGAGAAGTAGTTCAACTATAGTGGGTACTGGTAGCTGATTTGAGGATAAGTCGTTAGCAATGAGCCATAATGATGACGCCACACAGGCCCTGCGTGAGGCCGAAGCAGCTTTAGAGAAAGCCCTGGCCGATCAAGGCCAGTTCGAAGATGAGGTTCGGGCCAAAGTCCGCCGGTTTGCGCATGACATTAAGAATCCGCTGACTGCCATGATTGGTCTCTCTAAATTAATGAAAATGGGCATGACGACGCCCGACAAAATCAAGCCAAACGCTGAAATTATTCACAGCTCTGCAACACGTATTCTAGGCCTATGTGACGATATGCTCGCCGAAACCGATGCTCATATCAAAGGTGATGAAATTGATCAGCCGGCCTTTGACAAAGACGAAATTCAAGATGTCGATGCCGCCGAAATGATTGAGGAAGTCACCTCGCTTTACACTGAAATGGCAGCTGAGCGTGAAATCAGCTTATCGGCAGAGGTCTCGGCTGATTTTCCAAAAATAAATACCGTCCCCGGTCATCTCTACCGTGCGCTTACCAATATTTTATCGAACGCCATGAAATTCACGCCGGGTGGCGGCGAAATTGAGATAAATGCCGATGTCGACGAGCAGCAAGATGCCGTTATATTGGTAATCCGGGATTCCGGCGAAGGTATTCCAGCCCAACAAATCCCGAAAATCCTGCAACCATACAAAACCACCGTTTCGCCTCATGGCGATAAAGGTACCGGGCTGGGCCTGCCAATTGTTAATCAACTGATGCTGGAACTCGGCGGCAAAATGGAAATTCACAGTGAAGAAAATGAAGGCACAACTGTGACCCTGCGTTTTCCGAAGAAAATGACGCGGGCTTAGATTTCCGGCTGATAAACCGGAAACTCAGCCGCCGCCAAAGCCCTAAATTCTTCTGAAAAAGGAATACTTTTGCGGGCTTTTAAATCCATATTTACAGTAATAAAGCGGGAGCGAAAGTGCTCACGGTCATCTTCGGCAGAAAAAAAGCGGTGCTGTAAAATCATTGATTTATTGCCCATTTTCTCGACCGCCGTCGCCATATAAAATTCGTCCCCATCGTAAATTTCTCTCGAAAAATGAGACTCTTCTTTATGCAGTGCAAAGGCCGTTCCCCGTTCCGGGATTTCTTCTATGGGTTCGCCCAGGATTTCCATAATTCTAATAACGCCATCACTGAGCGTTTCAAAATAATACTGGATATTAAAATGACCGAGCGCATCACACATATCCGGCGTGACGACGCGGCGATGTACTTCTCTAAATTTACTGGAACTCATTAGGCTTTACTCGGCGCCGTTTTTATTGATGACATCGCGCACCGGATTGCGCGGGTAAGCACCCATGATACGAACTTCGTGGGTAAAGAAGGAGAGCTCTTCCAAAGCCAGGCGGAGGCCCCGGCTTTCAGGATGGCCATCGACTTCGGCATAAAATTGCGCCGCGATAAAACCACCGCCAACCAGATAGCTTTCGAGCTTCACCATATTAACGCCATTGGTGGCAAAGCCGCCAAGCGCCTTATAAAGTGCGGCCGGCACATTGCGTACCCGAAAAACAAAACTGGTCATGATATCGCCGTCATCGGGGGTAAGATCGAGCGCGTCTTTCGCCATCAGCAAAAAGCGCGTGGTATTGTGCTCGGCATCTTCAATATTACCCTTAAGCGAATCGAGACCATAAATCTCACCAGCCAAATCAGAGGCAATGGCAGCGTGCGCATTCTCGCCACGCTCGGCAATATCGCGGGCGGCAGCAGCGGTATCAACATGAACCATCGGCTCCAAACCCAGTTCTTTGATCACATTGCGGCATTGATTGAGCGCATGAACATGGCTGTGAACATGCGTAAGCTCTTCGATTTTGGTGCCTTTAACGGCCAGCAGATGATGCTCCACCCGCTGGAAATGTTCACCAATTATATGCAGGCCCGAATCCGGCAACAGATGATGGATGTCGGCGACCCGGCCAGCCACCGTATTATCTATCGGGATCAGCAGATACTTAGCCTGTCCCTCGCGGACGGCAGCAAAAGTCTCTTCAAAGGTATGACAGGGCAGAGTTTCCATGTCAGCGCGCACAGCTCGGCAGGCCATGTCGCCATTGGCGCCAAGCTCACCCTGAAAGGCAATCAGATTATTTGCGTCCGTGTTCATGGAGGTCCGTATAGCGGGACGGAAGCTACTTGTCCATCTTATCTATTGGCAAAAGGCTATTGATTACAGCGATTTGTCCAATAGCTCGCGCGCCTCTTCGACCTCATTTTCCCAATCAACATCGAGCGGCAGTTCATCGATCAAGGCGACATCTATGCGCATATTATTTTCCAGCGCCCGTTTACCTTCGATGCGTTCATTTAACTCACTATCTGTCGGCTCGAGATTGACGAATTTATCCAGTTGCGGCCGCTGATAGGCATAGATCGGTATATGATGGTAATACGGCCCTTCGCCAAGCTCAGCGATATCCCGGCTCAAATCCTTGATGCGGCCGATTTTGGAGGCGGGAATCCAGCTGACATTGCGGCCTTCCTGCCATTCAACCGTGGCTTTAACGACGCTTGAGTTGGATTCATCACCGTCTTGCAGCGGGCATACCAAGGTGGCAATCGCGACTTCGTAATTGGCCAGCGGATAGAGCAAAGCCCGGATATATTTGGGATCGATCGCCGGCAGATCATCATGCAGATTGATAACGATATCGTGGTTATAAAACCGGTCAAATTTATTAACTGTCGCCGCCACCCGGTCGGCACCGGATTCGGTCCGGTAGTTATGGCTTCTCAAATGATGATCAGGTTCAGTCCGATAAGTGTAGGCCCCGGCCTCACCGACGGCTTCGGCAATCTCATCATCCACACAGTCGACAATAACATTGCCACAGCCGGCTTCAACAGCGCGGCTCCAGGAATGGACGATCATCGGCTTGCCGTGAATATCCAGCAACTGTTTTTTAGGAATGCCATTTTCGTCAACTTGTGACGGAATCACGATCAACGGATTACGTTCTGTCATGCTCTATTCTTTCTAAAAATATTATTTTGTTCCCCACCAATGCTTCCTATATACATTTTATACGCGTTCATCTATACCCTGATCGCAAATTTCAGTCATTTATCTGTTACATAGAGTTTTTGAGGTTATTTTTTAATCTGACGAAAACTGGCCGTAGCGGACACTAATAAGGATTTGGCCATGTGGAGTACAAATACAAATAATATTATCGGCGCTATGATTGTTGCCTTCTGGGTACTTTGGGGCAGCAATCTAATTGGTAATCTTTTAATTCCACACTATGAGCCGGTGCAGGAAGCTGCTGCGAGTACTTCTGAGGCTGAGGCGCCCACCAAGAAAGCACCTGAAAAATCCGCGGCAAATACTGGAGAGCCACAGACGCTGCCCGTGCTGTTGGCTTCGGCTGATTTGGGTAAAGGCAAAAAAATCGCCAAAAAATGCGTCGCCTGTCACACCTTCGATAAAGGCGGCAAAAACAAAGTCGGCCCGAACCTTTTTGCGATTATGGGTAAAGACCGGGGCACCGTGGCGAAGTTCAATTACTCCGCTGCGATTAAGAAAATGGGCGGCAAATGGGGCTTTGAGGATATGGATAAATTCCTGACCAAACCGAAAGTCTTTATGCCCAAAACCAAAATGGCGTTTAGCGGTTTGAAAAAACCCGGTGATCGCGCGGCATTAATTATGTATCTCCGCAGCTTTGCCGATACACCCATGGCGTTGCCTAAGTAATATATTTGGGGGCCGATAAAAATGACATCGTCCTCTTCTGGCCCCGCTTCCTATATAGAGCTTGCCGAACGGCTGGCGGATATCGCCGGGCCCATTGTGGCGCGCTATTTTCGCTCTGATTTAACGATTGCCGATAAAGCAGATGCCAGCCCGGTAACCACGGCCGACCGAGAGGCTGAGGCCGCCATTCGCGCCGTGCTGGAAGCCGAATGCCCGGATCACGGCATTCTCGGCGAAGAACATGGGGGCGACAATCTTGAAGCTGAATATGTCTGGGTGCTGGACCCGATCGATGGCACCAAAGCCTTTGTTACCGGCAAACCGCTTTTCGGCACGCTCATTGCGCTCTGTCAAAACGGCGTGCCTGTGCTGGGCGTGATCGATCAGCCGGTGCTCAAAGAACGCTGGGTCGGTGCGGTAGGCCAGGCGACAACCTATAACGGCGAAGCGGTATCGACGCGGGCTTGTGCTGACCTGAGCGAGGCCTGGCTTTATGCAACCTCGCCGGACATGTTTAAAGGCGCAGATGAGACAGCGTTTAAACGGCTAGCGGAACAAGTAAAATTTCCGCTTTATGGGGCCGATTGCTATGCCTATGGCCTGCTCGCCTCCGGTTTTACCGATATTGTCTGTGAAGCAACCATGCAGCCTTATGACTATTGCGCCCTGGTACCGGTGGTTGAAGGGGCTGGCGGTATAATGTCGGATTGGGCAGGTAAACCGCTGACGCTTAATTCAGATGGCCGAGTCCTGGCGGTTGGCGATCCGGCATTGCAACAAGCTGTTCTCGACCAACTCAAACTCTAAAAAAAGGTGCCTGGCATCTTTTTCACTCGCGAGATCGTTACGAATTAGACTTGATCCCGCCACATTCTCGACCACAATGGTGGTTCTTATAAAAAAATATTGGGAGGCCAGGGATGGGTCAATTGCGCAAATTAGTTTTAGGCTTAATTGCCGCTGCCCTACCATTTGCCGCCGGGGCACAAGAGGCAAAACCTGTGCACGGGATCGCCATGCATGGCAGCCCGAAATACCAGTCCGATTTCAAGCATTTTGACTATGTTAATCCAAACGCGCCCAAAGGCGGCAAGGTCCGGCTCAGTGCAATTGGCACCTTTGATACCTTCAATCCTTACACCATCAAAGGCGTACCGGCAGCCGGCATCAGCGGCTTTGTCTACGAATCGCTCGCCAATAGCTCCCTCGACGAAGCTTTCACTGAATATGGATTGCTGGCTGAAAGCATTGAAATGCCTGGAGACCGTTCCTGGGTCGCCTTTACCTTGCGCAAAGAGGCCCGTTGGCATGATGGTAAACCGGTCACCGTGGACGATGTAATATTCAGTCTGAATGCTCTTAAAACCAAAGGCCAGCCATTTTACCGTTTCTATTACCGGGGTGTCACCAAAGCCGAGAAAGCGGGTGAGCGGCGGATAAAATTTACTTTCGGTGGCGGTAAAAACCGGGAGTTGCCATTGATCATCGGCCAACTGCCGATCCTGCCCAAGCATATCTGGGCCGATAAAGATTTCACCAAAACTACGCTTGAAAAACCCGTCGGCAGCGGTCCCTACAAAGTGAAATCCTTCGAAGCGGGGCGCTCGATCACCCTGGAGCGGGTTAAAAACTATTGGGGTGCCAAGCTACCCGTTACCACGGGACACTATAATTTCGACGAAATCCGCTTTGACTATTACCGGGATTCGACCGTGGCCTTGGAAGCTTTTAAATCCGGCGAATATGATTTCCGTCAGGAAAATGCTTCGAAGATTTGGGCCACCGGCTATGATTCACCGGCTTTCAAGCAAGGGCTCTATAAAAAGCAAACCATTCGCCATGAAAATTCAACTGGCATGCAGGGCTTTGTCTTTAATACGCGGAAAGGCTTTTTCAAAAATCCAATACTCCGCAAAGCACTGGCCTATGCCTTCGATTTTGAATGGACCAATAAAAACCTGTTCTATGGCCAATATGCCCGCACTAAGAGCTATTTCTCGAATTCCGAATTAGCCTCTCGCGGCTTGCCGTCACCGGAAGAGTTGAAAATCCTCACCCCCCTTAAAGATCAAATTCCGCCGGAAGTGTTTACCCAGACCTATAACCCGCCCGGCACCGATGGCACGGGCCGCATCCGCAAGAATCTGCGCCAGGCCAAAAAGCTGTTGCAGCAAGCCGGCTGGGTGATCAAAAACAAGCAATTGGTTGAGCCTAAAACCGGCAAGCCTTTGAAGTTTGAAATCCTCCTGATCTCACCGGCTTTTGAGCGCATCGTGCTGCCCTTTGTGCGCAATCTAAAACGCCTCGGCATCACTGCAACCGTCCGCCGTGTTGAGACTGCGCAGTATCAGAAGCGCATGGAGAGCTTTGATTTTGATATGATTGTCGGCTCCTTTGGCCAATCTTTGTCACCGGGCAATGAACAAATGAGTTACTGGGGCAGTGCCGCGGCCGAGCGCCGGGGTGGGCGCAATTATATCGGCATCAAAAATCCGGCCATCGACAAGCTGATCGACCTCGTCATCGCCGCCCCCGACCGGAAAAGCCTGATTATGCGCACCCGCGCCTTGGATCGCGTGCTATTGTGGAATCACTACATGATCCCGCAATGGCATATCCAAACTTTCCGTGTCGCCTTTTGGGATAAATTCGGCCGGCCGCCAAATTCGCCTAAATATGGTCTTGGCTTTAACACTTGGTGGGTCGATAGCAATAAAGCTGCCGCCCTTGCCTCAAAACTTACCAGCAACAAAAAATAACCAAGACATTACAAGTATTTAAGTTGACGTTGGGGCCAATCTCGAAGGATAAATAGGCCATGCTCGCTTATATCATCCGCCGCTTACTGCTCATCATCCCCACCTTGTTCGGGATCATGGTGATCAATTTTGTTGTCGTACAATTCGCCCCGGGTGGACCGGTCGAGCAGACAATCGCCAAAATTCAAGGTACTGCCGTCGAGGCCACGGTATCGGTCTCAGGGGCTGGCCAATCAGACTCAACACCCGGCACCCAAGCACCTTCTGCCGGTGGCAGCAGCAATGTCGCCAGCAAATACCGCGGCGCCCGGGGGCTTGATCCGGAATTTATAAAAGAGATTGAGAAACTCTATGGCTTCGATAAGCCGGCTCATATCCGATTTATTCAAATGCTCAAAAATTATGCCGTGTTTGAGTTTGGTGATAGTTATTTCCGTGACCGTAGCGTGGTCGATCTGGTCATCGATAAAATGCCGGTATCAATCTCGCTCGGTCTCTGGACCACGCTGCTGGTTTATTTAATCTCAATCCCCTTAGGCATTGCCAAATCAGTGCGCGACGGTGAAGGCTTTGATATCTGGACCAGTGTTGTCGTCATCATCGGCAATGCCATTCCAAATTTCCTGTTTGCGGTGTTATTGATCGTCCTATTCGCCGGCGGCAGCTTTCTGGATGTTTTTCCCCTACGCGGCCTGACCTCACCCAATTGGGATGAGTTGTCAATTATCGGTAAAGTATTGGACTATCTCCACCATATGGTTCTGCCGATCACGGCCCTAGTGATCGGCGGTTTCGCCAGCCTAACCATGCTGACTAAAAACTCGTTCATCGAAGAGATTAACAAGCAATATGTCGTCACTGCGCGCTCCAAGGGTCTAGAAGAAAAGCGTGTGCTGTATGGGCATATATTCCGCAACGCCATGCTGATCGTGATCGCCGGTTTTCCGGCTGCCTTTATCGGTATTTTATTTACCGGCGCGATGCTGATCGAGATTATTTTCTCGCTCGACGGCCTCGGGCAACTGGCCTTTGAAGCCGTGATCAATCGAGATTATCCCGTGATGTTCGGCACGCTTTATGTGTTTACAATTTTGGGTCTCATCATGGCCCTGATTGGCGATATCGCCTACCACGTCGTTGATCCCCGGATCGACTTTGAGGCGAATGAGGTTTGATCAAACGGATGAAACCCCTGACCCCGATCAATCAGCGCCGCCTCGCCAATTTCAAAGCCAATAAACGCGGCTATTGGTCTTTTTGGTTTTTTACGGTGATGTTTGTGATCTCGTTATTTGCTGAGCTTATCGCTAATGACAAACCATTGCTGGTTAATTATGACGGCGGCTTTTACACACCGGTCTTTGTCTCTTACCCTGAAACCACCTTCGGCGGCGATTTCGAGACCGAAGCGGAGTATTCCGATCCGGAAGTCATTGAACTGATCGAAGAAAAAGGCTGGGTCCTTTGGCCGCCCATTCCTTACAGCTTTGGAACTATTGTTTATGATTTACCGAGCCCCGCTCCCTCGCCACCGACCTTACAAAACTGGCTCGGTACCGATGACCAAGGCCGGGATGTCGTCGCCCGCCTAATCTACGGCTTTCGGATATCGGTACTGTTCGGCCTGATATTGACCATCCTCAGCTCCCTCATTGGCGTCGCCGCCGGCGCCTGGCAGGGTTATTCCGGCGGTTTGGTTGATCTCCTGTTTCAGCGCTTTATCGAGATTTGGTCCGGCCTGCCAACATTGTTGCTGCTGATTATTCTGGCCAGCTTGTTTGTGCCAAGCTTTTGGATGCTCTTGGGCATTATGCTGCTGTTCAGCTGGCTGGCCTTGGTCGGCGTGGTACGGGCGGAGTTCTTGCGAGGCCGAAATTTCACCTATGTCATGGCTGCCCAGGCGCTCGGTGTATCCAAGCGCAAAATAATGTTCAAACATGTCCTGCCCAATGCCATGGTCGCCACGGTCACCTTTATGCCGTTTATTTTATCGGGCGCCATCACAGGTCTGACGTCTCTGGATTTCTTAGGCCTCGGCCTGCCGCCGGGCTCAGCCAGCTTGGGCGAGTTGCTCAATCAAGGCAAAGCCAATTTACAAGCGCCCTGGCTTGGTATTTCTACCTTTATTGTGCTGTCGGTAATGCTAAGCCTGCTGATTTTCATCGGCGAAGCCGTGCGCGATGCCCTTGACCCCCGCAAGACTTTTAGGAACTAAGCGATGAGTGAGCTTCTGAAAGTCAGCAATCTATCGGTCAGCTTCGGCAAAGGAGACAAAGAAGTTAAAGCCGTGCAGAACGTCTCGCTCGACATGAAGCGGGGCGAAACCATTGCCCTGGTCGGTGAGTCGGGCTCCGGCAAATCGGTAACGGCGCTGAGCGTGATGAAATTACTGCCCTATCCGGTTGCCTGGCACCCCCAGGGCAGCGTCGAATTTGATGGTGAAGAGCTGATGCAGGCGGAAGAAAAGCAAATGCGCAAGATTCGCGGCAATCGCATCTCAATGATTTTCCAGGAGCCGCTGAACTCGCTTAATCCGCTGCACAATATCGAAAAGCAGATCAATGAAGTGCTGCATCTGCATAAAAACATGACACCGAGCCAGGCCCGCGCCCGGGTCGAAGAACTGCTTGATCTGGTTGGCATGCCGGAAGCAAAAACCCGCCTCCACAGTTTTCCCCATGAATTTTCCGGCGGCCAGCAGCAACGTATTATGATCGCCATGGCGCTGGCCAATGAGCCGGAACTGCTGATCGCCGATGAGCCGACCACGGCACTTGATGTCACGATCCAGGCGCAAGTGTTAAAGCTCTTAAAAGAGCTTACCCGCAAGCTTGATATGGGCCTCCTCATGATCACCCATGATCTCGGCATCGTCCAACGCATGGCCGACAAAGTCTATGTTATGAACGAAGGCCGGGTGGTCGAGCACAATGAGACTAAAGCCCTATTCGCCAATCCCAGCCACGACTACACCCAGCATCTGCTGTCGGCTGAGCCTAAAGGCCGGCCTGATCCGGTTAAACCGCTGGCCCCTGAAGTAATGAAGGCGGATGACCTTCGCGTCTGGTTTCCGATTAAACGCGGCGTCATCAAACACACGGTTGGGCATATTAAAGCGGTCGACGGAATATCCATGACCCTGGTTGAAGGCCAAACCATTGGAGTTGTCGGCGAGTCTGGCTCCGGTAAGTCGACCCTGGGGCGCGCCTTATTACGTCTCGAAGCGAGCAAGGGCGAGATCGATTTCATGGGCCACAATGTGCAGAATTATGGCTGGAAGGCGATGCGGCCGCTGAGACGCGAAATGCAAATTGTCTTTCAAGACCCCTTTGGCTCGATGAGCCCGCGCATGTCAGTTTTTCAAGTGATCGAAGAGGGATTACTGGTTCATAAATTAGGCGAGACGTATGAAGACCGCCGCAAACTCGTCGCCGAAGTACTTGAAGAGGTTGAGCTTGATCCCTCAACTATGGACCGCTACCCCCATGAATTCTCGGGTGGTCAACGTCAGCGCATTTGCGTCGCCCGGGCGCTTGTTCTGCGCCCCCGTCTGATTGTACTGGATGAGCCGACCTCGGCGCTGGATATGTCGGTGCAGGCACAGATTGTTGAGTTGCTGCGTGATCTCCAGGTAAGCCACAAGCTCAGCTATATTTTCATCAGCCATGATCTCAAAGTCGTCCGCGCCCTCGCCCATGACATTATTGTCATCCGCCAAGGCGAAGTCGTTGAAGCCGGCTCAGCCGACACTATTTTTGATAATCCAACAAAAGACTATACCCAAGCACTGATGAAAGCCGCTTTCGAGATCGAGGCGGATGAAAGCGGAGTGGTTGCTAGTTAAAACGTAAAATTAGGTGCCTCATAGGCGATGTAGATCAGTACACCACCCAGGATAATCCGATAGGCGACAAAAGGCGTAAAGCTGGCTCTCCGCAACCAAACCATCAGCAACGATATCGCCACCAAGGCAAACAAAAATGATAAACCGGCCACCGTAATGGCGTCGTTCAGCAAGACCGGATCGCCCGATTTATAAAGCTCATAGCCTTTCAAGGCACCGGCGCCGATGATCGTTGGGATCGAGAGCAGGAGCGAAAACCGGGCCGCATCCTGACGCTCGACGCCCAAGAACCGGGCTGCCGTCATGGTAATACCGGCCCGGCTGGTGCCCGGCACCAAGGCCAGAACCTGCAGTAAGCCGATAAAAAAAGCACCGCCATAAGAAATGTGCTCTATCTGACGTACCGTCATATTCATTTTATCGGCAATATAAAGCAGGATACCAAAGACCAATGTCGTCCAGCCGATGATCTCCAGAGTACGGAGATCGGCGCCCAAATATTCGTTGACCAAAAACCCAGCGACGATAACCGGGAGAGTTGCCAAAACCAGTTTCATTAGCAGCCAGAACTCGTAATCAAGTTTGCGGTGATTTGAGAGTTGGCGGAAGCTGCGGGCCACGGCCCCGGTCATGCCGATCATATCCCGCCAGAAATACAACATCACCGCCACCAGCGTGCCGACATGGACGGCGACATCCATCAACAGACCTTGATCGGCCAGACCCCCTAATTTTGGCACCAGGATAAGATGGCCGGATGAGGAGATCGGCAGAAACTCGGTAATGCCTTGAACGGCAGCAAGAATAACAATTTGGGCAAACGGCACGTCGGTAATTCTCTAAATTTATATCTCTACGAAATGACTTGTTCTGCTGAATAGCAGATTGAACGCTAATTATTTATTAAATGAGCACATATAACTCAACCTCTTCTACCGGCACTTCTAAAAGAATGAGCCCTCTACTACCTTGGCTGTTTACCTTATTCAATGGGCAATATAATAAAGACCTATGCGGACACTCTATCATCTTTGGCTGTCACCCTTTTCGCGCAAGGTCAGACTTGTTCTGGCTGAGAAAAATCTCGATTTTCGCATGGAGGTTGAACAAACCTGGGAAAGGCGGCACGAATTCCTGGCGCTCAACCCCACGGGCGAAGTGCCGGTTCTGGTTGAACCCGACAATACCGTACTCGCCGATTCGATGGCGATCTGTGAGTATCTCGAAGAACAAACGCCAGAGCCCAACCTCATCGGTAAGCGCCCCTATGACCGCGCTGAGGTGCGCCGTCTGGTTGCCTGGTTTGATCAGAAATTTAATTCTGAAGTCACTGATAAGCTGGTGAATGAAAAAGTTATGAAGCGGTTCTTAGGATTGGGTGAACCGGATTCCCGCGAGATCAGAGCCGCCCAGGCCAATATCCACACCCATCTCGATTACATCGCCTTTTTAACCGACCGCCGGTTTTGGCTGGCCGGGGAACAAATGACCCTCGCCGATATTACAGCAGCAGCCCATATCTCATCTGTTGATTATCTCGGCGATGTCCCTTGGGCGGATTACAAGTCAGCTAAAAACTGGTATGCGCGGATAAAATCCCGGCCAAGCTTTCAAGGTATTCTGGCCGATGCCATCCCCGGCCTGCCGGCGCCCAGGCACTACGCCGATCCAGATTTTTAGATTTCTGTACGACCATCCGATTATTTGGAATAAGTCCAAAATCCCAAAATATGAGAAATGGTTGCAGACGCAACAAAACAGTGTAAAGTAATATTCTCTAATATAGCCATGGGTCATTTTGGCCCAAATTTAATTTTATGCCCTAGGGGGGGTTAACACGATGATTAAGAGACTTACGGCTGCGTGTCTGATGAGCGCAGGTTTAGCGGTTATGGCTTCAAGTCCGGCCACAGCCCAGAAAATGATCAAGATGACTGCAATTTCCGGTCTGTCGGCAGCAAGTGTCGGCACCAAGCTGATCAAAACCATCTTTATCAAACGCGTTGATGAAGAACTGGCCAAAACCGGCAAATATAAAATCAAATGGATCCAATCCTATGGCGGCGCTGTGGCCAAACAGGCCGACGGCTTCGAAGCCATCCAGGATGGTATCGGTGATATCGGATACGTCAATATTCTATTTGAAGGCGCCAAAATGCCGATGGAGCAGTATAGCTATGTAACTCCCTATGGTGATACTGATTTGATGAAATTACGCAATCTGTCACTGGAATTGCGCAAGCGTATTCCTGAGATGAGTCAAGAATACCGTAAATATAACCAGATCGATTTGGCCCATATCGGCATCCCAAATTATTATTTCCTTTCGACTTTCCCGATCAAAAAAGTATCCGACCTCAAAGGCCGTAAATTCGGTGCGCCTGGCTTGGCCGCCAACTGGTTAAAAGGCACAGGCGGTATTGCCGTTTCGGGTAAATTGTCGAGCTATTATAACTCGCTCAAGACAGGTGTTTATGACGGCATCATTATTTTCGATTCCGGTATCGCGCCGTTCAAATTCCACGAAGTGGCGAAAAACATCACTGAGGTCAATATGGGTTCCATGATTGCTTCGACTTTGAGCATCAACAAGACGCGTTGGGATGGCTTTCCCAAGGTGCTGCGGGAAATCATGACCAAAGTCGCTGTTGAATATGAAATCGGCACGGTTAAAGGAAATACCTCAAAAGGCATCTGGAGTCTTGATAAGGCCCAGAAATCCGGCGCCAAATTATACAAAGTGTCGGCGGCGCAGCGGGAAAAATTCGCTAACGCCATGCCCAATATCGCCAAGAAATGGGCCAAAGCCATTGACGCCAAAGGTCTTCCAGGCACTAAGGTTCTTAACACCTATATGGAACTGTCCCGGAATGTCGGCATCACTCATGCCCGCGCTTGGGACAAATAGCCACTTGGTAGAACTAGCTTAGACAGGTCCACATATTATGGTGGACAGTAACCAAGAAGATAATTCACCGGGACCAGCAGATGGTTCCGGTGAAACTTCTTTTCTCCATCGTTTGACTTCGCTGCAAAGCGGGCTCGGCACGATCGGTATTTTTATCTTAATTGTACTGATCAATGCCGACGTATTTGGGCGCTTTCTATTTAACGCTCCACTGACCGGCGTGCCTGAAGTTGTCAGCCTGACGATTGTCGGCATTGTCTATCTGCAAATATCTCATGCCATCCGCCAGGACCGGTTTATCCGGTCTGATATGTTTATCGGCCGCATGCTGGAAAAACGGCCCAGAGTAGCGCACCTGCTGCTTTGTTTTCATCATATAACCGGCGCTGTGTTGGTCGGCGTGGTATTTTATTTTATTTATCCCAAATTTATTGAAGCTTTTAAGACCGACGAATATATCGGCAGTTTCGGCTATTTCACCGCACCAATCTGGCCGGTGGGACTGGTTATTCTCATTGGCTGCGGCACCTCGGTTATTCAGTTCGCCTTGATAGCAGCGCGGGATTTAAAAATGGCCTTCGCCAAAGGATCAGACGATGAATGAACTGCAAATTGGTCTGGCCGCCATTGTCCTCATGTTGCTCCTTATTCAAACCGGCATGCATGTCGCTGTTGCTTTGTTCCTGCTGTCTTTCGTTGGCGTCTGGTTGATGAAAGACAATATGACCATTGCCGGAAAGCTGGTGGCTATTTCAGCCCAACATAGTATGCAGCGCTATGAATTTGGTGTCCTGCCGCTGTTTGTTGTGATGGGTTTGATCGTCAGCAGCACCGGCATGGGTCGTGATACTTTTGACGTTGCCGGGCAAATATTCCGGCGCATGAGAGGCGGGCTCGGCATGGCAACAGTGAGTGCCAATGCTATTTTCGCCGCCATCAACGGCACCACCATTGCCTCAGCCTCGGTTTTTACAAAAATTGCCGTGCCTGAGCTTATCCGCCACGGCTACACCAAGCGCTTCTCGGTTGGCGTGGTCGCCGGCTCCTCTGTGCTTGGCATGTTAATACCACCCAGTCTGCTATTGATTATTTTCGGCGTGGTCTCTGAGACTTCCATCGGGGCCCTGTTCACGGCAGGGATAATACCGGGCATCCTGCTTTCAGCCGCCTTTATCGGTGTCATCATGGTGATGGGCCGGTTTTTTCCCAGTACCGTCACCACCAGCCAGGCTAATCATGAACTTCAGGAATACAACGATAGCCTGACGACGATGGCGGCTAAAATTTCACCGATCATCATTCTGATTTTGATTGTTCTCGGTGGCATCTATGGCGGCGTCATCACACCAGTTGAAGCCGGCGGCGTCGGCGCCTTGGCTTCTTTAATTATCGCCCTGTTGAAGCGCAAACTGACCCTCAGGATGTTTTGGAACGTGCTGGTCGAAACCGGCATGGTGACAGGATCGATCGCCTTTTTGCTGATCGCCGCGCACCTTTATGCCAATATGCTGGCACTCTCCGGACTACCGGATTTTATCTCCCAGCAAATGGAAGCGCATGAATTGAGCTTCGCCGCCTCCCTGGTTATTTATCTGATTATTATCATCCTGCTCGGCACCATTCTCGATTCGGCCTCAATTATCCTCATTCTGGTGCCGTTGATGTTGCCGGTGGTCGAAGCGCTTGAAATCCACACGGCCTGGTTCGGCATCGTCACCATCATTGCTGTCGAGATTGGCTTGTTAACACCACCGCTGGGTATCGCCTGCTTTGTTATAAAGACCAATTTAGACGATGACAGTATCAGTCTCGGTGATATTTTTATTGGTGCGGCGCCATTCGCGTTGACCATGTTGCTGGTATTGGTGATTGTCGTTATCGAGCCATGGTTCGCCCTGGCTTTGTTGTGACGATTCTAAGAGGAAATTAATATGACCGATGCTGTAAATAGAGTCCGCCGCGTCGTAACCGGCCATGATGCAGATGGCAAATCGATTATTGTGGAAGATGGTCCATCGCCCTCGATCCGAACAGTCGAAGAGCGGCCGGGCTACATCGTCAACAACATATGGGCAACCGGTGCCGCACCTTCGGATATCGACGCCCAGGATGGCATTGCTGATCATGTTGGCGTCAGCCCGCCTGCCGGCGGCACGGTTGTCCGGGTCATTGATTTTCCGCCCGAACCGGCTGACAAAGAAGAACTGGCGCGCATGCTGGAGGCTTCTTTTGGCCAATTGTTCAGCGATGCCCACCAGGAAGGCGATCCAAACCAGCACCCCGGCATGCATCAGACCGACACCATCGACTACGCCTTGGTGATGTCTGGTGAAATTGTCGCCATCATGGATAACGAAGAAACCACTCTTAAAGCCGGTGACGTGCTGGTTCAGCGCGGCACCAATCACGCCTGGGCCAACCGGTCCGGCCAGCCTTGCCGGGTGGCGTTTGTGCTCATAGATGGTAAGGCCGGTTGAGATACTAATTACGAACCCGGATTGTCATAAATTCATCCGGCGGCAGCCAAGTCTCTTCAAAGTAACGATTGGCCCATTTGCAAATTTCCTGCAACACCGGTAAGAGCGCCTCACCCATAGCCGTCAATTCGTAGGCATAGCGGACGGGCTTGTCCTGATAAGGTAATTTATCGATCAATCCCAGCTCGCCAAGCCGTTTGAGCCTGTCTGCCAATATGTTCGTTGGAATTTTTTCAGGCGAGTCGAGAAACTCGCCGTATTTGTCTTTGCCGTTAATCATATCACGCACAATAACCAGCGACCATTTATCTCCGACCATTTCCAGTGTGGTTGCAATGGGACAAAGCGATCTGTCTGATTTCGTCATTCCCGCCTCTCTACCTCGAGATATTCCTAATATTATAGTTCAAATTTTAGTTACTTGCAAATTGCAAGTAACTTGATATATTCCGGTAGATTTAAAAATTGCAGGAAATGCAAAACCTGATGGGGACAAAAATTGACACATTGGCTATATCCGGCAAATACAAAATTTTACGATGTATTCAGCGCTTTCAAACAGGCCGAAACGTACTGGCCGATCAACTCCAAGGTAGAGCCTGGAGACATCGTCATCATCTATCTCGCCGCCCCCCACAAGCAGATTGGATTTATATGTGAGGTCTTGGAGATTGGCATCGATATGAACAATATTATTGAAAAACTCCGCCCATTCTTCAAATCCCCGCCCGATGACAGCAAACAGGCTAAACAATTTATGAAGCTAAAATCTTCTACCAGATGCGGTTTATCGGACGATTCACCACTGTCCTACTCGCACCTCAAGAAAAATGGCTTAAACGGTATGCTGATGGGCCCACGAAAACTCGAAAACAATCCGTCACTATTAAAGTATATTAAGGGGAATATATGATGCGATATGAAGATGTGGCAGACAAAATAACTCAGGAAAACGGCGTTACCCACTCGACCATGATGAAATCACCCTGTTTGCGCTACAAAGGTGATTTCATGGCGATGATGTTCTCGAAGCAGGATTCACTGATCATTAAAGTTGCGCCAGACCGGGTTGATGAACTTATCGCCGAAGGCAAGGGCCTGGAGTTCAACTTCACCAAGAAGAAATTCAAAGAATGGGTTTTGATACCCTTGGAATTTGAAGATGACTATGAAGACTACATAAATGAGGCATTGGAATATGCGAAAACCAAGGCTAAACCAAAGTGAAAGAGATAGCTGAAAAACTATCCAATTTCCAATTAAAGCTATTTCACCTTCGCACCATCCATTTTTTGAATATTTTCGCGGGCGAAGCGGGCGGTTTCACTATCAGGCGCCAGCTTGATTATTTTAAGCCAATCTGAGCGCGCACCGCCATAGTCTTTAAGCAATCGGCGCAAAAACCCGCGCTCCAACAAGCCTTCCAGGTGATCCTGGTCCCTTGCCAGGGCAAAGCCGATATCTTCTGCCGCACTTTCGGGTTGATTGAGCCGGCGTTTGGCGCTGGCGCGAAAAACCAGGGCATCGACATAGCCGGGTTCTTCTTCAAGAACTTTATCCAGATCTTTCAGCGCGCTCTTGAAATCTTTTTGCGCCGCCGCAATTTGCGCCCGGTCAACATAGAAATTCAAATTTTTGGGATCGAGTTTTATGGCTGCGCCCAATATTTCCATTGCGTGAGCCGGGTTATCCGCCATCAACCAAGCCTGACCAGCCTGACCGAACAGCGAGGCCCGAAAGGCCTTCGGCGCCCGAATTTCCTGCGCCAGAGTTTCCAGCCGCGTTGCCGCCTCCTTATACAGTTTAAGCTCCAGCAAGGAGACCGCCAAACAATGCTTGGCGGCGTCACCGCCGCCCAAACCGACCCAGGCAATGGCGGCATCAAAACCTTTTTGCGGATTTGATTTCGCTAATTTCACACAACGGGCGTATTCCTTCTTGGCGTCAATCTCCTGTGCCGCGACCGGAAATGACACGCCAAGCAAAAAGACCAAAAGCAAAAAGACTGTTCTGTTCATGTCACTGTCTTATCGTTAGACTCAAAGAAACTTGATAACGGTAATAGTAATGGCAAACAGTAAAAAAAGTCTTTTTTGTTTTGGTCCCGGCTTTTCATTAAAAGTCCTGGCGCGCCAGCTTTTAAATAATAATTGGGCCGTGGCAGGCACCTACCGGGAAGAGGCTGATGCCGAAGAACTAGTAGACTTGGGAATTGAGCCGGTCCCCTTCGAGGCGGCGGACACAGCTTTGGCCAATGCCACGGCCATCATCTCTGCCGTGCCGCCCAGCGCTGAAGGTGATCCGGTATTGAAGCGCTATGGTGAACAGCTTAAGGAAATTTCCGCTGAAACCTGGATTGGTTATCTTTCAACCACCGGAGTTTACGGCGATACCGGCGGTGCTTTGGTTGACGAGACCGCGGCTCTAAATCCGTCCAACGACCGCAGCCAATGGCGCGCTGCAGCTGATCAAGGCTGGCTGGAAGTATCTGCCCATATTTTCAGACTTGCCGGCATTTACGGCCAAGGCCGCTCCTCGATGGATCGTTTGCGCTCAGGCCTGGCGCGCCGGATTAATTATCCGGGCCACCTGTTTTCCCGCATTCATGTCGACGATATTGCCCAGACATTAATGGCCTCGATAGCTCAACCTAATCCCGGCCAGATTTATAATCTCTGTGATGATGAAGCCGCCGAGCAGCAGGAAGTCGAAGCCTATGCCGCCGGCTTGCTGGGCATAGAGCCGCCACCCCTGGTTCAATTTGATGATGCCCTCAAGGATATGTCACCGATCGCCAAAACCTTTTGGCAGGACAATCGCCGGGTCGATAATGCAAGAATCAAAAATGAATTGGGGGTCAGTTTAATCTATCCCACCTACCGGGAGGGCCTAACCGCCATCTATCAAAGCAGCGACCGTGCGGGTTAGCCGCGCCAAATCCTCATCTTCGCTGAGCCGGTGATCACCGTTTTTAATCAACGTGATTTCGACATCTTCTGATCTTAGTTTTTCCTGGACGGTCAACGCGGTCTGCCACGGCACTGATGTATCCTGCAGACCATGCAACAGCCGCACCGGGCAATCCAGCGGAATCTCGTCCCTGAGCACGAGATTACTGAGGCCATCATCGAACAATGCTTTGGTGAAGGTGTAGTCATCTTCGTATTCGCTGGGCACCACGACAAAGCCTTTTTCTTCGATTTCAGCCATCTGATCAGGTGTCAATTCGTGCCGCAACAAATCCTCGGTAAAATCCGGGGCAGCAGCAATACCAACCAGCCCGGCGACCCGGTCTGGGCGGGCAATCGCGGTCAACAGCATAATCCAACCCCCCATTGATGAGCCGACAATGATCTGTGGGCCCTCGGTCAGCTGGTCAAACGCCGCCAGAGCATCTGCCACCCATACGGCAATTGTACCCTCTGCGAATTCACCCGAAGATTGTCCATGCCCCTGATAATCAAAACGCAGAAAGGCCTGACCCCGTTCTCGGGCAAAATTCTCCAGCGCCAAGGCTTTGCTGCCGGTCATATCCGACATAAATCCCGTCATAAAGACAATTCCGGGTGAGGCACCAGCAAGAGCGTGGTAAGCAATGGACGCACCGGAGCTAAGTGATAGTATCAGGGGTGCAGGCTCGTCAGGGATGGTATCGTTTGACATTATTTAACCGTTCGTGAGAAATGAAGCGAATAAGCTGTAGGATGAGTAACGTTTTACCGGCATTTTAGGTTTTAGATTTGGACACCGACCATAGCATCGAAAATTCAGCAGATAAACCTGCTGAACAAACTGGTCCAGCAGGCGCTGAAATGCGTCCGCCAACGGTTATGCAGGTATTACCGGAATTGGTAACCGGCGGCGTGGAACGAGGTACTGTCGATGTCGCCAATGCGATTGTCGAAGGTGGCGGGCGTTCAATTGTCGTTTCCGCCGGTGGCCCCATGACCCATGAATTACAGCGCTTGGGCGTCGAACATTTTGAAATGCCGGTCGCCAGCAAAAATCCATTTGTCATGCGGCAAAACATTCAGCGCCTCGTGGTCTTAGCGATGCGGGAGCAGGTCGATATTATTCATGCCCGCTCCCGGGCCCCGGCCTGGAGTGCTTATTACGCAGCGCGGCGGACAAAAAAGCATTTCATCACAACCTTTCACGGTACCTATAATCACAGCAATTGGTTCAAGCGGCGCTATAACGCCGTGATGACCAAAGGCGAGCGCGTAATTGCAATCTCTGATTTTATCGCCGGTCATATTCGTAAAATTTATGGTGTGCCCTCGGCCAATATCCGGGTTATTCCGCGCGGTATTGATCTCGAAAAGTTTGATATCGCCAAAGTTAGTCAGGAACGCCGGATCAAACTTGCCAATGAATGGCGATTACCTGATGACATGTCGATCATCATGTTGCCGGGCCGCCTGACCCGTTGGAAAGGTCAAACTATCTTTATTGAAGCGATTAAAAAACTTGAACGGCCTGATATCCAATGCCTGATGGTTGGCTCCGCTCAGGGCCGTGAAGACTATCGCCAGGAACTCGAACAGGAAATTGAGCGCCACGGTATGGAAAGTATTATTCATGTGGTTGATCATTGCGATGATATGCCGGCGGCTTTGCTGCTCACTGATGTCGTGGTCTCGGCCTCGACTGAACCTGAAGCTTTTGGCCGGGTGGTGGTGGAAGGCCAGGCTCTCGGCCGCCCGGTGATTGGCACCAATCACGGTGGTTCAAAAGAAACCATTATTGATGGCGAAACCGGCTGGCTCGCAGAACCCAATGATCCCGCCTCCCTCGCCGCAGCGATCGGTAAAATCCTTGATCTCAGCGAAGAGCAGCGGGTTAAGGTTTCAGAAAACGCGATCAGGCATATTCACGATAACTATTCCAAAGAAATAATGTGTGCCAGAACGCTCGATGTTTATAACGAGTTAATCGCCGGCGACGCCAATTCATCGTGAGCGAAATGACTAAAAAAATACTCGTCATTAAATTGGGAGCCCTCGGTGATTTTGTCCAGGCAGCCGGCCCTTTTGCCGCTATTCGCCGTCACCATCAAGACGCCGAGATAACCCTCCTGACGGCACCCGCTTTTACCGAATTTGCAAATACAGCGCCTTGGTTTGATAAAATTGAAATAGATCAACGGCCAAGTATTTTGCGGTTTGGTCAATGGCTGGCCTTAAGGAACTGGCTCAAGACGCAAAAATTTTCCCGCATCTATGATCTGCAAACCTCTGATCGCAGCGGATTTTATTTTAAACTTTTCTGGCCAGGCACAGCGCCGGATTGGTCCGGTATTGCGCTTGGCTGCTCGCATCCGCACGCAAATCCGCGCCGTGATTTTATGCATACTATTGAACGCCAACAGGAGCAGCTTTCGATGGCCGGGATCGCCGGTGTTGAATTCGGCGACTTTTCATGGCTCCCGGTTGATATCGAGCGCTTTGGCTTGGCTGAAAGATTTGCCCTGATCATGGCTGGTGGCGCGGCGCACCGGCCAGACAAACGTTGGAACGCCCAGAATTATCAAGAAGTGGCCAAACACTTAGCCTCTCACCAAATCCAGCCGGTCTTCATTGGAGGTAAAGAAGAGAGCACCTTATTGGCCGAGCTCTCAGCAGCGGTGCCTGAAAGCATCTCTCTCGCTGGGCAAACCTCGATCAACGATCTCTTCGCCCTCGCACAGACCGCCCAACTGGCACTCGGCAATGATACCGGCCCCATGCACGTTGCCGCCGCTACTGGCTGCAAGACAATTGTACTTTATTCTGCTGCTTCCGATCCCGCACTTTGTGCCCAAAGAGGAAAAGATGTGACCATCCACCGGGTTGACGATCTGAATGACTTGGCAATTGAGACCGTTATTAGTGATTTGAAGGTGGCGGCAACTTGACAATACATCCTGGATCAACGATATAAGCGCCCATGATTAAGCAATTGACATTGACGACGACCACAACCACGACACTCTCCGGGGGGCCATGACATTTAGTCTGCGTAAATGGCAAATGTCCTTCCCCTCCAAGCCATCGGCTGGAGGGTTTTTTAATTTTATATGAGGCAGTTATCTGCTAAGTGAAGACCGGAAATTTAGGAAGTACAATATGATTAAACTATCCCTGCCCGATGGAAGCGTCCGTGAATATGAAGCGCCAGTGACCGGTGCCGATGTCGCAGCCGATATTGGTCCCGGTCTCGCTAAGGCGGCCCTCGCCGTCCGTATTGATGGAGAGATGATGGATCTATCGCGGCCTATTGAGACCGATTGCGAGTTTTCCATCGTCACCGCCAAGGATGAAGACGCCTTGGATTTGCTGCGCCACGATGCCGCCCATGTGATGGCCCAAGCGGTACAGGAACTTTTTCCAGGCACTCAGGTTACCATCGGTCCTTCAATCGAGAACGGCTATTACTACGATTTTGCCCGGGAAGAGCCGTTCTCGACCGAGGATTTCGAGAAAATCGAAAAGAAAATGGCGGAGATCGTTGACCGTAATCTCGAATTTGTCCGCGAGGTCTGGGACCGTGACGAGGCCATCAAATTCTTTAAAGAAAAAGGTGAAATCTATAAGGCCGAGCTGATTGAAGCAATTCCGGCCGGCGAGGACGTCTCTATTTATCGCCAAGGTGATTGGGTTGATCTCTGCCGCGGGCCGCATTTGCCGTCAACCGGCAAGCTCGGTAAACATTTCAAGCTCATGAAGCTCGCCGGCGCCTATTGGCGGGGAAATTCCGACAATGAAATGCTGCAACGCATTTACGGCACCGCCTGGGCCGATAAGAAGCAACTCAAAGCTTACCTCCACATGCTTGAAGAAGCCGAGAAGCGCGATCACCGCCGTCTTGGCCGGGAGATGGAGCTATTCCACATCCAGGAAGAAGCTATCGGCTCAGCGTTTTGGCATCCCAAAGGCTGGCAGCTTTACCGGACGGTGCAGGACTACATCCGCAGTCGGCTCGAAAAATCCGGCTATGTCGAGGTCAATACCCCGCAACTGGTGAACCGGTCCCTCTGGGAAGATTCCGGTCATTGGGAAAAATTCCGCGAAGCCATGTTCATCTCCGAGGCCGAAGATAAAATTCTCGCCATCAAGCCGATGAACTGCCCCTGTCATGTGCAAATTTTCCGCCACGGCACCAAAAGTTACCGCGATTTACCGTTGCGCATGGCTGAGTTCGGCTCCTGCCACCGCAATGAACCGTCCGGCGCGCTGCACGGGCTGATGCGGGTGCGGGCTTTCACCCAGGATGATGCCCATATTTTTTGCACCGAAGATCAAATCACTGAAGAGACTAAAATTTTCTGTGATCTGCTGATGAGCGTCTATAAAGATTTCGGCTTTGAAGATGTCGTCGTTAAATTCTCCGACCGCCCGGAAGTCCGGGCGGGCGATGATGCAACCTGGGATAAGGCGGAAAAAGCATTGACCGATGCCGTGAATGCCGCCGGTTATGATTACGAACTTAACCCAGGGGAAGGCGCCTTTTATGGGCCCAAGCTTGAATTTGTCCTGCGCGACGCCATTGGCCGCGACTGGCAATGCGGCACCCATCAGGTGGATTTTGTGCTGCCGGAGCGCTTGGACGCGGCCTATGTCGGTGAAGATGGTGAAAAACATCGCCCGGTTATGCTGCATCGGGCCATCCTCGGCTCGTTTGAACGCTTCCTCGGCATTTTGATTGAGAACTATGCCGGGCGCTTCCCCTTTTGGCTGGCGCCGCTGCAAGTGGTTGTCGCCACCATCACCGATGAAGCCAAGCCCTATGCCGAAAAAGTGCTGGAAGGCTTAAAAGAGGCTGGATTGAACGCCGAAGCCGATCTTCGCAACGAAAAAATTAATTACAAAGTGCGTGAGCATTCCGTCCAAAAAGTCCCGGTAATCCTGGTGGTTGGGGGCCGTGAAGCGGAAGAAAACACCGTCGCCATGCGCCGTCTCGGCGGAAAAGATCAAGAAATTCTTGCGCTTGAAACAGCAATTGATACACTACGCCAGGAAGCCGTTATGCCGGGCAGTTGAATTCTATTCGATCATGCCAATATTAACGGTAACATAGTTGAGGAGAAAGACCTTCGAAATCCAAAGGGTGCGACATTGAAAGAAGACGCAATTTACAGCCCCCCGGAAATCGAGGGCTTGTAAAAGGAGCAAACAAGGATCGCACGTCCACCCTTTAACGCCACCCCATCCAAAGAGGGTCCGGCAGTAAATGAAGACATCGAGTCTGATGAAGTTCGGCTGGTAGATGCCGACGGAGAAATGGCCGGTGTTGTTTCCAAAGAAGAAGCTATAGAACGCGCTTATGAAGCTGGCCTGGATTTGGTTGCGGTATCGCCAAATGCCGTCCCGCCCGTCTGCAAAATTCTGGATTACGGCAAGTATAAATACGAAGCCCAGAAGAAAAAGAATGAAGCGAAGAAAAAGCAGAACGTCATTGTCGTCAAAGAGATTAAGATGCGGCCGGGCATTGAGGAGCATGATTATCAGGTCAAGCTGCGCGCCATGAACCGGTTTATCGGCGAAGGCGACAAAGTCAAAGTGACGCTGCGCTTTCGGGGCCGTGAAATGGCCCATGTGGAACTTGGCGGTAAAGTGCTTGATCGGGTTCAAGACGACATGGAGGAAATTGCCAAAGTTGAGCAATTCCCAAAAATGGAAGGCCGCCAGATGACCATGGTGATCGCGCCTAGGTAGGGCTAATAAAACCAGGCATTTTTTAAATTCAAACCTATTTTTTTACTGCGATTTCTGCCGATTGATAATTATCCGGTCTCGCTGAATATCCTTGCGTTGCCGTATTCTCTGAGCTGAGGAGCTATTTGTATTTTTACGTGGCGCCAATGTCCGGCGGCGATTTTCCAATTGTTGCCGGCGTAATCTCTGCAATCGGAGATTCTGCTTCTCACGCAGCACACCGAATCTGGTCGCGGTCGCCTTCGGCAAAGTCATGCAGTTTTTCCGGTAGGTTTCCGGATCATATTCCCGCAATTGAGCTGTCCCGCATCGCGCCTGGCCCTTAGCTGGATTACCTGAGAAAGTTATCGCACCCATCAACACGGCAACAGCTGTCGCCACCGCAATTTTTTTAGAAGTGGATGCTTTAAAATCAGAAGGTAAGTGCAATTTGTGGTCATTTGCCATGGTCCGGAAATATCCTTTTCACGTTCCAATGGGCAATGTCAGCCAATCTAATTTCAGCCGAAAATAGGCATGCTATTATATGCAATAACTCTAATTTACCAAATCACGTTATCTTGCATGGCAAAATCATATTTCGATGGGTTTGCAGAAAGAGACAGCTTCTCGCTTGAGGTCACCGCAAATAACCAATATTCGATGTAAATTAGGAGATTGCTAATGTATCGGTTTATACGTATAATTCTACGTATTATGCGTTAAAAAGTGATTCTTATTCGGTAATTTAAATTGGAAACAATAAATCAAAAATTAGTTCTCGCCACCCACCACCTTAATGGAGACATGATTGACCGCTCGGTTTATGAAAGCACGGCGGAAGGTCTTACGAATGCCCTTGGAGCTTACGAGGGGGCTTGCAGCCGCGCCGAATTAGGTGAGGAAGTAAGTCTGTTTCTGGAAGACGGTGAAGACGAAACAGCTGTATTACGCCGCTATATTAGTTAGCACTAAATCTGCTAAGCGATATTTGAACAGCCATATTGTAGTTTATTTTACCGGTGAAATCCCACCGGGATATGAAACTTTTGGCTTGTTTTAACTCACCCAAATAAAGGCGGGAAACACTTGCATTACCTTCCTTAGATCGCTATAAACCGCGCTTCATTGAGCGGTCTGGTGGAGCATTGGACTCCAGGCATACCTAGCCGCTTTAAAGAGAAAGCCTGATTGACTTAAATCGGGACGCTAAAAAAGGAAAAAGAAATGCCAAAATTGAAGACGAAGTCGAGCGCCAAGAAGCGTTTTCGCACCACTGCCACCGGCAAGGTCCGGGGCAATCCAGCCGGTAAACAACATTTTCTCCGCCGCCGTCCGCAAAAGATGAAGCGGAAAACCCGTGGCACCATGATCATGGCCGATGCAGATGCCAGAAAGATCAAATCGTTTATGCCATATAATCGGGGGAAATAGAGATGTCTCGAGCTCAAGGTAAAGTCGCCAGCCGTGCGCGGCGCAAAAAAGTCGTTGCCCAGGCCAAAGGTTATCGTGGCCGCAACAAGAACAATTTCCGGATTTCCAAGCAACGGGTCGAAAAAGGGCTGCAATATGCCTATCGCGATCGCCGGGCTAAAAAACGGAGCTTCCGTGCTTTATGGATTCAGCGCATCAATGCTGGCGCCCGTCTGCATGGCTTGAATTATTCGCAATTCATGAACGGTCTTAAACAAGCCGGTATCGAACTTGACCGCAAAGTGCTGTCTGATATCGCGATTCAAGAACCGGATTCGTTTAGAAGCTTAGTTGAACAGGCTCAGGCCGCCCTCGACAAAGCTGCTTAAACTAACAATGAACGCAGATTGACAAAGGGGGCGGCCCAAAAGGCGGCCCCCTTTTGCTGCCAAATAGACTACACTAATTTTTTTTCAGGTTGGTTGAACGATGGATAATTTAGATGCTTTAAAATCAGAACTGGCCGGCATGGTAGAAGCCGCTACCGATGCGCAGGCGCTGGAACAGGTCCGGGTGTCGGCGCTCGGTAAAAAAGGCCAGATCACGGCACTGATGAAAGGCCTCGGCCAGATGGAGCCGGAAGAGCGCAAAGCCGCCGGTCAGCAGCTCAATGTTCTTAAGCAGGAAATTGCCGAGCTAATCGATGCCCGCAAATTCGAGCTTGAGAATGCCGGCCTGGATGAGCGCCTGGCGGAAGAGAAAATCGACATCACCCTGCCAACCCGGCCTGAAAGCCAAGGCACCATCCACCCGATCAGCCAGACCATCGACGAGCTCATCTCGATATTCGGCGAAATGGGATTTGTTGTCGCCGAAGGACCCAACATTGAGGAAGACTGGTATAACTTTACGGCCCTCAATATTCCGATCGACCATCCCGCCCGCCAGGAACATGACACCTTTTATGTCAATGCGGAGAAAGAAGGCGAGCGCATGGTACTCCGGACCCATACCTCGCCGGTGCAGATCCGCACCATGCAGTCACAGGAACCGCCGATCCGCATTATCGTGCCGGGTAGAACCTATCGCTGTGATCATGACGCGACACACTCGCCGATGTTCCATCAGATCGAAGGCCTGGTGATTGATGAGAAAACGCATATGGGTCATCTCAAGGGCTGCCTGATCGAAATGTGCCGTGCCTTTTTTGGCGTTGATGAGCTGCCGGTGCGCTTCCGCCCCTCCTATTTCCCGTTTACCGAACCCTCAGCCGAAGTCGATATTGGCTGCTCCTTTGATGGGGGCACACTCAAGATCGGTAATTTCGATGATTGGCTGGAGATTTTAGGCTCCGGTATGGTTAACCCGAACGTGCTTGAAAACTGCGGCATCGATTCGACCAAATATCAGGGCTTTGCCTTCGGTATGGGGATCGAGCGTATGGCTATGCTCAAATACGGCATCCCAGATTTGCGTACCTTTTATGATTCAGATATGCGCTGGCTCAAACATTATGGCTTCCAGCCCTTAGATGTCCCGAGTTTAGTCGGGAGGGCCGGACTATGAAGTTTACCTTGAACTGGCTCAAAGAATATCTCGATACCGATAAGGAACTTGATGAAATTCTCCATTGGCTGACCATGGTCGGGCTTGAAGTCGAAAGCGTTGAAGACCGGGCCAAACTCTTAAAAGAATTTGTCGTTGGTCATGTCTTGGAAGCCAAACAGCACCCGGATGCCGACCGTCTGCAGGTTCTGCAAGTCGATAACGGCACTGAAACCTTGGAAGTCGTCTGCGGCGCGCCCAATGCGCGGACAGGTCTAAAAGGCGTCTTTGCCGGTAATGGTTCCTATATTCCTGGCATTGATGTCACGCTCAAGACCACCAAAATCCGGGGTGTCACCTCTAACGGTATGATGCTCTCCGAGCGTGAAATCGGTCTCTCCGATGATCACGAGGGCATCATCGAAGTATCGGAAGACGCCGAAATTGGTTCTGCCGCTGCCGCTGCATTGGGTATGGAGGATCCGGTCATCGATATCGCCATCACGCCGAACCGGGGCGATTGCCTCGGCATTTTTGGTGTTGCCCGTGATCTCGCGGCTGCCGGTGTCGGTACACTGAAACCACTGGATGTGCCGACGGTCAAAGGCAGCTATGAAAGCCCGGTCAGTGTTAGTTTGGAGTTGGATGATGACCACAAAGATGCCTGCCCGATGTTCGTTGGTCGCTATATTAAAGGCGTCAAAAACGGCGAAAGCCCGCAATGGCTGAAAGATAAATTGCTGGCGATTGGCTTGCGCCCCATTTCGGCCCTGGTCGATATCACCAATTATATGACCATCGCTCATTGCCGTCCCCTCCATGTTTTTGATGCTGATAAGATTAAAGGCAACATTAATGTGCGGATGGCGAAAGACGGCGAAAAAATGCTCGCTCTCGACGGCAAGGAATACGAGCTTGATGGCGAAATGACGGTGATCGCCGATGATCAGGACGCCGAAGCCCTGGCGGGTGTGATGGGCGGCGAACGCACAGGTGTGTCCGAAGAAACCGTCAATGTCATGCTGGAAGCCGCCTATTTTAATCCGACCCGCACGGCCATGACGGGCCGCAAATTAAACCTGCAGTCAGATGCCCGCTTCCGTTTTGAGCGGGGCGTCGATCCGGCTTTCCTCGTCGACGGCACCGAGATCGCCTCTCAGCTTATTCTCGATCTCTGCGGTGGTGAAGCCAGCGAGATCATCATCGCCGGTGATGAACCCGACTGGCGGCGCAATTATTTCCTCCGGGATACACGCGTCAAACAATTGGGCGGCGTCGAAGTTGCGCCTGAACGCACTCAGGAGATATTGGAAATCTTGGGCTTTGAAGTCACCAAAGCCGATGGCGGCTGGGATACTGTCGCGCCCTCATGGCGCTATGACGTGGTGGGCGAAGCTGATCTGGTCGAAGAAGTGCTGCGCATCAACGGCTTTGATGAAATCCCAATTGTGCCGATGGAGCGTGAAACGGCGCTCCCCCACGGCGCCATCAATCTAACCCAGGACCGCCGGTCCCGTGTCAGGCGCAGTTTAGCGGCCCGCGGCTTGACCGAAGCCGTCACCTTTTCTTTCGTCGCTCCGGATCAGGCAGAGCTTTTTGGCGGTGTGCCGGAAAGCATTCATCTGGTCAACCCGATCAGTTCTGATCTCGCCATCATGCGGCCCTCAATTCTGCCGAATTTAATCGCCGCGGCTGGCCGCAATGCGGATCGCGGCATCAGCAATATCGCGCTGTTTGAAGTTGGTCCGCAATTTGCCGGTGAAAACCCGGATGACGAGACGATTGTTGCTGCTGGCCTGCGCGCCGGCAGTGCGACGCCCCGAAATTGGGCCGGTAAGGCCCGTGGCGTTGATGCCTTCGACGTCAAAGCTGATGTCTTGGCGGCGCTTGAACAAATTGGCGGCCCAGCAGCCAATGCCCAAATTGCTCAAGGTGGGCCCCAATGGTATCACCCGGGCCGCTCCGGTACGGTTCAACTCGGGCCAAAATCCCAACTGGCACATTTCGGGGAAATTCATCCGGCCATTTTGAAAGCCATGGATGTTGACGGTCCGGTGGTCGGCTTTGAGATCTATCTCGATAACGCCCCAATGCCCAAAGCCGGCAAAGGTACGGCGCGGTCAAAATTGGATTTGCATGAGCTCCAGGCCGTGGAGCGCGATTTCGCCTTTATTGTTGAAGACAAAATCAGCGCCGAAGAGCTGGTGCGCGCCGCTTCATCAGCTGACAAAAAACTGATTGCTGATGTGGCCGTCTTCGATGTCTTTAGTGGCGGCAATTTGGAGGCCGGCCAAATGTCGGTCGGCATTACCGTGACTCTGCAGCCGACCGAGGCTACCTTGACCGATGCCGAGATTGAAGCGGTGTCGGATAAAGTTGTCGCCAATGTCGCTAAACATACGGGGGGGATTTTGAGAGGATGATCTTAAAATGCCTGATATCAACGCTTACGCCCATCTCGTCGGCAGTATTCCGCTAAATTCATCTGAGGAAGTTTTCTGCTCGGTTTGCAATTCAATTGGCGGTCACATCAAACGTCTGCCGGACGGCGAAACCGGGGAACGCAGCAAATGGATATTTTATCAGCGCCAAATGCTGGTAAATCATCCGGCGATGGAACCCGATACCAGCATCCCCAAGTTTGCTTTTAAACAATGGGACGGCAAAATCATCCGCGAAGTGCAGCTGCTCAAACTCAAAGATGATGCTGATACGGATAATCTGATTTTTCCCATTGGCTATTCAGAACATGCCATCGACTCCTTCAAAGAGTTCACCCGGCTGCAATCATCCGGCCAAATACCCGCTGAAGTAAAATTTCAGGTCTGCCTGCCGACCCCCTTTGCCACAGGCTATAACTACGTCAGCCCTAATGGCCGCGCGCAATTCCTTGAAACCTATGAAAAATCCTTTGCTGTTGATATTGCTAAAATTATGGCGGCGATCCCGCATGACAAACTGGCGGTGCAATGGGATGTCTGCCAGGAAGTGCTGATCTTTGAGGATTATTATCCCGACCGGTCGGCAAATTATAAACAGGAAGTCTTTGATCAACTCGCCCGTATTGGTGATTTAATTCCTAGTGACGTCGAGCTTGGCTATCACATTTGCTACGGCAGCCCGGGTGATGATCATGTCGTCAAACCGGAGAGTTTTGCACTTTCAGTGGAATTGGCTCACGGCATTATCGAAAACGTCAACCGCTCCGTTGAATTCATCCATATGCCGGGGACTTATGGGGAGCCGGATAATGCGTTTTACGCGCCGCTTGGTGACTTAAATTTACCAGAAGATTGCGAGCTTTATTTGGGTTTGTTGTTTTTTGAAGATCAAGCAGGAGACGCCGCGCGCATTAAGGCTGCCCGTAAAGTCATTCCTGAATTCGGTATCTCCACCGTCTGCGGCTGGGGCCGCGCCAACCCGGATCGCGTACCGAGTCTATTGGAAAGCCACAGAGTGACGTTTGGGTAGTTAGCTATATCACCCCCCCACCCTAACCCTCCCCCGCAAGGAGGGAGGGGATAATTTTTATTATCATCTTATCAGATAATTTCGATGAAAAAACGCCCGCGACTGCGGGTCGCCGCTAATGCGGCGCAGCCAAGCTTGTGGAGCAAGCGCCCGGCAATTGAGGGGATTTTATGTGTTAAAATTATCCTGTACCGGGAGGTGGCCGATTTTGACCCAGATCAGACAGCCTTCAGAGCTAAAGGGTGTATGATCGCTATAGGGCGGATTGCGCAGCCAGGTACCTGTCGGATAGCGTCCCTGTTCATCTTCGAACACGCCTTCCAGCACAAAGACCTCTTCACCGCCGGGATGAACGTGATGCTGAAATTTTGTGCCCGGCTGCCAGCGCACCAAAGCGACATGCTCGGGGTCGCGGTCATAAAGGGATAGCACGGTGAGGCCTTCAACCTGACCCGGCAGCCAATCGGCAAAGTTCGTGTCGATCCTAACCGTATTGTTGTCATCTGGCTCCATTTGCCAGAGCTTCACCAGGATCGTACAGCCATCCGCACTGAAGGGTTTGTGTTTCGAGCCCGGCGGGTTGCGGATATAATGCCCCGGTCCGTAATCGCCATGTTCATCGGAGAATACGCCCTCCAAAACCACGAACTCCTCACCGCCGCCATGGGTATGAGGAGAGAAATAGCTGTCCGGCGCATAGCGCACCACCGAGGTCGCCCGGCCCGATTCCGGTTTTTCCCGCTCCAGCATCCGCCGCTCGACGCCCTGCATGCGCGTTGGCACCCACTCAAGTTCAGCGGTCTCAATCACCACGCGCTCGGAAAAATCCATATTTAAATTTTCGACCATAAGCGTGCTGTAGCAGATTTTCCGGTTTACATGAAATAAAAAGCGCGGTTCAGCGATCACAACTTCTGAGGATCGATAACTTATCTTGCCCGCCATGGCAGGTGTTGCTAAACAGACGGCGCACAAATTAAGGATTTTTATGAGCCTTCATCTCTATAACACCCTGGCGCGGGAGAAGCAGGAATTCACTCCCCTGCAATCGGATTCCGTTGGCATGTATGTCTGCGGGCCGACGGTCTATGACTATGCTCATATTGGTAATGCGCGCCCGGTTATTGTTTTTGATGTGCTCTTTCGCCTGCTCAAAACCATCTATGGCGATGAGAGTGTAACGTACGTCCGCAATATCACCGATGTGGACGATAAAATTATCGCGGCCCATCAGGAGAGCGGCGAGGATATCGGCTCAATCACCTCGCGTACCACGGACGCCTTTCACGCCGATATGGCGGCATTGGGAAATCTTGAGCCGACAGTTGAGCCCCGCGCCACTGATCACATCCCGCAAATGATCACTATTATTGAAAAACTGATTGCCGATGGCCATGCCTATGAAGAGCAGGGTCATGTTTGCTTCAATGTGCCATCGATGCCGGATTATGGCCGGCTTGCCCGGCTCAACCGGGATGAGCTGATCGCCGGCGCCCGGGTTGATATTGCGCCCTACAAAAAAGATGCCGCGGATTTTGTTCTTTGGAAACCCTCTGATGACGACCAGCCGGGCTGGGACAGTCCCTGGGGCCGCGGCCGTCCGGGCTGGCATATCGAATGCTCGGCGATGTCGAGCGAATATCTCGGCGTCACCTTTGATATCCATGGCGGCGGTCAGGATTTAATCTTCCCCCACCATGAAAACGAGATCGCCCAAAGCTGCTGCGCTCATGGCGCCGGCACCTTTGCCCAAACCTGGATGCATAATGGCTATCTGATGGTTGAGGGCGAGAAGATGTCGAAAAGCCTCGGCAATTTCATCACCGTGCATGATTTGCTGAAAGAACATCACGGCGAAGCGATCAGGCTGTGCATGCTGATGACCCATTATCGCCAGCCCTTGAACTGGACAGCCGATGGCTTGGCCCAGGCGAAAAGCAGCTTAGATAGTTTTTATGGCGCCTTGCGCACGACCGCTGAGATTACGCCCGCCACTGTCGCACCCGCCGAATCTTTTGTTGCCGCACTATCTGATGATCTCAACACACCGCAAGCGATAGCCGTGCTGCATGAACTGGTGGGCGAGTTAAATAAAGCCGGTGATGACCAGGCAAAGGCAACGGCTAAAAGCAATTTGCTGGCAGCCGGTCATTTGCTAGGCCTGCTGCAACTCGATCCGGAAGAGTGGTTTAAATGGACGCCGGAAGGAACTGGTGAGAGTCTCGGCGATGCCGATATTGATGCTCTCATTGAGCGACGCCGTGAGGCTCGCGCTAATAAGGATTTCGCCACCTCGGATCAAATTCGGGACGATCTTGCGGCCCAAGGCATTGTGCTGGAAGACAGCGCTGACGGCACCACCTGGAAGCGGGGTTAGGCCTCAAATATTGACATTTTTGCTTTGTTTAATTACAATGTATACATTGTAAACACCACAGAGATAATGTCTCATGGCCGCTACGAAGCCCTTATCCTTCCGAATATCCGCTGATCAAGAACAGCTGCTCGATCAATTGTCTGAGGCGACGGAGCGGAACCGGTCCTGGCACATGGAAAAAGCCTTGAACGCTTATTTGGCGTCGCAAGCGTGGCAAATCGACCATATCAAAGCCGGTGTTGATCAACTTGATCAGGGTGACACGATTGGCCATGACAAAGTTGAAAATTGGCTCGCCAGCTGGGGCGGCGAAACAGAGCTTGATCAGCCTAAATGAAAATTGAATGGGCCCGCCAAGCGGTCGATGACCTCGGCACTATTCGAACCTACATTGCCGAAAGTGATCCATGCTCAGCCGCTAAAATTGCCGGTCAAATTCTAACCAGTGTGACAATGCTAAGTGAAACGCCCCACCGCGGCAGACCGGGCCGGGTGCCGGGAACGCGTGAACTGATTCTGCCCGGAACTCCCTATATTGTTGTTTACCGGGTTTCATCAGATACTTTGCAGATTATCGCGGTTCTGCATTCCTCGCTAAATTGGCCTTAAACTTTTTCCGCCTCAATCTTGTGACGGCGTTTTCTGAGGCTTAAGCCAACTGGCAGAAAGATCGCAATCGATAACACCGCCGGCCAGGCGACAGCTGGTTGCAGGCCATAGATTTCCGCCAAACCGCCGATGATGATGGCCGAGAATGCCGGTGCGCCAACCGCCAAAGAGACGTTGATACTAATTACTCGGGCGCGGTAATCGTCATCCACCCGGTGTTGGATCAGCGCCTGAGCGCTGGTAGCGGCTGAAACTAAAAATCCGCCAACCAGGACCAAGGCAAATAGACTGAGATAAAAATTAGCTGTCAGCGTAAAGGCGATAAGCGATAGAGCAGCGCCGGTTTGACCAATGACGAGAAAAGTCGTCAGCCCCTGTGTTCTGCCGCGAAACGCCAAAAAGGAAGCAAATATCATAGCCCCAATTCCTGCTGCCGACGTCATGGCCGCCAGGCCTTCTTCACCCCGGTCAAATATTTCACCGGCAAAGCCAGGCAAAAATTCAAGGTAATGTCTGATCAACAAAGCGGCAGTGACTGATAGAAAAATAAGCAAGCGGATGTCGACGTGTCCTTTGGTGTAGCGAAGACCGGCTTTTAGATCATTGACAATTCCGGAAGCTTTTTTGGCCGCGAGGCGGTCGCCTAAATTTAGCGGAGATGGAATTAGAAAAATTGCCCCCATCATCCACAACAGACAAAAGGCATTAGCGGCAAAGGCTGCTCCCGCACCGCTAACACTTAATAATACGCCACCGATTAAAGGCCCAATAAAGGCGCTTGAATGAAAGGTTGTCGAATTCAGGGCAACCGCCGCCGGCATATCTTTACGTGCCACCAAATTGGGAAAGAGCGCTTGGCGGGCAGGAAATTCAAAGGCAAATAGAAGTCCTTGCACCAAAGTCAGTAATACCAGCAACAGGGGCGTGATGAGTCCCAGCGTAACCAAAACAGCTGTGATCAGCGCCATCGCGGCGCCCGACCCCACCATCACCAGGGAACAGCGCCGATAGCCAAAGCGGTCGGCGACGGCACCGCCAAAGGGCCCAAGGAACAGTACCGGCAGCATATAGGCCGAACCCAGTGCACCGAGCCAGGCGGGTGAATGAGTGAGCTCAAACATCAGCCAGCCGGAAGCAATTTTATAGATCCAAAATCCCTGGACCATTATCACTTGGCCGGTCCAGTAGACGCGGTAGTTCCGGGTTGAAAGGGCGCGGCCAATACCGCCGAAGTGGGATAACAGAAGGGCTGGGTTGAACATGGCGCCAATCTAGACCGCTATTACGGGCGGGTAAAACAATCTGACTGGCTAAGCGGTCTTTTTTGAATTAATCTGCCGCCACATAAATTCAAATTTAAGGAAAATATTGTGAACCCAGAAGATTACAACTACAGCGTCTGGAATCCTGGCAGTGAAAGTTTCGAAAACTTTGCCAGTGAAGCACCCCAGGTTACCAGCCGCGCCCCGTCCTTCCCGGTCGAGGATTTGGCCACGGGCGAGACCGTGCAGTTAAAGGATATTTGGCGCAAAGGCGTCACCATCGTCGAGTTTGGCTCTTTCACCTGACCTTACTGTGACATGGCGTCCGAAGCGATGGAAGATCTCGCTCAACGCTATGCTGACCAAGCCGTGCGCTCGGTTTTTCTTTATACCCGTGAAGCCCATCCCGGTGAAAATTATCGCCACCACACTTCAATGGATGATAAACGCGCCAATGCGCGGGCCTTTAAAGAGCACTCAAATATCAACCGCGAAATATTGCTCGATGATCTCATCGGCTCGGCTCATCGGGCATACGGCACCTTGCCCAATATGACCTGGATTATGGGACGCGGCGGCTTTATTCATTACAAATCTGCCTGGACCGGGGTCGACGATGTCGAGGATGCGCTTAAAGGCATCATCGATTTCCAGGAAAACCGGATTAAAAATAAGTGGGTGCCGTTTTATAGTGAGCGCAGTGCCTGGAGCGAGCGGGATCCGGCATTGTTCCAAGCCGGTTTAGCGCGCACGGGTCCCCAGGCCGTCGAAGATTTCGCCAAGGTCGCCGCCGCCCGGAAAGTTGAAAAGCCATCCGAAGATGTGCCGCCAAAAATTCCGGGTAATTTCTTTGAGCCGGAAAGCCCGGAAAAAGAAGATTAGAATCGGGGATATTTTTTCTCCAGGCGGCACTGGGGGTTTGAAATTGGCGGATTTGGACTAAATTGGTCCTATGGGTAAATTTTATAAGAACGCCATTTTTGGGTGGATTGTCGGGCTGAGTGTCGCTGCAGTACTGATGGCGCTCCTGCTAATTTTCACTTATCAGCCGCGTGAAGTTCTCGGCAATAATTCTGCAACCATGAGCCTGGTGCATCATCTGATATGGCTGGTCGTGCTGGTTGGCGCGCTGGTCGTTCATTGGCGGACTAAGCCGGGCGAGATAATCAAATATGCGGCCTTGTGGATTGCCATCGGATCGGTTCTTTTTATCGGCTACAGTTTACGCGATGAAGCTGTTGATTTCGGGCGCAAATTAAAGGCCGAGCTATTGCCGCATCAGGGAATCGTCGGCGAACAACATATTACCTTTCGGGCACGGGCCGGTGGACACTTTGTTGTCGCGGCAAATGTTGATGGTGTTGAGATTCGGTTCTTAGTTGATACCGGCGCAACCAGCGTGGTTCTTAATCCGCAGGATGCCAAAAGGCTGGGATTTGATCTTAAGCGCTTGTCTTTTGATCGCTTCTTTCAAACTGCTAACGGCACGGTTCGCGCGGCACCGGTGAAACTTGGGCGGATCTCAGTAGGACCAATTGAACTTAAAGACGTACGGGCATCGGTAAATGGAGCAGCGATGACCAACTCCCTATTGGGCATGAGCTTTTTGTCCCGCATCAGCGGTTACGAAGTTGTCGGGGACAAGCTCATTTTAAAGCGCTAAATTAATCTATGGCTGATTCCATTACCAAAGCTCTTCAAGTTTTAAATGACGCGCTCAAGCGTGATCCGGCGGCCCTGACCCAATTGGTCAATCTCCGGGTCGATTGCAATGCTGATCTGGTTGATCATCCATTGATCCAATCAGCGGAATATCACGGTGTCGCCAAAGTCGGCATATTGGGGTTGATTAATGGCATTGTTGGTAATTCGCCGAGCGGCGTCATCGGCGCCGAAGGTTCAATTGACCGGGAGACCGGCCTCTTTATTCAAATCCGGAAATTCGTCGATATGCGGGATGGCAAAACCGACATAATTGCCTAGTCTTCAAGCAGGTGATCGATTTCATTTTGATCCATGGTATTTTCACTGCCGTGGATGATCCCGGAAGCAAAATCCATGAGGCGTTGAATATTGCGCGAGTAATCACCTGAAGTGACCCGCAAATGTTCCGCATCACCCGAAGCGCTAATTTCATCCAGACGTTTAACTGCGGCTTCGATCAAACGGTCGATTTGGCCGATCGTTTGCTCGAAAGGCATTTTATAGCGTTCCGGAACATGATCGTAAGCGTCAACTGCCAAATCTTTTTCGGTGAAACTACTGTCGCGAAAATGATCTGGATATGATTTTGGCTCCCAGGCTTTAGCTTCGTCGATAATTTCCGGCATATCCGGCACCATCTCCAGCAGCATCACGATTTCATTAAAATGATTGAGGTAATCAGTCGCCAGCAGAGTTTGCTCAATGATATTCGTACCCTGTACCTGCGCCTTAAAAGCCAAGTATTCAGGAGTATCCTCACCGCTAATGTTAGCCGTATCTGGCATGGGGCCTCTATTCTGATCGCGTATTCTTATATTTTATCAACTACCGGGAATAATCATATTTCATTAATTTGGGGTTGGCGATCACTGTTTCCAAGGCTTAAGAGAAAATTTATATAGTTTTTCGAGCATAAGTTAATTAACTAAAATTATCAGAAAACCTTGAGATTATGTGCAAATTTGTGCATTCTCCCGCGCTTTCCAGCGGTTCCAAAGGATTCCGCTTAATTTTAGTGAGTATCGGTGACAATGAGCGATAAACGAGTTTACCTGTTTGATAGTACGCTGCGCGACGGTGCGCAGACGCAAGGTGTGGATTTTAACGTTGCTGACAAAACAGCAATTGCGCAGGATCTGGATTCGCTCGGTATTGACTATATTGAAGGCGGTTGGCCCGGCGCCAATCCAACGGATGACACTTTTTTTGCCGAACCACCTGTGTTGAAAAATGGCAAATTTACCGCTTTCGGCATGACCCGCCGTCCGGGCCGCAGCACAGATAATGATCCGGGTCTCAGCGCTTTGTTGGATGTTAAAACGCCTTGCGTTTGCATTGTCGGCAAAACCTGGGACTTCCACGTCAAAGTCGCGCTCGAAATCGACATGGATGAAAATGTCGCGATGATCGGAGACTCGATCAAACATGCCAACGAAAAAACCGAAGAAGCCTTGTTCGATGCCGAGCATTTTTTTGATGGCTATAAAGCCAATCCTGACTATGCGATCAAATGTTTGAAGGCGGCCTATGAAGCTGGCGCCCGCTGGATTGTGCTTTGCGATACAAATGGCGGCACTTTGCCGGATGAGGTGGAACAGATCGTTTCAGAGGTGATTGAGCATATTCCGGGGGATCATCTCGGCATTCATTGTCATGACGATACGGGCAATGCGGTGGCAAACTCCCTGGCGGCTGTGCGCGCTGGCGTACGCCAGGTTCAGGGTACTCTCAATGGTCTGGGTGAGCGCTGCGGCAACGCCAATCTGATTTCTCTAATTCCCTCATTGATGCTTAAAATGGGTTATGAAACCGGTATCTCCAAAGACGATTTGACCAAACTTACTCATATCTCCCATACGCTTGATGAGCGCCTCAACCGGGCGCCGGACCGGGGGGCGCCCTATGTCGGCGAGTCTGCTTTTGCCCATAAAGGCGGCCTGCATGTTTCAGCTGTTGAGAAAGACCCCAAAAGCTATGAACATGTTGAGCCGGAAGTCATTGGCAATCACCGTCACATTGTCGTCTCCGATCAATCGGGCAAGTCCAATATTCTGGCGATGTTCCGGGATATCGGTCTCGAGGTTGACGCCAAGGACCCCAAAGTCACCCGCTTGGTCGAGCAGGTAAAGGAGCTTGAGTTCTCCGGCTACGCCTATGACGGCGCCGAAGCCAGTTTTGAATTGCTGGCCCGCCGGGCTCTTGAGACGGTGCCGGATTACTTCCGCCTCAGCAGCTTTCGCGTTATTGATGAGCGCCGCTGGAATGCCCGTGATGAATTGATCACGCTCTCAGAAGCGACGATCAAAGCCGAGGTCAATGGCGAGAATTTTATGACTGTCGCCGAGGGCAATGGCCCGGTCAACGCTCTGGATACGGCGCTTCGCGAAGTTTTATTGCCGATCTATCCCGAACTCGATGACATTCGGCTGGTCGACTATAAAGTGCGTATTTTGACGCCATCTGACGCCACAGGCGCGGTTACCCGCGTGATGATTGAGAGTGCGGATGAAGCTGGCGTACGGTGGGCGACGGTTGGCGTGTCGTCCAACATCATTGATGCGTCTTATGGCGCGCTCAGGGATGCCATTGTCTACAAACTCTACCGTGATGGTGCTAAAGCCGGCGGTAACTTGAACGGCAAGTCCTAACTTCGATGGCGGGCACCGACCGCAAGTTAATGCAAGCAAAAACTGCGGCAATGGCAACTGCAGAAACCGCTCCGGCAATCATTCTTGTTGAACCTCAACTTGGCGAGAATATCGGTATGGTGGCTCGTGCCATGCTCAATTGCGGGCTCACTGATTTACGTTTGGTACGTCCCCGTGACGGCTGGCCAAACTCCCGAGCAGGTGCCGCCGCTTCGGGTGCCGATATCGTGCTCGAAAATACCAAACTGTTCGACACTACAGCCGATGCGATTGCTGATCTCAGTCAAGTCTATGCCGCCACGGCGCGCGATCGAGATTTGACCAAGGAAGTGGTTACGCCGGCTGAAGCGGCCAGACAAATTCGGGCCTCGGAGAACCCGCATTGCGGCATCATTTTTGGCGGCGAAGCTATGGGCTTAAATAACGACGATATCGTGCTCGCAGGCAAAATTATCAAGACACCACTTAATCCGGGATTTACCTCGCTCAATTTGTCGCAAGCCGTTCTGCTGATGGCCTATGAGTGGTTTAAATTGGCGGACGATACGCCTCCTGGCGAGCTGCGTATGAAGGACTCTCAGCCCGCCAATAAAGCGGAATTGATGGGGCTGTTTGAACATCTTGAAAGTGAATTGGATGCGCGCGGCTTTTTGCGGGTGAAGGAAAAGCGTCCGATAATGGTCCAGAATATTAGAAATATTTTTCAACGCGCCAATATGACTGAGCAAGAGGTCCGCACCTTACGCGGTATAATAAAAAGTCTGACAACATTTCCCCGGGAAGATGAGAAAGACAACTAAAGAGTATTAACGCACCAGATCGACGCCTTGGCGGGCCAGCTCGTCAGCGCGTTCATTTTCCGGATGTCCGGCATGACCTTTAACCCATTGCCAGGAAATCTGATGAGTTTGGTTGAGGATATCCAACTCCCGCCAAAGATCGTGATTGACGCGCAAGCCTCCGCCTTTGACTTTAAAGTCTTTAGCTTTCCAACCCTCCAGCCACTCGGTCATGCCTTTCTGGACATATTGACTGTCGGTATAGACTGTCACCGCACAGGGTTTTTTAAGCGCCTTTAACCCTTCTATAACCGCCTGCAACTCCATGCGGTTATTGGTGGTTTCCTCTTCACCGCCATAAAGCTCTTTGTCGGTATCCCGCCAGCGCAGGAGAACCCCCCAGCCGCCGGGCCCGGGGTTACCGCTGCAGGCACCGTCCGTAAAAAGCTCAACTTGAGTATTGTTGTTCGTATCCGACATGCTGGCCTTCTAACTTAGCAACCGTCATCTGAAAAGAATTAATTAATCGACTGTCGATTAATTATTGCTAAAAATCCCCTTGAAAATGCCGTGATCATGGTCACTTAACCAAGCAAAGTAATACTGTACTCTTTAGCCATTCTAAGATTTGCAGTATAATTAGTCAGCGAATCGTTTATGGGTGTTTATGTGCCCAAAGGAACATGATGCGGCTTTTCATTTTTGCATTTTTGCTATGCTTTATCGTGGCCTTGACCGGCAATCTCACTGCTGTCGAGGCGGCGCGTATTATCGATTTCCTTGAACAGGAAGAACGAGAGCTTTCCAGCGAAAGCGAGTTGATCAAGCGCATCCAGAATATGCTCATAAAGATGGACCAATTTTCAGGCCCAGCTGACGGTCAGATGACGGAGGATCTACGCCAGGCAATCCGCGCCTATCAAAAATCACTGAGCAAGAAAGTCGATGGTTTGGTAAGTGAAGAATTAGCCAAACATATGGAAACTCAAAGCCGCGTCGGCGCCATGCTGCTGCGGCTCGATAAAATCAGGAAAACAGATATTGAGGCTGCCCGTAAAGCCCTGGCTGATAACGCTGAAACTCGGGAGTTTCTCAAGCAAGTAAACATCGATGAAGTCGCTGATCCAACCCGGGACGCCAGCCCGTGTTTCCGCGATCCTAAAGAAAAATGCTTGCTGGAAGAAGCGATTGAAAGCGCCAAAGCCATCCACAAACGGGAGCTTCGAGATTGGGCACTTGGTGAAATTCTCGTTGCTCAGGCCAAAACCGGCTTTATTGCCCAGGCTATCCGCACAGTCTCGAAGATCGGCGATGCTCGATTGATTATAGTTGCCCTTCGCGACATCGCCCGGGCGCAGGCGCGCGCCGGTCGAATTGATGATGCCTGGCAAGCGGCGCAAATTATTCCGAGTGCCTTCCAGCGGCTTGAAGCTTTTGCCGCCATCGCCGATATTCAACTAAAGAATAAGGATCATGACGGTGCCCATGAAACGGCGGCGCAAATTATTCTCCAAACCGACCGGCTTGATAACCCGCTTCAACAGGTGACCTTGCTGGCGCAAATGGCCGTTGTATTAGCAAAAATCGGTGACACCGGTGCCGCTGAGGATGCCCTGACCCGGGCCCAGAATTTAGCCCGCTCCAAGGCCTTTGAAGATCAATTAAGCTCGATGGAACGGGGAGCAGCCTTGCGTCACGTCGCCTCGGCTTTTGCTGAAATTGGCCAACCGCTCAGAGCGTTATCACTGATCGAAGAAGTAACCGGTGCCTACGACCGGACAGCAGTTCTCATGAGCGCAGCGACGGCGCAAGCTCAATCAGGCGACACTCAGGCGGCGATGGAAACTGCGCGGAAAATAATCAGCCGGCGTTATAGCTCGGTTATCCTCGGCCGGATTGCTGTCGCCTTGTCGGCCAAGGGACAAAAGACACAAGCTGCCCTGACCATTCGGCTGGCCCTCACCAAAGCTGAAGACATCGAACTTGACTATGCGCGCTCTTATGCGATTGGCCAGCTGGCCTTGTCACTCATTGATATCGGTATCCAGGATAAAACCGCGACCATCGAAAATGCCGCCGAGACCGCGCTCGAGATCGAGAATGACCGGTTGCGCGCCTATGCTTTGTGGTCGGTTGCTGCGGCACAAGCCAAAAAAGGCCTGACCGCCGAGGTCAAAAAGACCGAAAAACTGGCGATTGATGCAACGGATGCCATTGGCAGTTCCTTAAGTCAGGTCTGGATGCTGGGCGATTTGGCAACAGAAAATATTCAAGCGGGTCAGGTAAAGCGGGCAGCAAGCGCCTTTAACCGGGGAATCGCCATTGCCGAATCAATAGATAATGCCTGGGGCCGGGCCCGCGCATTGGCTAAATTAGCAGCGACATTACACGATTTCCGGTAAATTTTTTTCTTGCCGACAGATAGTCTTGTCGCACCCCAATTGCTCGACTAAAGTCCCTTCATAAAATCGTTTTTACTAATCTCATTAGGGAGGGAATTAAATGAGTGAAGCAGTTATCGCGCAAACCAAACCTTATCATGTTGACGTCGAAGAGGGGCAACAATACGCCTATTGCACTTGCGGCCTGAGCGACAAGCAACCTTTTTGCAATGGCGCCCATAAGGAAGCCGGTGTTTTTAAACCGAATGTTTTCGTTGCTGAAAAAAGCGAAACTCTACATCTTTGCGGCTGCAAGCGGACCGGTAACGAGCCCAATTGTGACGGTACCCATAAGTCGCTCCAAGAATAAGCTAAGTTCGACGGGCATTAATATGAGCTGGAGCGGCTTTGATGGAGTTTAGATTTTTATTCAATTTAGCCGCTCTTGGCTGCCTGGGTCTGATACTCGCAGGTTGCGAATCTGCTGATGTTCTCAATCCATTTGGTAAAAAAAAACCAACCCCAGCTTGTCCTAAAGTACAGCTGTTAAAAGACACCGATAGCGTCACGGCCTACCGCGCCGGCCCTGGTCGAGATATCACCGACATTCGATATGAAGCCGAGCTCAAAGGATTTACTGGTGAGTGCGAATATATCGGTGAAAAAGGTATCTACTCGAAAGTTATTGTTAGCCTCAAAGTCGGCTTTGATATTACCCGGGGACCGGCGGAAAAAAGCCGCTCGACAAATGTCAGTTATTTTGTCGCAATGCCGGAGTTTTACCCCAAGCCCCAAGGCCGACAGGTATTCACGACCAAAGTAGTATTTCCTGAAAATCGTAATTCCATGCGAATTATTGATGAAGCTGTCGAGGTTTCAATTCCGATCACCAAATCACGCCCCGGACCAGGTTCTAAAATTTATATCGGCTTCCAGTTAACGCCCGAGCAAATAAAATTTAATCGGGAAAAGCAACGCGTACCAAGCATTCGATAATTGCTATCCAGTAGTTGAGCGAATACATGAACGACACTTTACAGACCACCAACCTGCATCAGCTTCACGTCAGTTTAGGCGCCAAGATGGTGCCCTTTGCCGGCTATGATATGCCGGTGCAATACCCGGACGGTATCCTGACCGAGCATCGGCATACCCGTAGCCAAGCCGGCCTGTTCGATGTCGGCCATATGGGCCAGGCTATTTTACGCGGTGATGATGTCGCCGCGGCACTGGAAACTTTAGTGCCGGGTGATATTGCCGGGCTGGAACCAGGCCAGATGCGCTATACTCAATTTACTAATGAGGCTGGCGGTATTCTCGATGATCTCATGGTGACCAATCGCGGCGACCATTTTTTTCTGGTGGTAAATGCCGGCTGCAAAGAGGACGATTTTGCTCATATCCAGGAACATATTGGGGAACGTGCAGAGCTGGAAATATTGGCTGATCGCGGCTTGATAGCATTGCAGGGCCCGGAGGCCGCCACGGTCTTAAGCCGTCATGCCCCGGGAGTTGAAGCCATGCCGTTCATGACCATGCAGGATATTGAAATCGGTGGCACAAACTGCCCAGTCTCGCGCTCTGGCTACACCGGTGAAGACGGTTATGAAATTTCGGTGCCGGGAGAAAAAGCCGTTGAACTGGCGGAATTGTTATTAAACGAGGCTGAGGTTGAACCCATTGGTCTGGGTGCGCGGGACACCTTGCGGCTTGAAGCCGGACTTTGTCTGTACGGTCATGACATTGATGAAACAACCTCGCCGATTGAAGCCGGCTTGCTCTGGTCCATAGGCAAACGCCGCCGCGAAGAGGGGGGATTTTTAGGCGCTGAGCGAATCATCGCAGAAATTGCCAATAAACCATCCCGCCGGCGGGTCGGCATCCTGCCGGATGGCCGCGCACCGGCCCGGGAAGGCACCGAAATAACTGACCAAGCGGGCAATAATATCGGCGTTGTAACCAGCGGTGGCTTTGGGCCGACCGTTGATGGGCCGATTGCCATGGGATATGTAACGCGCGAGAACGCTGCCGTCGAGACGACGCTTCAATTGACGGTTCGGGGTAAAAGTTTAAATTCAAAAGTAATCAAGCTACCTTTCGTAGCACAAAATTATTATCGTGGATGAGGAACAGGAAGACTTAAAGATGGCAACAGTGAAATTTACTGAAGAACATGAATGGATTGCCATGGATGGCGATATCGGCACGGTCGGAATTTCAGACTATGCCCAAGGCCAGCTTGGCGATGTGGTCTATGTTGAAGTGCCCGAAGCGGGCACCAGTTTCAATAAAGGCGATGAAGCGGCGGTGGTCGAATCCGTCAAAGCCGCCTCCGAGGTTTATGCGCCAGCCGATGGCGAAATCGTCGAAGCTAATAAGGATTTGGAAGATAATCCGGGGGCGGTTAATTCAGACGCCCAAGGCGAGGGCTGGTTTTACAAAATTAAGCTCAACAATGCCGCCGATATCGACGGCTTAATGGATGAGGATGCCTATAAGGCATATGTCGCGGAACTCGACTAATGCGTTACCTGCCGCTCACTGACCAGGATCGCCAAGATATGCTGGAGGCAATCGGCGCGCCCGATATGGAGGCGCTCTATCAGGATGTCGCTGCTGATGTTCTGCTGGATCAGCCGGTCGACCTGCCGGGCTTTAAAGGCGAGCTCGAAGTTGATCAGATCGTCTCAGGCCTGGCGGCCAAAAATCTTGGCTCTGGCGCCGCGCCATTTTTCCTCGGCGCCGGCAATTATTCCCACCACATCCCCGCCGCCGCCGATCATCTGATCCAGCGCAGTGAGTTTCTCACTTCCTATACACCGTATCAGCCGGAAGTTTCGCAAGGCACGCTGCAAGCCTTGTTTGAGTTCCAAACCCAGGTCGCCATGATCACCGGCATGGAGGTCGCCAACGCCTCGCTCTATGACGGCGCCACGGCGGCAGCCGAAGCGGCGATGATGTCCTGCCGGGTAACCCGGCGGAACAAAGTTATTTTATCCGGCGGCTTGCATCCGCATTATGCCGAAGTTACGGCTACCAATGCCAAGTTTCTGAGCCTTGATATAGTTACCAATCCGGCCGACCCGGAAGGCAAGGAAGATCTTGCCGCTCAAATCGATGATGAAACGGCGTGCGTAATCGTGCAAAACCCGGGCTTTTTTGGCCAAGTGCGCGATCATTCTGCCTTGGCCGAAGCCTGCCATGACAAAGGGGCGTTGCTGGTCGTTGTCGTCAATGAAATTGTCTCACTGGGCGCCGTGCTGTCGCCAGGAGAAATGGGTGCAGACATTGTCGCTGCCGAGGGTCAATCCCTGGGTAATGCGCTTAATTTCGGCGGACCTCATGTTGGATTGTTTGCTGTAAAGGAAAAATATCTTCGCCAAATGCCGGGCCGCTTGGCTGGCGAAACCGAAGATGTTGAAGGCAAGCGCGGCTGGGTGCTGACACTGTCTACCCGGGAGCAGCATATCCGCCGGGAGAAAGCGACGAGTAATATTTGCACCAACTCAGGTCTTTGCGCCTTGGCGTTCTCGATCCATCTGACATTGTTGGGTGAAGCCGGCTTTACGCGCTTGGCGCAACTAAATCACGCCACAGCGATCGCCCTTGCGAACAAGCTTGAGGGGATAAATGGCGTCGAAGTGATCAATGAGACGTTTTTTAATGAATTTACCCTGCGGCTCAACAAGCCGGCAGCGGGTGTGGTGGAGGCCCTGGCAGCTCAAGGCATCCTCGCCGGTGTGCCTGCTTCCAGGCTTTATCCGGACAATACGGAGCTCGAAAATCTATTGCTGGTGGCGGCGACGGAAACAGTGATGCCTGATGATATGGATCAGCTGGCCGGCGCGTTAGGGGAGGTTCTTTGATGAGTACAGCCACTGGAAATCGCGCTTTGCAGCTTGAGGAAAAACTGATCTTTGAGCAAAACTCACCAGGCATGACCGCGGTTGATCTGCCAAATCCAGCCGAGCTTACCAATGTCGAAAGCCGTCTCGGGGATACGGCGCGAAAAAATCCTATCGGCCTGCCGGGTTTGTCCGAGCCGCAAGTGGTCCGGCATTATCTCCGCCTCAGCCAGAAGAACTTTGCTATTGATGGCGGGCTGTATCCCCTGGGCTCCTGCACCATGAAGCATAACCCGAGGCTCAATGAGAAAATGGCGCGCCTGCCGGGCCTCGCCGATATTCATCCCCTACAGCCGAAAACCACTGTCCAAGGAGCTTATGAACTGATCGATATGACAGCGCATTGGCTGAAAGTCCTGACCGGTATGCCGGCCGTGGCAATGTCTCCGGCTGCTGGCGCCCATGGCGAACTGTGCGGCTTGATGACCATCCGGGCGGCGCTCGAAGCCCGCGGCGATGCCCGCCAGCGTGTGCTGGTGCCGGAATCCGCTCACGGCACCAATCCGGCAAGTGCTCATATGTGCGGCTATAAAGTCGAGGCAATACCCGCGACCGAACAAGGCCGGGTTGATCTCGAAGCCCTCAAAGAAAAGCTGGGTGACGATGTTGCCGCTATCATGGTGACCAACCCCAATACCTGCGGCCTGTTTGAAAATGAAATTATTGAAATGACCCAGGCCGTGCATGATTGCGGCGGGCTGGTTTATTGTGACGGCGCCAATTTTAATGCCATCGTCGGCCGGGTCAGGCCGGGTGATCTCGGTATCGACGCCATGCACCTCAATTTGCATAAAACCTTCTCGACGCCCCATGGCGGCGGCGGGCCGGGAGCTGGACCGGTGGTACTCTCAGATGCCTTGGCGGCCTACGCGCCGCTGCCATATGTTGTACACGGTGAGGATGGCTTTGATCTGATCGAGCACGCGGCTGAGGCGGGTGACAACCAGCCTTACGGGCGCATGAAAGGTTTCCACGGCCAATTTGGCGTCATGGTCCGCGCCCTCTCCTATATGCTGTCGATGGGCTCGGATGGTTTGCGCCAGGCCTCCAGCGATGCGGTGCTTAATGCCAATTATCTGATGGCTAAGCTCAGCGATATTTTGACGCCGTCCTATGACGGGCCGTGTATGCATGAAGTGCTGTTTGATGACCGCTTCTTGAAAGATACCGATGTCACCACTCTCGATTTCGCCAAGGCAATGATCGATGAGGGTTTTCATCCGATGACCATGTATTTCCCACTGGTCGTTCATGGCGCCTTACTGATGGAGCCGACCGAGACCGAAGGCAAAGCGACCCTTGATGAATTTGTCGGCGTGATCCGCGCCTTGGCCGAAAAAGCGCAGAACGGCAATGCTGATGACTTCAAGGAAGCGCCGATCTACACGCCGCGCCGCCGCTTGGATGAAACCATGGCCGCCCGCAATCCGGTACTGATTTATCAACCGGATCAAGCCGCAGCTGAATAAATATCTGCCGCAACTTCGGCTGGCTGAGCGCCCCCGATCAGTGCCATTAAGGCGTCAGCTGCCGCATCGGCAAATTCAGTATCGTTAATATGGGCCCGGATGGTCACCAGGGGTATCTCAGGTTTCAGATATTGGCGCAACCCCTCGATCATCGCTTGATTGCCCTCCGGCCCCCAGAGTGGCCCGCCCTCAATGTTGGGCGCTGAAAAACCGCGCTCGGGTATCAGCATCAAGGTAGGGCCAAGAGCTTGGTTAATCCGCTCAGCAATGATCCCGGCGACTTTAGCCATATCTTCGGGCGAGGGCCGGACGAATGTCATTTGTGGATTATAAAACAAGGTCGGGCGGCCTTGAAAGGCCGCTGGAATATGATCTGGTGAAGGATAGATCATATAGTCACACGCCCCGACCGAAATTACGGCCGGAATGGCAGTCCGGGACAATTGCCTGAGCCGGTCGGGCGCCCCGCCAACACCATCAAATAAATCATCAATAATCTCATGGGTGCTGTAGTCCAAGATACCAGCAAACATACCTTCACCCGCAAGCTCCTCCATGGTCCGGCCACTGCCGACAGCGTGAAACGGCACGCCGTCAAAGCCTTTAGCATCGAAACGGGCGAGAGCCTGCTGCACGCCCGGCGTGGTGACACCCATCATGGTGATAGCGACGGCTGGCCGCTCACTCTCTGGCGCCGGCTTTTGATAGGCAACCATGCCGGCAATCGCATGGGCGGCGTTTTCGAGGATCGGCCGGCTCAGTTTGTTAAGTCCTTGAATATCAGCCACCGAATACATCATGCAGATATCACGCGAGCCGACATAGGAGCCGAATTGGTGCTTGCCGCTGGCGACAGTACTGACCATCAGTTTCGGCACGCCGACCGGCAGAGCGCGCAAGGCCGGGCTGATGATGGAGGTGCCCTGACCGCCGCCCAATCCGATAATGCCACTGAGTTGCCCTTGGGCATAAAGATCTTGAACCAGCGCCACCAGCCCTTTTAATTGGGTGGTAATCGCCAAACCCTTATCGCCGGTAGCAATGAGTTGCTCGAGCGTGGTGCCAGCCTGCTCGGCGATTTGCTCCCGGGTAATATCCGGAGCTTCGGGAATATCACCTAAGATGCCGACATCAATAAGCAGCGTCGCCAGCCCTTGATCCTCAATGAGTCCCCGGACGAAAGCGGCGTCTATCCCTTTGGTATCAAGGGTCGCCACCACCACGACTGTCGGAGATTGCGCCATAACCTAATCAATCATCGATGAAATAAAAATCAGCGCCGCTTACCAGCTGATGCTTTTCACGCAGCGGCATACCTTCAAAGGGGAATACCTCATGTTCAAGCACACGTTCATCATGGGTTGGTAAAACGTAGTCCGCGCGTTTGTCGATCTCCTCAATGCTCTGCCAGCCAGCTATTACATTAACAAAGCGGGCCGGCACCCAGTGGCGCCATTGCTCATCAAGGTTGGGCTCCAAATTTTCATAGAGGAAAATCGCGTCACCAGCGATAACAATGTTGCCCGCAGAGGTCTCCACGGTAACGCATTGATGGCCGGGTGTGTGACCCGGTGTTGGGAAGACGCTGACGCCCGGGACGATCTCCGCTTCGCCTTCAACCATTTCAAAGTCGCAGCCGGCAAAGGGTGCTTCAATACCGAGCTTGGGTGATTCATACGAGCGGTAATAAAGCGGCAGCGGATTATGAGCCCAGACCAGTTCTTCCGCCGAACAGATGTAACGGGCGTTGGTAAAGGCCTTCATGTTGTGAGTGTGATCCCAATGGAGGTGAGTAAACAGGCAGATATCAATTTCAGCGGGATCAAAGCCCAGCTGCTGCACTGCCACGGGACTATCCGGACAGCCGCGCTTGTCGCAATCGTGGTGCCACTTGGTCGCCCGCACCTCATCGGGCAGACCGGTATCGACCATAATCTTGTGCTCGCCCGTATCGACCAGATAACAAATCACCGGAATGGCCGTATCGGTACCGGCATTACCCTTCCAGAACAAATAGGTGCCGTGATCGACCTTGATCCAACCGGTGTTAATTGGATAGATGCGTGTCTGTTCTATTCCCATTTACACTACTTTCCTCTTATTTTTCAGGCCTTTAGAAGGCATACTTTTTGACCGACTGAGCCATGGCGATCACATTTTCGATCCTGGCCTCATCCGGCACGCCGATGGCGCCGTCAAGGATCAGCCCCCCGCCCTTGCCCACTTTGTTGATGATGTTTTTGCAATAGTCGTCGACGTCTTCGGGCGTTGCTGTATTGAGGATCGAGGCCGGCACGTTGCCACGCAGACAGACCGTATCGCCGATGATCTCCTTGGCGGTTACCAGATCCGTCAGCTCGAACCAGTAAATAGCTTTACCAGAGGGAATATCGCCAATGGTTTCGAGCCTGGTCGTGCAGTCGCCCTCCCATTTGATCACCGGGGTTAAATCGTGCTCGATCAGCTCGTGGATCATTTTCCTGAGATCGGGCCAGTAAAAAATCTTGAACTGGTCGAGCGACATAAAGCCGTCCAGCCCCCAATGCAAAGGAATAAAGACATAGGGGCAATCCGCCTCCCGCGCTTCCTTGATGGCGTTTTCGAGCATAAAATCGCGGGCCTTGGCGGTGGCGGCCAGCATTTTGTCCTTGTTGCGAAACATATCGAGCATGCCAGCTTTAGAGCCCCGGAAAAAATCCACGAACATGTCATAGGGCGCCTGGGCCAGGGCGCCGGTGTTAAGCGGATAACCTTCAGCTTTCATCTCGGCGATGAAGCTGTTCATTTTCTTGACCACGGCATCCATTTTTTCACCGGCATCGATCAATTGCTTTAGGCCCGCCTGCAGTTCCGGATCAGCAAAGGCCCGGATCGATTTGATCAGGCTCCATTCGGTGGTGGTCGGCAGGGCCGGAAATTTATCAAAGGCCGCAAAGGCGCCAGCCACGCGCGGCAGATAGGTGCTTAAGTAAAATCGGGAAGGGTCGGCAAGATACTTATCATACTCTTCAGCACTCATATGCTCGGAATCGAGATACTGGAAGGTGGCATTTTCATCGACCCCATGGCCGGGCCATTTCATCGGCTGCCAGTCGAGCGCCTCCAAGGTCGGGCCAAAGGCTGTGGTAAAGGTTGAATAGGAATCCGGATCAAGCAACTCGATAGCCTGGCGGGTGGCGTCGATGCATTTGTCGACATCATACCAGATTTCTTCATAGGTATAGTTAGCCAGTCTGGCAGCCCAAAAAGTCGGGTTATAGGTGAACGGCACCCGGTCCGTCGGGCGCAAGGCAATATTGTTGCGGATACGGCCTTCCCGTTCGGCATAACGCTCGGCACCTGAGGCGTCGCTCATTCCAGCACCCCTTGAAAATTTCCTGCTGATTGTGAGTCACCGGAGCTCCGGCGTCTTTGACTTCCATCAAGGTTGAACGGGAGTGGGTATTGGCACTTTCATTCCGCGCTTTTCCAGCACCTGGCGCAGGCGGTTGGGATAATCGGTGATTATGCCATCGACGCCCATTTCTATCAGAGCATCCATGCGTTTTTCCTGGTTAACCGTCCAGACTTTGACAGTGAGGCCAAGTTTATGGGCCTCTTTGACTTGGGCTGCATCGATTTCGCGATGAAACGGCGACCAGGCACGACCGCCTGCGGCTTTGACCAGAAGGGGTATGCTACCATTATAATCATCAATATCGAATCCAGCCGTCCAGGCTGAGGTTCCTTCCTTATTCTTGCCAATGTTATCAAGCCATCTTTGCTGGACACTCAAATATGATGTCTCAACCGCTGGTGCAAGGCGCTGTACTTCCTGGAGGACCCGCCAATCAAATGATTGAATAGTCACACGGCTGGTCATGTCCCTTTCCCGCACAACATCGAGAATAGCGTTCGCAAACTTCTTCGGACCATGCGTAAGGTCAGTCTCGGTCGGTTTCAGTTTAGCTTCGATGTTAAGGCGAACTTTATCATTCCCCGATCGCTGAATGAGTTCGATAACGTTCCGGAGAGACGGCATGCGGGCGCCATCGACAGGCGTCTGGTCGGGAAAACGGTTCGCATAGCGGCTCCCGGGCTTGGTTTGCCCAACATCGAAGGCTCTAATCTCTTCAAAGCTTAAAGTACGGATCGCGGGACCGGGGGCCGTCAACCAAGTACCGTCCGGACGGCGTGTAATATCAGGTTCAAGCCGTGGGTCGTGCGTAACAACGACGGTTCCTTCGCGGCTGACACCGACATCCAATTCCAATGTGCTGACGCCGATCGTCAAAGCCCGGGCAAAACCCGCCAAAGTATTTTCCGGCGCGAGGCCTCGTGCTCCGCGATGGCCCTGAACGTCAAAGTCCTGTGCCTTAGCTTCCATCGAAAGAATTCCCGTCACCAGTACTGCTATCGCAATTTTACCTAGCATGATCCTCTACGCATCCCTACATTTCTGTCATCTTGTCATGTGACACTGAGCAGAACCATACCGGCGACCGTTACGATCCGAGCAAGGTCTGCCCAGCGACGTTCACCGGTAAACTGATCGGCTGAACGCCACACGCCCACTGAGACTATGACGTTGTATGGTAGAGACAAAGCGTAACCGGCTATAAGTGCAAAAATCGGGCGATCAGCCATAATCAAGAAAAGAAAAAGTCCGCTTGAAACAACATTAATGGTGAGGCCGCCAATAACTGCCCAGTTCCAAAACGCATTATGGAGCTCCAGTTCGCCACGCCAGAGACGATTCAAATTCTTCATAGATTTGTGATGCTACGATTGATCGTTAAGGAAGTCCATCGCGTGTTAAGGTCCGCATCGGGTCAAAAGCAGACTCTATGGCCTTAACTAGGGAATGTCCTCCGTCGCAGAGATAAAGCGGACGATTTATAGCAGTCCTTGAGAAGTCCGCTTTTAGCCA
>CAZMHI010000028.1:0-56041 GCA_964566055.1 uncultured Rhodospirillaceae bacterium
TCACCTTCATTGTCGTCATTCTCTACATGACGCTTTATTTGCAGGTCCTGCATGATCGGACGCCTATCGTTGCCGCCTATATCAGCGCCTTGCTTTCTTTTACCTGGACCGTCGGAGCGTTGTTGGTGGCTTCGTGGCAGGGCCGTGCAATTTTTTTAGCAGTTATCGGCGGCGGTGTTCTGATAATTCTTGGTGCGGTCGGCCTGTTGTTTTTTGCTGTTGAAGGGCCGGTGTTACTGATTGGAGTTTCTTTAGCTTTGATGGGAATGGGCATCGGAACGTCTAACAATCATGTCATTACCCTGACCATAGAATGTGCTCAACCGGGCGAAGAAACATTGGTCGCTTCCTCGGTCCAGACCATGCGCACCATGGGCTTGGCCTTTGGGTCAGCTTTTGCCGGCTTAATTGCCAATTCGGCTGGACTTTCAAAAGGTGCAACTGCAGACATTGTCGCCCGTGCGGTTGATCTCCTTAACCAGACCGGAATTGTCCTCGCAGTTTTAACCCTGCTTTCGCTGGTGATTTTTTACCACTACTATCATCGCGACAAATCGAGTAATCAGTGACCGCTGATTTTTGCATGCAGCGGTTTGGTATCTTCAAATTTCTGCTGTTGCTCGGATGAGGCTTTCTCCTGGTGTTTCGCTTTCCAGTCATCATAGGGCATGCCGTAGACAATTTCTCGCGCCTCATCATAGTCCATCTCAATGCCGCGTTCATCGGCTGCCGCCATATACCATTTTGACAGGCAATTACGGCAAAAGCCGGCGAGATTCATAATATCAATGTTTTGGGCATCAGTGCGTCTTTGCAGATGTTCCACAAGTCCGCGAAAAGCCGCCGCCTCTAGCTCAATTCTGGTTTGATCATCCATTTTCTGGTTCCCTGACTAATTTTCAATATTGATTTAAATTTAACCATTAGGCGGGAGATAAGCAAAGGTTTGGAGCGTAATAAGTTATCCCGAAATATTCACAATTTTCTAACAGTTTATTCACAGGTTATACGTCATATTGAACACAGTCTTAACATTTAGAGTATTTGTGAGGACGCCTTTGGTTATGTTAGATTAAACCAAAGTGCTAAAAATATTCCAGGGCGGCATTTTACTCAACTGACCAAATTGGGAGCTTTAAAATGGCGAAAAATGCGCCAGACGGTTCAGATCAAAATCCATCGATCGAAGTTGTGCACGATGCCAACAGCGCGCTAGAAAGCGGCGATTCGGATACTAAGCGTTCCGGCGTTCAAGAAAAATATGAGTGGGTGCAGGATAGTCAACCCAACCTCATCGATAGCTTGGTGGCTCCAGAATTTACGCCGCCCTTTTATGCCCGCTATCATTTGTTGAGCGTCCTGGCGGCGCTGGCCACCATCGGCTGGCTCGCCGGATCGGCGCTATTTGTTTCTAATAGTCTCGGTTTGGATGATCTGTCCCAGTTGCTGCCTCACGAGCTTGGGGGACTTGCTGCGGGTATCGTGACGCCGATCGCCTTGATTTGGATTGTTGTGGCTTTTTTTGAAAAAACCAAAATCTATCAAGCTGAAACGTTGGCGCTGCGTTGGCATTTGCAGCAACTCACTTATCCGGCTGATGGCGCTGAAACTCGGGTAGCTGAAATAACCGAAGCGTTGAGGGCACAGACCCAGGCACTTACCAACGCCTCTGAGGATGCCAGTCTACGGGCGGCGGAAGCATCTGATCTCATTAAGCGTCAGACTTTGGCGCTATCGGTCGCCTCTGAAGAAGCTAGTATTAAAGCTGATAGCGCAGGTGATAAATTGCGCCAGCAAGCCGAAGATCTCGTTTCAGCCTCCGACCGGGCGATTGCCCGGGCACGTGAAGCCGGCAACGTCTTGCACCATCAGAGCCACGATCTGATCAACGTCTCCCAGCAGGCGTCTGCGCGCACCGAGGATATCACCAATACCTTGCAAAAAAGCGGCGAGGATTTAATGCGGGTGGCAGAGGATTCATCCCGCAAGGCCCAAGAGACGGCTAAAATGTTTAGAGATCGGTCAGAGAAGTTGGCAGAGATTTCGGTCGAAGCGGCGGCACGAGCCGAAAAAATGGGCAGCGATCTTACTTCCAATGCAGATGTTTTGTCCGGCGCTACTGAATTGGCGGCGCAGCGGGTTGAGACAACAACTGAGAATTTGCGTGAACATGCGCAAGACATGTCCCGCCGCTCTGATCAAATGACGGCTCAAGCCGATACGGTTGCGGGTATGCTGGCCAACCAAGCTGAAAACCTTAATGAAGCGGTAGACCTGGCAACAGCGAAAACCTCGGCAATCGTTGACACAATTAATACCGAGTCTGAGAATTTGAACAAGACCACTGATCATGTGATATCGCGCGTGAAAACTGCGAGCGCAGGCCTCGCCGATGAGACCCAAGAATTGTTAGCCTCGGGCGCTGAAGCAGCTGAGCAAGTTGATAAGGCTACCTTCCAGTATCGCCAGCATATTACAGAATTAGAAGAAACCACTGACCGCGCATCGGCACGCGCACGCGTGGTCGGCTCTTATATTGGAGAAGTTAAGGACAATATGGAGCAAGCTGCCGGAAGTGCAATGGATCAGATCGCAGAAGTTTCTCAAACGCTGGAGGCGAAAACCGCGGATTTATCAGCAAATTCGGAAAAAGCTGTCAGCGAAATTGATGGCGTTGGCGATGAGTTGCAGAAAAAATCAGATCACATGGTCCGGCTTAGTGATTTAGTGGTACTGCGAATGGGGAACACAGCAGAGTCCATGCGTAAACGCGCTGATGAATTGTCAGATACCTCGAAAGAAATAAACTCCCAGATAGATGTGACAACCGAGCGGCTGCATCAGGCAAAACTGGAGCTTAAAGAAGCATCTGATGCCAGCGTTGGAAATGTTGACCGGGTAGCTGCAGCGATGCGCCGTGATCTTCAAGAGTTGAATCAAGTGACCGAGAATGTTGGCGAGGTAAACAATGAATACAGTGAGCGGCTGAAAAAATTAACGGCCGAGTCTGATATGGCTACTTCAGCAATTCAGCAGCTTGGTGAAAAAATTGGTGATCAGATTAAGGATCTGGCAATCGCTTCTGATGGTGCCGGGGAGAACATAATAGATGTTGGTAACCAACTTGCTGATCACACCCGTCTGCTGAACGATGCATCGGAGGCCGCGGTGGTAAAAGTCATGGAGGTTGGTGAGGCACTACGCAACGAGGGTTCCAATGTCGGAGATACATCGGCCAAGGCCAGCGAGCGGTTGCGTTCCATCGGTATTGTGCTTGACCGCCGTGCCACTGAATTGACGAGTGCTGCAGACAACGCAACTCAAAAAGTAAATAATGTAGCTGAGATTTTGCGTCAAAAATCGGTTGATTTGTCGAACTCGTCTGGCAAGGCGCTCGGCGAAATCAATCTTGCCGGTGAGGCCATGGAACAGCGTTCCGATGAGGTCACACAAGCTGCTGATCGCTCTGCCCGGCTCTTGGGGCTGGTCACCGATGCGTTGCGTCAGCAATCTAAAGATCTCAGCCGAACCACCGATAGTGCTGCTGATCAGATCGAAAATGTTGGTGAAAAACTGCATCAGCGTTCCCGTGAATTGACCGATATTACCGATGATGCCGTAACGCGCATGGATGAGACCTGGGAAACCCTCGAAGACCGGGCTGATAAAATGCGAGTGGTTTCAAGTGATCTAATTGGCCAAGTCAGCGAAGCGGCAGAGGCGTTGCACGACCGCTCCAAAGAATTGGCTTCGGCATCGGAAAGTGCAGTTTCTGATGTGGGTTCAGTTGGTGATACGTTGCTGCAGCAATCCCTGGAAGCAGCGACCGCGGCCGATGAAGCAGCCAATCGCCTGACGCGGATCGCCGAGGACCTAAGTACGGATTTTGTCGAAATAAAAGATAGCTCCGTTGACACTGAAGAACGGCTCAACCGGATGGGTGCTAATTTCCGCCAGCGCGCCGAGGAATTTGCGCAAGCGGCCACAGAATCAAACATTCACGTCCAGGCCTTTGCCGACGCCTTGCAGGAACGGAGCTCCGAACTCACCGGGGCCTCCGACGAAGCGACGGCCAGGGTCGAAGCGGTTGGCGGCGCGCTGCAGGAACGTTCCCGTGAAGTCGCCTTGGCGGTTGACCGGGCCGCTAAATTATTATCGGCGGTGACGTCAGGATTGCAGCGTCATTCCGATGAGCTTCACGCGGTCTCGGATCGGGCCGTCGAGAAATCGCAAGATTTGAATGATAATTTAAAGTCGGGGGCGGCTGAAATGTCCCGTTTGGCCGAGCAAAGTTCAGACCGTTTGGAAGAAACCAGCAATGCTGTCCGCCAGCGCCTGGATGACCTGACGGTTTCTTCGGACCGCGCCATTGCCAAGTTGGAAGGGACCGTTGATCTCGTCAATGTTCGCGGTGACCAGATGTCCGAGACTGCGCGGGTGGCAACGGATGCCGCCTTAACGGCCAGCAAGGCAATGCAGGCAACCGCACAAACAACTTCCGAGTCGGCTGATCAAAATCTCAATAAACTTAAGAGCATCAGCGATGCGCTTCGCCGGCAAACCCAGGATGTCAGCGACGCTTCTGATCGTCTATCGCTGAAAATGGGCGGCTCTGGAGCCGAACTGCGGCAGCAGTTGGAAGACCTCACAAAAACCTTCAATGAAGCACTTAGCGGTATTAATGCAGTTGGAGAGAACGTGGCCAAACGCGCTGATGAAGCCGCCGATGTCTCGAACCGGGCAATCTCTAGCATGGAGACGTGGGGTGAGACGATCAAACGCGGCACTGATGATTTAACAGCCGCCTCAAGTAAAATGTCGGCAGAAGCCAAAGAAGCTTCAGACAGTGTTAAGCAGCAGACCGCAAATCTGTCCAAGACATCTAAGCAGGCGGCGGAAATTACCGATGCGCTGCAGGACTTGGCTAAGAAATCCGGTCATGAAGATTTCTTGCGGCGGATGGCATTGGTATCTGAGGGTTTAGAATCGGTTGCTATTGATATCAACCGGATCATGGAAACCCGGATTACAGAGGATGATTGGAAGCGCTATAATCGCGGCGAAAAAAGTGTTTTCTTACGGAAAATTCTCGGCATGCGTAATCGTGCCAAGCTATCAAAAATTAATCAGCTCTACCGCCAGGATTCAGCTTTCCGTGAATATGTCTCACGCTATTTAGCTCAATTTGACGAGTTAATTGAAAGCGCCAAAAGGAGCGGCCAGGAAGGCGCGCTCGGCGCCGGTTTTATGACTTCCGATGCCGGCAAAGTTTATATGGTGTTGCAATCTGCGTTGGCACGGGAAAATGGCGGCGACGAGCCGGAAGCTTAACCCGCGAGGGCCTTGTTGATCAGCGCAAGCTCTGCTTCAGATAAATCTAGCGTCAGTGCGATCTCGTGGCCGCGCGGGGTCATTTTCGCCCAGGTCTTTTGAATAATACCGATCATCTTCTCTTCGTCATGTTTGGTCGAAAAATCCAAAAAATAGTTTTCCAAAAAAACCAAACAGATAACATCTTCCAATATTTGGGCCTCGGGATCGGATCGCAGCTTTCTTCTCAATAATAACTGACGGGTTTTCTCAATTTCGTCCTCGTCGTAACCGCATTCCGCCATGATCGCCGCTGCTTTATCGCCGTGAATTCGATAGAGCGTCGTGCGCCAGAGATGATAGCCCTTTTTACCTTCGTCAAAATCTTTACGAGGCAGCTCCCAACGTTGAATGTGCTGGGCGCGGGCGGCAATCTTTAAAGGCTCATCCGCGTCAGGTGCGACTTTATCCATCCAGCCGGTCATGCGTTGACCATAAAGCAGTTCTTTTGGATAGCTCTTGCCCTCGAATTCTTCACTATTCGGGTCGAGAGAATTGGCAGCGTCTATTTTGGCAACGGCATCATCAAATCGGGACATACCTAAAATCATTCCTCAAACGGTTAGCATTCGCCATAAGATAGGGCATAATGCAACTTCTGGAAATCATTCTTAGAAGCTAAATGAGTTCACCCGATAAAATTAGTGCTGCGACCAAGCTTATTCAAGCCGGTGATTTTGATAAGGCAGAGGCGCTTCTGGCAGACGCTGATGATGGAGCAGCGCACCAGCTGCTTGGCGTGATTTGTTTTCAGACCAACCGCCAGGCCGAAGCTGTCAGCAATTTCGAACAGGCGGCGCGTGATCTTACGGAAGATGGCTATTTGCAAAACAATCTCGGTCAGGCCTACCGCGCGGTGGGGGATATCGCGGCGGCAATCGGAGCATTTGAAAAAGCCGCTGAATTACAGGCAGAGTTTGCCGACCCGCTCAACTATCTCGGCCAATTACAGCGCGAGCAGGGCGATTTGGCGTTGGCCGAAGAATCTTTTATGGCGGCGATCGAGCGCCGACCAGGCTATGCCGAGGCGCATTTTAATCTGGGTGCGCTGCTGCAGGAGGAGGCCCGCCCAACGGAGGCACAAGAGCAGTACGAACTCGCTCTCAAAGCCAAACCGGATTATATCCAGGCCCATAATAATCTGGGGACGGTGTTGGACGAGCTTGGGGATCATCAAGCCGCTGAGAAATGTTATTTAAATGGTCTCAAAAATTCACCGGAGACGCCGGAGCTTCTGGTCAGTCTCGGTTCCTGTCTACGTTTGCAAGGGCGCTATGAAGAGGCGCTGGCAGTCTACGAGCAGTCGGTCGGCGTTGCACCGGGTTTTACCGAAGCATTGTGGAATCTCGGCTTTCTGCAACTTGCGTTAGGCGATGGTGCGGAGGGTTGGGCAAATTACCGCTATCGTCATAGCGTTGACCGCTCGGTCCACCCGATGCCGGAAGACCATCTGCCGGAAGACCTCCAGGGCCGCGTGATTGAACTGGCTGCTGAGCAGGGGCTTGGTGATGAAATATTTTTTCTGCGATTTGCCCGGGAGCTGCGGGCGCGTGGTGCTGCCGTCACCTTTCAGCCAGACCCTAGGCTTGAGAGCTTGATCCGGCGGCTGGAGGATCTATCAGTGGGGAAAGTCGGCAAGGAAGCGGTATCGATTGCTGATTTGCCCTATTTACTCGGCATTTCGGATGCGCTGCCGAGTATTTCGATCCCACCCGATGATCAAGCCGTTGAGGAAATGCGGGCGCGCCTAGCCGCCGCGGGTCCTGCCCCTTATATCGGCGTGACCTATCGCGCCGGGGCGGCTGGCCAGGATACGTTGATTAAAAACGCACCGCTTGATGGTATTGGCGAGGCCTTCAAAGATATTTCAGCGACCTTCATTGATGTGCAACGGTTGCCATCGCCCGAGGAGCAAAGCCAGCTATCAGTGGTAGCGGGTCGCGAGATTGTTGATTTCTCTTTTGTTAATGACGATCTCGAGCAGGCTTTGGCGCTAATGTCTTTGCTGGATGATTATGTCGGGGTCAGCAATACCAACATGCATCTCCGCGCCGCCGCCGGTAAACCTGCCCGGGTATTGGTGACCCATCCGGGTGAATACCGCTGGCAGGTCGATGGCGACCGCTCACCCTGGTTTCCGGAGTTTGACCTTTACCGGCAGAATCCAGATGGCAGCTGGCAGAGTGCTTTCGCCAAACTCGCATCTGATATAAAAGCCTCCTATGGATAATTCAGAAGAACTTCATCACCAGGGCATTGCTGCGTTTCAGGAAGGCCGGCTGAATGACGCTATCGATTTGCTCGGCCAGGCGATAGCGATCGAGGGGGCAGCGGCTGAAATATTCGCTAATCTCGGAGTGATTAATCGCCAGGCGGGAAATCTGGATGCGGCCCGTGAGCATTTGATAGCCGCGGTTGAGCAAGCATCCAGCAATGCTGATTTTCATTATAATCTGGCCCTGGTTTATGGTGACCTGAGTGAGTTCGAGCTGGCGCAGAAACATTATGAGCTGGCGCTTAGTATCCGTCCCGGTATGGCGCCGGCGCTCAATAATCTTGGCAATATTATGAAAGAGCTGAAGGATTTTACCCGGGCAGTTGAGTGTTATCATCAAGCCATCGAAGCAGATGAAAACTTTATGCCGGCCCACAAAAATCTGGCAGATGCCTTTGAAACCTCGGGCTTTGCCGAGGCTGCTCATGAAGCTTACGGAACGGCGCTTAAATTACGGGCCGATCCAGGAACTAGAATTCGAGATGCCTTGGTGTTGCCAGTCTTCCCAGAATCCAAAGATCATATCCTGGAATTGCGCGCGGAGCTTGAGGCAAAATTAGATGAGCTGCTGGATGACGATCTAAGCATCGAGGACCCGCTGCGCGAAGTCGGTGCGACAAATTTTCTGCTCGCCTATCACGGTCTCAATGACAAAGAAATCCAGGAGAAAATTGCCCGTCTGCATGTCAGTGCCTGCCCTTCCTTAGCCTATACCGCGCCATACGCCAAAGAGTGGATGGCCGGACTGGAAGGCGGGGCGCCGCGCATAGGTTTTGTTTCTTCCTTTTTTCATGAGCACACGATTGCCAAGTTGAATTACGGCCTGATGTCTGGCCTGCCGAAATCCCACTTTGAGGTGCAGGTGTTCTCGTTCTCAGAAGTTGAAGATTCCTGGGCGGCAAAATTTAAAGATTTCGGCTCGAACTTTGTCTCCTTGCCAAAGGATATAGAGGCAGCGCGGGATACCATCGCAAAAGCCGAGATTGATATTCTTTATTTCACCGATATCGGTATGGAGCCGTTAAGCTATTTTCTGGGCTTTGCCCGCCTGGCGCCAGTGCAATGCGTCACCTGGGGGCATCCGGTGACGACCGGGCTGCCGAACATCGATTATTTTATTTCCGGCGATCTCAATGAAACCAAAGACGCGGCGGCGGCTTACAGTGAAAAGCTCCTGCGCCTGGATGGATTTTCAACCTGTGTTGGCGTGCCGGATGAAATCGCCCAATTGCCGCGCCGCGAAAGTGCCTTGGGACAACGCATCGTCTGCCCGCAATCACTGTTTAAATATCATCCGGATTTTGATGCCATACTCGGCGGAATATTGCGCGCTTTGCCGGAAGCGGAAATTCAGTTGATTGATGGCAGCCACCCGGCCTGGTCCGAATTGCTGCAAAAACGTTTAATGGGCACATTGTCTGATGTGAGTGATCGCATTCAGATATTGCCCCGCCTTAACCGGGATGCCTTCGCGGCACTATTGCAGGCTGCTGATGTTATTCTCGATACGCCCCATTTTTGCGGTGGCATCACAACCTATCAAGCGCTGGCGGCCGGCACGCCTGTAGTGACCCTGCCGGGTGACTTTATGCGGGGCCGCTTGAGCTTAGGACTCTATCGCCAAATGCAGATGACCGATTGCGTTGCTGAAAATGCGGAAGATTATATCGAGATCACCAAGCGGCTTTGTACCGACACTGCGTTCGCCACCTCGGTCCGCGCGGAAATCACAGCCGGCCAGGACAGCATTTTCAACAATCGCAAAGCCATCGACCGTCACGCCAAGTTTTTTGAAAAAGCAATGTTCGAGGGGTAAGCTAGGGAAGACGTGATAAAAGCGCTTCATAGTAATATTCTTCTTCAATCCTAAAGCCATCGGGCATGCCTGTTCTCAGGAATTTGAGATAGGCCAACATTGCATGGACTTTATCGATTGATGGCTGAAGACGGATGGCGTTCCATAACTTAAACAACGTTCCGGATGTCGAACCATCAAACCTGTGGGTACCAAATGTCCTTGGCCAGTAATTTAGATATCTAGAAATTTCGATAGCAATATTGCCATCTTCCAAAGGCTGCATGGATTCTTGTAACCAGTCTTCATTTTTTACTTCCTCGAACAAAGTCTCACTTTGTTTAGACAATTGCTCAGGCGGTAATTTATGAGATAGCCGTTCAGCAATTAGGCGAAGATTAGTCGGATGCAGGGTCGAAAGGTAGGGGTTATGAGTGGCGGGATCATCAAATGCCCAGTATTTAATGTCCCATTGGGCATCCAACGAGCCAAAACACGCGCTTTCATTTACTCGGTGATCGTCAATTTCGCATCGATTGATGAATCGATTGTCGAGATAGATATATTTTACCCGCTCGTCAGCTTGTAAGAAATCAAACCAATAAGAAATCACGTCATTATGCATTTCCGTCATTGAATTTGTATTTATAAAAACATCAAAATTCTTGTGATTCAAAACTTCGCTATACACTGTCGGTACAAAAACAAAATCCCAGTTTTCTTCAAACCGGTCCACGTCCTCTGGGCCAGTTACGTATAGAATTGCGCTATCGGGAAAGTTCATTTGAATATAGAGATAAGCAAAAAAAAGAGAGAACGGGAGATCGGTCAGAAAAACAGTTGCATCCGGATTCAGTAATTTCGCCATTCTTGCCTGACCGCCGTAACCGCTGCCTAGTTCCAATACATTCAAATTTTTCTGATTTTCTAAATTCGTATTTTTTTGAATGGCTTGCCAAAGTTCAAAGAAGCGAAGGAAATCGGGTGACAGCCGCCGTCCATTTTTCTCAATTACATTTTCAGACCTGAAAAAATCTGATTCCTGGACGGCATTTGGTAAATCAGTGATTTGCGCGCCTTGGTCACTTAAGTATTCTTCCATCCAATCAATATGACGGGAAATACGGTCTCGATCAGAATAGGTTGTGAAAACAGAAAAATGAATGAGGGATTGCACTTCCAGAATTGCTTGCTTCGGATCAACGACATTACGAATGATCGTAACTAAATCCTTTTCGTTTTCAATCCACCATTCACCCAGCAGGTAGCGGTCAAAATATCCAATATCCTGACAATGAGCATAAGACTCTTCAAACAGGTCCCGCGCTTCATTTAAAAGTTTTTTGTTATCAAATGCATTCATATCTTGGATAGCAATAAATTGTTTGTTTAGATTAGTTGTTCGCTGCCTCTTCTTTTACTTTCAACTCCTCGGCCAGACTAACGTATGTTTCGACGTCACAGAAGCGCTCGATCAAACTGGTATATTCCTTATCGACCCGCGCCGAAGTTGCTTCGAGGTTTTGCGCCGACGTCAGAGTAGGGGTGTTAGCTGTCCGCTCGACCAACTGACCTTCGATACAAAGCGCATCCAAGCCGGTTCGTAGCAAACAGCTGGCGGCATCATTATAGGTTTCAACGATGGGCTCATCCCGGTCATTGAACGAGGTGTTGGTCAGCACCGGACAGCCGGTGAGCTCGCCAAATGCCTCAATCAGTTCGTAATAATCTTTGTTCTGCTCCCGGTTGACGGTTTGCACCCGGCAGGAACCATCCGCATGGGTGACCACTGGGACTTGATCGCGTTCGCCTTCCCGCACCGTTCCGGCAACGACCATAAAGGGGCTCTTGGCCGGAGATTGGAAAAAGTCAGGAATATTGTCTTCCAAACATGATGGCGCAAAGGGGCGGAAACCCTCCCGGTGTTTGATCTCGGCATTGAGCCTGTCTTTCATGTCGGCAGGGCGGGGGTCGGCTAAGATACTGCGATTACCGAGGGCGCGGGGACCATATTCCGAACCGCCGGCGACCCGGCCGATGATTTTTCCGTCGGCCAATAGTTGCGCGATCTCCTGCACCGAGGCTGGGCGGGATTTTAGCTGCCACTTATCAAGAGTGGCGGGCAGGGAGGCTGGATCATTGGGCACGCCCAGATAGGCATCCGACATGTGATGGCGATGAGTGCCGCCATTTTGGTAATAACCATAAAGCGCACAGCCGAGGGGCAGACCTTCATCGGAGGCAGCGGGCTGAATGTAAACTTCGTTAAACATTCCGCTTTCGATGAGTTTTTGATTAATGATGCAGTTGAGGGCGGCGCCTCCCGCCAGACAAAGCTTTTTGCTGCGGATTTTTTTACGCGCCAGCCAAGCCAGATATTGAATATCAGCTTCAAGGGTTTCTTGCGCTTGGCGGGCGAGACTGACCCAGGGATTGGCAATCAATGCATCACTATCCTCGCCGTCAAAAGTTGGCACATCCGTCATGCCGAAAACGGTTTTATCGTGATTGATAATGAAGTCTTCAAAGCGGTTGGGATCGATGTCAACGAGCGGCTCAAATGGCACCTGATTGCCGTAGCCTGCGAGCGCCATGGTTTGACCGGCGCCGAATATATCGTAACCGAGAGCTTCGGAGATTTTGTCGTAGAAGAAGGAAGAGTTGACAAAATGATCCCGGCGTTCGGCTAGTTTTTCGCCGTCCCTATAAGTATCACCGAGATAGCCAATGCGATCGATAATGTTTAAGTCCAAGCCCTGGCCATGGTAGATGCCAGTACCGCCCTCTGCGATCAAAATAGCTGCTTCATCAAAGGGTGAGACGAAATAGGCGCTCGCTGCATGGGCATCGATATGATTGATCCACTGCACCTTGGCGGGATCGTATGTCATGCTTTGCTCAACCAGATAGCTCCAGCGGTGATTATCGTCATAGCGCGGATGGTGCCGTTTCAGTGCATTCTCATAGCCGAACTGTGAGCCTTTCTCCGGCCAGATTTCCATGTGACGGTCAATGCAAATTAGATCAACCTCATCCAAACTATCGAGCCCCAGCGCATTCAGGCAATAGGCTATCGACATCAGCGGATAGGCAAAGGAGTGCTTCCGCCGGTTAAGGCGGGCCTCGGCGATGGCATGAATTTTTATTGCGCCGCCTTGATCAGAGATAATGGCAGCGCCGGTGTCATGGCTATAACATTTAAGACCTAAGACTATCATTCCGTTACTATCGTGCTAGTTTAAGAGTATTGGCATGATCAAATTTGTATGAGACAAGACCGCCATGAATACGACAAGCTTTAATTCCGCTGTGAGAACGACCGAGAGCGCTAATAAAATTATCGCCTCCTGGCTTTTTGTCTTGTGCGGTATGGTCTTTATTATGGTTGTTCTCGGCGGCCTGACCCGGCTCACCCATTCCGGTTTGTCGATGGTCGATTGGCGGCCGATTACCGGTTGGCTGCCACCCCTCAACCCGGGTGAATGGCAGGCAGTGTTTGATCTCTACAAGGAATCGCCGGAATTTAAAAAAGTAAATTCCGACATGACGGTAGAAGGATTTAAGTCGATTTTCTGGCTTGAATTTATTCATCGTTTGTGGGGCCGGAGTATGGGGGTAGTTTTCTTGCTGCCTTTCGTGTTTTTCCTGCTTAAAGGCTGGATAACCCGTCCACTGATACCTCGTCTCATATTGATCTTTTTGCTCGGTGGCCTGCAAGGCGTACTCGGCTGGTATATGGTCAAAAGTGGATTGATCGATAATCCCGATGTTAGTCAATACCGCCTCACTGCGCATTTTTCCGCTGCTGTTGTTATTTATGGATACATGTTTTGGGTTGCTTTATCGTTAATGAAACCCTTGCATGGTGCAGTACTGCATACCTCGGCGGGACTGACCAACGTAACGCTCTTCAGCGCCTTTTGGATATTCTTAACTATGATGTCAGGCGGCTTTGTTGCCGGTCTTGATGCCGGATTGACCTACAACACATTTCCCTTGATGGACGGTAAAATTGTGCCAGATGGATTGGGAAATTTGTCGCCTTGGTATCTCAACTTGTTTGAAAACATTACCACCGTACAGTTTGATCACCGGATATTAGCTGAAACGACATTGGTCTTGAATATTGGCCTGTGGCTGGCTGCACGTAGAAGTGATCTGCCTTGGGCGGTACTCCAGGCCTTTCACGCTTTAATGATCATGACGCTGGTGCAAGTTGCCCTCGGTGTTGCGACGTTGTTGTATGTTGTGCCGGTTTCGCTCGCAGCCCTTCATCAGGCCGGCGCGTTACTCCTGTTTACATTTGCCCTTTGGGCCGCGCATGGCTTGGTTGGGAAGCCTTATTCGTCTTAATAAAATCTAGCTTATCTATTCGATGAGTTGTGTAAAGATCGTTAATTTTATATATATAATAGTGGTTTATATTACAATTTGGCTGCAGGAGTTTTGCTGCTAAGGATCATACGTGAATAAATCGGAGAACTATTAGATGTCGAATGAAGACGACAAATTTCGCCTTGTGACGCGGAGTGATTTTGATGGCTTGGTCTGCGCAGTTTTGTTGCGCGAACTCGATGTTATAAATGATATTAAATTTGTGCATCCGAAAGATGTTCAGGATGGCTTGGTCTTGTTGAGCGATACCGATATTACCGCCAATCTGCCCTATGATAACCGGGTCCAGCGCTCTTTTGATCATCACCATAGTGAAGTGGTGCGATTGGATGAACTCCCGCCCAATTACGTGAATACACCAACCGCACCTTCGGCGGCGCGCGTAATTTACGACTATTATGGCGGCAAGGATGCTTTCCCCAGAATTCCAGATGAATTAATGGAAGCCGTCGATAAAGGTGATTCGGCGCAATTCTCCATGGATGAAGTTATGACGCCGACTAATTGGGCGATGCTCAATTTTGTGATGGATTCCAGAACTGGCTTGGGCCGGTTTAAAGATTTCCGGATTTCAAACTATGATTTAATGATGGCGCTAATTGACTATTGCCGCGATCACACCATTGAGGAAATTCTCGAACTGCCTGATGTCAAAGAACGCGTCGATCTCTACCTCGAACACAAAGATAAATTTGTTGAGCAGATACGAAATTGTTCCACCATCTACGATAATTTGGTCGTTCTGGATTTACGTAATGAAGAAATTATTTACGCCGGCAACCGGTTTATGATTTACGCTTTGTTTCCGGAGACTAATATATCGATCCATGCTATTTGGGGGCTCGATAAACTCAATACGGTTTTTGCTGTTGGTAAGTCGATATTCAACCGGACATCCAAAACAAATATCGGTGAGCTTGTCTTGAAATATGGCGGTGGCGGTCATGAAGCAGCTGGCACGTGTCAAATTGACAGCGACGACAGTGAGCGGGTTTTGAAAGAATTGATTGCTCAGATTAACACAGACGGATAAATCTAAATTGATATCCCTATATGGTCACCATGAGGAACAGCTAACCAAGTGAAAAAAACCTGGATACCACGGCCACTTGCCATCGTGCTGGTGGTTGTTGCACTCTTTGCTGGTTTGTCAAATTCGCTTACCGGATGTTCCGGTGGCACACCGATGGCGCGGGTTTTTGGCGGCTACGCCAATCCATTTAACCGGGTTCAGGAAAACACCCCGGACTATCAGAGATTTAAAAAAATCTACAATGAAGTCGCCGCCAATGATGGCTTTAGGGCGCAGCAGTTACGGCATTTTTCAGATGCCTACCACCGGGTACGGCGCGAATACGTGCATAATTTAGAAGATAAAGTCCTCATCAATGCGGCGATCACCGGTGTCGAGAAAATTGAAGGTGCGCGCGGCTCAATTCCATCAAACAAAGTTATCGAAGCAGCGCTCGATGCCATGATTACGTCACTTGATCCGCATTCGAGCTACATGAACCCTGAGGAGTATCGGGATTCGCAAGTGGTCACCAGCGGTGAATTTGGCGGCTTGGGCATCGAGATCAAACTGACAGATGGTTTAATTGAAATTATTTCGCCGATGGTCGATACACCGGCCTACCGGGCTGGCTTAAAGCCCGGTGATTTTATTACTCATGTCGAAGGTGACCCGGTCAAGAAAATGACTTTGGGTGATGCCGTCCACCGTTTGCGGGGTAAACCCGGCAGCGATGTGCGCATTACCATCCAACGCGAAGGCGCCGGCAGTTTCCCGGTTACCATCACGCGCGCTATTATCAAAGTTCAACCGGTCAAGTGGCGGGTTGAAGGCAATATCGGCGTTGTGCAGGTCACCCATTTTAATTTGCGATCCGAAGATGCACTGGAAGATGCGGTCGACAATATCCGGGCTCAGCTGGGCCCACAGCTTCAGGGCTTGGTCATTGATCTGCGGAATAATCCGGGTGGACTACTTAATCAGTCTGTAGCCATTGCGGATGCGTTTCTAAATCACGGTAAAATCGTTTCAGTCCGGGACCGGGCTGGTGAGGTGCGGGGCTTTGATGCGCATCTCGGTGATATTGCCGGTGGCTTACCGATTGTCGTGCTGATCAATCGTGGCTCAGCTTCGGCCTCGGAAATTGTCGCCGGTGCCTTACAGGACCATCGCCGCGCCACGGTTATGGGCGTGCGCTCTTTTGGCAAGGGCTCGGTACAGACCATTGCACCGCTCGATTGGGATGGTGCTTTGCGCTTAACGACAGCGCTCTATTATCTACCGTCGGGGCGTACCATCCAAGGTTCCGGAGTTGACCCCGATCTGAATGTTCTTGGCGAGAAAGGCAGCGAGGGCAAGCGCGAAGCTGATCTGCCAAATGCTCTGAAAACCGCCGGCCAGGAAGGCGAGGTTCTCGCGGGCCGCCAGCTCCAGGAAGACAGTTGCCCAGTTGCCGGTAAGGACAAGAAAGATAAATTACTCGGCTGCGCGGTTATGTTTTTGCGCTCCGGCTCACAAGCGAATTTTTTAGCCTTGATGAACGCGCGTAAGAGCCTTTAACACCCGCTTCGATGCTCGAACTTTACCATAGCGGTCTAACAACTTGTTCTAAACAGATACGCCTCTGCTTGCGGGAGAAAGGCCTCGACTATAAGAGCAATTATGTCGAGCTCTGGAATTACGAGAACCTCAATAAAGACTATCTGCAATTGAATGAAGTCGGTGTCGTGCCGACGCTGGTGCATGATGGTGTGCCGATCAGAAATTCTTTCGTCATTGCTGAATATATTGAAGATGTTTTTCCCGAACCGTCACTGTTGCCGTCGACAGCCCTGGCGCGCGCCAAAATGAGGCTTTGGACCTGGACCGCCGACGATTTGCATTTATCGGCAACGGCAGTGACCTATAATGCCATGCTTCAAGGCAGGGTTGATGAACTCAATGACGAAGACAAGCAGATTATGCTGGCTGCCACGCCGGTGCCGGATCGCCGAGCGCGCTGGCAGAAGTTGGCGGATGGCGGCATTGATCAGCGGGAGTTGGATACTGCGCTGGCAAAAATTAAATGGGGCATGGAACGCTTTGATGAAGCGATTGGTGACGGCTCTTGGGTGTGCGGCGATGAGTATTCACTTGCCGATATTATGATGCTGAGCATTGTCCACCGCACGCGGGAATTGGCGCCTGACATTATCACACCGGAGATTTGCCCCCGTGTGGTTGAGTGGCGCGGTCGCATGATGGCCCGGCCCGCAGTTGAATACGTCTATACACCGGGAACCGAAGAAACACCGAAACGCCCGGATGGTAAATCAATCTCAGGCATCAGCTAATTCCGGTCAGCGAAATAAGGCTCAAATAAAACGCTGAAGTGGTTGCAGTCCCGCCATAATTTTACGAAATTAGGAAAATTTTTCAGTCAGTTTAATTGCGAGGATGTCATGGCGAAAATGAAAGCTGCGGAAGCTCTTACCCAATCGATCAAGCAGTATGGGGTCGATACAATTTTTACGCTGCCGGGCGTCCAATTGGATAATTTTTTTGACGTCCTTTACGACCACCAAGATGATATCCGGATTATTCATACCCGTCACGAACAGGCGACCGCCTATATGGCCTACGGTTATGCCCGCTCGACCGGTAAAGTCGGCACCAATCTTGTGGTACCTGGTCCCGGCTTGATGAATGCCGGGGCAGGCTTGCTGACGGCGCATGCCTGCAACTCGCCGGTACTTTGTATTGCCGGTCAAATCCCATCGCCAGCAATCGATAAAGGCTTTGGGCTGTTGCATGAGTTGGAAGACCAGCCGGGTGCGGTGGCGGGCGCCACGAAATGGAGTGGCCGGGCAAATACAGCAGCCGAGACCCCCGGTGTTATTCGCGATGCCTTTATTCAGTTAAACACCGGCCGCCGCCAGCCGGTGCTGTTTGAGATGGCGCCGGATACTATGAACCAGGTTGATGACGTCGACCTACTGGATACCATTACCGATTTCTCTGAATTTGAAGTCGAGCCCGATCCAGACTTGTTGGAGCAAGCTGCCGCCCTTTTGGGTAATGCGGAAAATCCGGCGATCTTTACAGGTGGCGGTGTTTATGGCGCAGAAGAGCCTCTTTTGGCCCTGGCTGAAGAAATCCAGGCCCCGGTGATCATGTCGCAAAACGGTACCGGTGCAGTCGATCAACGCCATTGTCTCGGCCAAAATCAAATGGTTGGCATCGAAATGTGGAAAGACATCGATGTTGTTCTTGCCGTTGGTACAAAATTCCAGGCGCCGATGAATATGTGGGGCGATCATAGTGATAAAAAATTGATCCGGATCGATACCGACCCACGCCCCAATGATCCCTGGCAAGCTGATATTCAAATAACCGCAACAGCAAAAAAATCTCTGGCTGGATTGTTTGACCGGGCAGCGCGTCACAATCGCAAGCGGGAGTCGCGGGAAGATGAACTTAATGTGCTCAAAGCGGCGGCAACTAAAAAAATCAATCAAGGCCAGCCTCAGGCTGATTATGGCCAGGTTATTCGCAATGTCTTGCCGGAAGACGGTATCGCCTGTTTCGGCGTGACCCAGATGGGCTTTTATTCCTGGTTTGGCTTTCCGACCTATCATCCGGCCGGTAATATCCAGCCGGGCTATCAGGGTACACTCGGCTATGCCTTCCCAACAGGCCTTGGCGCGCAAGTCGGTAATCCGGATAAAAAGGTGGTCGCCATAACCGGTGATGGCGGTTTTATGTTTAATGTTCAGGAACTGGCGACTGCTGTCCTGCACAATATCCCGCTGGTCACGATCCTGTTCAATGACAGCACCTTCGGCAACGTGAAACGTAATCAAAAACAAGATTACAATGAGCGCTACATTGCCTGCGATCTTCACAATCCGGATTTCATGAAACTCGCGGATAGTTTTGGGCTGATGGGGATTAGAGTTGATTCACCGCAAGGCCTGCAAGGCGCGATGGAGAAAGCTTTTGCCGAGGACGGTCCGGTGCTGATCGAAGTTGAAGTCGGTCCGATGGAATCGCTCTGGCCGTTAATGCCTTTGCGACGCGCCAAGGAAGATGAAAAATAGCGGGTAAGTTTGATAGCTAATGCCCGGTTTTAAAAACCTTTCGGCGAATTTGCAGGGCATGGCATTTATGTTGCTGTCGTCGGCCTTTGCTGCTGGCATGCATGCAACGGTTAAATTTGTTTCCTTTGATATTCACCCGTTTCAGATTTTTTTTCTGCGGCAAACCATTGCCTTGGTGGTGCTCGCGCCAATTTTTATCAATATTGGCTTTGCAGCTTTAAAAACCGAGCGCCTTGGCACCCATGCGGTGAGGGGATTGTTCATGACTGCCGGCGGCATGACTTGGTTCTGGGCACTGAGTTTGGTACCGCTTGCCAAGGTGACGGCGCTGAATTTATCCGCTGTTCTGTTTACAGTTTTAGGCGCCATAATTTTTCTTAAAGAATCTTCGGAATGGAAGCGCTGGGCGGCATTGATTTTTGGCTTTGCCGGTGTCGTGGTGATTGTTCGCCCCGGTTTTGAAATTATTTCCTTTGGCGTTATTCTGGTCATCACCACAAGATTTTTCCCAGCCGGTGCGCGCATAATCTCTAAAGTTCTGTCGCGGACAGATCGTACGCCGACAATCGTGGTTTATGGAGCAGTGATGATGTCACTACTTTCGGCCTTGCCGGCAACTTTGGTCTGGACACAGCCAAATTTGGAACAGCTTGGTTTTATCGCCTTTATCGCCGTCATGGGTACAGGATCTCAGCTTGCAATGGTCCATGCTTACCGGGTTGGTGACATGGGGGCGGTAGAACCGCTTCATTTTGTCCGCCTGTTATGGGCGGCGCTGTTTGGTTTTATCCTGTTTGGCGAAATACCCGAATTGTGGGTTTGGATCGGCGCCACCATGATTATCCTGGCGGTAACCTATCTGGCGCATGGAGAAGCCAGCAAAAAGAACCCCGAGCTTGAACAGCCAGGTGCTAGTTCTAACTAATAATCATTCTTTGTTTGAAGCCTTGCCGGAAATTTGGCAAAAGACTGCTCAAATAATTCAATTCTATAAAAACTCTTTCGGAGGAACATTGCTTTGCGTGTAATTTCATATTCTCACAACGGAACAGACGGTCTCGGCGTTATGACCGATGACAAGGGCTTTGTCGCTTTGGCGGATGCGGCGCCGGATTTGCCAACAACGATGATGGGGCTGCTGAATGTCGATAATTGGCAAGACAAAATTGCCGCCGCTGTTGACGGTAAGGCTGCTGATCTTTCTATTGATGATGTCCGGTTGCTGCCGCTGATTTCCGATACACCGGTATTGTGGTGCGTTGGCGTCAACTACAAGGAGCACCAGGATGAAACCGGGCGCGGCGCGCAAGAAGAGCCGATGTTTTTCATCCGCACCAATCACGGCCTGATCGGCGCCTATGATCCGATTATCCGGCCCAACTGTTCAGATATGCTGGATTTCGAAGGTGAACTGGCTGTCATTATCGGCAAAGGCGGCCGCCATATCTCAAAAGAAAAAGCCCATGAGCATATCGCCGGTTACTCGATTTTCAATGATGGCACGATCCGGGATTGGCAGCGCCATACCATTCAGTTCTGCCCAGGCAAAAACTTTGAAGGCACCGGCCCTTTTGGCCCTTGGCTGATGACCCCGGATGAATTTGGTGATCCTTACGCCCAGGAACTAACAACGCGGCTCAATGGTGAGCAGGTTCAGCACACTAGTATTGCTGCGATGGATCATAAAATTGACAAGCAAATCGAATATCTTTCAACCGTCCATACCCTGCGTCCGGGAGATGTCATCAGCACTGGTACACCGGGCGGTGTGGGCTCCAGGCGCGAGCCGCCGCTCTGGATGAAACCAGGCGATACTGTTTCGGTCGAAATCACTGGTCTCGGCATTATTGAAAATAAAATCGAGCAAGAGAGCTAATTGGAATCTTTTATGTGAGGCGCCGTCTGGGTTCTTGACGGGCCTCCTTTGGAAACTTAGCTTAGACTCTCCGTCATTAAATGAGGACCGTGTGTTCATATGCCTGACGAACAAAAATCTCTCCATTCAAAAGTGCCGAGCGTCGATGCCATTCTTCGATTAGAGCCTAGTATTGTCTTAATTGAACAATTTGGGCGGGCTTTGGTGACGGATGCCGTTCGCACGGTTGTTGCCGATATCCGCAGTCAAATCAGTGAGCTTGGTGAAGAGGCGCTGCCGCTGCTTGAACAGGCTTCCATTATTGAGCAGCTCAATCTGTTTTTGGGTCGGGCGACGGAGCCGTCATTGCGGGCGGTATATAATCTCACTGGTACCGTATTGCATACCAATCTTGGCCGGGCGGTATTGGCCGAGGAAGCGATTGACGCCATGGTCAAAGTCGCCAAAGGCGCCTCTAATCTGGAATATGAAATTGACAGTGGAAAGCGTGGCGACCGGGACAGCCATTTGGACGAGCTGCTCTGTAAACTCACCGGTGCGGAAGCAGCTACGGTCGTTAATAACAATGCGGCAGCAGTTTTGCTCGTGCTCAATACTTTGGCGCAGCGGAAAGAAGTGCCGGTTTCCCGGGGTGAGTTGATCGAGATTGGTGGGGCCTTTCGCATTCCCGATATCATGAAGCGCGCCGGCTGTAAGCTGGTTGAGATTGGCACCACCAATCGCACTCATTTAAAAGATTATGCCGAAGCCATCAGCAGTAAAACCGCCTGCCTGATGAAAGTTCATACTAGTAATTACACCGTGCAGGGCTTCACCAAGGAAGTGACAGCCCAGGAAATGTCGGCCTTGGCGCGGGATAGGAATGTGCCGCTGATCGAGGATTTGGGCAGCGGCACGCTAATCGATTTGTCGCAGTTTGGCTTGCCGCACGAGCCGACGGCCCAGGAAGCCATCATTAGCGGCGTCGATGTGGTGACCTTTAGTGGCGATAAATTGCTGGGTGGACCGCAGGCTGGGTTGATTGTTGGGCGTAAAGACCTGATTGCTAAAATTAAGAAGAACCCGATGAAGCGCGCCATGCGGCTGGATAAAGTAACGATTGCCGCCCTAGCGGCGACCTTACAGCTCTATCTTGATCCGGACAGTTTGACGCAACGGGTGCCGACCATCCGTATGTTGGCGCGCGCCGTTGATGATATTCAGACGGTCGCCGAACAGGTGCAAAGCTCGCTCTCCGCAGCTGTTGGTGATGGTTTTCAAGTTTCGATCATTGATTGCCAGAGCCAAATCGGCAGTGGCTCCTTGCCGGTTGAACGTTTGCCCAGTAAAGCGCTGGCCATCGGCACCAGCAAAGGCAAACCGGGCGGTAAGCTGCAAAAACTGGCGGATGCTTTCCGGGCCCTGCCGACACCGGTGATTGGCCGCATTCAGGATGATGCCTTTTTGCTTGATCTCCGCTGCCTGGAAGATGTCAGTGGCTTTACCGCTCAGCTTGGTGATCTCCAACTATGATCATCGCCACAGCAGGTCACATTGATCACGGCAAAACCTCATTGGTTCAAGCGATAACCGGCGTTGATACCGACCGCCTGCCGGAAGAAAAAAAGCGCGGCATGTCTATTGATCTCGGCTTTGCCTATCAGCCGATTGAAAACGGCAGGACCCTCGGTTTTGTAGATGTGCCGGGGCATGAGAGATTTATCCGTAATATGCTGGCCGGAGTCACCGGCATTGATTACGCCATGCTGATCATTGCCGCCGATGATGGGCCGATGCCGCAGACGATTGAACATCTCGCCATTTTGGATTTGCTGGGCGTCTCGGAAGGGATCGTTGCACTGACCAAGATCGACCGGGTTGAGCCGGAGCGCCTCACCACGGTGAAAGATGAAATCGAAAATGTCTTGGCCGGTACCTGTCTGGAAGGCGCGGATATCCTGCCGGTATCAGCCATCACCGGTGAGGGGGTTGAGGACATAAAGGATCACCTCGAAGCTATGTCGGAACTGCTGGGTGAGCGAGAATTGAGGGGTAATTTCCGTCTCGCCATTGACCGCTGCTTTACGGTGCCGGGGGCAGGGCTGGTGGTCACGGGAGGAGTGTTCTCTGGGCAAGTCACAGTCGGTGATCAGCTGATCCTGTCGCCGCAAGGTACCTCTGTCCGCGTGCGGGGTATTCATGCGCAAAATCAGGAATCCGAGACCGGCGTCGTTGGCCAGCGTTGCGCCGTCAATATTACCGGCGGTGAGCTTAATAAAGCCGATGTTCATCGCGGCGGTTGGCTGTTGGCAGACATAGTCCACGATCCGGTGCCGCGATTCGATGCACGGCTTAGAGTGCTGGCAAGTGAAAACCGGCCGCTTAAACACTGGACGCCGGTTCATGTTCATTTAGGTGCTGCCGAAGTGCCGGGACGGGTCGCTGTGCTCGAGGAAAAATCCATCGCGCCCGGCGAAAGTGGGTTGGTGCAGATCGTACTGGATCGCCGCATTGGCGCACTTCGTCATGACGGCTTTATCATCCGCGATCAGTCGGCCCAGCGCACAATTGCCGGAGGGCGTATTCTTGATCCTTTCGGACCCGCGCGGGGCCGGGCAAAGCCGGAACGCATCGCTTTTTTGAAAGCGATGTCCGAAGATGATCCAAATGACGCATTAGCGCAATTGTTGGTGCAATCTCCGTTGGGGGTTGAGCTGGCTCAATTTTCGACAGCCTGGAATTTAACGCCTGATGACCAGACAGCCCTTTGGGAAAATGCCGAGATGGTCAAAGTTGGGCCGGAGGAAAAACCCATCGGGCTCTCGCCTGAGCATTTCGCGGCTCTTGGCACGACAACCATCGACGTGATGCAGGACTGGCATGGTAAGAACCCGGATCGCCCGGGTCCAGGTGTTGATGCGCTCCGGCGTATACTGCCGAACCGGGTGCCATTACCGGTGTTTGAAGGGGTGCTCGGCAGTCTGGTCGCCGATAAAAAGATCATACATCTTGGCGCCAGCTATTGTTTGCCGGGTTTTGAGCCAAAGCTTGCCAACAAAGATGCCGCCATGTGGAAGCGGGTGATGCCAATTCTTGAAACTGGTTATACCAAGCCGCCGGTGGTGCATGCGCTCGCCGAAGAGCTTTCCCTCGATCACCGCACGCTGGAGAAATTTCTAGTGCGCTCGGCCAAGCTCGGGCTGGTCTGCCAGGTCGCTAAAAACCGCTTTCTGTTGCCGGAAGCCGTGCTTGAGCTAGGCGATATCGTCGAAGCTTTGGGGGCGAATGAAAATACTTTCGGGGTGGTGGAATTTCGTGACCGTAGTAATATTGGCCGAAATCTGGCAATTGAAATTTTAGAGTTCTTTGATAAGTCAGGCTTTACCTGGCGCACCGGTGATGTGCGTAAAGTCTTAAAGCCGGTATCTGAGGTGTTCGGCGAGCTAGCCGAGTAGGGGGACATGACAAAACTTCATATTCAGGGCTGGCGCTTTATCAATCATTCCTATGCGTTGGTGAATCAGCATCAAATATTGGCTTTGCTGCGCCGGGGCGATATCGATATTTCCTTCGAGGAGCTGCCGCTGTTTGATCCGACCTGGCAGCAATCAAAAACCGGGTTTGATGCTGCTTCGCTGCAACAGCTAGATGAAATTTCCAGTGACGGCTCTAACGCCGATGCGGTCCTCCGTTATTGGTTTCCCTATGATTTTGCGCCGTCGGGTGACGCTCTGACTTTTGTTTTTGGCACCTCGGAATTCACAGCACTTAGTGCCGATCAAATTAAAGACGGACAAAGCATAACTAGTATCTTGGCCGGCAATGATACACAAATTCTGGCGCCATCAAATTGGTCGAAGCAGGGCTTTGTCAATTCTGGCGTTGAGGAGAGCCGCGTTCATATCGTGCCCCATGGGGTCGACACCAAGATTTTCCATCCTGACCCTGGCATCGACCGGCAGGGAATGCGGGAGAAACTTGGGGCGACAGACGACAACTTTCTATTCCTGAATATTGGCGCGATGACGACCAATAAAGGGATTGAACAGCTTTTGGCTGCCTTTGCCCGTCACCGTCAAAACAACCCCAATTCGCTTTTGATTTTGAAGGGGCAGGATAACCTTTATGGCTCCGGCGGCAAGCTCAACAAACGCTTAATGGCGGTAGCAGAATCCCAAGGTGTCGCACCGGAAGTTATTCTCGAAGGCCTGCGTTATATTGGAGATGATTTCGCACCTGAAAAAATGGCCGATCTTTACCGTGTCGCTGATGCCTATGTTTCTCCCTATTTGGCGGAAGGCTTTAACTTGCCGGTTCTAGAAGCTGTGGCGAGTGGTCTACCGGTGATTTGCACTGCCGGCGGCCCGACCGAAGATTTCTGCAGCGATCTATTCAGTCTTAAAATCGAAAGTAAATTGAAGGATTATTCTCAAGGCCGTCAGTTTCTGTCGCCTAATATCGATCATCTGATATCCCTAATGGAGCGCGTACAGTCTGATGATGCTTTTCGCGGGCAAGCCGCCAAAGACGGCCCAGCTTGGGCTCAAGATAAATTTACCTGGGATGCTGTCGCCGAGCGCCTGATTTCTGTTATTCTATAGTTAGTCAAAACCTTTCAGGGAGTGAGCTCATGGGCAGAATACATGACAAAGCCTATCCCGGTGAATCTGACGAATATAGGACAGCGCGGGACAATCTCTTGGAAGCCGAAATGGCTTTACGTAAACAGGCCGAAGCGGTGGCTGAAATGCGCCGCGCTTTACCAGCCGGTGGCGCCGTTACCGAAGACTACGAATTCAAAGAATGTGCGAGTGGCGAAGCGATTAAGCTCTCGGATTTATTTGCCGACGGCAAAGATAGTCTCGTTATCTACAGTTTTATGTATGGGCCAAACGCCGAGAACGCGTGCCCGATGTGCACCTGTCTATTGGATAGTCTTGACGGTATTTCACCGCATGTGAATGATCAGACCAATTTTGCTGTGGTCGCAAAATCTCCGGCAAAAAAAGTTCAAGCCTGGGCCTTCAGCCGGGGCTGGCGGAATCTCCGTCTGCTGTCTTCTCATGGTAATAGTTATAATGAGGATTACTTTGCCGAAGACAGTGAGGGTGATCAATGGCCCTGCATTAATGTGTTTGTGAAGTCCGGTGATGCGATCCATCACTCTTGGGGGGCAGAGTTGTTTTTTGCCCCAAATGAAGACGGGATGCATCCGCGTCATGCAGATGCCATCTGGCCGCTCTGGAATTTATTCGATTTAACCCCGGAAGGCCGGCCGGCGGAATGGTTCCCGAAACTTTCTTACGACTGATCGGAGTTACTTTATGACTGTATTAATGACGGCACTGGTTTTTGTTGGTGCGGCAGTGGCGGAGATCGCCGGCAGTTTTGCCTTTTGGGCCTGGCTGCGCTTGGATAAATCAGCGCTCTGGCTCATCCCGGGTATTGTCTCTCTCATCATATTTGCCGCCCTGCTGACCCGCATCGATGCCGCCTTTGCCGGGCGCACTTATGCGGCGTATGGCGGCGTTTATATCATGGCATCGCTTGTTTGGATGTGGCGGATCGAAGGCATGACACCCGACCGTTGGGATTTGATCGGCGGCGCAATCTGCTTAATTGGCGCTGCGGTTATCATCTTCGGCCCGCGAGGAGCTGTTGCTTAAAACTTAACCGGAGCTGCGAATTTGCCGGAACCACGCTGCGGGAATTTAGCCAGCGCATAGCCCTGTTGATGACAGGCCCGGGTGATCACTACAGCTTTCCACAGTACTCCGCCGGCAATCGTTAAAAAGCCTGCAATATCCGCCGCCCAAACTGGTGCGTCGGCATTAGCCAGCAGATAAACAAACAAAATTAGCGGCAGCAGATGGCCAATTACATGCAGCTTCGGTGTAATCACACCTAAAATCCGCCGGTCAATCGGACCGATACCCCATTCTTTGGCATTTCTGATATAGCTCCGCCACAAATAGGCGTTCAGAATTACCAATAATATACCCAATATCGGAATTAGGTCAGCGGGCGGCAGAAACTCACCCCATTGCGAGAAAATAATCGTTAGCAGCGCCGTGCCTTCCAGCAAACCGGTCGCCACCAGCATCATTGGCATCTGGTCAACCCGCCAGGTTGGAATACCTTTACCGGCATGCAAAATCCGGCCCTGGCAATAAAGGAAGCCAACAGCGCCTAGGGCGGCAAGGCCGTGGAAGAAAGAGCTGGGCAGGAAGAAATCCGCAAAAACCGCCAGGTAAAACACCCCGACAGCGTAAATTTCCCGCGACATCCAGGACGTCTGGGGCCGCAAGATGGCAAATGCAGCGCGTAATTTGCGGCCAATCTTCAGCCAGACAAAGAACAGGCCAATCGCCATGATCACACCGGCGCCGATATTGATATTAACCAGCGCTCGATCATCAAAGACCATAAAGAAATTTAAGAAATAGGCCATCACGACAGTGCCGGAGCCGATGCCGCCCATGATGAAATTCATCGCCGCCCGCATATCCCAGAAGGTTTGACGCTCGCCAACCAAAGCATTCGCCTGGTTGGACATGACCTCGTCATTATTATCGGCGTCTACCGGGTCCCGGCTGGGAACCGCAGGGGTGTTGCAGAGATATTTGATCTGAGGGTCGTTACCCAACTCAGCATGCATTTGAAAATGATCCCGTTCACTTACCAAACGGGAGACCTCGCTGGCCGGATCATTGAAGTCGCCAAACTGAATGGCGGCGGAAATGCAAGATGCGGCGCAAGCCGGCGTGGCGTCGGGATCAACGCCCGGATTAAGTCCAGCGGTCAAACCATCATCTACCCGGTCGATGCAGAAAGTGCATTTCTGGGCAACGCCAAAACGATCATTATGGGCGACAGCTTCTTCCTGGATGGTCTGCTCGCCGTAATAATATTCCTTTTTGTGAACGATAGTCCGAGCTTGATAGGGGCAAGCAACGGCACAGGAGGCGCAACCGATGCAGAGATCATAGTCCATGGTGACCAAGCCGTCTTCACGCTGTTTGGTAGCGCCAGTGGGGCAGACGGGGACGCAGGATGGCTCGGCACAATGCTGGCAGCCCACCACCATGAAGAGACGCTCGACATCGGGAAATTTACCGGATTCAACATCCAAAACTTTGCGCCATTGGACGCCGGGTACCGTGTCATTGGCGTGTTTGCAGGCGATGGTGCAGGTTTGACAGCCGACACAACGATTAATATCGATGGTCATACCCCATCGTTTTTTAGCTAGTTCGTTCATGCTGGAGGCGCGCTTTCAACGTGTTGTTCGGATCGTTTTGGACCAGAGCCCTTGGATACTTTGATCCGGGCATAGTCTGCGCCGCTGCCGGTGGAATCCGTCAGCTTGACTGATAACGATGTTAAGGAATTGAGACTGGCGAGTTTAAGGTCTTTGGCGAAGGGCGTTTTCCAATGATCGAATTGACCGATCAATACGAGCACATCGGGCCGAATACCTTCTCTGAGAACGGCATAGCCTTTGGTCTGGCCGGTGATGGATTCCAGATTAACAGGATCGCCTTCTTCAATGCCTAATTCCCGCGCCTTTGTAGCGTTAATGATCACACCTTTGTGGCCGGTAATGTTTTGCGCCACTTCATTGATCATTGGTATGCCAACATTGGAGCCCCAGGAATATTGCATACTCCGGGAGGTTAGGCCGATAAAAGGAAAATCGTCAGGGTTGCCCCCATTTTCCTCGATATGCTCCGACCAAATATCAGGGAAAGGCTCGTAAGTCGGCATGGGTTCGTATTCTTTTAGTTGCTCATCCCACCATTCGACACCTATTTCGTGGAGACGATTGGCCAGTTGCGTGCCATGGCGCAGGATTCGTTCCTGGTAGGGGAGTTCAAACCGAATACCGTTTTCTTTGAGGTGGGGATAGAGAAACCATTTTTCTTCCGGATAGGATTTCAACATGTAACCGTTTTCCTTGAACCACTCGAGGTCATGGATTTCTTCACCGTCAGAGAGTCCATGGCTGGCGGCTAAGGCGGATTGTTCCCATATTTCCTCGCAGCTGTTAATCCGGTCTTCGTCAACGGAGTAATTGAATTGACCCGTCCGCAATCTGACGCCGTGGGCACCCTTATTGATCGAAGCGTTATACTCCTTCAGCAGGCCAGACCGATTGGCAAGTTCCGTCGTGATATCTGTCATATCCATGCTATCGACGACTTTGTCGCCCATGGGTTGACGAATGGCATAGCCTTCGGCTTTCCAGAAATTCTCGACAAATTTGGTGCTGCCCAGCTGAATGATTTGCAGACTTTCCAAATCCGTATTATCCGGCAGCAGGATATCCGCCATGTGATTGGTTTCGTCTGGCGTATAAGAAAAACAGACGGTAAAGGGGAATTCTGCCACCCGTTTGGCGACTTCCGGCGCCTGCCAGGACGAGATCGCCGGATTGGTTTTGTAGCAGAACCAAAGATCAGGCTTGGTCGGTTTGGGCCAGTTTTTGGGTGGCTCTTTCTGAAATAACCAAGGCAAATGGGCTGGACCCAAGGCCGCTGACCAAGGAGAATCACCGACCAGTGGCACCAGCGTTTTATAGGCGTTTCTGATGTGAGGGTCTTTGGCCCAGCCTTCTTTGGTGGTTTCGTTGAAGGGGAACTTCATAAAACCATCGTTGTTTCTGTTCGCCGATTTGCTCCTGTCATCAGCGGGCCGGTTCAATTTTACATTGGTGCCGAGGGTGCCGCCCGGTACTTCGAGGGCGCCAACCAAAGTCAGCAACATGGTGCGTGCCCAACAGCAATGGTAGGCACCCCAGCCGTTATTGACGGTCTTGCCCAGCACTACGGCAACCGGGCGGAAGGGCATTGTCTTGCCTTCAATTTCGATGGTTTGTCCAATTTCGGCAGCGGCTAGAAATTCATCGGCAATTTTGCGGATGCGTTCGGTCGGCACATCGCATTCTCCAGCGGCCCAGTCCGGCGTATAAGGAGCCATATGATCCAGCATTTTCTGAAACGCCGGTTGAACTTCTACGGATTCATGTGTCCATTCCTGACCATCAGGGCCGATCTCAAGCCCGGCGCATTGATAGCTGCCTTCCATGGCGGGATCGGCAACGTTCAAATCAAAGATTTTTGCTTTATTGTCCGCCAAATCGAAAATTAGGGGTTTGCGTGAACTCGGATCTCTCAGGAAATACCCATGCGGGCCGATAAGATAAGGAGAATTGGTGTCCTGAGTCAGCCGTTCAACATCGCATACTTCGCGCCAATTGTGTCCGATAATCATGTGGTTAATCAACGCAAACAAAAAGGCCGCATCGGTTTTGGGCTTAATGGGCAGCCATTCGCCTGACAAGGCGCCCGTAATGGAGAGATGAGGTTCCACCTGGACCCGCTTCATACCGCGAACTCGGGCATCGGCGTGGCGTCTGATACCAGCGACGCCGCCAGAGGCATCGCCATTGTCACCGCAGGATATAACGTAATTTACCCGAGGCGTATCAGCTGAGACGATAAAAGCCCGGTGCCAAAGCTCACCATAAAGATGTTCCGAATGGGTGCATTTAACGCCCTGACCAGCGCCAAAACCTAAGTCCACCTGCTTAAGTGCGCCCAGCAATGCCGGAAATGTGCCCATATATTGGGTCGGCGTGCCGCCGCCGCCGAAACTGGCAGCGATGCGCGGATAGCCGGACTCGTCCGTCATCCCCGTTTCACGAATTTCCTTGATTTTGCCACCGATCGTATCCAGCGCCTCATCCCAGGAAATGGGTACAAAGCCGGGGTCCTGATCCCGGCCTTTGAGGGGGTTGGTCCGCTTCATCGGTTGCTTAATTCGATGGGGATTATAGGTCTTCTGGATCAAGCCATAGGCTCTGACACAAACCCTGCCGCAACCCGGATGCTCTTCGCTGATGTCGTAATTCGACTCAACCCGAGTGGCCACGCCATTTTCCACTTCAACCTTTAGAAGATCGGGGCCGGACACACATTGATAGCAGAAAGTAGGTAGCGTTTTCTTATCACCGTTCCCACTTGGTTTGTTTACGGATTGATCCATCAGAGCAATCTCTCCTGTTATAACGAGTCTTAGAGAGCTTCGATTTGAGCCCGTTTGGCTTCGAGGCGTTCGAAGGTCTTTGCTTTGTCGACGACAAAGCGATTATGCTTGCCTAGGCCAACATCTTCCAGCGAATCTTTGACATGCGCGGACATTGAAATAGCCCGGCCGTTTACTTCGTCAACGGTGATGGTCACTTCGACACTGTCACCTTCAACTGTAGCGGCAACGTGATCAACAGATACATGGGTGCCGACGGTATCTTCATCGTCATCCAAATGTTCGATCAGCCAATTACGGGCGGTATATTCGATATCATGTACCATTGAAGGTGTGGCGTAGACTCGTCCTTCATCACCCATAAAAGCGATGGTGCGATCTCGGTCGACTAAATATTTTGCCGTCGTTGAAATGCCGGCTACTAAACTGTCTTTCATTAATACTCTCCTAAATTTGATTTTCATTGTACCAGTCTATACCGGTCAATCAATGTTCGATTACCGAACAATATTGCATTTAGCATGGGGGAATAAATTGATGCAGGTTAAATTGGCAGGAATTAGATGTTAATCCAGCTCGAAGGCGTCTTTGTAATCGAGTTTAAGAGCCGGGTCTTGGTTTTCTTTATAGAGAATTTGATTGCCGATGGTGAGGACTTCCATCTCACAGCCCATAAAGCAACGAAAAGCATCTTCCGGGGTGCAGACAATCGGCTCACCTCTGACATTGAAGCTGGTATTGGCCACCACCGGGCAACCCGTCAGCTCTTTGAATTTTGATAGCAGAGCGTGATATTTGGGATTTGTCTCGGCATTAACGGTTTGTACCCGCGCCGAATAGTCAACATGCGTAACAGCAGGAATTTCAGAGCGCTGGATATTAAGCTTTTCAATGCCAAACAATTTTTGCTCTTCAGAACTCATCGCTTTTTGACGATTTTTTGCGACTTCGGCGACCAGCAGCATATAGGGGCTTTCGGTCTCAATCTCGAACCAGTCGGCAACATCTTCTAGGCGAACCGAGGGGGCAAAGGGACGGAAACTTTCACGGTATTTGATCTTAAGGTTCAGTGTTTTTTGCATTTCCGGTGAGCGTGGATCGCCTAAGATCGAACGGGCACCCAAAGCCCTCGGCCCAAATTCCATGCGGCCTTGAAACCAGCCGACAGATTTGCCCTCTGCCAAGGCTCCAGCAGTTTTATCGATAACGGCGGAATCATCTAAAATTTCAAAATTGGCCCCGGCGGCGGAAAGGCGATCTTGAATTTCGGGATCTGAGAACTCCGGTCCGAGATAGGATCCCATCATATGGTCTGTCTGATTCTCGGTATTTCTAGGTTGATCCTGAAAATGGTGATAGGCGCAAAGGGCCGCTCCTAAAGCGCCTCCGGCATCACCGGCAGCAGGCTGGATCCAAATATTTTCGAATGCGCCATCTCGTAAAACCTTGCCATTGGCAACACAATTCAGCGCCACCCCACCGGCGAGGCAAAGATTTTTAGCGCCTGTTTCCTTAGCGAGCGCGCGCGTAAGGCGCAGCACAACTTCCTCGGTAACGGCTTGAATGGAGGCGGCGATATTCATTTCTTTATCGGTCAGCCAGGCTTCCGGTTTGGTCGGCGGGCCGCCAAATAAATCGTTGAATTTAGAGTTGGTCATGCGGAGACCGGTGCAATAATCGAAATAAGATTGATCTAATCGGAAAGAGCCGTCTGGTTTTATATCGATTAAATTATCCATAATCGTTTGAGCGTATATTGGCTCGCCGTAGGGAGCTAAGCCCATCACTTTGTACTCACCCGAATTAACCTTGAAGCCGGTGTAATAGGTAAAAGCGGAGTACAACAATCCCAATGAATGCGGGAAGTGAAGTTCCTTGGTGACTTTAAGCTTATTACCTGAACCTTCGGCTACCGATGTCGTCGCCCATTCGCCGACACCATCCATGGTCAGCACGAGGGCTTCTTCAAATGGCGAGGGATAGAAGGCGCTGGCCGCATGGCTTTGATGATGTTCGGTAAACAAGAGTTTGTTCTGCCAGTCAAAATCCGCATCAAATTTCTTAAACTCTTTGCGTAGTAAGTCTTTTTGAAACAGTTTTTCTCTCAGCCAAATTGGCATTGCCATGCGGAAAGATTGAAATCCCTTGGGAGCAAAGGAGACATAGGTTTCAAGTAAACGTTCGAATTTTAAAAATGGTTTGTCATAGAAGGCGACAAAATCAACCGCGCTCATATCGCTGCCGGCGGCCTCCAAGCAATAAGCAATGGCGTTTTCTGGGAATCGTTCATCATGCTTGGTGCGGGTAAAGCGTTCCTCCTGCGCTGCGGCAATAATCTGGCCATCCTCAATCAGCGCTGCCGCACTATCATGATAAAAGGCCGATATGCCGAGGATGCGCATGGCAATTCCCGCTAAAAAATCGTGTAGATAAAGGGTGCGACGGCAGAGCCTTGGCTTAATACAAGGAGACCGCCAAAGATCGCCATCATGACGATGATCGGCAAAAGCCAAAATTTTTTACGAACTTTTAAAAAGGTCCAAAGTTCAAGAATAAAACCCATAAAGTATTTCCTGATAATTCGTTAATTTAAAATTGCCTGGTCATGGTTTCTGGATCTGGTCCCGGCGGTTCGCGGTAAATCCAATAACTGTCAGACTTAGGATCAAATTCGAGGGGGAGGGGGCGCTTGCCTAAAAGTCTCATTATCAGGGCAATAGGCGTTACCGTCGTGTAAAATAACAGCCCCATAATAATTGGGCTAACAATCCTATGGAGCACCTGCCCAAACAAAAACCAAACTCGATTAAAAGGCACCAATAACAGCGGCGCAGCAAAAGATATTAAAAGCAGCACAACGGCTATGCTAAGAGACCAAAGTCGGACAGGTTGATTGCTTATTATTGGCCAAAGTCCAATAGCTGTAAAAACCACGGTAAAGACTAACCCAAAGGATTTGTTGGAGCCGCTTTTTACATCGTCTTTGCGGGAAAAATTTTCATGTGAATCAAATTGCGTCATGCATTCACTTCAAAGGTTCAAAAGTAGGTGCAGTATTGCGGTCTCACTATCATATTATTTAATCAGGGAACAATCGAATTCCTTGCTGAGCTAGCTTCAAAATATTACTAGCATCCTGAAAATTAACAAATTTACAATATAAAATACAAAAAATAAAAGTATATTTATTACTATTTACAATTTTTAAATATAGATTATATTATTAGCACAAAATACAAATGTTTAATGAGTTAGATAAGATTTTATGCAAGTTCAAGAGGCACATCACATATCGCGGCAGAATCCGTTCGCAGATCGGGCTTTCGAGCAATATCGCGACCTAACAGATTTAGAACTATTGCAGGCGGTAATTGCCGACGATGGCTTTGGTCAAATTGGTGCAGTTTCATCTTTCGGCGCTGATTCGGCCCTTTTGCTGGCGATGATTGCTGAGATAGACGCCTCTATTCCCATTATATTCTTGGACACTGGCAAGCATTTTCCGGAAACCACCGATTATGTTCATAATTTGAGTCAAACTCTAGGCTTGGAAAATATTCATTACCGCCGGCCTGATTTGGCCGAGGTTAAAATTCATGACACCATTGGCGATCTATGGGAATCATCCGTTGATGCCTGCTGTGATTTGCGCAAGGTGAGGCCGCTGGAAAAAGCGCTTGCTGGATTTGATAGTTGGATTAGCGGGCGCAAACGTTTTCACGGCGCTGACCGGTCTGGGCTGCAATCCGTCGAGTGGTCAGAAGGGCGTTATAAAATTAATCCTCTTGCCCATTGGACGGCTGATCAGATTCGCAGCGAGTTTGAATCCCGAAATCTGCCGCAGCATCCATTGGTGGCTCAAGGTTACCCCTCAATTGGCTGTGCCCCTTGTACCCGCGCCGTTGCACCCGGCGAGGATGTTCGTTCCGGGCGCTGGGCTGATCTGGATAAAACAGAGTGCGGTATTCATACCGAGCCGTGGATGGGCGCAAATATTTAAGATTGTCTTCAATCACAGTAAAATTTCGTATAAACATCAAAGCACTTTATGTCTTTCTTAACGAGAGGCTGCCTAGATTGCGGCCTTGGGATGAAATAGTTAGTGCGAAAAAGACGCGATATTGAAAGTAAATTAAATTATGTCTTTAACTAATCTGGCAAAGCTTGAAGCGGAGAGCATCCATATTTTCCGCGAAGTCGTTGCTGAATGCGAAAATCCGGTGCTGCTGTATTCAATCGGCAAAGACAGCGCGGTGTTGTTGCATTTGGCGATGAAGGCATTTCATCCTTCAAAGTTGCCGTTTCCGGTTCTGCACGTTGATACGACATGGAAGTTTAAAGAGATGATCGAGTTCCGCGACAAAATGGCGGCGGAGCTCGGATTAGATTTAATTGTCCACACCAATAAAGAAGGCGTGGAGCAGGATATCGGTCCCTTCAGTCATGGCTCGGCTGTCCATACCGATGTGATGAAAACTCAGGCGCTCAAGCAGGCGCTCGACAAACATAAATTTGATGCTGCTTTTGGCGGGGCTCGGCGGGACGAAGAAAAGAGCCGCTCGAAAGAACGCGTGTTTTCCTTTCGCAGTGAGAGCCATCGCTGGGACCCAAAAAATCAGCGCCCGGAAATGTGGTCGATTTATAATGGCCGCATAAATAAGGGCGAAAGCATTCGCGTTTTTCCGCTCTCGAATTGGACTGAAGCCGATATCTGGCAATATATTTATCAGGAAGATATTCCTATTGTGCCGCTGTATTTTGCAAAAGAGCGCCCGGTGGTCGAACGCGACGGCATGTTGATCATGGTTGATGATGAACGCATCCCTTTAGAGAAAGGTGAGAAGCCTGAAATGAAACGCGTGCGCTTTCGCACTCTTGGCTGTTACCCGCTTACCGGCGCCATTGAATCCAAGGCTGACTCACTGCCCGATATTATTCAGGAAACCATTTTGGCTAAAACCTCGGAACGCCAGGGCCGGGTGATTGATCAGGACAGCACAGCTTCAATGGAAAAGAAAAAACTCGAGGGCTATTTCTGATGGATGATGTGGTAGCTCCCATGGAACTTGAGAAATTTATCGAGACCCAAGAGAATAAAAGCCTGTTGCGCTTTATCACCTGCGGTAGCGTTGATGACGGGAAATCAACGCTGATCGGGCGCTTGCTCTTTGATTCACAGCAAATTTATGATGATCAATTGGCGAGCCTGGAAACTGACAGCAAGAAAGTCGGAACCCAGGGCAGTGATATCGATTTCGCTCTACTGGTAGACGGTCTCTCGGCTGAGCGCGAGCAAGGTATCACCATTGATGTCGCCTATCGCTATTTTTCCACCGAAACCCGGAAATATATCGTCGCCGATACCCCCGGTCACGAGCAATATACCCGTAACATGGCAACCGGTGCGTCGACCGCCGATCTAGCCATTATCCTGATTGATGCTCGCAAAGGCGTACTGACCCAAACCCGGCGTCATAGCTATATCGTTTCGTTATTGGGTGTGAAAAATGTCATCCTGGCGATTAACAAAATGGATTTGGTCGATTACTCCGAAGACGTTTTTAAAAACATTGAAGCCGACTACCGGAAATTTGCCGACAGTATAGGGCTCAGTGATATTTGCGCCATTCCCATCTCCGCCCTTGCGGGCGATAACATTTTTGCCGCCGGCGGTAGTACCGCTTGGTATCAGGGACCAACCTTGATGCAGCGGTTAGAGACGGTAGAGATTGCTAAAGATGAAGAGGCGGCGGCATTCAGATTTCCTGTGCAGTGGGTTAACCGGCCTAATCTAGATTTCAGAGGATTTTCCGGCACCATCACCAGCGGCCAAATTAAACCGGGCGATGCCATAGCGGCCCTGCCATCGGGCAATACCAGCACGGTCAAGCGCATCAGCACCTATGACGGTGATCTCGATCAGGCGGTTACCGGTCAAGCAGTGACACTGGTGCTTGATGACGAAATAGATATTTCGCGGGGCGATGTCTTAGCCGCTGCCAATGACCGGCCGGAAGTGACGGATCAGTTTATGGCGCATTTGTTGTGGATGGCCGAAGAGCCGATGCTGCCGAGCCGGCCCTATTTATTAAAAACCGCCAACAAATCGATCTCGGCGACCATCACCGCTCTCAAACATAAAATTGACGTTAACACGTTGGCGCATGATGCCGGCAGTTCCCTGGAGCTTAATGAGCTCGGTGTATGTAATCTGTTTTTAGGCGAGCCGATTGCCTTTGACGCGTTTGCCAACAACAAACAGATGGGGTCCTTTATTCTCATCGATGGCCTGACCAATGACACAGTCGCTATGGGCATGATCGATTTTGGTTTGCGCCGCGCCGACAATATTCATTGGCAGCCGATCAATATCAATAAAAGTGCCCGGGCCCGGATTAAAGGTCAGACGCCTGCCGTGCTGTGGTTTACCGGCTTGTCTGGATCCGGTAAATCGACCATCGCCGATATTGTCGAGCAACGGCTTTATGCCAGACGAAATCACACGATCATTCTCGATGGTGATAATGTGCGCCACGGCCTTAACAAGGACTTGGGCTTTACCGATACCGACCGGGTCGAAAATATCCGTCGTATCGCCGAGACCTCGAAATTGATGGTGGATGCCGGTCTGATGGTGCTGGTTTCCTTTATTTCACCCTTTAGAGCCGAGCGCCGGATGGCGCGTGAATTAATGGAGGAGGGTGAGTTTGTCGAGATTTTCGTCGATGCCTCGATTGAGGTCTGTGCTGACCGAGATCCCAAGGGGCTCTATGAAAAAGCCCAAAAAGGCGAGATCAAGAATTTCACCGGCATAGATTCTCCTTATGAAAATCCCGAGCTCGCCGATATCATCATCGACAGCGCCAACGTGAGCCCGGACAAAGCCGCTGATCAAATCATGCTGTATCTGGAAGAAAACGGCTATCTGTCTGAGCTGGATTACCAGATTTAGCTTAAATTTTATTCCGATTCTTTTAGCAATTCCCGGGCGATGACGAGTTGTTGTATCTGGGTCGTACCTTCGTAGATTCTAAACAAACGCACATCGCGGTAGAGGCGCTCGATCGGATAGTCCGAGAGATAGCCGGCGCCGCCGAAGATTTGCACGGCCCTATCCGCCACTTTGCCGACCATTTCAGTGGCGAACATTTTGCAGCAAGCGGCTTCGAGCGTAATGTTGTCACCTGCCTCTTTTTTTTGTGCAGCATCGAAAACCATGGCGCGGGCGGCGTAGGACTCGGCCTTGGAATCAGCCAGCATGGCCTGGATCAGTTGAAACTCGGCGATGGCTTTGCCAAATTGTTTGCGTTCAGAGGCATAGGTAACGCACTCCCTGATAAGCCGTTCGGCAATGCCGACGCTGACAGCGGAAATATGGAGCCGTCCGCGGTCGAGCACTTTCATCGCAGTCGTAAAACCAACGCCGGCAACCCCGCCGATAATATTCTCTGCCGGCACCCGGCAGTCTTCAAGAATAACATCAGCGGTTTTAGCCCCTTGTTGCCCCATCTTTTTGTCTGGTGAGCCGACGCTGAGGCCGGGGCTATCGCGCTCGACAATAAATGCTGAAATGCCTTTGGCCCCCGGTGTATCCGGATCGGTCCGCGCCATTAGGGTGAATATGTCCGCCGAGGGTGAATTGGTGATAAATCTTTTGGTGCCGTTCAAGACATAATGATCACCATCCAGTTTGGCGCTGGTTTTTAGCGAGCCTGCATCAGAACCCGCTTCCGGTTCGGTCAAGGCAAAGGAGGAAATCATTTCACCGCTTGCCAATTTCGGCAGGTAATGCGCTTTCTGCTCAGCTGTGCCATCCATGACGATGCCCTGGCTGCCGATGCCGATATTGGTGCCAAAGACCGAGCGGAAAGCCGGTGTGGTACCGCCCAAACGGATAGCGACTTCGATCTCCTCGGTCATCGTCAGCCCGAGGCCGCCATATTCTTCTGGAATGGTCAGGCCGAACAGACCGAGCTCTTTCATCTCTGCGATGATGTCGGCAGGAACCTGGTCTTCCTCGGCAACTTGCGCTTCAAGCGGTACCAGGCGTTCGGCAACAAAGCGCTCTATAGTCTCTAACAGAATATTGAAGATTTCGCTGTCGAGCGCCATGGCGGTTTATTTGTTTAACGATGGGATCGTCATGGTCCGGCCAACCTGATCCGGCACCGGCAAATCCTTATGGGCTTCCCACATCAGTGCGAGTTTTTCCATCGGGCCTTCGGTGAAGGGCACGACTTTGCGGATCGAGAGATCAACATGGACGGCCAGTTGCTCCTGGGTCGCCATTTGATAGCCTTCGGTAGCGTGATACATGGTGTGGAAATAATGCAGCCGCTTTTCATCGTAGCCCAGCAGCTGACTGGTCACTTTAACACTGTCGCCCATACTGCCTTCGCGCTGATAACCAATGTGACATTCAACAGCAAAGGTCGAGAGGCCAGTCGCTTCTTTATAGGGCTCACCCAGACCGCAGATCGGATAAAAAACGTCAACAGCATTATCAAAAATGAGAGTGTAATAGGCGACATTGAGGTGGCCATTGTAATCGACCCAAGCTTCTTGGACCGGCTCCTCGTGCCGTGATATGGGAGCTTCTAGTGTCATGGTGGTGTCTCCAATTATAAAAATTTAGTTATTTTGTTCCCGTAATCTGAACCGTTGGATTTTTCCGGTTGCTGTTTTGGGCAAATCCTCGACGAAGTTGATCCAGCGCGGGTACTTGTAATGAGCCATGCCGGCTTTGCAGTGGGCCCGTAATTCCTCTTCCGTTTCCGGCCCGGCATCTTCGTGGTTATTCAAAATGATATGGGCTTCCGGTTTAATCAGGCCATCCGGGTCAGCACGGCCAATAACAGCGACTTCCAGGACTTTTGCGTGCTCAATGAGGCAGCCTTCAATCTCGGTCGGTGAACACCAGAGGCCGCCAACTTTGAGCATGTCATCACCGCGCCCGCCATTGACGAAATAGCCTTCTTCATCCTGATAATACATGTCGCCGGTATTGAGCCAGCCTTCGGGCAGCATGGTGGCAGCGGTCTTTTCCGGATATTTCCAATATTCCATTGCTGTCGAGCCTCCCCGCACATGCAGGGTGCCGATCTCGCCTTGCTCGACCGCGTTGCCGTCTTCATCGACAATTCGTACTTCGTAACGGCCGACCGGATTGCCGGAGGTGCCGGGTTTATAATCCGCCGGCGTATTGCCGACAAAAATGTGCAGCGCTTCGGTAGAGCCCAAGCCATCCACGATCAAGGTGCCGGTCTTTTCCTGCCAGCGCAGCAGCACATCAGCCGGCAAGGCTTCACCGGCAGAGACGCATTGGCGGATGGAACTGGTATCGGGTGAGGCTGTTTCCATGGCATGGAGTTGTTGGGCATAAAGCGTCGGCACGCCGAAAAAGAGCGTCGGCTTAAATTTCTCGATCATCTCGAAAGTCATTGCCGGGGTCACTTTTTGATCACTGAGGGCGATGGTGGCGCCGACCCAAAGCGGGAAGGTCAAGGCATTGCCGAACCCGTAGGAGTGAAACATTTTACTGACCGAAAAGCAGGTATCTTCTTCGCGCATACCGATGACATCGACGCCACTGCATTGGCTGGTATAGACCATAGAGCGATGAGGATGGACCACACCCTTCGGATTGCCGGTCGAGCCAGAGGAATAGAGCCAAAAACAAATCGTGTCCTCGGTCGTGGCAGCAGGTTCAAGCTCAGCCGATGCATCCGCCATTTGACCGCTCAAATCGTCCGTCGTTAAGGTATATTCTGGAGATTGATCAACCACGCCTAGGGCTTCAGTGACCGTCTCAGAGAATTCAGGACTGTAGAGCAGAGCCGTGCATTCGGAATTTTCAATCAGGTATTTATAATCGGCGACCCGCATCATGGTATTGACCGGCACCGGCACAATGCCGGCTTTAATCGCGCCGAAAAACGCATAAATAAAATCAGGGCAGTCTTTCACCACCATTAGAACGCGTTGAGCCGGTGCTACGCCCATCGAAAGTAAGGCATTGCCGGCCCGGTTAACCCGCTCAGCGAGTTCCCCATAAGTGACTTTTTCATCTGCTGTTATAATGGCATTTTTATCGGCCCGGCCTTCATCAAGATGGCGGTCTATAAAAGGAACGGCCACATTAAAAACCGGCGAAAAACGGATCGCGGCCGGGCTTTCCGAACCATCGAGTGTAACGGTGTTATCCTGCATGACGGCTTCCTACCTTTAATAAGTTATCGATTTTCAACAACGTCCTGGATGGCGTGCACCATACCGGTGTAGCCGGTGCAGCGGCAGATGTGCCCGCTCAGCATTTCCCGAATTTCTTCTTCATTTGGTTTGGGATTAATTTCAAGAAAAGCTTCGACGGACATCAGGATACCCGGCGTGCAATAGCCGCACTGCAAGCCATGATGCTTACGAAAAGCGATTTGGAGGTCACTCAGTTGGCCATTTTCGTCCGCCAGGCTTTCGACTGTATCAACTGTCCGTCCTTCGATTTGAACGGCAAAGGTGAGACAGGACCTGACAGCCTTACCGTCAATTTGCACCGTACAGGCGCCGCAGACGCCATGTTCACAGGAGACATGGACCCCCATCAGCGCCATTTCCTGACGCAAAAAATCACTCAGCAAGGTGCGCGGCTCTGCATAGCCGCTGACCGCTTTGCCATTCAGGGTGAAGCTGATTTTATGTTTGGTTTCCTGGTTTAGTTGCGGCATTTTCTGGCCTCCTCAATTACGCGACGGCCAACGCGGCGCACCAATTGGCGGCGGTATTTAGCGGAAGCATGAATGTCATCGTTATCGCCCAATTCCCAAGCCAGGGCATTGAGCGCCTCATCAATATCGTTATCGGCGAGGTTATCCCAATTTCTAACTTCAGGCTTTCCGGCAACGCCGCCGACGCCAAAGCGGATATTTTCACCCTCTGCGATAGCAGCTATGGCGACAATGGCGAAATCACCTTGCCGCCTAGTAATCTCCTCAAAGGCATAGCCGGAGCTTGGGTTTTGTTTTGGTAAGCGAACCGAGGTTAACAGCTCGTCATCCGCCCGCGCGGTCGCCATCAAGCCGGTTTGAAACTCGGAGGCCGGCACGACGCGTTCGCCGCGTTTGGATTTTAGGACGGCCTCGCCGCCCAGTATGGCAAAACACAGGGGCTGTTCGGAACTCGGGTCTGAATGGGCGATACTGCCGCAGAACGTTCCCTTGGCCCGTGTTTGAAAATGACCGACATTGGGCAAAGCGCCCGCCAGCAAAGGTAAATGCTCAATGATCTCAGGTGCAGACATTACTCTAGCTTGCGTAACGGCAGCTGAAATTTCGATGATGTTGCCGTTTGATCTGATCTCTTTCAGCTCATCAAGGCTGGAAATATCTATTAGATAAGTTGGCTCAACCAGACGGAAGTTCATCATCGCAATTAAGGATTGCCCGCCCGCCAGGATGCGTGCATTTTCGCCGTGTTCAGCCAAACAGCTCAATACATGATCGAGAGATTCAGCCCGGACGTAATTAAAATTATTTGGTTTCATCAGCCGGCTCCCAAAAATTTAAGGAGACGGGACCACCAGGAATCAGATGAGCTAGCACTAACATCGCTCTTGCCTTCGATCTGGGCGATCAGGCGTTTAAAGAACTGATCAACCAGGACCCGGGCGGTGCCATCCAGCATGCGGCCACCGACTGCAGCCACTTTACCCGTGATATCGGCATTATACGTGTAGTCAACCCGGGTGCCGCCGGCTGTGGCGGTCAGTGTCACATGGCCTGCGCCGCTCGATGAACCGAGAGGTCCAGTCATGCCGCCACTTAGGACGATGGAATTGGGTGGGTCAAGATCGCTCAATTGCACTTGCGCCTGGAAACGGCCACGCACCGCACCGACGCCGATAGCGACGTCAGCGGTGTAACTGTTCTCAGCAATTTGATTTAATTCACGGCAGCCCGGAATAACAGCAGCCAATTTAATCGGATCAAGCAGAGTATCCCATACTTGCTGCGGCGGTACCGGCACTTCGGCCGAGCCACTACCAGTTAATCCACGGCCTGATTTTTTAGGCTCAACGGCTGCGACACTCTCGGGCCGCGCCGGTTCATCGTCATCAATCAGCGACATGATTTTCGATGGGCTCAGTGGCAGCTGTAAATCCCTAATGCCGATGGCATCGGAGACGGCATTGGCGACACAAACCGGTGTGCTCATGACATTGCCTTCGCCGATACCTTTGGCACCAAGCGGCGTAAAAGGCTCTGGCGTATTCATATGCAGGATTTGCGGTTCCGGTACCTCGGGCGCTATCGGACAGAGATAATCGGCGAAAGTGCCGGATAAAAAGCTGCCGTCTTCGCTATAGACAAATTCCTCGCTCAAGGCGATGCCGAGCCCCCAGCCGAAAGCGCCGTAAACCTGACCATCAGCCAGCAATGGATTTAAGATATTTCCGGAATCGTGCATCGTCACATATTTATCGATGCGCACTTCGCCGGTAACTTTGTCGACTTCAAGGCCGCAAATATCAAAAACAAAGCCATAAGTCAGCGAGGTGTTGATCTGGTCTTGATCATTCGGCGGTTCCAATTCGGGGGCCGACCAAGTGGCCGTTTCGGTAATACCAGGCGCCATATCGGTCGGTAGTTCACCCGGTGACCAATGAGTGGTGCCGGCAACCCGGCTGAAGCGGAGCGTGTTTTCAGGATTGCCTTTGGCAAACACCTGCCCGCCGGCAAATTCGACTTCTTCGGCTGGCACATTTAATGTCTGCGCCGCGATATCAGCCAGTTTTGCGCGCACGCGCTTGGCCGCCATTTGGGCCGAGACCACGGTTGAAGACGAGAAGCGGCTGGAATAATTGCCGGTGGCAATCGACCAGGGGTCGCGCTGGGTATCGCGTTCCATATTGACGATGATGTCTTGCGGCGTCAGGCCCATTTCATCAGCGACAATTTGCGCCAGAATGGTGGCGTGGCCCTGGCCTTGAGGGATGCTGTCTGCCGTTACGCTGACGGTGCCAAGCGGATCTATGTTGACCGTGGCAATCGCGACATTACCGCCTTTGGGGCCGGCTTTCTTGCGTTCTTCAACGGTATTGATGGTCGAGAGATACCCCATGTTGGATTGTGCCGGCTCGACCACGGCGGCATAGCCGATGCCGTAGAGCTTGCCTTGAGCTCGCATTTCGTCCCGGTGTTTTTTAAGCTCGGCCAATTTGCCGTCGCGCTCGCTAATCTCCAGCGCTTTCTGATAATCACCGGCTCCGATCAGCGCTCCCGCCGCTGCCCGGTAGGGGAAGGCGTCAGCCGGGATGAGGTTTTTCTTGATAACCTCAAGAGGATCCATACCCAACTCGACGGCGATGGTATGGATCAGCCGTTCAAGACCGTAATAAATCTGAGGCCCGCCAAAGCCGCGCACCATGCCTGACGGCGTTTTATTGGTCATCACCAGATTATTGACGATGGTCATATTGGGCACATCGTAAGCACCCGTCATTATGCCGTGTTGGCGATAAAGCGGTCCCGGCATGGGGGGCCTGAGATAAGCGCCATAATCATCCCATTGTTCAAAATGCAGGCCAATGATCTTGCCATCATTCATTACGGCGGCTTTGGCTTCGATGACCCGGTTGGGGGCGGCGATGGCAGCCGTTAAATGTTCGAGCCGGTCTTCCACCCATTTGATTGGCCGCCCGGTTTTGCGCGAGGCCACACACATCAAGACGACATAGGGGAAAATAGCCTGCTTGACGCCGAAACCGCCGCCCGAATAAGCCGGTGAGCGCATACGGAGTTGCGAGCCTTTGCACTTGAGCGCCTTTGACATCACCGGGTGAACGGTGAAGGGGCCTTGGAAGTTCGACAGAATATCGTAGCTTTCTTCACCCGGCAGGTAATTTGCGACAACAACAAAACCTTCGAGTGGGGTCTGAGAATTCCGCGGATAATCGATGGTGTTTTCGATTATGCGGTCCGCTTCGGCAAAAGCCTTTTCTGGCTCGCCGTAGGAAAAATCGCGGCGAGAAACGATATTGCTGCCGGCGGCTTCATGCACCAAAGGTGAACCTTCTTCAGCCGCATCCATGGTCTTAATGACTGCGTCAATGGGATTATATTCTATTTCGATGTGATCAAGTGCGTCTTCGGCCTGATAGCGGTCTTCGGCAATAACGACGGCGACAGATTCACCGACAAAGCGCACCCGGTCTACCGCCAGGCTCCATTGATCCAATGGTACTCTGAGAACAATCAGAAACGGTTCGGTCAACTCCTTGATATCCTGACCGGTTAAAACCGCGTGAACACCGGGGCGCTTTTCCGCTGCCGAGACATCGATTGAAACGATATCTGCATGGGCGTGTGGTGAGCGCAAAATAGCGGCGTGCAGGGTGCCCACTGGAACCGGAATATCATCGGTATAGGCGGCGGCGCCCCGCAGCAAAGTCGCGTCTTCAATCCGTTCAATCGGCTGGCCGAGATATTTTTGCGGCGTGGAGGATTCGTTCATACCTTGAGGTCTCCCGGTGAGGGTATTTGTGTTCTGTTTATTTTGCTTTCAATTCATAGTTATTTATCTTGCTCTGATGCTAACTGCAACACGCATTATTAGCCTTGAGATCAATCAAATCCGAAATTTTTTCCGGAAAAGTTGAAATTTTCCTAGCTATTTAGGCGCAACACCATTTTAATAATTTTTTTGGGGTAATTTCACCTCGTTGCGGTCACTAAGCATTGAATTGATGCAATCGAGTCCCATATTAAATTTGAGGTTTTACAATTTATCAAATCGGAATATCCAAATGTCTAAAGAAATCGAAATCGAGTTTCGAACCCTAATTCCATGCTATGGCATCCACACCATAGAGGCTAAAAACAAAAAAGAGGCCCTGCGCCAAGCGAAAGAAATACTGGCCGAGCAGAAGTTTAATACCATCTTCAATCTGGAAGCCGGGGGTGAGGATTTGGTTGGCGGCATTTATGTCTCATGTGATGATGACGATATGCCGTTTGACGTTCACATAAAGAAATAGTTATCACCCTGAACCGATAATTTCAGCTGTCGGTAGTAATTTCCCATATACAGCTCGATCAGGCTGGCCTTCTGTGGAACCCGCGAGGTGCTGCAGGATATCACGGGCTGCAGCCAAACGGTCTGGTGTATCTGCCTGATTTAGAAAGAGAATTTTTGTGGCACTTGCGGGGCTGCCCTTGCTGAGGCCGTCCGGATGCTGGTAGGCCTGGGCGATAGCTTTGGCAGTGATCGGCTGGTCAATGGTATCATCGGTCAAATTTTGCCAAATCTCCGGACGGAAAAAATTATCGCTATTTAATGGCTGGCCGATCCCATTCAGGCCAACAACGGTAATTACGGTATCAGAACTTACGGGCACCACGGGTTCATGGGCGGCCGGTGCCTTCAACGGTCTTCGGGCCGAGCCGTCCGCTTCAACCAAAATCCGGTCAAACGGCCCATCGCGTTTTACTTCGTCGATAATTTCAGGCTCGAAACCAACAAGGCGCTGGTCATTTGCTTGTTCGTGATGATAGGCGATGACCACCGGCGCGGTGCCGGCTTGAGAGATAATTTCGGTGGCCGAACCAGCACTGAAAGACGGCCAGGGACCGCAGGCTTCTTCCGTGGCGATTTTTGTGGTGGTAGAGACCAACACTCGCTCACCGGCAGCTTCAAATTCCCGGGTCAAAGCAAACATCAGGCTGGTTTTACCACCTGCCCCGGTCAGGGCGATGAGTTGGGCTTCTGTCAGTCCTAAGCCGTCAATTAAGATTGTGCTATCCCCCAAGCTGGTTGAAAGAGCGCATTATACCTTCCAATACCGATCCTGAAAGAGCACGGGCTTTATCGGAAATGGTCGAGCAATAAATAGCCTCGCCCCGGGGATCGATATCACCGATTTTGAGACCTTCGCCAACCTCGGTGCCGGGCTGGATCAAACCGCGCAGCACACCATCAATTTCGGCTGTAACTTTTTGACCGGCTACTGTACCGAGGATATCACCTGCTTTCACCATCGCTCCGATATCTAATTTCGTCTCAAACTCACCTGCTGCGGGCGCCCGCAAGACCCGCTCAGCGGTATAACCACCAATGCCGCCCGGTACACGAGTGTTGGGGGCAGCGCTGCCGCTTTCAATGAGGCGGCCAAGATTGTGCCCCCGATTGGTCTCTATGACGAGGTGACAGTCCTTGCCCGCTTCAAAACCAGGACCGAGCGCAATCACCAACGATGCCTGATCAATGGAGGTGCCAAGATTGCGTTTTGCCAGCGTCGCATCCACCAACACATCAGGCTGTAAACCAGCTATCTTCTGCCAATCTTTAGTTAGCACGACAGCTATATTCTGATCCTGCCATGCGGCTTCTATCTCCGCGGCTTGCCGGGCAACGCGCGCTGTCACGCCCTCAACACTGTGGGAGCCGGTATCCAGTGCTGTGCAAAAAGACACAGTGCGGCGCACGGCTAAGGGATTAGCCAGTTCCAGCATGCAAATCCGCTGCAGATTGGCCCGATGCAGCCGCCAGGCGACGGCGCTTGCCATTTCGCCCGCACCACGGATGAGAATAAAGGGTGTTTGGTTCATATCAGCAAACTCATTTGGTGCTGGTCACGTCGAGGGAATTCAAGTCGTTCTCCTCATCGACGTCAAGAAAAGGCTGCTCGGAATCATAATCGACAGCAAAAGCCCGATCAGGGTTGGTATCGATAATCGCCCGGGCACCGGTGTCGCCTTTGAGTGCAAGAATATCGTTGAAAAACGCGTCACTGAAAATTACCGGATTACGCCGTTTATTTTGATACGAAGGGTAACAGATCGCGTGTCTAGAATTGGTATATGCGTTGATCAATTCGTCAATGATAGCAGTCTCAATCAGCGGCTGATCCCCCATCAGATACATCGCTGCCTGATGATCCGCTTGAACAGCATTTAGGCCAGTGATTACGGTGGTGCTTTGGCCCTGCTGATAATCGGGGTTAACGACAATATTGACCGGCAAATTGGCGAGGGCGTTCCCAACTTCCGCCGTTTGATGGCCGAGCACGACAACGACCTGGGACAACTGTGATGCCAGAGCCGCTTCGGCGACCCAGCGAATGATAGGTTTATCTTTGTGGTTGGCCAGTAATTTATTACCGCTAAAGCGCGTCGACAGGCCGGCAGCAAGAATGATACCGGCAATTGAAACTGGCTGGCTGCTCATACTGTCTCCGGCTGAGCCGCTGCGTTGGATTGCCGCATCCTGAGGAGTTGCGAGACTACGCTGACGGCGATTTCCGGCGGTGTGTTGTCACCGACTTCGGGATCGCCAATCGGACAGGCAATACTGTCGATGAAAGCCTCCGGTAATTTGTCTTCGAGCAATTCCTGGCGGACGATACGCGCCTTGGAATCGCTGCCGATCATGCCGACAAAGGGCAGGGACATGCCGGACTGATGGATTTTCTTTAGTACTGGAACATCAGAAGAATGCCCCATCGTCATGAGGATGACTGTATCGGCCGGATTAATCAGCTCAACACCATCTTCAAAATGATCGACCTGATGTGCTTCAAGGCGCTCGCTGTTGGGCAGCTTATCGAGCCATTCCTGCCTGGTGTCGATACAGAGGACGCGGCATTCCAGCTCAATTAAAAAGCGGCACAATTTCTGTGAAACGTGACCCGCACCAAAAACCACAATGTTCCATTCACTTTCCGGGCGGAAGACTTCAAAATACATCGCCACTTCACCGCCGCAGGTCATGTTGACATCTTTTTGGATATTCCAACGGGCGAAGAAAGTGGGATCGGATTCTTTGGCGGTTAGGAGTTCGGCTGCTTTGTCCTTGCATTTTATTTCCAGCTTGCCGCCGCCGACAGTCCCCGCATGGAGGCCATCGGTGGTAAAAATTGCCTTCGCACCAACCACTTGCGGAATACTGCCCCGGCCATCAACAATTGTGGTGACACAGAACGGCATATTGGCCACCTGGAGTTTTTCAATCTCACTTTGTAATTCAGCGTAGAGCATTAAAAATCTATTCCTCGCGGATCAGCCGCTTACCCTTACCTTCGAAGCGGGGCAGGCTGCCGGCATCAACGATTTCGAGATCAGGGGTGAGCTTGATACGGGTTTTAAAGGTTTCGGCCAATTCTTCGCAAGCGTGTTCAAGCTTGGCAGCCTTGGTGTTTGCCTCTGCTGGCTCAACAACAATTTTAAGATGTTTGCCGCTGCCCATCCGGGGCACGATAATCCGGTATTCCAAGGACAAGGCGTCGATACCATGCAGAATATCCTGAATCTGCGATGGATAAATATTAGTTCCAGCATAATGGAACATGTCATCGGTGCGTCCTAACACGCCGCCCTTGAGCCGTAAATTTGTGCGCCCGCAGGTGCAGGGGTCACGGTCAAACTCAACCAAATCCTTCATGCGGTAGCGGATCAAAGGAGAGCTTTCACTCGACAAATTGGTCAGCACCAATTCACCGGGTGTGCCATCCGGCAGGGGCTCCAGAGTTTCAGGATCGAGAACTTCGGCAATGAATAAGCCTTCAGAGACATGAGTGCCTTGGTGGCGAATACATTCATAGCCGAAATTGCCGCCCTCGGTAGAGCCGATATCATCAAACAGTTCAGCGCCCCAAAGTTCTTCTAGCGCTTGTTTGGTTGCGGGCACAGCTGCACCTGGCTCACCCGCCGCCACCAGTTTTTTAATCGGGGAGCCGGCCAGATCAATCCCCAGTTCAGCGGCAGATTCAGCCATAAAAAGGAGATAGGAAGGTGTGCCGCAAACTGCAGTTGCGCCCCAATCGACCATGGCCCTAAGCCGGTCTTTGGTGCTTTGGCCGCCGCCTGGAACGATCATCAATCCGGCTTTTTCCATCGCCGCTTGAAAGCCCCACCAAGCGATAAACAGGCCATAATTAAAGGGTACAAATAGAATATCTTTCTCTGTCAGGCCGTAGCCGCAGCGGAAATGCATGAATTGCTCGTAGAAATTATCAAACCAGTCTTTGCGATTGAGCATAATCCGGACCGGTACACCCGTCGTGCCGGAGGTTTGGAAGACCCGGATGGCTTCTTCCGGCTGGATGCAGCCAAAGTCGCCCCAAGGCGGGTGGGCGACCTGACTTTTTTGAAGCTCTTCTTTTTCGGTCAGGGGAATACGGCGGATATCCGCCATGGTACGGATGTCGCTCGGTTTGATCTGTGCTTCATCAAGTTTGCGCCGGTAGAAAGGGCTGCGCTCATAAACGTGGCTCAATTGGTCGCGCAATTTACCTAGCTGGAGCGTTTCCAGTTCGGGCCGGCTCAAGCATTCCAGTTCCTGATCGTAATAAATTACATCTGCCATTTCAATGCCCCCCCCGGGGCAGTTATTCAGCGGCTTTCTGTTGCCTTTCCAATTCCCGTAATCCTTTAAGTATTTTCTCCGGCGAAAACGGCGTTGAATGGAGCCGCACACCGGTGGCGTCATAAATCGCATTAGCGATTGCCGCCAGAATGCCGGACACCAAACCTTCACCGACTTCCTTGGTGCGATAGGATTGGCCAACCTCATATTGCTCCGTAATCACATCGGCATCTTCAGATTCCGCCATATTGTGGATCGTCGGCATGCGGTAATCGAGCCAACTCGGGTTCAAAGTGTAGCCGTCCTTGCTCATAATTTCTTCCATGAAGGCATGACCGAGCGCCATCGAAACCTGGCCATCGATTTGACCTTTGACCAGCCCCGGATTAATGGGGAAGCCGCAATCATGAACGGTCAGCGCTTTGGCTAATTTTGCCTCGCCGGTTTCAATATCAACCTCGACTTCGGCAGTTTGAGCACTGAAAGCGTAGTTCTCCGTCCAGCGGCCTTTGGTTGTCGCCAGGCTGGGATGATGGGGCTCATCCCGCATGGTGCGCCAGAACCCTTCGCCGATCACAGTATCACCGCGATGATTGGCGACACTGGCGGCAATAACGTCCCGGTACGAGAGCCGGTTGTCGGGATTGCTTTGGCTGATGATTTCCTTGTTATCGAGATAGAGGTCATCCGCCGTGACGTTCATTTGCTCAGCCGCGACAGCCAGAAGTTTAGCCCGGGCATTGGTAGCAGCTTGGCGGGCAGCATTGCCAGTAACGTAGGTAAGGCCGCTGATCCAGGCGCCGATATCCTGTGGTGTGGTATCAGTATCTGAAGCAATGATCTTGATGTCATCCATGTCGAGGCTGAGTTCTTCGGCAATAATTTGAGTGATCACGGTCTCAGCACCCTGGCCAAGATCAATGGCGCCCGTGAGCACGACGGCTGAGCCATCGTCGTTCATTTTAACGATCACGCCGGAGCCGTTTGGATAAATCAGCGTGCCGCTCATATAGGACGAGATGCCGATACCGATGCCGCGGCGGATTGAGGTGTCTTTAGGAGGGGACTTCCGGTCGCGGCCGTATTTCGCTACCAGATCGGTTTTTTCCCCAGCAATTCTGATGCATTCCTGAAGGCCTGCCTGATGAACATTGTCTTTGTTGGGCAGTTCCTCATCCGGCACCCGGGCGTTGCGGAGGCGAATTGTGATCGGATCAATGCCGAGTTCCTCAGCGATGGTATCGAGTTGGGACTCAATGGCAAATCTAACTTGCGGGCAGCCATGGCCGCGTTGCGGCGCTCGGGTCGTATGATTGGTGTAGACCGAATAACCCTCATATTTGAGGTTCGGCACCCGGTAAGGCGCCATGGTGAAGCCCCAGGCCAGGAACACCACGACCACGCCGCTGCCCCGGTAAGCGCCTGAATTATTGATAATGCGCAATTCCTGAGCGACCAGTGTGCCGTCTTTTTTAACGCCGGTTTTAAGCTCGACCACCAAGGGCTGGCCGTGGCGGTAGGCTGAGAAAATTTCCTCACGGCTGGCGACAAAGCGGACCGGCCGGCCCGTCAGCATCGAGAGGCGGGCGGCGCAATATTCATGGGAATACAGATCGATTTTGCCGCCAAAGGCGCCACCGACATAGGCTTTATGCACACGCACTGACGAATAGGGCAGGTCTAATACTTTCGCTAACTTGGCGCGCTTATTGAACGCACCCATCGACGAAGTCCAGACGTTTAGCTTGTCGCTTTCCCAATGGGCGACGGTAGCTTGAGGCTCTAGATAACCGTGCGTCCGGAGATGGCTTTCATAGCGGTCTTCACGGACATAATCAGCCTCCGCGAAACCTTGCTCGACATCACCCCAGCCGGATTCCGTCTTGCCGCCAATATTTTTGTAATCCTCTTTCTCAGCGACTTTGGGATGACTGTCATGAATTTCCGGCGCGCCTTCCTGCATGGCCTTATGAGGGTCAAATACCGGTTTGAGTATTTCATATTCGATTTCAATCAGATCAAGCGCTGCTTGTGCGGTGACTTCATCCACGGCGGCGACGGCTGCAATCTCTTCACCGACATGAACGACGCGATCACGAGCCAGTACTTCCTGATCCGCCGGATAGCGCGGTGTTTCTACAAAGCCGTGCTTGATGCCTTTGGTATCGTCGACCGTAATCACGCCTTTGACACCATCTAAAGCCTGGGCTTTGCTGATATCGAGGTTGATGATTTTGGCGTGGGGGTGAGGGCTGCGTAAAATCCGGCCCGTCAGCATGCCCGGCAGTCTTACATCCTGACAGTACATCGCCCGTCCGGTGACTTTATCCGGACCGTCCTTGCGTTTGACGCTTTTACCAACATGTCTCAAATGGTTCATGAGATTAATCCTTTATAGCAGAACCGGCTTAACGCCTTGGTCAGATGCCTGCAAAATCGAATCGACAATTGAGTTGTAGCCGGTGCAGCGGCAGAGATTGCCCTCGAGAGCCTTGTTTATATCGTCCCGCGTCGGTTTTGGGTTCTTTTCCAGCAAAGCAGTCGCCGACATCAGCATACCGGGAGTGCAGAAACCGCATTGGGTGCCGCCTTGATCGAGGAAGGCTTCCTGCAGATAATTCAAATTGTCGCCATCGGCCAGGTCTTCAACGGTGCGGATATCTTTGCCTTCGTTTTCTACTGCCAAGGAGATACAGGAAAGCGTCGGCTGACCGTCGACCAGTACAGTGCAGGCGCCGCAAGTGCCCGACTCGCAGCCATCCTTGGTGCCGGTGAGGCCGATTTTGTCGCGGATTGCTTCCAGCAACATGACTCTGGGTTTAACCGTGACCTCGTGGCTTTCGCCGTTAATTGACATTTCCAATACCCGGGAACGGGACTTCTTGCCGTTCACCTTCGTTCTGTCTGTTATTTTATTCATCTAACCAACTCCTAATTCTTGCCCTGGGCGCGCTCAATCGCCCGGACTAATGAACGTTCGGTATAAACTCTGATGTTTTCCCTGAGATAGGCTTTGTTAAAACCGTGATGGGGCAGGGGAGATATTTCCTGACTGGCAGCAATGGCGAGGAGGGTTGGGTCTAAAGACGCGTTTTCCATTGACGTCTCAGTCGTCGTTGGCCGCAAAGGGCTTTGCCCTACCGCACCATAGACAATTTTGGCCCAGTTGCAGGTCTCACCGTCTTCTGCCATTTGCATCGCAATAAAGATAATAGCGGTGCCGAAATCGAGGCCGCCCCGAACCGTCGTTTTGTGATAGCCCCAGCCAAATCGTTCCGGCAGTGGCGGTATAATGACAGCCTGGATAATTTCAGCAGCACCCAACGTAAACGGGTTCATGCCGTCTCCGGTGAATAAGTCCGCCATCGGGATCTCGCGGGTGCCATCGGGCCCAAGAATTTCCAGAGTGGCATCAAGGGCGATCAAGACCGGAGCGATATCCGACATGTAAACCGACCAGCAGACGTTTTGATCGTTGCCCGGGAAGGGGAAACAGACCTCCCCACCACGCTTGTAGCAAGGCTCGACAAATTGGTAGTCGTGTTTTTGATTGTAATAAAGACAGCGGCTTTCCTGGCACAAATTACCACCGAGGGTGCCGACGACCCGTACCTGATTACCGGCGACCGTATGAGCGGCTTCAGCCAGCATCGGTAATTCGCTCAGGATTAGCTCATCATCCACCAGATCGGACAATTTGCTCAAGGCGTCAATTCTAATGGAACCATCGGCTTGTTTTTCGGGTGCAGCTGCTGCGATGCCGTTCAGGCTGACCAGCAGGGAAGGGGTGACGACCTCCACCCGCATATTCGGCATCAGATCAGTGCCGCCCGCCAGCAGCTTTGCGCCCTCGCCGGTTTCACTTAACAGCGCCGTTGCTTCCTGCAAGGAGCCGGGACGTTCATATTCGAAATCGTATAAAATCATGATATTAGCCCGATCAAACTGCTCTCATAGTACACATAATTATTTTACGGGTATTACGATACTCAAAATTAGTTGGATATTCAAACTAATTTTGATTTCTAAGTTTTTATTCGCCGGTTTCCGGCATCAAGTAAGGACCGCTATCCAACGTACCGGCCAACGGATCCTGTGCTTGGGTGCTTTCACTCTCAGCAAATTCCGGCGCACTGACAATGGCGTCGATGATTTGTGCATAGCCTGTGCAGCGGCAAAGATTACCGGATATCGCTTCGGCTGCTTCCGCCTTGGTCGGCTTGGGGTTTTCATCAAGCAAGGCTTTGCCGGTCAGGATCATACCCGAAGTGCAATAGCCACACTGCACAGCCCCTTTTTCGACGAAAGAGCGTTGCAGGGGATGAAGCTCATGACCGTTTTTAACGCCTTCGATGGTGGTGATTTTCTTATCCTTGCAGGCGATTGCCAAAGTAGAGCAGGAAAGAATAGGCCGGTCGTCCACCAAAACTGTACAAGCGCCGCAGGAGCCCAAGAGGCAAACCTCTTTAGTGCCGGTCAGGTCCAGTTCTTCACGCAGAACTTCCAGCAGGGTTTTGCTGGGTTCAAGAAATAGCTCATGGTTCTCACCATTAATACAAAGAGCGAGGGGCTGCTTCATGATCGCTGGCTCCCGTATTTTACGGCTTGGGCAAAAGCCTTTTTGGTAAATTCGTAGATCATTTGTTTGCGGTGGGCGCGCTCCCCGCTGGTATTAGCAAGCGGCAAAGCAGCCTTTTTAGCCAGTACTGCTGCCTCTTCAATCAACTCGTCATCCAAGACTTTGCCGCTCAAAAGCGGTGGAATTCTTTTGACCATTAAGGGCTTGCTGGCGACGCCACTGATGACAAGGTAGACATCCTCCACTTTCTTTTCAGGCCCCTCAAACCGAAGCGTCAGGGCGACTCCGGCGATGGGGTAATCGATAGAATTGCGAATGCGGTATTTCTGGTAGCTACCAAAGACATCCGTCATTTGCTTGGGCACCAGAACGGAAGTTAGAATCTCATCCGCTGCTTTGACATGCGGCTCAGCCCCGTCGCCGGTATAAAATTCCCGCAAATCAACGCTTCGTTCGCCGCGGGCGGAAAGCAAGGTAACGCGCGCATCAATTGCCACCAGAACCGGGGCCAAATCTGCCGAAAAGACTGCGAAGCATTTTGTGGCCCGTCCCGAAGGCGAGGCCTTGCAGGTCTCCCCGCCTAATTTCAGGCATTCCTGATCACAAGCCTGCCAGTTTTCGGACTGATTGTAATAATAACAGCGGGTATCCAGGCAGATATTGCCGCCGACCGTTGCCATCTCCCGCAATTGAGGAGAGCCGACCGCATGAGCGGCCTTGGCGATCATTGGGAAGTGCTGCAATACATCGGCATTGCTTTCCAGGGACCGGAGCGTCACCGAGGGGCCAATTCTCAATCCCTCACTCTCATCCCACTCGACATTTTTAAGATGGGGGATCGCCTGCAAAGAAATAACGACATCAGGCGAGAATATGCCCTGCCGCATCGACGGCAACATATCGGTGCCGCCGCTGATCACCATGCTTTGGGTGTTACTATCCTTCAAAAGCTCAGCCACTTCCTGGGTTGAGCTTGGTTCCAGATATTCAAAATTCGGGAGGGACTGCATCTCAATTCACCTCCGCTGCCATGCCCTGGAGTATCTTGCCAGGCGTTATCGGCAGGCTTTTAACCCGGACCCCGATGGCGGCATCGACAGCATTGGCGATCGCCGGCGCCATATTAATGACCGAGACATTACCCACACCCTTGGCGCCGAAGGGCCCGCGGGCGTCAAATTCATCCACCGTGGCGAACTCGACTTCCGGAATCTCGACGGCGGTGGGGCTCCGCTATTCCAGGAAGCTGGGGGGGTGTGGCTGTGCGGCTTCGCGGCTGCG
>CAZMHI010000029.1:0-56037 GCA_964566055.1 uncultured Rhodospirillaceae bacterium
AACCTGGACCGGCATGTAGAAATTTACTGCGAATCCGGGCATCCTGACCTAAGCCCTTTGAGTCATCCTGATCATCGGCGCCAACTTGCTCGCAAAGATCGGCGATCTCATTAATGAAGGTGATCTTTGTCGCCAAGAAAGTGTTGGCGGCATATTTGATCAGTTCGGCAGTACGGCGGGCCGTAAAGAGGATTGGCGTTTCGATCAAAAACAGCGGACGATAGAGGTTGCGCATAACTTCCTGGGCTTGCTCACCAGTTGCGCCAATCACCACCCGGTCAGGCCGCATAAAATCGTTGATCGCCGATCCTTCCCGTAGAAATTCGGGATTGGAAACGACATCAAACTTACCGTCAGGGTTTTCCTCGCGCATGATCTTTTCAACTTCGTCACCCGTGCCAACCGGCACCGTCGACTTGGTCACAATGACAGTATAGCCGTTCATCGCTGCGGCGATTTCTCGCGCTGCGTCATAGACATAAGTGAGATCTGCGTGGCCATCACCCCGACGGCTTGGCGTGCCGACAGCGATAAACACTGCATCGGCACCTTTGACGCCAGCCGTCAGATCGGTGGTAAAAGACAGCCGACCTGCTCCAGTATTTTTCTCAACAAGACTATTGAGTCCGGGTTCGTAAATTGGGATTTCGCCGTTGTTCAACCGGTCGATTTTATCTTTGTCTTTGTCAACGCAAACAACATCAACACCAAATTCTGAGAAACAAGCACCAGATACGAGGCCAACATAGCCTGTTCCGATCATCGCAATACGCATAAAATCATCCTAATAATTAACTATATTTTTTTAGCATTTTTTTTAAGTCATCTCGTATTTCATCACGATCAATACCAAATGCCAGGTTTGCTTCAATAAAGCCTAATTGACTGCCGCAGTCGTAACGATTGCCGTCAAACCGCAAGCCATGGAAGGGCACATCTCCAATCGTCCGCGCCATCGCATCAGTCAGTTGAATTTCACCACCCGCCCCTTTTTCCTGACGGTCGAGCTGTTCAAACACTTCCGGCTGTAAGATATAACGGCCAATAATTGACAGCGTTGAAGGGGCGTCAGCAGGCATGGGTTTTTCAACCAAACCTTGAGCCTCGGCGATGGTGCCATCATCTTTAACCACATCAAGTATGCCGTAGCGGTCCGTATGCTCCTTGGGTACGTCTTCAACGGCAACCAGATTGCCGCCGGTTTTTTGATAGGTTTCAACCATTTGTTTCAAGCAGCCAGGCTTAGCCAAAATCAGATCATCGGCCAGCAACACGGCAAAAGGCTCATCATGGATATGATTGCGCGCGCACCAGACAGCATGACCCAAGCCTAAGGGTTTTTGCTGGCGGGTATAAGATACCTGACCCGCTGCCGGAATAATGTCCTGGATCGATTTGAGGACGTCGTCTTTACCCCGGTCCTCAAGCGACCGTTCAAGCTCATAGCTGTGATCGAAATGATCCTCGATGGCTGATTTGGCACGTCCAGTGACAAAGATGAACTCTTCGATTCCCGCCTCACGCGCTTCATCGACGGCATATTGGATCAGCGGTTTATCAACCACCGGCAGCATTTCCTTGGGCATGGCTTTGGTCGCCGGCAGGAAGCGGGTTCCCAGGCCAGCAACGGGAAAAACAGCTTTTCGAACAGGTTTAACCATCATTGCCTACATTAGCGCAATATTTGTGCAATAGAGTCGCGCCTTATTGCCACAGGCAGCCTCTACTCGCAAGCTGAACATCGCCTTACATAGTTGATTTATTGTTAAGAATCAGCGCCGTTTATGGCGATTTTTTTGAATGAGCTCGTCCCGCCATTGGATTATCTGGCGCTGTGCCTCGGGACAAAGTTTTAAATAACCCGACGCCTTCATGACATCCGGTGAGCCGCCAACAAGCTTAACCGTTGCAATCTCATTTTCGGTTGCCTCACATTCGAAGGCAATATCTTGAATACGTCCGGTTTTGGTTTTAATACCCCGGTACCAGCGATTGGCATAGTCCAATTTGGTATTCATTTCGCTTTTCAGTTTATTAGCCTCTGGTGAGTTTCCCTTACCATTGGACTGCAATCGCGCCAACCTGACCTTTATCATTTGAGAATCACGGTAGTCTCCATAGGCCTTTTGATCCTGCACCGCATGGGTGCCTTCATGGATAAACGTTTGCAGGAAAAACAGTGGCGAGGAAAACAGCACTTTGCGGCGAACAAACATCATACGATGCCCTTCAGAACTGAGCGACTTGATGTAAAAAGCGCCTTTGGAATCAATAGTACCGCTCCGGATATAGTGCTTTGACGCCGGGTTATAGTGAAACTCGTCAATGATATCGATGTAGCGCTGCAGGGATTTCGGCAAGCGTTCGGCCATGGAGAAGGCCTGGCGCATAACTTTAAAAAAATTGCCATTCCGGATATCAGGATAAACAGCGCCATAAATCCGCTTGCCTTTGACCAGCCGCATCAAAGGATCTGCAAATTTCGCGCCCGGCAATTGATCATAGACGCGCCGCTTGGCGGTTAGCAGAACGGCCTTAGCGAAATGGTCGGGCTCTTGGTCAAAAAAATTACTGACCGACAGCCTGATAACATTCTGGCTTTTGTCTTTGAGCCTATTTTCGGGTTTCCAGCCAACATAGCGGTCGTAACGTGAGCCATTGTAAAAATCAAATTGATCGATTGCTGATAAATAAATTTTGGCAAAGCGATCAGACTGCATCGCAGTTTTTAATATCGCTGGCAGTTTTTCTTTGATCAGGCTGGTGTTTTTAGGTGTGATGCTTTTGTGAATGGTCACATGATAAGCCAATTTTACCGCTTGAGGACTATCTTTAACCCGGCTGCTGCCACAAGAAATTTCGCGGGGGCGCCACACTGTCAATTGCGCTTTGAGAGTTTGCCGCTGCTCTGGCGTCAATTGAACACGTAAATGTGTCGATAGCCTTCGCCCGGCGCGATCACCGCTGCGAAACGATAGCTCCGCCCATAAGGCAGCCTTGGCAGGCGATTTTTCAAGTCCCTGCCCTGCCGCATACATCGAGGCAATTTGACGTTGCGCCGGACCCAGACCAGCTTCGGCCAAGGGTACCCAGCGCAGCAAAGCGCGATTATAAGTCTTGGCGTTGAAGTGTTGGAGACCAGCTTTATAGTTGCTGATGATGTCTGACAATTTGCAGTTTTTAGCCGCCGCTGGATTTGCTCCAGTGGCTATAAATCCAACCGCGATTATGAATAAAATAATCCGCATGGTGTCAGCCCAGCAAAAAGTCCTTCGCCTGATTTATCTGCGTCGCCAGAAACGTTGAGCCGCCATGATCCGGGTGAATTTTACTCAACAACCGATGATGAGCTTCTTTAATTTCTTCATCACTGGCACCCGGCTCAAGTCCCAAAATTTCATATGCCTGCTCGGTCGTCATATCACCATTACCAGCTGATCCGGGTGCCGCTCCCGCCTGCTCCCGCCATTCATCACCATGATAGCGGTCGAGATAGGCTGTCAGCACCTGAACAGATTGCTCGTCCTCCCGGCACTCCACCAATAGGGCCAGGAGATCATTCAAAGACAAATTTCGTAAGGTCTTGCCGGCGAAGCTGCCTTGGCGCACTTCGCCGTTCATTTCTCCCGATTGATGGTCGAGATACATGTTCAAGAACTTGGTTTCGATTTCAGAAGATTGCCCCGGCGCACCACCCGCACTACCGCCTGAATTACTACCGGCCATACGCGACCAATTTTTGGCCATCCTCGCCGCCGCCCTGGCGCGCAAAAACCATGGCAAAAGTACCGGCAGCGCCCAGAGCGCCCATAATTTTGGCCCGGCGACCAAGAAAAATATAACAACGCCGATCGCCAGAACAATCGCCGTCCACTTTAAGCCTTTCACCAGGGTCGAGGGTGGCGCATTTACATACCAGCGCGCGGCGAGCAGAAAGCCGATTAGAACGGCGATACCAAGAATAAAATAAGGCATAATTTAGTCTACCCTACTCTAGCCCGGTTTTGAAACTTGGTTGGCGATTTGCAGGACAGCGCCGCCTTCCTTTTGCGCCATATTTTGCAGCGCCAAGCGTCCACCGGCGGCAAATACAGCAACAGCACGCAGTAATTCGCGCAGCGTTTGGGCGCTGTTAGCATCCAGCCGGCAATAGGCGCCATTGGTCAATTTGGCAATCTGTTTAAAAGCGAATTCAGCAATCGGGTCTGCACCTTCCTGGAAGACAAATGCCGGCACACCTAAGAGTCCCAACTCTCCGGCAATTGCGCCCAAAGCATCTACATCTTCTTCGATACAATCACCGATAAAAATCAACGCGTCGACCGAACGTTTTTTGGTTTCATTCAAGGTGTGGCGCAGGACTTTCTTAATTTGTGTTTCCCCTGCGAGACAATGCACTGCCGTCATCAGGCGCAATAGATCATCGGGCGCACTGGCCCAGGCACTCGCCCGAAATTCGCCAAAGCCGCGGTAATAGGCAAGCTGGATTTCCAGGCCACCGAGCGCTGCAGTTTCCTGAAACATTTCTCCCTGCAAGTGGCAGGCGCGGTCCCAGCTCGGCTCCCGGCTGGCTGTGGCATCCATAGCAAAGATGAGGCGGCCTTTTTCGCCCGATGCTTTACGCACCGGCGTCGCCGCAACTTTCTGCAAGAAAGCATCGACATCCGCAGTAGATGATTTTGTCGGCAGCTTTTTGTCGCTCATACAGTTCCCAATCTATCCTGCCCTATATTTATAGAGATATGCCAAAAATTTACCGGGGCAAGAGTCTAACCCTGCCCCGGTCTGAAAACAACATTTCACCGGCATCGTATGGAGAGTGCTCTACTTAGTGTGATGCAATTTTCCTTTTGGTTTAAAAGCGTGGAACGTAAAAGCGAAAGTGACATCATGCACCGCATCGACCAACCCGTTACTGGTCTTTCGCTGGACCACAACATTGCCAACATCTTTGCCGCGTGAAATATCTCTGGTGTCCAGTGCCGAATTTTGCCCCGCTTCCCAGGTCAAAACAATATCTCGGGATTCAATACGTTTTTTCTGGCGTAACAGAGCCATGCTCCAGGCTTCATCACCCACAGCAACGACACGCATCAGCGCCGGAATACCACTTGGCAACGGCCCCCGATAAAGGAATGGATGGGGAGAACTGTCATAACCAACATAGGGATTGCCGCCGAAACCTCTGCTTGGAAAAGAGGAGAGCAATACTTTGCCATTCGGATGGGCTTTTTTGTAGCGCCCGAAGGCTTCAATTCGCGACGGCAGCATTTTGAGTTTTTTACCGGTCATCGAGCCGACAATGCCTTCACCCAGGAACTGCTGCCACCAACTTTCGGTTTGGCGGTCATACATAACCAGATCAGAGTTACGCAACTTACCAGTCGTGCCGAAATCCAATACTTTGCCATCAAGCCTGGCGTCGAAAACAATAGCCGCATTGCAGAGCGGGCAATACGTCACGGCAACAGGGACGCCGCCGACCCGGTCATTAACAATCTCGTGGCGCATCAAAATTCCCAAGGGATAAGCCTTAGATTCGCCATTTAGCGTAAAACTTATCACCGGTACGGTCGATTTCAGCCCTTTGACCTTACTGACATCGGTAAATCTTGGATTATCAATTGAAGGGATGCCATCTTTCGGCGGGCCACCTGACATAATCTCGCTAAATTCAACTGAGGTTTTTTTGAAATCCGTTTTTGGCCACTCAAATTTCCAGAACGATGGATTAGCCATCGCTGCACCAGATGAGACCAAAAACACGAGACCCGCTACGAGGCTCAAACCGAGCGTCCGGCGGATTTGCACGTTGGCAGCAAAGAACTTTTTCATCATGCACTATAATTGGCATCGCCAAGTGGTTGGCGCAACTCACGACGGTTCACATCTCAGTGACGGATAAAGTCTTTTTTTCTTTTGATTTCTGATCTATTGAATTTGCTTATGGCAGTTGTAGAAAAAATAGCCGAGAAAATAGAATGCGCGGTAATCGGCGCCGGGGTCATTGGCCTGGCTGTCGCCCGCGCCCTCGCCTTGCAGGGCCGCGATGTCATTATGTTGGAATCTGAAGACGCCATCGGCACGGGAACAAGCTCCCGCAACAGCGAAGTTATTCATGCCGGCATTTATTACGATACCGGCAGTCTCAAAGCAAAACTTTGTGTCCAGGGTAAACTAGCGCTTTATGACTATTGTGAAAGCCACGGTGTGGCGCATCAGCGCTGCGGCAAAATGATTGTCGCCGCCCATGACGGGCAATTGGATAAGCTCAAGGCGCTACAGCAAAAAGCAGCGGACAATGATGTTAATGATCTGATCTGGCAGGATCAGCAGACCACCCTGGAAATGGAACCAGCCTTAAACGCTGTGGCCTCCTTGCTCTCTCCGTCAACCGGCTTGATCGACAGCCACGCCCTGATGCTGGCCTATCAAGGCGATGCTGAAGCCGCCGGTACGATGATTGCCTTTAATTCTCCGGTCTTGGGGGGCGCCGTCACTGACAATGGTATTCGTTTGGATATCGGTGGTGCGACACCGATGGCGCTTGATTGTGAAGTCGTGATCAATAGTGCCGGTCTGCACGCCCAGCGCGTCGCGGGCTCAATCGCCGGATATCCACCCGAAATGGTGCCTGGCACCTTTTATGCCAAGGGTAATTATTTTTCGCTGGCCGGGAAAAGCCCCTTTAGTCATTTGATTTATCCCATTCCGGAAGAAGCCGGTCTTGGGGTGCATCTCACACTCGATCTCGGCGGACAGGCCCGATTCGGCCCCGATGTCGAATGGGTGGACGAAATCGCCTATGAAGTTGACCCGGCACGGGGTGATAAATTTTATGCCGCGGTGCGCAGCTATTGGCCGGATTTGCCTGATAATGCCTTGCTTCCGGGCTATTCCGGCATTCGCCCCAAGCTGCAGGGCCCTGGAAATCCACCCATGGATTTTATTTTTAATGGCCCGGCAGAACACGGTGTGCAAGGTCTGGTTAATCTTTTTGGTATAGAGTCGCCTGGCTTAACCGCCTCATTAGCAATTGCCGATGAGGCCATAAAACGCCTAAAATAGTTGAGATGGGCTAGATATCGTGAAACGCGCAGGTTTTAGTACAGCTTTTGCCTTTACTTTGTTGATCGCCGGCACAAGTGCTGTGTTGGCGCAAGGCAGCGTGCGCCAGCAAGGCCAGGATGTAGATCTAGGACGGCCTGAGACAGCACCGCCAACGCCCACCTTCCAGACACAGACCGCTGTTGAGCCAACCCAGGCGATGCGGAGTCTCGTGCGCGATATCAGTAAATATGCCCGGCGCTTTAAGCAGGATTTTGTCGTCATGACCCAAGGCGGTTTAGATCTGCTGGAAAAAGTCGATGCCGTTGACGGCACAATCCGATCGCCCGCCACCACATATATGAGATCGCTTGATGGTTTGATCGTGCCGGGCTTGAATTTTCACCCCCCCTTGGAAGGCAAAGACGAGACCGCCACAGATAAAAAAGTTCGCGCCGAAATGTTGCGGCTGGCTGAGCTTGGCAAACAGCGTGGCCTCAAGATTTTAGTCACCGATTTTGCCGCCAATGCCAAGACGGTGGAAGAATCTATAAAAATCAACCAGGCCAAAAAGTTCGTACCGTTTTTGGCGCACAATGCCGGGGCAGATTTTATTTTCGACAGAATTCCAACCTTTCCGCGTCGTCCCTTAAATGAGAATCCGCGCAATATAGTTGGCCTAAAGGGGATACAGAACTTTCCCTATCTCACAGATTCATCGCGCTATGACCGTCAACAGGACTTTGTTATCGCCCTCAGCAATACCAACTTCGATGCTGTTGTGGTTGATGTCTTTCACCGTGGCCGCAAGCCGTTCGTTAAAGCAGCCGTCCAGGGCATGAAATTCAAGAAACTGGGTGCCAGGCGTCTGGTCCTGGCCTATATGAATATCGGCGCGGTGGAAAGTTACCGTTATTATTGGAAGGATAGCTGGGGAGAAGGCAATCCAAGATTTATCTCAGGGCCGGTGCCGGGAAATCCAGATAAGTATTATGTTGAATTTTGGCGGCCTGGCTGGCGTCAGATGATTACCGGCAACACAAAATCCTACCTCTACGGTATTGTCGCTCAAGGTTTCGACGGCGTTATTCTCGACGGCCTCGATACGGTTAAATTCTTCGAAGCCGGTTAAGCACTGAGATTAAATCTCCCCCACTCCCTCAAAAAATGCTGTCCCGTTGTGTTGCCGTATTTGGCTCTGCAATGATAAGGTATTAGCCGATGCCAATGGTCTAAGAGACCGGGCTGGATAATTTATTGACCCCGGGGGGGGGATTAAAATGGATATGCTGAGTAATCGCCCGGCGCTGATTGCCGATTTAGGTGCGATCATTGAAGAATTGGATGCCAGAGGGCGGCTGATCCGGATTAAATCTAAAGTCGATCCAAAGCACGATCTTGTCGGTATCGCCAAGGAATATGAAGGCGGCGATAGCGCGCTACTTTTTGAAAATGTCAAAGGTTACGACGCACCGGTTTTTATCGGGCTTTATTGGTCGCGCGCACTTTTAGCAGATTTATTTTCTTATGATGAACTCGAACTGCCGCAATATGTCGCCGATCAAATCGGCAGCTGGCACCAAAATCCAATATTACCCGAAATCGTAATGCATGGACCTGTCCTCGAAGTTATCGAGCCTGAAGTTGATCTGACCAAAATTCCCATTCCTGTTCACGCACTGGGTGATGCTGGGCCTTATCTAGACGCTGCTGTCGTTATTACCAAGGATCCGGAAACCAGTATTCGCAATACCTCTATTCAGCGCTTTCTGATCATCGATAAAAATACCATGGGCGTTAATATCGATTCCGGACGTCACTTGGAATTGTGTCTGGATAAAGCAGCGAAACGAGGCGAAGACCTTCACCTGACCATCAACATCGGCATTGGTCCGGGCTTGCATTTTGCCGCCTCCGCGCCGTCCGAAGCGGCGCCCTTCGGCACTGACGAACTGGGCATTGCTTGCGCCTTCCATGGCGAACCCTTGAGACTGGCAAAGGGTTATCACTCTCGCGTCGAGATAATTGCCGACGCGATGTATGCGCTCGAATGCAGCATCACGCCGGGCGATTTAATCGATGAAGGCCCGTTTGCCGAAGTGACAGGAAACTATGCTTACCGCGAACCACGCCCCCGAGTTAAAGTCATCAGTATCCATCGCCGCAAAAACCCAATATTCCATTCGATTTTACCCGGCAAAGAAGTGCATAATTCGGTCGGATTACTTGGCGAGACCAATGTTTTAAATCTGTTGAAAAAGCAAATCCCTGGCGTCAAAGATGTCTATTTCAGCCATGGCGGCTGTGGCTTCTACCATGCCATCGTGCAAATTTCACAAGTCCGGGCGGGCTGGGGCAAGCAAGCGATTATGGCAGCCTTCGCCGCCTTTCCGCCGCTCAAGATGGTAACCGTGGTTGATGATGACGTTGATATCAGAAACCCCTCCGATGTCGAATGGGCGATGACCACAAGGCTTGATGGGAAATCCGGAATCTTACAAATAGAAAATGTTTTTGGACATGGCCTGAATCCGACCTTTGATGATTACATCGGCACCAAAATTGGCTTTGATGCCACCCGACCCTACCCATTTGAGCCGCAATTCGACCGGGTCGAAATGAAAAAAATGGATTTATCTAAATTAAAAATCAGCAGCAAAAAAAAGAAAAAGTAGTCGCTACCCGCATTCAGATAATTCTTGAACAACAAAGCCTTCTTCAGGTGGATAACGGCGGCCGATTAGATTCAATGCTTCCGATTCATTGGCGGCCATAACATCTTGAATTTGTGCGTCAGCCCAGTGATCACCGTAAATCGTATGGCTTTGGTTGTCTTTCACCGCTGCCCGAACATCTTTGTTGTACAGAGTAACTTCAAACGCCTTCCGACCATTTATCGCATGTTGCAGCATCTTCCGGACCTTTCTTATCCGTTAAAATGATTACCCGCATCACCTAGATAGGAAATGAGGCAACATTACGTAAATTTTAAGGCGGAAAAACTTAATAAAGTGTTGAATCGGGCGGAAGTATTTAAATTAATAAATTTTCTTTTCAATTGAATCGATGACAAATCCACGTTTTTCAGGGTAGCGGCGCAGGATTGCCCGGCGTGCATCTTCTTTGTCTGAACCTTCAACATCAATGTAATGAATTTCAGCCCAATCATCAGTCAGATTCTTGTGACGGAGGCCTTCCGCAACCCGCTCCCGAACTTCTTTATTGTAAATGGCAACTTCAAATTCGGCCATGGGCACTTGCTTTCAGTATTAATTGAGGCAATTTATATCAATCTCATTTGGTTCGTTTTTTAACAACGAGTTCCAGACCCGACAACAATTGATTGCCTATTGGCCCGCCTTCACCTTTTAACTCCTGGCTAATAACGGCATGCAGAGCATTGATATGAAGCTCAATCACTTCGATCGACTTGGGTGTCACCTCGCCCCCTAAGGATTCAATATAGCGGCACAGCATATCACCAATGATGGTCATCAAAGCGTAATCGAAACTACCGCCCTGCCCTTTGATATCATGCGATATCTGAAATACCGCATCCAGCGGATCGTCACCACTGCCGCTTTTCAACTCCTCATAGGCCTTTTGAATTTTGGCTAAATCTTCTCGTGCCCAATCAACATAGCTATCCGATAGCTCAGTAATTACCTGTTCGGCTCGTTCAAGTGCCGCTTCGTCAACGGCACCTGGGCCGCCAATCGTCACCTTGTTACTTAACTTGTTTGGAGGCCGGATCATTTTTCCGGCGTCTGTGTCACTCATTGGCCCCAACTTTTCCTATTAAATCTCTGTTCTTGTACTAATACTTAATTACCAAACAGTTATCATCCACCTAGCAGTGCTTCAACTTCGTCTTGCGACAATTCACTATCAGAACTTTCTAAATTTTCAATGCGTCTTTCTGGGCCTTTGTAATTAACCGAAGACCGTCGCCGATCAGGCCCAAAATACATTTTTGTCTTAATGAATTCCCGAGGCTTTTCGATGATAGCCTTAACCCGTGCATATATCGACTTTGCAGAAATGGGCTTGGCGAGAAATTCATGAACGCCCGAATCACGCGCTTCAATAACTTTAGCCATTTCCGTGTGCCCGGTCAGCATAATAATCGGCACAAACGGATTTGGGCTATCACCACCCGTTCTAACCAGTTTCACAAAATCCAAACCATCCAGCGGTGACATATTCCAGTCACAAATAATAACGTCGGCGGGAAAATGCCGAAGCTCTTTAAAAGCGTCAGCACCATCACTTGCTTCGCGGCAATTTTTAGCGCCAAGCGCATGCAAAATTGTTTTCACCAAAGCACGCATATGCTTGTTGTCATCAACAATTAAAAAATTGAGGCGCTCTAAATTATAACTTTTTTCGCTCAATGCTCGTCTCTAATCAGTATGATTTCCAAAAATTATTGAAATTCAAACAATTGCGGTTGGAACTTTGCACTTCCTATATGTGGTAATTGAATCCCAAATGTAAATCCCTAGGGGTAAAATAGTCCCTAAAAATGCTAAACAGCTTCATTTTGGCTTATTTTTGGCTTAAAAGCTACCTGAATAGGCCGAGGATTTCCCACCAGAAATAATTAAGAGGAATCAATATTACGAAGCCAATGACGGTCATCGACAGCGTTAATTTGGCCCCATCCATCATTTTTACACCCCCCATCGCCATCGCCACTATGAGCGGCGAAGCCTGATAAGGCAAAATCACATTGGTAAAACCAATAACCTGCGTCATTAAAACAGTTTCCAATGACAGCCCGGTACTCGAGGCAAACTCCTGCGCCAGCGGACTTAATACGGCCGGCACGCCTGGATTTGTAACCACCAAAGGTAGAAAACTAGAAACCGTGGATAAGAGACCGTAATTTAGCACGACATCGCCTTTACTGAAGGGAAACACGGCTAGGAACCCCTTACCTGCCAGCGACGCTAGCCCGGTCTCGGACAATATAACGCTAAGCCCAAGAACTGCCGCAACATAAAACATTGATCCGTAATCAATCTTTTCACTCAAAGCCTTGGCGGGCACCAAATTAAGGCCCGGCATAAAAATTATAATTGCCGCTCCTAAGGCGATCCAAGCAGCGGAAACTCCATGCGCAAAATCACTAACCCATAAGCCTAGTGCCGCGATGAGAATAAGCGACAGCCAACGCTCTTCGATTGATAAAGGTTTATGTTCGCTGTCTATATGATCCTTGTTCGGTTGTTCGCCGAATAGCCAGGTGGTTACTAGAATAATAAATATGCATTTAAGGATGCCCAACACCGGAAAATTTAATTGTAGATAGCCGCCATAGGTCATCGGTATACCGTATAGGCTTTCCGCCAAGCCTGCCAAGGTCATACCAGGAACCAAAGCAGGTAGAACCGTGCCCGCTGAAGTAAAGGTGATCAATGATGTGGCGAGTATCATGCCGGATTGCCCCTTACTGCCGCGCTCAAAACCAAGCTTTTCCGCCAGGGCAATAACAATTGGCACCAGCAGGACGATGCGGCCCATGCTGGAAGGCATCACAAAACCAAGAATCATGCAAACGAGAGCAATGCCACAAATAACCTTCAGATAGGAACCACCAAGCCGGATGACCAGAGAGCGCGCCATGCGCTCACCAAGTCCGGTGTGGGTTACTGAGGCGCCAATAGCCAAGCCGCCAAATACCAGCCATAAGGCAGGCGAGGAAAATCCAGAAAAAATAACGTTGAGAGGTTGGATGGAAATCATGGCGGCAAAAAAGAAAAAAGCAATTGCCGTGAGACCAATGGGCCAAATTGATGTAGCCCAAAAGCCGATAGCAAATAGCGTCAAACCCGCCGCCCGCATAATGGTTTGAGAGGCGCCGTCCGGCGGCGGCAACACAAACAGAAGCATGGCCAAAACGACGACAACTAAAGAGCAAATTACCTTAAAACTTAACCCGGGTCGCTTAGCCTGTTCTTCAGTCACCTGCAATCATCCTTCTACTGGCACTAGATCAAGCCGAGCTCTCTCAATTCGGCTTGCATTTCGGGTGGCATATCAGCATCAATTTCAGCATCCGCACCTGCCGCCAGATCTCCCGGCGCCTCTTCCGGTTTGAGATAACGCCAGCCTTGGAAGGCTTTTTGCCGTCTAGGCTCGAGCAATATGTGTTCTGGAGCCAACTCAATCGCACAATACTTGCGCCCCTCTTCGTTGGTACCTTGCTCTATTCCAATAATCTTTTGACGCACGCGAATGAGGCGCTTAACCACCCAATAAATCGAGCCGCCATCAATCAGTTCAGCAGTTCGGCGTGGCATATTACGGGTATAAGTAAAAAGGCGTTTTCCCTTGGCCGAGGCCATGCGTTCGGACTGAATTTCGGAGAGCTGGGCAATACTTTCGATGCGCACGGCCATACGTAAGAGGTGAACGGTCATTGATGTCGTATTCCGGGATAATGCTTCATTGATGTGAGATTAGAACTAGCACTCGGATGCGGTTAAGTCTAATCCGTAATGAACTAATTAGGTTTCACGCAGCGCTGTGCGTTGCGGCGTCTTATATTCATATTCTATTTTACGTTTATTTTCGGCTATTTGGTCAATTTCACGACGGCGACGATCAGGGCCAAAAAAGCTCTCAGCTTCAACAAATTCGCGGGGATATTCGATAATTGAGCGAAGCCGGTAAAACACCAGCTTTCCAGAAATAGGTTTAGCAAGAAACTCTGTAGCGCCAATATCACGGGCAGCCAATATCTCTCGAATTTCAGTATAGGCAGAGACAACAACGATCGGAACATAGCGGTTGGCAGGTGTCTCACCAGCCCGAATGGCTTGGATCAACTCCAAACCGTTCATGTCTTCCATCATATAGTCAGTAAAAATAACGTCGGCGTGAAAATAACTAAGCTCTTCAAGCGCTTTGTTCCCGCTGGTTGCTTCGGCGACGCGTCCAACACCAAACTCTTTCAAAATACCCCGCATAATTTCCAACATCGGGGCATAATCATCAACGATTAGTGCATTGATTTCTTTTAAATTATAGGCTTCGGTCATTTGTTAAGTGGGGACCTCGCAAAAAATAATTCTGCATATTTAAAATTAATCATCTTACATATTCAAGTGAAAAGGTAGATTTCATTAAATGGTACTACCAAAATTATTAATAAATAAATGACGTAAATAGAGTTTGCCGACAAGTACTGCTTGAATAATTTAAACCGATATCCATATTTACCTAATATACAGATTTAGGAACTTCGGCGGTAATTAGCTTCTTTTGGCAAGCTCTGATTTTAAACAATCTAGTATGTTTTAATAGTGTCACTTAACTACTAGATTGAATTTCTTGGGGTGGGATTTCTTAATTGAAAAATAACTTACCGGATTTGATTAGTGTTTTAGAAAGGGCGCCGGAAGGCGTGGCAATTTGGGATTCCGAAGATCGGCTTGTCATGTGCAACGAAAAATTTCGCGAGTTGCATAATCACATCGACCACAAAATTGAACCTGGCCTCAAAAATCAGCACATGATCCAATGGATTAATGAAGCAGGTATAATCAGGCTTGAAGAGGGTGAGTTCGCGGAATGGAAAAGGGATGATTTGGGAAACCCGATACGGGATTACTCAAAGGATGTAGTAGTTCACTATAATAATAGGTGGGTTCAAATTCGCCGAAATAAACTTGACGATGGTAGTATTATCGCCTTCCACACTGATATTACCAACGTTAAAAAAAGTGAGGATCGGTTCCGGAAGATATTTGAGTCAGGCCCGGCCATGGTATCAATCTCAACCATCGATTCGTCGACAATCCTAGATGTCAATGAAGTATGGCTTAAAACTCTAGGTTACGAAAAACACGAGGTTATCGGCAAATCTCCTTTTGATATTGATATGCTGGTAGATACTGACATCAGGTCTAAAATATCAAGAACAGTAAGAAATGAAGGCATCCAAAATGTTGCCACCCAATACCGCACCAAAAGTCGCAAAATCCGTGATTTTTTAGTTAGTGGTGAGCATATTGAGTTTGCTGGACAGGATTGTATCCTATTCATTTCTCAAGAAATTACTGATCGTATTGAGCAAGAGATGAAAATCGTCGAGGCTCAAGAGGTAACTAAACGTTCTCTCGACACTCTCCATTTGGCCATCAATGCTATGTCCTCAGGCTTCGCTCTTTGGGATAGTGAAGACAGGCTTATCATTTGTAACCATAAATACCGGGAAATGTATCCGTCGATGCAAAATCAAATTATGGCTGGTGTAAAATTCGAAGATATGGTGCGGACTTCGATAAATAATGGTGAAATTCCTGAGGCGATTGGTAATGAGGAAAAGTGGCTTGAGAAAAGAATGGAAGCGCATCGAAATGCCAATACATCCATCGAATATCAAATGAGTTCTGGCCAATGGATACTGGCCCTTGAACGTCCAACTCTCGACGGTGGAAGCATTGGTGAGAGAATCGATATTACCGATCAAAAAAATTCACAACTTGAGCTAAAAAATGCGCGCGACAGATTAGAAGAACGGGTACAGGAAAGAACCCTGGAAAGTGATATTTTACGTCAACGATTGGTGGATGCCGTGGACAGCTTTACTGGCGGCTTTGTGCTATTTGACAAAGACGATCGTTTGGTCATCTGCAACGATGATTATTTGGTCGCCATGAATGATGTTGCAGACATACTAAAGCCAGGTGTTACGTTTGAAGAATTTCTTCGTGTTAGAGCAGAACGCGGTAACCGCAAAGATGGTTTAAAGCGTGATGAAGAATGGATTCAAAAACGTCTCGAGCAACACCGCAACCCGCAGGGGCCCATTGAGCGAACATACGACGATGGCAAGACCTTCCAACTGCACGAATTTAAAACCCGTGAAGGCGGAACCGTTATCCTTCGAACTGATGTGTCGGCGCTTAAGAAATCCGAGCGAGAATTAAATGACGCTGTGCTTACCGCAGAAGCCGCCAATCGGGCCAAGTCCGATTTTTTGGCTAATATGAGCCATGAATTACGCACACCTTTAAATGCCATCATCGGATTCTCCGACGTTTTATCTGAAAAAGTGTTTGGTGAGTTTACCAACGAAAAACAGGAAGAATACATCGCTAATATTCACGAATCCGGCCAGCATCTGCTCAACCTTATAAGCGATATCCTTGATGTATCTGCGATTGAAGCTGACCGGTTTGAACTGAATGAAACGGAAGTGGATATAGCAGACGCTGTTCGGGCCTCTCTCTTACTCGTTAAATCAAGAGCCGAAATTAATAATGTTCGATTGATCAACGAAATAAATGGAAATTTACCCGCAATCTCGGCTGACGAACGCAGAATGAAACAGATACTGGTAAATTTGCTGTCAAATGCAGTCAAATTTACGCCTACGGGTGGCACAGTAACCGTCAGCTCAGACAGCAATGACAGGGGAACAAAGTCAATATTTATAACCGACACCGGCATTGGTATGAGCGAAGAAGAAATAGCGCTGGCGATGGAACCATTTGTCCAGGTCGGTCACGAGCTTAACAGCACTAATGAAGGAACTGGGCTGGGACTACCGCTCACAAAGCGCCTGGTTGAAGCCCTGGGCGGAGAGTTGATCATTGAAAGCGAACAAAAAGTTGGCACCAAAGTGAACTTAGAGTTCCCTATAGAAAAGTTTGTTACCTTGAAATAACCGGTCAAATCTCAGGATTCATACCAATTTGGCGAACGCTTTTCGAGAAAGGCTGAAAATCCTTCGATTCCCTCCGGCTTATCACGACCGCCAGCACTGATTGTGGCAAGACGATCAGCCAGTACATCATCCAGCGGCGCGCCGGCTATTTCAGTGATGATATTTTTGGTATCACTGACAGCTTTAGGAGCGCTGCGTAAAATAGCATCAATTATAGGTTCAACGGCGGCATCCAATCCGCCAACCGGACATATTTCATGGATTAAGCCAATATGTTTCGCTTCATGAACGTCAAAAGTCTCTGCTGTCAGCGTATAGCGCCTCGCCTGACGCACGCCGATGGCATCAATGACTTCCGGCAAGATCGGTGCCGGCGTTATGCCCATACGCACTTCGGTAATGGCGAAGCGGGCATCTTCAGACGCAATGGCGATATCGCAGCCGGCGACGTAGCCGACACCCCCGCCGAAACACGCGTTTTGCACCAGGGCGATGGTTGGTATTGGCAACGTAAAAAGCTTCCGCATCGCCCCCGTACCCAAGTCGGCCGCACGTTTTTTTTCGGCCTCACTGGCGACCGCCAGTTCTTTAAACCAATTAATATCAGCACCGGCTGAGAAGTGTTTTCCAGCTCCCCGAAAAACGACGGCACGGATATTTTCATCCGCTTCGATCTCTGCCAGAATCGTTGCTAAGCTGGTGAGAAGTTCTTCGTTGTAGCCATTAAATACAGCCGGACGATTAAGAGTTACCGAGGCTATTCCGTCTTTATTAATTTCTTTTAAAACAACAGGTTCTGACATTTACCTAACCTTATATATTATCTTACCAGCCATCTTTTTCGAGCCATAAATCCATCATCTCGAGACGGTCACTGCCCCAAAACGGTTCATTGCCAATAAAGAAAAACGGTGAGCCACAGACATTCCGTTCGATAGCCCCAGCCGTAACTTCTTTGAGCTTCAGTTTGTAGCCATCATCATCCATCGCCTTCAAGCAATCGCTTTCATTCAACCCCAATTCGGCGGCAACCGAGGCAACAACTTCCTTTGACCGGATATCAATACCGTTGGCAAAATATTCCCGGTAGGCTGCCAGGGCGAATTGTTTGGCGAGGTCAACATCCTGATCATTAACCCAATAGAAAGCGCGCCCGGCAGCTTGGGTTGGAATGGGAAATTTTTCTGGCAATGTCCAAGGGATATCATAGAGCCTGACAATCCGCGCCAGATCATGGCTTGAATAGTCCCACTTGAGAGCCTGATCCTTCAAGGGCTTCTGGCCGTTCACCTGGAACATGGCGCCTAATAAAAACGGCCGCCAAACTACGTCACGGCTGTGTTTTTTACCAAGCTCCTCAATTCGATGCGCCGCGACATAAGCGTAGGGTGAAGAAAAATCGAAAAGAAACTCGATCGGGTCAGACATTTTCCTGTATTCCTCTACCAATCAATCGATGCACCATCGTAGCTAAAAAAACTACCACTATCCGCTGGCGTTAATTTATCAATAACGGAGCGCATTCCGGTAACACTTTCAACTGGATTCACGGCTGCATTGGGGCCACCCATATCAGTCTGCGCCCAGCCTGGGTGAAGTACCACAGCGGTAATCCCCCGCCCAGCCAAATCAATCGACATTGATTTATTTATCGCGTTTAGCGCTGCTTTGGTTGAGCGGTAAATATACTGCTCGCCAGCGTCATTTTCACCGATACTGCCGAGGCGGCTGGAGAGCGAGACAATGAGCTTTTTATCTGAATTGGCGACTTGTTCGACGAAACATTCAGCCATTTTGAGGGGAGCTTGGGTGTTTACTCTGAACACTTCGGCCCAATCCTCATAATCAGATTCACCAAAGGCGGCCCCGTGTGAGCCAATTAGACCCGCATTGTTCAACAGCATATCAATCTTCTCGGCAGCTAAAATACGGGAGACTGTGTCGATAGCCAGAAAATCCGACACGTCCAACGGCAACACCTGTATTTCACCAGCAATGGCGTTCAACTCCACCGCGCTTTGCGGTTCACGGCAGGTTGCTAAAACTTTCCAGCCATCCGCGGCATATTGGCGGGCAAATTCCAGCCCAAGCCCCCGATTGGCTCCGGTGATAAGTACAGTCGGCATTATTTCCCCCTACATTAATTTTAACTCACTCTTTCTATGGCGATCGCCGTCCCCTCACCGCCACCAATGCAAAGTGAAGCAACACCTTTGGTTTTATCGTATTTTTCCAATGCATTCAAAAGAGTTACGATAATACGTGCACCAGATGCGCCAATCGGATGACCCAAAGCACAAGCACCACCATGAACATTCACCTTGTCTGCGGACAAGCCCAAATCCTGCATGGCCGCCATGGTAACGACGGCAAAAGCTTCATTGATTTCATACAAATCAACGTCATCCTTATCCCAACCGGCTTTATCAAGAACTTTTTTGATCGCACCGATTGGCGCCGTCGTGAACCATTCCGGCTCCTGAGCATGACTGGCATGAGCTTGAATAACTGCGAGCGGTTTCAATCCCCTCTTTTCAGCTTCTGACTGCCGCATCAAAATCAGCGCCGCCGCACCATCCGAGATGGAGCTTGAATTTGCGGCCGTTACAGTCCCATCCTTGGCAAAAGCCGGGCGTAAATTTGGAATTTTCTCCGGCATGGCGTTACCTGGCTGCTCATCAACTTCAACCACGGTTTCGCCTTTTCGGGATTTGACCGTTACCGGTACAATTTCTTTGGCAAAAGTTCCGTCTTCTGAAGCTTTGCGGGCGCGCTCTAGTGAAGTAATCGCGAAGGCGTCCTGAGATTCGCGGGTAAATTGATAGCTTTGAGCCGTTGCTTCTGCGTATGCACCCATGAGTTTGCCGGGCTCATAAGCATCTTCTAGCCCATCTAAAAACATATGGTCTTTTACTTCGCCGTGGCCCATCCGCATACCAGAACGGGCATTTGGCAGAATATATGGCGCGTTGGTCATACTTTCCATGCCACCGGCAACCATAACATCATGCGAGCCGGCAAGAATATTGTCATGGGCGTACATGGTCGCTTTCATGCCCGAGCCGCACATTTTATTAACTGTGGTCGCTCCCTTGTCATTAGGGACGCCGGCGCCAATGGCGGCTTGGCGGGCTGGTGCCTGGCCTTGGCCGGCAGCAAGGACAACCCCCATAACGATATCATCTACATCTTCGGCTTCAATACCGGCGCGGCTAATGGCTTCGGTGATGGCAACAGCGCCCAATTGAGGAGCAGGAACAGTACCAAAATCTCCACCGAGTCCGCCCATCGGAGTACGAGCGGCGCCAACAATTACAACAGGATCTGAGGTCATTTTATTTCTTTTTTAATTTAATTAAAATTTGCGCCGATTGTAGCGATCATTTTGTTTGGTACCAGAACAAATGTTAAGTTGACAGGAATAATTGATGCAAAAAATAAATTACCGAAATTCCGATAATCGCGCGCGCCATATAACCCCAACCATGCCAACCGGTGTTAAAGGCACAACGCCAAACGCCGACAGCCGAATAAACCGCATAGCCAGTTAGAATTATGATGCCGGGTATCTCGGGCAAAAAGCCAAATTCAACGAGGTTCAGTACCAGTGTCCAAATTAACCAGCCGCCAATGACGCCCATCAACCAATAGGATTGCCACAAACGCGCTTCGCCCTGCCAATTGCGTATAACGAGGTGGCGGCGTTTTACTGTAGTTTCCGGCATATTGTTCATAGCGAACGTTTACACTAGAAAACCGGAAAGGTCTCGCTAATCTAGAGACTTCGGTCCATGACAAAAAAAGTTGTTACGCCGCACCGAGCGCCTCAAAATTGGTCAGAAAATCGACCGGCAGTTCCGGACCCCAATAAGCGGCGGCATCAGAATTTAACCAAGTCTGGGCCTGCCAGTCAGAATCAGCTGCGATATAATCCATATCACAGAAATATTCTGAGATACTGTTCCATGGATCGCGGAAATAGTGAAAATAGTTCGACCCTGGACCGTGCCGGCCCGGACCCCAGCAATGGATATAACCCTTTTCGAGCATCCGCCTGCCGGCCAGTCCGACTTCGTCAACGCTGCCCAATTCAAAGCCGGCATGTTGAAATCCCGGTTTTGATGACAAGCCGAAGGCTAGAATGTGATGGTCCGATCCACTGCTTGCGCTGAAAAATTTGATAAAGGTTTCAACGCTATCGGATACTTTCATGCCCAGTACATTAGTAAAAAAACTTGTTTTAGCTTCTATATCTGCCGTGAATAGCAGCATATGTGCAAACCGGCGTGGCCGGATTTCGATGTCCAGCGGCGGACAACCGCGCGTGCCGATGCGGTCATAGTGCCCCGGCGTGTTGGTCAGCCAAGGCGGGTCGTCGCGCCAGGGTGCGGGTTCAGCTACACTAATATGAACCAAGGCATCATCGGGATCGCGGAACCACAACCCGTCCTCCTGCCATTCTGTCGGCGGGTCCAACAGTTTCGTGCCAGCCGCCTCGATATTTTGCTTGAGCTGAGCAATTCCTTCTTCGTCGGTGCCAAAGCTCACATGGTGAAGATGCTTCGGCGCCCCTTCAATCAGGATCACTTCGTCCTGGTCGCGGCCATCGCAATGCGCGACTATGGCACCATCACGTTCATCGGCGTTAAGACCAAGATCGTTATAAAACTGCCGCCCGACGTTGAGATCCGGTACGGTTAAAGCAAAATGCTGGATACTGCGGATAGCCATATTAACTCCTCCCCTAGAAGATTTTAATGAGATTGTTTGCCATCATCGCAGCTCAATCATTGACGTTGATCAATTTTCATTCATTTCCCAGCATAGTTGCCAAACCCCGCTTTTTTGTTAAAACGAATTAAAATCATTCTGTAACCTTCTGTTACAAAGCTTTGATACAAAAAATCACAAAAAATCCCTGTTTTTGGTGAAAAAAAGTTTGAATATTAAAAAATCATCTCCATTTAAAATATTGTCATTGAAATATTTCGTAACATTAACTTGATCAACCAGCAGTTTAACTGCCCCCAGAAGGTACAGCTGCAGTGACTTTTAGAATAGGAATAGGTCTCAACAATGAGTAGTGAAAGCGATACAGAAGCTTTGTTGACGGACAATCAAATCCAACTTGTGCAAAGCACCTTTGCCATGGTCGAGCCCATTGCCGATGACGCTGCCGTCATGTTTTATAATCGGCTTTTTGAACTCGATCCCAATTTAAAACCCCTTTTCAAAGAAGATATGGCCGACCAGCGCAAAGCGTTGATGGCGACTTTAAAAGTAGCTGTTAAGGGTTTGACCGATCTCGACTCCATCCTGCCCGCCGTTCAACAGCTTGGTGAACGGCATGGCGGATACGGTGTTAAAGATGAAGATTATTCGACCGTCGCCCAGGCTCTGTTATGGACATTAGAGCAAGGCCTTGGCGATGAATTTACCGATGACGTGAAAGATGCCTGGACAGAAGTTTACATGCTTTTAGCCGGTATCATGATCGACGCCGCCCAATCAGTTTCAGGAACAACCGAACCACAAAATCAGGAGGGAACAATGCTCCAACAAGTCTCTGATATAGATATCAATCAATATAAACAAATGGTCGATAACATGCCAATCAACGTCATGATCTGCGACCTAGAGAACTTTAATATTACCTATGCCAACAATTCGAGCATCAATACGCTCAAAACCCTTGAACATGTTCTGCCAATTAAAGCAGATGATTTAGTTGGACAATGCATTGATATTTTCCACAAAAATCCTGGTCACCAACGGGAATTACTGGCCAATCCGGAAAATCTGCCCCACTCCGCAATTATTGAAGTAGGTGGCGAGAAACTTGATCTGTTAGTCACTGCCGTCAAAGATGAAACCGGTGCCTATTCCGCCGCAATGTTGACCTGGTCGGTCGTTACCGAAAAACTCAAAAACGAAGCGGAATCACTTCGCCTGGCGCAAATGGTCGAAGAACTGCCGATCAATGTCATGACCTGTGATCCGGAAGACGTCACAATCGATTATTTAAATAAAGCCAGCATCGACACCCTGAAAACCATCGAACATGCTCTGCCGGTAAAAGCCGATGACATGCTCGGTCAGTGCATCGATATTTTCCACAAAAACCCGGAAATGCAGCGTCGCTTGCTTGCTGATCCGTCAAATCTTCCGCATACCGCGGTTATTGATGTTGCAGGTGAAAAACTCGATTTGCTGGTTACTGCCTTAAATGACAAAGAAGGTAACTATATCGGCCCAATGTTAAGCTGGTCTGTGATCACTGAAAAAGTCAAAAAAGATGAAGACACAGCCCGGTTGATGCAAATGATCGACAATATGCCGGTTAACGTCATGATGTGTGATCCGAATGATTTCACCATTAACTATATCAATCAGACCAGCACGAACACCTTACGTCCCTTGCAAGAGCACCTGCCGGTCAAAGTTGATGATTTGATGGGCCAATGCATCGATGTTTTCCATAAAAATCCATCACATCAAAGAAATATATTGGGTGATCCAGCCAATTTGCCACATCGCGGTAAAATTTCTGTTGGTCCGGAAACACTTGATCTCCAAGTCACGGCAATTACCGACAAAGAAGGTAATTATGTTGGCCCGATGCTCAGCTGGTCGGTCGTAACCCAACAGGTTCAATTGGCCGACAATTTTGAACTCAACGTCAAAAGTGTTGTTGAAACAGTTGCCGGCAGTTCTACCGAGCTTCAAGCGACTGCAGAAACAATGGCGGCAGCCGCAGAAGAAGCCAGCTCACAATCGATGGCAGTAGCTTCAGCAACTGAACAATTGTCCAAATCGATTGATGAAATATCCGGACAAGTTGCCCGCTCAACACAGATTTCCTCGGAAGCTGTGACCGAAGCACAAAAATCCAACGAGCAGGTTCAAGGTCTCGCCGATGCCTCAAACAAAATTGGTGAAGTTGTTAATCTGATTAACGATATCGCCAGTCAAACCAACCTGCTGGCGCTCAACGCGACAATCGAAGCGGCCCGTGCCGGTGACGCTGGTAAAGGCTTTGCGGTCGTGGCTTCTGAAGTTAAGAACCTGGCCAACCAAACGGCTAAAGCTACCGATGAGATTGCCGCGCAAATTTCCGGCATCCAAGGAGCTACTCAGACTGCTGTCGGGTCTATCGAAGGCATCACGAAAACGATTAACGAAGTCAACGAGATTGCCACGGCAATTGCCGGTGCGGTTGAAGAGCAAAGTGCCGCAACTGGTGAAGTTTCGTCCAATATTGACGGTGTTACCAAAGCTTCCACTGAAACCGGTCAATCTGCCACTGAAGTTTTGGATGCAGCGAAAGAACTATCGCAGCAATCAGAGAGCCTGGGTGCTCAAGTTGATGGCTTCTTGGTTGAAGTTCGCCAAATGTAAAATATTCCTGTTAAATCTCGCATACTTCTGGGCGGTCTTTATAGGCCGCCCTTTTTTTGTCCAGCTGCCTATTTTGAGGTTTCGCTTATGACTTATCCAGGCTAACCTGAATTCAAGTCAAAGAAACACGAAAAAAAAGAGACTCATAATGAGCAACAATAACGACAAAAAAGAAAATTTTGGGGACGGCAGATCAAATTCTCCGAAGCGTAAACGCGGTAAATACGGCTTCAACCGCAAACGTAAACCGCGCATGTATGGCGCCTTGGATCTCGGCACCAACAATTGCCGCCTGCTGATTGCCCGCCCGATTGGCCAAGGCTTTCGGGTTGTCGCTTCTTTTTCCCGTATTGTGCGATTGGGTGAAGGTCTCGCAGAAAGCGGACGTCTTGCTGACGACGCCATGGACCGGACAATTTCAGCTCTTTCAATTTGCGCCGAAAAACTAAAATCCTTTGAGGTCGTGCAGTCGCGCAACATCGCCACCGAAGCCTGCCGCCGGGCCGATAATTGCGATGAATTTCTGGCAAAAGTCGCCCGGGAAACACATCTCAATTTTGAAGCCATTTCAAGTGGTGAGGAAGCTAGGTTGGCGCTTAAAGGCTGCCAAAGCCTGCTCAACGCCGCTACTCCTTATGCTTTGGTTTTTGATATCGGCGGCGGCAGTACAGAAATTGTCTGGGCAAAGCATAAGCCAATAAATGAAGAGTCTGAGTTTGCAAATTTTGAAATTTTGGATGTTTTGTCCCTGCCCCTCGGCGTCGTTACGCTGGCCGAGGAGTGCGGTATTTATGAAATAGATAACGACTGTTATCAAAAAATGGTGCGCGATATTTCTGAACAACTGCCGGCTTTTTGTGAACGCAATAATATCCGGCAGGAAATTGCCGCCAATAATGTACAGATGTTGGGCACTTCCGGCACAGTGACGACCTTGGGTGCGGTGCATCTCGGGCTCGATCAATATAATAGATCATTGATCGATGGTCTCGACCTCTCCTTTGACGAACTCAACAGGGCCTCCCGTCAGTTAACCGATCTTGATTATCAGGGACGCTCCGATATGCCGTGCATTGGCGATGAACGGGCTGAACTGGTTATTCCCGGCTGCGCAATATTAGAAGCCATCTGTCAGGCCTGGCCGGTCGGCAACCTGCGTGTTGCGGACCGGGGCTTGCGCGAAGGAATGTTACTTGAGCTGATGATCAATGATGGCGTGCCGGTGGTTGGAAATCCCGCCGCCAATTGCAGCCAGAACTCTGAAATCAGGCCAGCTCCGTGAGCAAAAAATCTGCAGGCAAAAAGTCTTCTGGCCGGGGCGGGCGCGATTTAACAGTGCGGGTTAAAACGGCAAAGGGGCGCAAGGGTTCATCGACACGCTGGCTTCAGCGGCAATTAAATGATCCTTATGTGGCGGCGGCGAAACGGGCCGGCTTGCGTTCTAGGGCAGCGTTCAAACTCGAAGAACTCGACGACAAATTCGAATTTCTTAAACCCAATATGCGCATCATAGAATTGGGCGCCGCTCCCGGGGGCTGGACCCAGATTCTCGTCAGCCGCGTGGGCACTGAAAAGCCTGGCTCAAAAGCCAAGATCGTCGCCATTGATTTAGCTGACATGGACCCGCTACCGGGCGCCGAAGTGATGCTGCTGGATTTTATGGCTGATGATGCCCCGGATATCCTAAAAGATGCTTTGGGCGGGCCTGCCGATGCAGTGATCAGTGATATGGCGCCGAAAGTCACCGGTCATGCCAATACCGATCATTTGCGCGTTATGGGACTGGTCGAAGCCGCCTATGAATTCGCTACGGAAGTTCTCGCCCCAGGCGGCTGTTTCGTCTCCAAGGTCTTTCAGGGCGGTACCGAACAAACTTTACTGGCCGAGATGAAACGTTCCTTATCCACGGTCCGCCACGCCAAACCACCCTCAAGCCGGAACGAGTCGGCGGAAATGTTTGTCGTCGCCCAAAACTACCGCGGCGACAGCACCAAATAATCGCGCAACTAATTGGTTCTAATATCTTTTCTAAATCACCACATAGCGACTTGGCTTTAGTAACTTTCTCTGTATGATGCGTTGCCAACTCAAGTATTGGAGATGGCATGGAAATCCTCGACGGCCTTACCTTTGACGACGTCTTGCTCGAACCCGCAGCATCGGATGTCTTGCCCGCCCATACCAACACGCAAACCCGGCTGACCAAATCGATTGAGCTTGGCATTCCGCTATTGTCAGCAGCCATGGATACGGTGACCGAAAGTGCACTGGCTATCGCCATGGCGCAAGCCGGCGGTATCGGCGTTATCCATAAAAATCTCGAAGCCGACGAACAGGCCGCCGAAGTAAAAAAGGTCAAGAAATTCGAATCCGGGATGGTCGTTAATCCAATAACCATAGAACCGAATGCAACGCTTGCCGATGCTCAGGCGCTGATGGACCGCAACGGCTTTTCCGGCTTCCCTGTTGTCGAAGAAGGCGACAGCAAACTGGTCGGTATTCTGACCAACCGGGATGTCCGCTTTGCCACCGATCCCAAACAAAAAGTATACGAGCTGATGACCCGCCACAGTGATGATAAGCCGCTGGTGACCGTCGAAGAAGGTGTTGATCTGGAAGAGGCCAAACGTCTGCTCCACCAGCACCGGATCGAAAAACTGGTCGTGGTTGATGATAAATTCGCCTGCGTTGGCCTGATCACGGTTAAAGATATGGAAAAAGCGCAAGCTTTCCCGGATGCCTGTAAAGATGAAAAAGGCCGCTTGCGGGTCGCTGCTGCAACAGGTGTTGGCGAGGCCGGCTTGGCCCGCGCCGAAGCATTATTGGATGCCGAAGTAGATGTGATTGTCGTCGATACCGCCCATGGCCATTCTTCCGGCGTCTTGGGCGCGGTCGAAAAGATTAAAAAGCTCAGCAATTACTGTCAGGTTCTGGCCGGTAATATCGCGACCGCCGATGGCGCCAAGGCTTTGATCGATGCCGGTGCGGATTCGGTCAAGGTTGGCATTGGCCCCGGCACCATCTGCACCACCCGCATGATCGCCGGTGTCGGCATGCCACAATTTTCAGCCGTCCTTGAAGCGGCTGAGGTTTGTCAGAAAGCCGGTATCCCCGTGGTCGCCGATGGCGGTATTAAATATTCCGGCGATGTCGCCAAAGCCATCGCGGCGGGCGCTGATTGTGTCATGATCGGCTCTCTCTTTGCCGGTACGGAGGAAAGCCCAGGTGAAGTTTTTCTCTATCAGGGCAGATCGTATAAATCCTATCGTGGCATGGGCTCCTTGGGCGCCATGGCCAGAGGCTCCGCTGACCGTTATTTCCAGGAAGAAGTTTCCGACAATCTCAAATTCGTGCCGGAAGGCGTTGAAGGCCGGGTGCCCTATAAAGGTCCGGTCACCAATGTCATCCATCAAATGGTCGGTGGTCTTCGCTCTTCGATGGGCTACACAGGCAATGCGACGATTGCTGATATGCAGCAAAAATGCCGGGTCCGGAAAATCACTTCGGCGGGCTTGCGCGAAAGCCATGTCCATGACGTCACCATCACCCGCGAAGCACCGAATTACCGTGTGGATGGCTAAGACATGACCCCAGCTGCGCGCATTGCCGCGGCCATTGAAATCCTCGAGAAAGTAGAGCGCTCCAACTCGCCGGCTGATGACGTGGTGTCGTCTTACCTGCGGGGCCGGCGCTACATTGGCTCGAAGGACCGGCGCGCCATTACAGGCCGGGTGTTTGATATCCTGCGCCGCCAAGCCCGGCTAGACTGGCATACAGGGATGCCTTCACCGCGTGCACGGGTCATCGCCGATATAAAGTTGAATGATGCAGAGCCGGATGACGCTATCAGCGCGTTGTTCACCGGCGATGGTTACGCGCCAAGCGCCCTGACCGGGGATGAAACGGCATTGCTGGAAAAGCTTAAAGACAATTCTTTTGCCGACGCCGATTACCCCGCAGCCGTTGCCGCCGAACTGCCGGACTGGCTGGCTGAAATATTAGCCGCGCAATGGGGAGATAAATTTGCTGAAGAAGCGGCAGCGCTGAACCAGCCGGCCTCAATAGACCTCCGGGTGAATACGCTGAAAGGCGATTGCGCCCGTGCTCTGCAAGTCCTGAAAAAAGATAAAATCGAAGCCGAGGCAACCGCCTACTCGCCGCTCGGCCTCCGCCTGAAAATCCGGGTCAATCTGCAAGCCTCCACTGCTTTCAAGGGCGGCTTTATCGAAATCCAGGACGAAGGATCACAGCTGATTGCGCTACTGGTCGATACCAAAGCCGATATGAAAACCATTGATCTCTGCGCCGGAGGTGGTGGCAAAACTATGGCCCTTGGGGCTGCAATGAAAGATGGCGGCCCGCTGATCGCCTGTGACCTTTATGAAGATCGGCTCAAAAAAATAAAGCCCAGACTGCGGCGGGGCGGTGTCTCTAATGTCACCCGCCACCACATTACCGGCGACGATGATCCCTGGTTCGAAGAACATGCTGGCACCACCGAGCGGGTACTTGCTGATGTCCCCTGCTCCGGCTCCGGGGCTTGGCGGCGCGCCCCGGTGCAAAAATGGCGGCTGACACCGGAACGCCTGCAAGAACTTGTCCAACTGCAACAAAAGATCATGACCCAGGCCGCCGATCTCGTAATCCCCAGCGGGCGGCTGATCTATGCCACCTGTTCGGTCTTGCCGGCGGAAAACGAAGAGCAGATTGCCTGGTTCCTAGAAAATCATCCGGACTTCAAAGTGTTTCCAGTGCCGGAAATTTGGCAAGCTGCCATCGGCACCGATTGTCCGGTTGACACTCCTTACCTTTCCTTAACCCCGGCCCGGCATGATACGGACGGATTTTTTGCTGCCGTGCTGGAGAGAGCTGATCGCTAGAATACGACCCGCTAAAGAAGAAGACGTCCAGGCCATCGCCGAGGTCTATGTCGAGACCTGGCGCTCCACCTATGCCGGTATATTGCCCGATAAAGTTCTGATCGAGATGTCGCCTGAGCGTCAAATGGTGATGTGGGCGCGCGCGATCCGCCATGCTGACGGTCCGGCGGAAGAGAAAATCCTGGTGCTCGAAGATGACGATGGCACGGTGATCGGCGTCGGCAGCGCCGGCTTTAACCGCGACCGCAGCAGCTCATACGGCGGCGAGGTTTATACGCTCTATGTTCATCCCGATCATCAAAACCAGGGCCATGGTGAAAGATTACTGGCGGGCCTGTTTGATCTGATGATTGCCCAAGGCTATGACGCGGCGGTGATTTGGGTCTTAAGCCTCAACCCGTCTCGCTTTTTCTATGAAGTGATGGGCGGCAAGCGCGTCGGTGAGCGGGAAGAAAAACTCTGGGGCGTGGTGCTCAGCGAAAACGCCTATGGCTGGGAAAACCTCGAAGCGGCTTTGGAAAGCGGCAGACCGAGATTAGGGTAGGAAATTAAGCTCCCCACCGTCCTACTCCTTCCTCTGAGAGAAGACCGTAGAGATGGATCATTTATATAAAACACCCCCACCTCAATCCTCCCCCGTCAAAGGGGGAGGAAGGTATTGTTGAAACGCATTCGTTCTAATCCCCTCCCTCCTTGCGGGGGAGGGTTAGGGTGGGGGGTTACTTCTATCTTACTCAAACTCAGGCACGTCGACCGGATCGAGGCCCATGGCCAGGCGGCCGGTGAAGACGTGTTGCTTCTTCTCATGCAGCGGGTGGAATTGACTGGCGAAGCTGTCCCGGAACAAGCGCTCAAGCGGATTGATGCGCAGATAACCAAAGCCGCCGGAAGCCTCAATCGCTTTGGTCGTCGTCGCTGACACCGCATTGGCGACGATGGTTTTATGAGCCAGAATATCGCTCGCCATATTGGTCGAAGGCGTAAACTCAAAATCATTGGTCATGGCGACCATATTTTTGTGCATCACTTGCGCGGTGATGAGAGAGTTTTCCATCTCGCCGAACAAATAGGGCAAATGGCCATCAAGTTTATGATTCTTGGTCCGTTTCCGGGCACTGTCCCTGACAATGTCAGCGGCGGCTTCGGCGATCCCGACATAGGCAGACATAATCAACGGCATGGCGACCGTAAGAATGACATTCCATACCGGATGATACTCACCGCGGGGACGTTTCAAGCCAATTGCTTCTTCCGGCACAAAGACGTCTTCAAAGACCGCCATATGTGAGCCGGTGTTGCGCATTCCCATGGCCTGCCAGTTTTCTTCGATACTTACGCCCTCGGCAGATTTCGGGATCGGGAAGTGCAGCACCTGCCAGCCTTCGTCCGGGTCTTGATAGCAGCTTGAGGTGATAAAAATGTTGCCGGCGAGACAACCGCTGGCGAAACCTTTTTTGGCGTTAACCCGATAGCCGCCGTCGACCTTGGTCATCTCACCCGACGAATTCAACCAGTCACCGGCACCGGTGCTGACGAGTATGAGTTCATCGGCGACGACTTTTTCCAATAATACCTGACCGGGATTGCCATTGTGATAATTAAAGCGGTTGGCGGCAATCAGATGCTGATGCATGGAAAGGGTCAGCGCGGTCGAAGGGCAGTAATGAGCAATTTTGCGGATGATCGTGCACATTTCTGAATGCGCCACACCGCCGCCACCCAATTCGTGAGGCACCATGGCTGAAAGGAATTTGCGTTCCTTCAGATCAGCGAAATTGTCGGCGACAAATTCATCAGTTTCGTTCCGAGTTGCGGCACGGGCAGCGAATTCCGGGCCGATCTCGTCGAGCATATCCAGGTAATCAGTAATTCTCATTTGTTTGGTCATGTGAGCGTCCATAGCAGTTCTCCTGTAAACAAATCGTTATCAAATTTCAGTGGCTGCATATTGCAAAGGAGCTGCATTTTATTATAGTATTAAAAATGTAGTGTTTTTTATTGTTAAATAACAATAACTTATAGGGGAACAAACAAATGGCACGCAAATCAGATTATGGTCAATTCTGCCCTATCGCCATGACGGCAGAGATATTAGCAGTGCGTTGGACACCGTTGGTCATCCGTGAGTTGCTCTGCGGCAGCCATCGTTTCAGCGACCTCCAGCGGGGCCTGCCCTTGATGTCGCCGTCATTGCTCTCGACCCGGCTGCGGGAATTGGAATTCGCCGGTATCGTCGAGCGCCAGCCGGCTGAGAACGGTAAGGGTCATGACTATTTCTTGACCGAGGGAGGCCAGGAACTGCGCCCGATCATCGAGGCCTTTGGCTTGTGGTCGCAGAAATGGCTCGACCATGAATACACCGAGGAGCATCTGGACCCGTCCTTGTTGATGTGGGATATCCGCCGCACGGTCGATTGCCGCTTTATGCCGGATGACAAGCGGGTCATGGTTGAGTTTGAATTGCATGGCTTTAAATCCAAACAAAAGCGTTGGTGGCTGATGTTCGAGGACGGCGAGGCCGATCTTTGCAACAAAGATCCCGGCTATGAGATTGATCTCTATGTTAAAGCCCATATCCGCGATCTCACCGAAATTTGGATGGGCCGGCAGCGCCTCGACAATGCGACGCGAAGTGGTGCTCTATTGCTTGAAGGCTCCCTTCCCCAAGTGCGCAATTTCCCGAAATGGTTCGCCCTCAATATGTATGCGACCACTGCGCCGCAAACGAATTCACTGGCAGCGGCACGAGCTTAATACTTTACCCCACTCACAACAACGTCACCCCGGCCTTCGAGCCGGGGTCCAGTTTTTCACTACTAACATTCGGATCGTTGCTTTCTGGATTCCGGATCAAGTCCGGAATGACGGAGGTACTAATTCCTCTCTTTTAATTTTGTAGCGACTCGGGTAAGAGTCCGCTTATGACTGACCGCATCCTCATCATCGATTTCGGCTCCCAAGTGACGCAATTGATCGCGCGCCGGGTGCGGGAAAGCGGCGTCTATTCAGAGATACATCCCTTCAATAAAGTCACCAAGCAATCGATCCTCGATTACGACCCGAAGGGTATTATCCTGTCGGGCGGGCCGGCCTCAGTGACCGATATGGACACGCCGCGGGCGCCCGATGAGCTGTTTGATATGGACCTGCCGGTCTTCGGCATTTGCTACGGCCAGCAAACCATGGTCGAGCAATTGGGTGGCGAGGTTGCAGGCTCGGAAGAAAAGGAATTTGGCCGCGCCATGGTTGATGTCACTGCTGATTGCGAGCTCTTTCATGGCGTCTGGGATGTCGGCAACAAGGAACAGGTTTGGATGAGCCACGGCGACCGGGTCGAAGCGCTGCCGGACGGTTTCCGCATTGTCGGCACCTCTGAGAACGCGCCTTACGCCGCCATTGCCAATGATGAAAAGAGATTTTACGCCGTACAGTTTCATCCCGAGGTCGTGCACACGCCTCATGGCGCACAATTGTTGGAGAACTTCACCCACCGGGTGGCCGGTTGCGGTGGCGACTGGACCATGGCCGCTTTCAAAGAGCAGGAGATCGCCAAAGTCCGGGAACAAGTCGGCAAAGGAAAAGTAATATGTGGGCTTTCGGGAGGTGTCGATTCTTCGGTCGTTGCTGTTTTATTACATGATGCCATTGGCGATCAGCTCACCTGCGTTTTTGTCGATACCGGCCTGATGCGGATGAACGAAGCGGATGAGGTCGTCGGCCTGTTCCGCGATCACTACAATATTCCCCTGGTTCACCGCAATGCCGCCGATCTGTTTTTGGGCAAGCTCGACGGCGTCAGTGACCCGGAAGAAAAGCGCAAAATTATCGGCAGCACGTTTATTGATGTTTTTGAAGAAGAAGCCAATAAGATCGGCGGTGCTGATTTCCTGGCCCAAGGCACGCTCTACCCCGATGTCATCGAAAGCGTCTCCTTTCATGGCGGGCCAAGCGTCACCATCAAATCGCATCATAATGTCGGCGGCCTGCCTGAACGCATGAATATGGATTTGGTCGAGCCCTTGCGGGAGCTTTTCAAAGACGAGGTGCGCGAACTGGGCCGGGAGCTTGGCCTGCCCGAAGCCTTTGTCGGCCGCCACCCCTTCCCCGGGCCTGGCCTTGCCATTCGACTTCCCGGCGGCATTACGCCGGAGAAGATCGATATCCTGCAACGCGCTGACGCGGTCTATCTTGATGAAATCCGCAACGCCGGTCTTTATGACGAGATTTGGCAGGCCTTTGCTGTTTTACTACCGGTGCAAACCGTTGGTGTCATGGGGGATGCCCGGACTTATGATTATGTTTTGGCTCTCCGGGCAGTGACTTCAACCGACGGCATGACGGCTGATTTCTATCCCTTTGAGATGGAGTTCCTCGGCCGTGTCACCAACCGTATCATCAATGAAGTCCGTGGCATCAACCGTGTCGTCTACGATACGACCAGCAAACCACCCGGGACGATTGAGTGGGAATAGGCAACTCCCCCCTTGCCATCCCCCCTCTGAATTCCGTTTAATAGAGTTTCCAATAACAGCCACACAGGATTCAGCACCATGATGTATATCCTCGCCATTATTCTGCCGCCCGTCGCTCTCTTAGTGAGCGGCAAGATCATCCAGGCAATTATCAACTTGGTGCTCATATTGCTCTCGCTGACGATTTTCGTCGGTACGCTGAGCATCGGCAGCTTCATCAGCTTCCCACTCTACATCATCAGCATCATCCACGCGCTCTTCGCAGTGCATGGCGCCAGAACCGATCAGAAGATCGAAGCAGCTGTCGAGAGAGCGATCGATAAATAATGGATAGCCCGGTCAAAACTATTCTCAAGCTGCTGGTCGCCTCACTGCTGGTGGGCTGGCTGTTGAAGGCGCTCGATCTTGACGCTGAGAGCCTGTTGAAATTTCTCGGCAGCTTTGCCGACAGCCTGATGAATATCTTTGCCGGTATCTTTGAGTGGTCACTGTCACCGATCCTGGTCGGTGCCTTGGTGGTCATTCCGATCTGGCTGATCCGCCTGATCTGGAAAAAAGCGATGGAGAAGTAGTTAAAGCTCCCTTCCGGCGTGATCGAAGCTGCGCCACACGGGTTCCATTAGGTAATCCAATACTGTGCGCTCGCCGGTTTGTAGAAAGACCTCGGCCTGCATACCCGGCATCAGCTTCGCCATCAACTTCCCGGCGGGATCCGCGATTTCCACTGACGGCACGATCCGTGCTTTAAAATAAGCTACCCCCGTAGCCGGATCGATTAACTGGTCAGCAGAAATCGCGGTGACAATCCCCTGCACAGGCTTAAAGTGGCGCGGGCTGAACGCTGTCAGCCGCACCCGCGCCTTCATGCCGCGAAATATTACGTCGCGGTCGCGGGGATTGATTTTAGCATCAATAACGAGTTTGTCGCCGCTCGGCACCAGGCTCATGAGCACTTCACCCGGTTGAATAACACCACCGGCAGTATGCACCTTCAGATCGACAATGGTGCCGTTCTGTGGCGCCACCACAAGGGTGCGGTCAACCACATCCCGGGCAGCGCGAATACGCTCTTGCAGATCGCCGATCCGGGATTGTTCCCGTTGCAGTTCCCTGGCAACCTCATTGGCGCGGCGGCCGGACGGCAAAGCCAGCTGGTTCTGAATTTCAGCAATGGAGCGGTTGCCGGTTTCGATCTTGGCTTTGTATTCGGCGATTTCACCCTGCATATCAGCCGCGCGGCGCTTGAGGCCGAGAATTTTGGATTTGGTCACCAGGCCGTCTTTGAATAACTCTTCAAGCGGTTCAATCTCTTCTTCGAGCAGATTGAGCTGGCCCGTTTTAGCCAGGACCTGACCGGCATGGCCTTTCGATTCCCGACGCACACGTTCGAGCCGTTGCTTTAAAACATTTTCCTGATTGCGGACATAATCCCGGCGGGATTTCAGCGCCTCACGCTCAGCCGAAATAATTTTCGCAATCTCCGGCTCACCCTGCCGTACCTTCAAGGCTTTCGGAAAAATAATTGTTGAACTGCTGCTTTGTTCTGCTTGCAGACGCGCCCTTAAAGCCATGGCGGAAAAATATTGACCATTTAAAAGATCGAGCGTCGCTTGGGCTTTGGTATCATCCAGATAGGCCAGCACTTGGCCGACTTCGACCGTGTCGCCATCCCGCACCAGGATTTCTTTGACGATACCACCTTCCAAATGCTGGATGGCTTTACGGTTGCTTTCGACACTGACAACGCCCTTGGCGATGGCGGCGCCATCCAGAGAGGCATTCGCCGCCCAGACAAAACTGCCGGCGACAAACAGGATAACCACAGCCCAGCCATAGAACTGCCAGGACCGGACTTCTGAAGAGAGGCCCTCTGCGTTGACGCGGCGGGACTTAAATACCTTTTCAAACAAGCTTTTCATTGCCCTACCCTACTTTCATCTTGCGGAATTTAGCTTCGGTGACGACGCCTAAATCCGGCAGCTGTTTTTGATTTTTACGGCCATCAAACAACCGGAACTCCTGCTTCGGCTGGGTATCAAGCGGCAGGCATTTTTGATCTTTCAATTCAAATACTTGATCAGCGCGGACATAAATGCTGGGGCGGTGGGTGACCATGATAACGCTGCCTTGGCGTTCGGTTACACTCTCAACTGCCGCCAGCAAAGAGGCGATGCCATCGCTGTCCAAATTCGAGTAAGGCTCATCCAACACCAAGAGTTCGGGCTTCCCAAACAATGCCCGGGCCAGGGCCACCCGCTGGCGCATACCGCCGGAGAGGATATCGCTGGGCCCGCCTATAACCGTCTCATAACCGTCCGGCAGATGCAGGATAGCATCATGGAGATCAGCGGCAGCGGCGGCCTGGTAAATCTCTTCCGGTGAGGCATCCTGAAAACGCGCGATATTTTGCGCGATGGTGCCTGGCAGAAATTCTACATGCTGGGGCACATAGCCAATATATTGGCCGCGATCTTCAGCCGACCATTTCGAAACATCAGCGCCATCCAGACGCACACAACCGTGATCCGGATTTAAGACACCGACGATCATGCGAAGTAGACTGGTTTTACCGGCACCCGAGGGGCCGGTGATGGCGACAAACTGACCGGGCTCGATGGTGAAATTAACCTGCTCGAAAATAGCGGCCTCTCGCGCTGGAGGCGCAAAAGTCAGGTCTTTAACATCAAGCTGCGCGGCCGGATGGAGAAACGGCATGGCTTCCGCTGCTTTGTAATCATGGATCGACTGCTTGATCCGCTGATAGGCTGCCAAAGCAGCGACTAAATGCCGCCAAACGCCAATAGCTTGTTCTACCGGCGCCATGGCGCGAGCAAATAGGATCGAGGCCGCGATCATGGCGCCAATCGAGAGCTGGCTCTGAATGACAAGGTTAGCAGCCAAGGCAAGGATCAAAACCTGAAGCACCAGCCGGACAAATTTGGATATGGCTAGAAACAAGCCACCGGTATCACTGATCGAACGTTGCGTACCAGCTGTCGTTGTACTCTGGACGTCCCACCAGCGGCGCACACCTTCGACCATACCCATGCTCTGTAAGGCATCACCCTGGCGGGTGATAGCATCGGCGACCGCTTGGCGCATACCGGCTTTTTCACTCAGTTTGCCAAGGGCGCGTTTGGTGATGAATTCATTGGCAAAGGCTAGTGCTACCAAAACGGCGGCACCAGCTATCGCAATCATGCCCAAAACCGGGTGCAGGATATAAATAGCCAGGATAAACAATGGCGCCCAGGGCACATCCAGTACGGCGATGAGACCACTGCCGGACAGGATTGCGCGTACTTGCGAAAGATCGCGGAAATTTTTAGTGAACCCGCCAGTCGTCAAACCATGATCAAACAACGATGCAGTAAGAGATTTCTCAAACCAGCCCGCCATCCGCACCAGAATACGCGACCGCACCAGATCAAGCAGTGCCGCAATGATCAAGGCAGCTACTACGGCCGAGGTTAAGACATAAAGAGTGTCGACACTTTGGCTGTTCAGAACGCGGTCAAACAATTGGATCATAAAGAGCGGCACCGCCAATATGAGCGCATTAATGACAAAGCTAAATCCCGCCACGCTGCCAATCACCGGGCGGCAGGAAGCCATAACCTGCTTAAATGAATGTGTTTTGGTCTGATCAGCCATAATTTTCACCTGTTAAAAGATAAAGTCATCGGCGCCGAAGGAGGCGCTGGAAACGGATTGAATTGTGACTTCATCACCATCGCCGAGATCAAGCACGGTATTACCCGAGCCATCGTCATTGAGATTGAGAACATCGAAACCGGCATAGTCAAAACTGGAGAGATCAATTTTATCGGCATAAATAGCGCCAGCACTGATCACGGAGAAATCCGTAATCACATCCCGGTCGCTGCCTTTTTTGAAAACGAAGGTGTCGTTGCCGTCACCTCCAGTCAACGTGTCATCGCCATAGCTGCCGGTGATACTGTCATCACCTTCGCCGCCATCAATGGTATCGTTGTTGTAATTGCCATCAATGGTATCGGCGCCGGTTCCACCCTCTAAGATGTCATTGCCGAACCCGCCATCGAGAGTGTCATCGCCACTTTCGCCATAAAGTGTGTCATTGCCGAAATTACCTATGAGCGTATCGGCGTCATCACCGCCATAGAGCGTGTCGTGATCAAAGCCGCCATCCAGTGTGTCATTGCCGCTGCCGCCGTTCAGGGTATCATCGCCGGATTCGCCGTAAATGGTGTCGTCACCGGCCTCACCATTAAGCACGTCATCATCGGCGCCGATGGTAAAGGCGTTACTGTCGCCATAAATCAGATCATTATCGTTACCACCGTTGACGGTATCCTTGCCGTCATCGCCGTAAATCGTGTCCGCACCATCCGCGCCGTTGAGCTCGTCATCCCCATCACCGCCATTAATCTCGTCATCACCAACATCACCGGTGAGAGTTTCGTCGCTGTCCGTACCGACGATAACCAGATCAGGATTGCTGTTGATAAAATCATCGAAGCTGCCAGTACCGGTAAAATCCGTGCTGACGGCGTAGGTATCGCCATCGACTTCGATCCGTTCAATAATATCGCCATTGTAGTAATCAGTGATCTCGAGCGAGCCGCCACTGCTGAATTGGAAAACCAGATCATTACCAGACTGTGTTACCGAAGAAACTTCGGTCCAGGGATCAACACCTTGAAATTGCAGAATGTCGTAGCCTTCGCTGTCGGTGAGAGTATCGCTGCCGGTTAAATCATCAGCAGTGATAACATAAATATCGTCGTCATCACCGCCGTCTAGGGTATCGCTACCGCTGCCGCCAGTTAATGTATCAGCACCATCGCCACCGGAAAGTATATCATCACCGCTGCCGCCCGAAAGTGTATCATTATTGTAGCTACCATCGAGGCTGTCATTGCCTGCACCACCATCCAGCACATCGTTACCGTATTCGCCCAATATCGTATCGTCGCCTTCATCACCGGAAATGGTGTCATTGCCGAAATAGCCTTCAAGGATATCCGCACCTGCGCCGCCAGTTATGGTGTCATGGTCGAAACCACCATCGATAACATCATCACCTGCGCCGCCATCAATCACATCATCACCGGAGCTGCCATAAACCGTATCATTGCCATCACCGGCGCTGATCACGTCGTCACCGGCATCAGCAGTAAAACCTGCAGCATCGCCATAAATCAGATCATCACCATCATCACCGGTAATTTCGTCATCACCACCATTGCCGGTTATCGTGTCATTTCCGGTATCGCCTACCAGCACATCAGCGCCAGCGCTACCGTCAACGACTAAATCATCTGCCGGTTCTTCCGGTTCGGCCTCAGGTTCAGGGCTTTCTTCAACTGCATAGTCGCTGCTGTCTGAGGATGAGCTTTCACTTGTCGTAATTGTGTCCGATATCCCATCCACGGTTAATTCAGAGGGGTCCGGACTAAAAGAAGCTGTCGCGGAACCCATAACATCAGAATTGCCTGTATTAATTTCTGGTGCTTCGTCTTCAAACTCAACGAATTCATCTTCTTCTACAGGTGCATCCAGATTTTTTATATCTTGAGTATCGGCATTATTTTCATCGACAATCTCACTTTGCGACTCAATACTTTCGTTAACGTTGGACTTAGCTTCCCCAAAGCTTGTCGCCACGGATTGCTCTGAAGAAACAGGCTCAATCCCGCTTGGATCATCCCAAATTTCGTTTAAATCTTGGTTTTCAACGTCATTAGAAGGTTCTTCAGCCGAACTGACAGACGCCTCTAATACTGCCTGTAAATCAATAATATTCCCGTCCACTGCACTTTTCCCATCAATTTACATGAAAAAGACAAGTAAACACTAATATCATTTGATTTTTATTGCAATATTTTTTAATTAATCATTATTTATTTAAAATTTTAATTAAATTTGTACTATTTTTTACTTTATATTTACTTAAAATAGCGTCGCACAAAATAAGTAATAACAAAAAACAAGATTGCAGCACTCATCAATGCAAAAATTGCCGATTGATTGCCAAGCCAGGCCAATATGCCTGAACTCTCACCCCCCACCACATCAACGAAGCCTGGCAGTTCCTTAAGATGCCAGCCTGGCCAGGCATCAGTACTGAACCAGTGACGAAGTTGCAGGGCGAAGGCGAGCGCCGCGCCGCCAGCTGACGCAATACCGACCCATAACAGCGTTTGCTGCAGACGGATTAGAAAGTAAAAAACAACGCCGGAAGCGACGATAAAAATGGTGACGATCCGGGTTAGACTGGCGCCCCCAACGATGTCCGCCCAGACGATCCATAGCGCCAAACCAAAGCTGATCACCGCTACGATATACCAGTAAGGTGTTTTGGTTTCAGCCCCAGTGCCCAAACGCCAACCCGGACGCCGCCAAAAATCGAAAATCGAAAAGCCGCTGCGGCGGTGATAAAAATCATCCTCGTCAGCCATTGAACCGGCTAACGTCCGTCTAAAGCATCAAAGGCTTCTCTGGTATGGCGGGCAACATCAGCAATAGCCACCGCTGTCTCATCAATAACTTTACCCATGGTGATAAAAGCGTGGATCATGCCTTCATGGCATTTATAGTTAACTGCCACACCGGCTTCCGCCAACCGGTCGGCATAGGCTTTGCCTTCATCCCGAAGCGGATCATAACCACAGGTCAGAATATAGGCCGGCGGCATACCGCTCAAATCTTCGATCAAAATTGGTGAGGCGCGCCAATCATCCCGTTCAGCATCGCTGGAGAGATATTGCTCATGGAACCAATCCTGTGCCTCGGTGGTCAGCAAATAGCCATCACTAAATTTCTGATGAGAATTATAGTTCCGATGCATGTCGGTTGCCGGATAAATCATGGCCTGAAAGGCAATTGGTGTCTCTTGATCGAGCGCCAGCTTGGCACAAACCGTCGTCAAGGTGCCGCCGGCACTATCACCAGCCAAAGCAATACGCTTTAGATCGACGTTCAAGCCATCGGCGCCATTGACAGCCCAATTCACGACGGCAAAACAATCATCGATGGCGGCCGGAAATTTAGCCTCCGGCGCCAGGCGGTAATCTACATTCAGCACAGCAAAATCGCCTTCATTGGCAAGCTGGCGGCAGACAACATCATGAGTATCACGGTCGCCAATAACCCAGCCGCCGCCGTGGAAATAGATCATAACCGGCAGAACAGCATCTTCAGTGCTGCCGATGGGCCGATAATAGCGTACAGGTATGGAACCAGCTGGCCCCGCCACCTCAAGTTCGGCGACGTAGGCGACGTCTGGTGGCTCAGGCGAAACAGCCCCCCTTGTATCAATATAGAACTGCCTGGCGCCTTCCGGGCCCAATTCGTGAGCTTGCGGCTGGCCTGCGGCTTCGGCCTCTAACATAGCGTCAATAATAGTTTGTACTTGCGGGTCAACAGTCATTGAAATTTATCCTCTGAATGAGCATATCGAATATACGTAAATGGCATTTTTGTGAAGCCCCACATTCGAACTATTTAATAGAAGTAGCCATTGCAGTTAGTGAGCCAATCCTATATGGAAAGCCTCTAATTTAGTGTTCCAGGAACATGAAATATATTTCAGCTCTTATCTAAGGAAGAACAAATGTCAGATCAAATTCGTGCGTCACATATTCTTGTCGGCCATGCCGATGCAGCTCAGTCCAGCTCTCAGCTCTCAGCCGAAGACGCGATGAAACAAATTCAATCATTTAAAGCCCAAATCGAAGGCGGCACGCCGTTTGAACAAGTCGCCAGCGACAATTCAGATTGCCCGTCATCCCGTCAGGGTGGCGACCTCGGCTCCTTTGGCCGCGGCGCCATGGTCCCTACATTTGACCAGGCTGCTTTCGAGTTGGAAGTTGGTGCGCTCAGTGACGTTGTCGAAACTGATTTCGGCTATCACATTATCTATCGCACTGAATAGTGTTTATCGAATAGCAAATAATCCGGGGCCGGAAACTGCCCCGGTTTTTTGTTGTTTAATCGGTGAAAAATGCGAGTTCTGAAACGAGCTCAGCCTCACTTAGCGGATAGTCGACCCCGCCACGAGGATTGATCAAATCGCTATTAGGTACACCAACCAATTTTGATTGCAGATCGGTAGCCAGACGCATCGGCAACCCAGCCTTCCAGGCTACCGCTGTGATGCCTTTGGCGCTACGGGTTTCAATTATTTTTTCAATAACATCAATCGCCAGATCAGCCTTTACGGCTAACGCCGAATTTACGAATATCCGATCTCCTGACGCCAAGGCAGAGGAAATATCCCCTGCTTCAAGCTTGCCTTCGCGATTTAGGCGGCGCGCAGCGGCGAGAGAAATATGAACATTCGTCGAACTCGCTTTTACCGGATTAAGGTCATCATCTAGTTGCGCTTCAGGCTCCTCTTCTTCAGATATTTCTGAAGCAACACTTTCAATCCGGCGATGTACTTCTTCTTTCACCCGCATCAAAGTTGAGGAATCTAAATCGCGGCGCTTTTCCAGAATATGCAAGTACTTGTCAGCAACAAACTCTGCTAGGCGAAGTGCAGCCTTGGAAGATAGTTTGGGACGGCTAACCAACGGCTTCTGCCATCCAACGTTTTCACGCGATTGATCGATCAACTGATCCAACGTTTCTTCTCTAATTTGCGCCTGATCATTACTAAGTAATTCAGCGACCGCCTCTTTGGAGTTAGACGAAGCGATTGCATCCGAAATTCTTGCTGATACAACGGGCCGGCGAGAAATCGCGCTGAGCTTCTCACTTACTGGAAGGCTGTTGATTATTTGCAGTAAATCATCATCTGTCAGCACAGGCGAATTCTCAAGCACCGGCACCGAGACAATCAATTCATCATCTTCAGCCAATTTGCGGATAACACCCGGAGGCGCATCCGCCACATCTTTTAAAGTTTCGGCTAAAATCTGCCTGATTTTGGGAAATTGGTCACGCGCCAAGCTCTCCAAAATTTCCACCGTCATGATACGAATATCTTCGCGTTCGATAGAGTTAAGTTGGGGCGTTAGCCGGGCAATTTTTTCAGCCAGACAGCTTCTAACTTCATCATCCTTGTCTTTGGCGAGAACCGCGTCAGCTTGACGGGGGGTGGCTCGATTTTTTGCTATTTCGCGCCGTACTATTGGGTCGGGATCCTCGGCCAGGAAATAGAGAATTTCCGGCTTCATATCCCGGCGCTCCGCAAGTTCCTTGCGGACGTCTGGATTTTTATCCCCAGCAAGTTTTTTTGCCTGGCTATAGCTAATAGTCGCATCATTTTGCCCAAAAAGGCTACGAATTCGATCAAGTATAGCTGACATAGATTAGGCTGCTTCTCGAATAGTGGAATACATCATGCTATATAGGTGCAATACCGCCAGATTCCAACGGCAAATTTCCCTATTCTAATTAAAATATCACCAATCGAGTTGCGCAACGGGATACAATGAACCACATTACCTGTGTGATAAGATTACATCACCTTAATATGTTGATTTTGCCCCCAATCATTTTGATTTATTAGGAATTAAATGCGCTCATTAGCCGCCGATGCGCCGAAGAATAAAGGTCCGCGCAACGATCTCAGAACCTTGAAAACACTGATGCCCTATCTATGGCCAAAAAACGCCCTGGAAATGCGGGCCAGAGTGATTATTGCCGTGCTGTTTTTAGCACTGGCCAAGGGTATTAACGTTGGTGTGCCTATCCTATATAAAATGGCTGTCGATGCGATCTCTGATAATGCCGCCGCCATTGTCATCGTCCCTGTCGGTATTTTGGTGGCCTACGGCTTGGCACGAGTTCTGTCCTTGGCATTTGGTGAATTTCGAGACGCCATATTCGCCAAGGTTGCGCAACGGGCAATCCGTGAAGCCGGCTTAAAAACTTTCCGCCACCTGCATAGATTAGCCTTGCGGTTTCACCTGGACCGTCAAACCGGCGGTCTCTCCCGGGCAGTTGAACGTGGCACTAAAGGCATCGATTTTTTGCTCAATTTTATGCTCTTCAATGTTTTGCCGACCCTGCTCGAGATCTTGCTGGTCTGCGCCATCATGTGGGGACTGTTTAATTTCTGGTTTGCTCTGGTCACCTTTATCACGGTCGGAACCTATATATACTGGACGGTGGCCGTTACAGACTGGCGCCTCAAATACCGGCGAACCATGAATAAGATGGATGGCGAGGCAAACACCAAAGCCATCGACTCCCTGCTCAACTACGAAACCGTCAAATACTTCGGCAACGAAGAACACGAAGCAAAGCGCTTTGATCGAGCGCTTCGGTCCTACGAAACGGCTGCCGTCAAAAGCAAAGTTTCTCTTTCAATGCTTAATGTCGGACAAGGCGCTGTCATCTCAGCCGGTATGACGATCTTGATGATTATGGCGGGTTTTGGCGTGCAGGACGGCACCATGACGCTCGGTGATTTTGTGCTCGTCAATAGCTACCTTATCCAACTCTTTTTACCACTCAATTTTCTCGGCTTCGTCTATCGCGAGATTAAACAATCCCTCACCGATATGGATGAAATGTTTGGTTTGCTGGAGCGGGAAACCGAAATTGAAGACAAATCAGCCGCAGAGGAGCTGCATATCACCGGCGGTGAGGTGATCTTTGAAAATGTTTCGTTTCATTATGAGAAAGAGCGCTCCATTCTGGAAAATGTCTCGCTTACCGTAAAACCCGGCCAAACAGTCGCTATCGTTGGCCCATCCGGGGCCGGTAAGTCGACGATCTCCCGCCTGCTCTATCGCTTTTATGATGTCACCGATGGCCGGATATTAATCGATGGCCAGGATATTCGAGACGTCACGCAAGACTCAGTACGCTCCTCGATTGGTATCGTGCCGCAAGATACCGTGCTGTTTAATGACACTATCTACTATAATATTGCCTACGGACGCCCGACCGCCTCACCCTCAGAGATTGAAGATGCCGCACGGCTCGCCTCGATCCATGATTTTGTCAGTGAACTGCCCGAAGGCTACAACACGCGGGTCGGCGAACGCGGTCTCAAGCTTTCCGGTGGCGAGAAGCAGCGCGTGGCGATTGCCCGAACCATTTTAAAGGGGCCTGAGATACTAATCTTTGATGAAGCGACGTCGGCGCTGGATACCCATACGGAAAAAGAAATTCAGCAATCGCTGCGGGATGTGGCGGCAGAACGCACGGCCCTTGTTATCGCCCACCGGCTTTCAACCGTCATTGATGCAGATGAAATTATTGTCCTCGAGAAAGGCAGCGTCGTTGAACGCGGAACACATACGGCTTTGCTGGCGCAGAAAGGCACCTATGAAGCAATGTGGTCTCGCCAGCAGGAGGCTGAAAAAGCGAAAGAGACGCTGGCCCGTAATTTGGACGAAGGTGAAATTGTCGGCGAACCTGAGGCGGCGGAATAGTTAATTTTTACAAAAGGTGCCCATAACCATTTTTATGGCACTTTTAAAAAAATTAACTATTTTGATTTTTGATTTATCTGGGCTTTGCGGTTAACCGCCATTTGCACGGCGCTTTCAACTTCACCCGGCGACATTTTAGCTTTCAGGTTATCGAGGATAAAGGTGGATACAGCAACGCCGGAACGCCGGGCGACTTCCAGCCACATCAAGGCCCGGCCATTATCTTTGATCACGCCCTTACCTTGGGAGAATAACATCGCCAGATTAACCTGTGCGGCACCAACTCCGGCATTTGCCGCCCGCTGGTATAAAGCGCTGGCCTTAGCATGGTTTTTTTTGGTACCGAGGCCACGCTCATACATCAGCCCCAGATTGTAGGCAGCCGGCATGGAACCTTGCGCCTGGGCCCGCTCAAACCACTTGGCCGCTTGCGTGTAATCTTGCTTGAGGCCAACGCCCGCATAATACATTTCACCAAGTCGAAACTGCGCTGGCCGGTGGCCGCCAACAGCGGATTTGGCATACCATTTGGCAGCGCTTTTAATATCAGCATCGACGAGCAGCCCAATCTCTAATTGCCGGGCCAACAGATACTGGGTCTCGGCATCTCCACTTTCAGCTGCGCGTTTTAGCCAGGTCAGAGATTGGCCATAATTGGCCGGTGGAGAAACCTGCGCGGCGCTATAGTTGAACGGCAAAAATATGGCCGCCAAAGCAAAAATCGAAAATATAAACTTCATAAATTCCTCAAACAAAAAACCCGATACATTAAATGTATCGGGCCTATACTAACCGGCGGAATACAATACCGCCACAAAAGATGAGATATTTTATTTTTCTTCGACTAATTCAACATTAGTGGCTTTGGGTTTACTAGGCGGCACGGGCTCGGTAATCCGCAGACTTTTCAACTCAGCCGCAGTTTCTTCATCCAAGGTTTTTTGCGGCAGAGGTTTACCAAACGCCACCGTGCGCAGCACGCCGCTGACGCGAACACGAGGTTGCGGCACTGGTTCCGGGTCTTTCACCCATTTATCGACGCTGTTGGTCGGTGCCTGCAATTCCGGCACGTCAGGTTTGTCCGGTTCATCAGCGCGGGACGGATGGGGACCGTAATAATTTACCAATCTTTGCTTGTCATGGTGCTGTGGTTCTTTGAAGCATTGCACCGCAGCCAGTGACTGGTAGCAATAAACCGGCTCATGATCGTACACTGCTTCTTCATAGGCATCGACGTAACCACACCCACCCAGAAACAAGACCAAGGCAGTAGTTTTGAGTGTTTTATGCATTCTACTTTCTCCTGGTTCAAAATCCCGCACTCGCGAGGAGACGGGAATCTGGAGGTTGCAGAATGCCAATGAGTCGTGAAAATCCGGTTAACGTAATTCATCTAAAAAAACAGCGTCACCCCAGGAATTTACCTGCTGCGACGCCATCTTTTAGCGGAATTTGATATTTTTACTCTGGACCGGGTAAATCACTCAACGGTTTATGATTGAGCTGCTCTGCGCGTTCCAGGTGGATCAGGATCGCATGCCCGCCTTTATCCGGGTCGTTTTCACGTTCTTTTTCGTGCATGTCGGTCCACACTTTTTCACGGACTTCATCGTCCTCAAGGTGTACTTCAGCAGCGCCATAAAACCGGGCAATACCTCCAGCCGGCAGCAAGCCATTGCCACCGCGAGCGCCAAATTCTGGATTTCTGAAATAGACGGTTATTTTGGTACCATCGTGAATAGTTTCGGCCGTGGTGCCGCCGCCCCGATTCCAAATTCCGAGGGTATTTTCATCATAAACGACAACACTGCCACGCGGGCTGATCTGAGCGTAGCCATCTTCAAGCGCAACGCCTACCAAGCATACATTTTTTGGAAAAGCTGTATTGATACCCTCAACCAGCCAATCTGGTACTAATCCCATTTTCAATTTCCCCTTTGGTTAATTTTTCTCTTTCAACAAACAATTTATACATTTTTGATTTTAAAATGCCACGCTTTTAAGCGTTCACATCTACGACAACTCTGCCTTTGATTTTGCCGGCAAGAATATCATCTGCAAAACCAGCGATATCACCGAGTCCAACGATTGTCGCAGCATCGCCAAGTTTATCCTGTGGCAGTTCTTTGGCTAGCCGGTCCCAAGCAATAATGCGCCGGTCTTTAGGACACATAACGGAATCGATACCGAGCAGATTAACGCCGCGAATAATAAACGGCACGACGGTGGTTTCCAGCTTGGCCGAGGCCGCCAAGCCAATGGCAGCAACACTGGCATGATATTTCATACCGGCCAGCACGTTAGCCAAGATTGGCCCGCCGACATTATCGATCGCCGCCGCCCAACGCTCACCTGAGAGTGGGCCTTTTGGTGCTTCTTCAAGTTCTTCCCGGCTGACAATACTCGCCGCCCCTAAAGACGTGAGATAGTCCGCCGTCTCTGCCCGGCCGGTCGAAGCCGCCACCTGATAGCCGAGATTTGCGAGGATTGCCGTTGCAATACTGCCGACGCCACCGGCGGCACCCGTGATCAGAACCTCGCCTTCGCTATCCGGTGTCAATCCGTGATCTTCCAACGCTATAATGGCTAGCATGGCAGTATAGCCCGCCGTGCCAATCGCCATGGCTTGCTCGTTCGAGATATTATCCGGCAGCTTGACCAGCCAGTCGGCTTTGACCCGGGCTTTCTGCGCATAACCACCCCAGCACATTTCACCGAAGCGCCAACCATTGAGGACCACCCGGTCACCGGCGCTAAAATCAGCGCTCTCAGAGCTTTCAACGGTGCCTGAAAGATCAACGCCCGGCACATGGGGATAGTTTCGCACCAACCCGCCTAGACCTTTGAGCACCAATCCATCTTTATAATTGAGCGTCGAGTAATCCACAGCGACGACGACATCACCTTCCGGCAGATCGTCCAAACCTATGCTCTCAACGGCAGAAATTACCCCATTATCATCTTTGTTCAACATTAGGGCGTTAAATGTATCCGCCATTTCAAATTCCTCTTCTGTTTATTCTTTCATTTTCCAGTTAAGCGTCTGGCCGGCCCTGAAGGGTCGAACCGAGCCGCCATCCGGCACGGCAATTGTGCCCGGGACGCGCCAATTTTCTTTGACCAAGGTCACGGAACCCTCATTGGCATCCATGCCATAAAAAGCAGGCCCGTGCAAAGAGGCAAAGCCTTCGAATTTATCAAGCGCATTTTCTTCTTCAAACACTTGCGCATATAGCTCAAGCGCATTAGCCGCGGTGAAAATTCCGGCGCAGCCGCAGGCAGCTTCTTTGTCGCTTACCGGATGGGGCGCCGTATCGGTACCCAAAAAGAAACAGCTATCGCCGGACGTCGCGGCTTGCCGTAAAGCCAGGCGATGCTCTTCCCGCTTGGCAATCGGCAGGCAATAGCGATGCGGATTGATACCGCCTTCAAATATATCACTGCGATTGATGATGAGGTGATGCGCCGTGATGGTCGCTGCCATTTGATCCTGGTGAGCGCGCACGTAATCTACAGCATCTATGGTGGTGACATGCTCCATGACAATTTTAAGTTTTGGGAACTCTTTGATCAGCGGGCTCAGCACGCGATCGATATAAACCGCTTCGCGGTCAAAGATATCGATCTCTAGATCGGTGACCTCGCCGTGCAATAACAACGGCATCCCCATCTCCTGCATTTTTGCAAACACCGGCTCGAGCTGCGTGATGTCGGTAACGCCGTGCGCAGAATTGGTAGTCGCATTAGCCGGATAAAGCTTGGCCGCGGCAAATACACCATCTTTATAGCCTTCTTCAATTTGACCTGCCTCGGTTTCATCCGTCAGATAACAAGTCATCAAAGGCACAAAATGCTCGAATTCTTTGCCGTCGGGCAGCGCTTGTAATATCCGGCGCCGGTAATCGGCCGCCATTGATGGCGTCGTTACCGGTTCGGCCAAATTCGGCATGACGATGGCGCGGCCAAATTGGCGGGCCGTAAAGGGCAATACTGCCTCCAACATCGCGTCGTCTCTGAGGTGGACATGCCAGTCGTCTGGGCGGCGTAGGGTTAATTCGGTCATATATTTCGGTTTTCCCCGATTTTGATCAGCCTCTTATAGCCCGAAACTTATGCCATGTAAAAATACCTCTTGTTAATTGACTCTAGTCAATATTAGTTTAGGCTTAAACTAAATTACCAAGGCATGTATTCTATAGGGAGCAAAAATTGGAAATTGCCGTAATTGGCGGCGGGCATGGCTGTTACGCTGCTGCCGTCAGCCTCACTGAACAAGGACACACTATCAGACTTTGGCGACGCGATGCGGCGGCCTTTGGTAGCGTTCGTGAGACCAGAACTCTTAAATTAACCGATCATGAAGGCACTCGCGATGTCGAGATTTCGGTGGTCACTGATGATCTGGCAGCTGCGATGGAGGGAGCAGAATTAGTTGTCCTGCCCCTGCCCTGTCACACGCACACTTCATTGGCGCCGCAATTGGCGCCGTTGTGGCAGGAAGGCCAGGTTGGCTATCTGCCACCTGGGACCTTTGGCGGTTATATATATGCCAAAGCTGCCGTCGATGCCGGCAACACCGCCAATATCGCCTTTGGGGAGACCGGCACTCTGCCCTATCTTGCCCGTAAGCACGGCGAAGACAATGTCCGCATCAGTGTCTACGCGACACGCTTGCCGACAGGTATTTATCCATTGAAAGATGCGGACCGCGCCTTTGCCGTGATCAAACAAGCCTATCCGGCTGCCGAGCAAATTACCGATTTGCTGGACGGCGCGCTGATGAATGCCGGCCCGATTATCCATCCCCCTTTAATTATGATGAACGCCGGCCCGCTGGAGCATTTTGAGGCTTGGGATATCCATAATGAAGGCACACAAGATTCGATCCGCAGTGTTACAGATGCGCTTGATAACGAACGTATTTCTTTGCGGGAAGCGCTCGGCTATGGCGAGCCACATTTTCCGCTTAAAAATCACTATGATGACGATCTTGAAGAATGGATGTATGGCAATTCCTCCCACGAAAAGCTCACCGATAGCACCGACTGGCGGGAGCATATTGATCTTCATACCCACCGTTATATGCGGGAAGATACGGCGCTTGGCCTCGCCTTTTATGTCTCGCTTGGACGCTGGGTCAATCACCCGATGCCGATCTCAGAAGGCTTACTGGCGATTGCCACCGGCATCACCGGCGATCCGCTCTATGAGTCCGGCCGGTCACTGGAAAGTTTGGAACTCGCTGATCTAAGTCTGGATGAAATGCGCGATATGCTAACCAACGGTATTACTGCATGAGCAGTGCACCCAAGATAGTTGCCTTAGGCGCTGGGCGGATGGGACGCGGCATTGCCCAGGTATTTGCATATGCCGGTCATGAGGTGACCATCCTCGATTTTAAAGAACGCGACGTAGCTGACAGCGATGCCTTGCTCGCTGCAGGCAAAGCCGAGATTAAGGAAAATCTCGAATTCCTGGTTTCGCTGCATGTTCTGGACTCGGCAAAAATCCCGGCAATCCTGGAGCGGATTCACGGCGCCAACATCGGTGAGGCTGCGGAAGTATTGGGCAATGCCGATTTTATCTTTGAAGGTGTGCCGGAAGTGCTGGAGCTTAAAGAAGATGCTATTAGCCGCGCCAGTGAATTGGCTCCCGATAACGCCGTTATCGCCTCAACCACCTCAACTATGCTGGTTACCACGCTGGCGGCTTTTAGTTCTCGTCCTGAGAATTTCCTCAACGCACATTTTTTAAATCCAGCCTATCTTATTCCGCTGGTCGAGGTGAGCCCGAGCGATCAAACGGATGAAACTAAACTTAAGGCTTTCACCGAACTCCTGGAATCCATCGGCAAAACACCTGTGCAGTGCAAAGCTTCACCCGGCTACATCGTGCCCCGTTTTCAATCGCTAATCATGGCGGAGGCTGTCCGCATGATCGAAGAGGGTATCGCCACCGCTGAAGATATCGATCGCGCCGTCACTACAGGATTTGGTGTGCGCTATGCCACCATGGGCCCGGTTGAGTTCATAGATTGGGGCGGCGTCGATATCCTGCATTACGCCAACAAATACTTGTCGAAAGAACTTGGCGAACGCTTCAGAGCACCGGCTATGGTTGACCAGAAGATTGCTGACGGACATCTCGGTATGAATCACGGTAAGGGTTTTTATGATTTCGATAATATGGATGTGGAAGCCTACAAACGGGAAAAGCTATCGACTTTCATCGCCTTACTTAAACATCTCGACCTGATGCCAAAAGCAGGTTAAAAATTGTATGGTGTACGAACCAAAAAGTGTGCAATAAGATACTTTATTAAGAACTAATACGAGATTCTACAGGATCACCAACGCAAATTACTTTCTAACTGGGAGACTTACTATGAAACTAACATCAACAATTCTTGCTACTGCGGCTTCACTTGCCGTCTTTAGCATATCGACAGCACCAGCGTATTCTGCGGAAACGACAATCCGCGGCGCCAGCTGCTTTCCAATCGGCAGTCCGCCATCCCGGCCTTTTGAAGCGCTGGTTAAACAGGTAAATGCACAAGGTAAAGGCGTTTTACAGATTAAATTGGTTGGCGGCGCACCGGCTATTGGCAGCCCTTTTACATTGACCCAAAAAATGTCCCGAGGGGCCTATGATGTTGTTGGTTGCACCGAATCCTATTTTGGCAATGTCCTGCCGGAATCTCCAGTATTCCGCCTATCAGACAAATCCTATCGTGAACTGCGTCAAAATGGTGGTATCGCCTATCTGCAGAAATTGCTGAATGCCAAAAACATCCACTTTGTCGCCCGCCATGGTGACTTTGGACCTTTTAATTTGTTCCTGAGCAAACCTATTTCCAAGCCTGACCTCAAAGGTCTCAATCTTCGAGTGGCTCCGGTTTACACCGCTTTCTTTAAATCACTCGGCGCAACCGTTCAAACTGCACCGCTGCCACAGATTTATACCTTAATGGAAAACAATACCGTTCAAGGTTTTGGCTGGCCAGCCGGCGCCTTTGTTCCACCATGGATGAAAGTTACCAAATACCAGGTAGAACCAGGTTTTTACTGGTCCACGCTCCACACCATTGTAAATCTTAAAAAATGGAAGTCACTTGGATCAGCGCAGAAAAATCTGCTTACTAAAGTTGGCATGGAATTCGAAATGAAAAACGAACCCGGCAATGCAGCCACGAAGGCCCATATTAAGAAAGGTAACGCTCTTCGTATGAAAAATGGTATGAAAATTATCGAATTCAAAGGCGCCGACCGTAAGAAATGGTTAAAAGCAGCCTATGATGAAGCATGGAAAGAAGTACGCGAACGCTCACCAAAGCATGGTGCAGCGCTTGAGAAACTTTTCCGTTAAACGAATACGACTACTTCGGGAGTGGAAACGTGGAGCTACACCATGTTTCCACTCCGTTTTATTTTGACACCATTTAAATTTTATTAGGCCAGAGTATGAATACCCCGCTAGATAAATTTGAATCCGGATTTAACAGGCTCACTGCTGGATTTGCAGCGTTGGTGGCAATCTCGATTGGCCTCATCGCAATTCTAATTCCAATCAATCTCTTTATACTTAAAACCCAAATCGGCAGCATGTGGTGGCTGAACGGCTCAATCGAATACGCGCTTTATTTCGGGGTTTTTGCCGGAGCCCCCTGGGTTTTGCAGCAAGGTGCGCATGTGCGAGTTGATGTTTTAACGTCAGCTCTTCCAGAAAACGCATCGAAAATATTGGATATCATCATTAATCTGCTGGGTGCTGTCTTGTGCATAGTGTTGTTCGTTTACGGCACGCGAGCGGGTATCTCTGAATATATTGATAAAACCATGCCAGACAAAGATCTCCGCGTCGCCAATTGGATCGTCGTTTCTTTCTTTGCCTTTTCTTTTGCCATGTTGACCACCGAGTTTTTGCTGCGGATGCGCAAGAATCGCGTTCTCCGAATTGGCAGCGAAGACCATGCTTCGGAAGCTGGATTCTAGCTTATGGAATGGTATCTCGCTCTTATCTTAATGCTCGGCACGGTCTGCTTAATTATGTTTCTTGGCATTCCTGTCGCCTTCGCTTTTTTCGCCGCCAATATTGTAGGAACTTTTCTCTTTATCAATGGTGACATCGGTCTCGTCTTTATGCCGATGGAATTTAATAATGCGATTAGTTTTGGCCTCGCTCCAATCGCCCTCTTTTTGTTGATGGGTGAAATACTACTGCATACAGGAGTTGCCTTTAAAGCTATCGGCGCCATTGACCGGATGATTTCGAGACTACCCGGTCGACTGTCAGTTGTGTCAATTGTCGGCGGCACTGTGTTTTCCTCACTTTCCGGCTCAACCATCGCCAACACGGCTATCCTAGGCTCGGTGCTACTGCCTGATATGATTGAACGAGGGTACAAGCCTTCCATCGCCATGGGACCCATTATGGCCGTTGGCGGCATCGCCATGCTGATCCCGCCCTCCGCCTTGGCGGTGTTGCTCGCCAGCATTGCCGAGCAATCGGTCGCCCAATTGCTTATTGCCGGCATTATCCCAGGTATCCTTATGGCCGTTTTGTTTTTCGCCTATGTCATTGGCCGCTGCATGATGGATCCAACATTGGCGCCTTCCTACACACCAGATGAAAGCTATCTTGAAGAACCGGTTTCCATTTCGTTCAACATTGGCGGAAAAACACTTTTGACAGCGAGTTACCAAGGCAAACATCGCCGGATCGTCAATCGCATCCTGCCATTCTTCGTTTATATCCTGCCACTTTTCATAATTTTTATTGTCGTAGTGGGCAGCATCTTTTTCAAAATTGCCGCGCCAACAGAAGCGGCAGCCCTCGGCTGCGTTTCCGCTCTGGGCGCTTGTTATTTTTTCAAACTGTTTAAAAATATCATCAAAATTACCGGTATTGATGGCGCCGATTTCGGCTGGCGGGCGATATGGAAATCGCTGATGGAGACAACAAAAATTAACGTGATGATTTTGTTTATAATCACCGGTTCTCTTGTCTTCAGCCAAGCGCTGTCAAATTCCGGCGCTACCGACGGCCTGTTGCAAGCAGTCTCCGCCATGAACCTGGATAAGCTCACCATTGTCATTATCATGGTGATGGTACTGTTGTTTCTTGGCGCGTTTATGGATCAGGTGAGCATGCTGCTGCTAACCCTGCCGTTCTTCCTGATGGGTTCCCAATCCTTCCAGGTAGTGTTCAACATTGATGTTATCTGGCTGATGGTGCTGATGCTGATCACTATGGAGATCAGCTTACTCACCCCACCCTTCGGGCTTTTGCTCTACGTCATGAAAGGTATCGCGCCTTTCGATGTCTCGATCATTGAAGTCGTGAAGTCAGCCCTGCCCTTTATCGCCATCGAAGTCGCCGTGCTGGCCTTGCTGATTGCCGTTCCTGAAGTCGCAATCTGGCTGCCGAAAATGGTGCAGTAAAAGCCTAAGACAATGAGCCATGCTCCCTTCCGTGCCGATCATGTCGGCAGCCTCTTAAGACCTGCCGAATTGCTGGCGGCCCGTGATCAACACGCCAATCACGAAATAAATGATGCTGATTTGCGCGCCACCGAAGATGTCTGTATTCGTAATGCTGTTGTGATGCAGGAAGATATCGGCCTCACCTCGATCACCGACGGCGAATTCCGCCGCGCCAGTTTTACCCACGACTTCATCAATAAAATTGACGGTGTGAATTTCGAAAAAAACCCGGACTACAAATCTGGTGATATTGCCGATGCTGGCTCTCAATGGCAGCTGCCGCCTTTTCGCGCTGTGGTCAGTGATCGCATGGTGCGGCCAGCAGAAGGCATCGAAGTCGAAAACTTTCGCTTTCTGAAATCTATCGTCAATCAGACGGCTAAAATCTGTCTGCCGTCGCCAACCATGCTGCATTTCAGAGGGGGCCGCGCCGCCATTAGTGAGAGCGCCTATCCGGAGATGGCTGACTTCTATGAAGACCTCGCCCGCATCTTCCGGGAAGAAGTACTGGCGCTTGCCGAGGCCGGTTGCCGCTATTTGCAATTCGATGACACCAACCTCGCTTATCTCTGCGATGAAAATATGCGGGAAGGCGTGCGCCAATTGGGCGAAGACCCGGATGCACTGCCCGCCACCTACGCCAAGTTGATTAGCGATGCAGTCAAAGGCCGGCCTGAGGACATGAAAATTTGCATCCATCTTTGCCGGGGCAATGCCTTCAGTGCGGGCTTTGCCGGCGGTGGCTATGAGCCGGTTGCCGATATTATGTTTAACCAAACCGATGTCGATGGATTTTTTCTGGAATATGACGACGAGCGCTCGGGCGGATTTGAGCCACTGCGCTTTGTGCCCAAGAGTAAAAAGATCGTGCTGGGGCTGGTGTCGTCAAAAAAAGGCGCTTTGGAAGAAGTAGATCACCTTAAATCCCGGGTTGAGGAAGCAGCAAACTATATCTCACCGGACCAGCTCTGCCTGTCGCCGCAATGCGGTTTTTCCAGCAGCACGACCGGCCCCAACAAAATCGGCGCCGACGAACAAGCCGATAAATTGCGGCTTGTCGTTGAGGCAGCCAACGTAATCTGGCACTAAGGTTTAATTCGCAACCAACGCTTTGATGGCTTCTTCCCAGCTATCGGCATCCCAGCCCATTGGGCCACGGTCACCGGTATAGGTGATTTTGCCCTCCGCATCGATGACAAAGAGCCGCATAGGTTGGGAAATGTATTTCTCCTCAACGTCGTTATCGATGCTGTCAATCAGCATGGGCATCTGCAAATCGAGCCCGATCTGACAGGCTGCGGCGACTTCGGTGCGCTCGTCATCGCTGGTAGGTGTGGTGATAATGATATCCTCTTCAAGATTTTCATGAACCTGCCAGCCATCAGAGGGATGGGCTTCCCGCGTGTAAATACAGAGGAACTCAACTTGATCTTTATAGGCGTTATACATTTCGTTCAGGCGCACGGCCTGGCGGCGAAAAGGTGGTCAGGTATAGGACCCGAACATCAGCGCTACCGGCTTCCCTCGTAGCGCTGACAGCTGGACCGTTTCGCCGGTGCGTTGCCGGTCACGGTCCAGGACATCGATTTTGAAATCCGGCGCTTCATCGCCCGGCTGCGGCACTTTTTCCTGCCGTGCAGCCTGATGGGCGCGCATGGCATCAAATTGTTCTTCAGAAATAACTGAGATTTCAAGCCAGGATTG
>CAZMHI010000030.1:0-52796 GCA_964566055.1 uncultured Rhodospirillaceae bacterium
TGTCCTGCAAAATAAATAAATCAGAAAACGTTCTGACACAGCCTGGGTCAAAAGCTGCCGAAATCGACACCTAGTAATTTCGTCCGCTTTCGGGGGGTGAAGCGGACATTGTGCTGATCGAGAATATAAATATCTAGCCAATCGGGTCGATTAATCCAACCGATATCGATCTTCATAGACACATATCTTACACCTCCCACAGGCGCGTTTTAACGCCGTTAGGGCGACGATATTGCCAGCCAATAGACTTGACCAGCCAGAACGCGAGATGATCGCCAGAGGTATCTCAAAACGTCTCTTGGGGCTGTGTATAGTTTGTATCAAGTTTGAACAATGTTTGTACATTCCCTTCGGCTGTAAGCGAGCGTGACTGTACAAAACACGTACACTAATCGCTGTCGAGATAAGATAATTTATCTGCCCACATGGCCTTCAATATGATAATATGAAAAACACAAATCCCAGCCTTGAGGACAGCGAAATGACCAAGACAAATGCTGGCGCAAGACCCAACAACGGTGCATCGAAACTCACACTCGTCGGCGGCAGCAAAGCACCGCCCAAGCTGACCGGTAAAATGTTAGCTTTCTGCGATGGCATCTTGCGCGGGCTTTCACAAAGTGAAAGTTACCGCCAAGCCTATAATGCTAGGAATATGGCGGATGCGAGCGTTTGGACAGAAGCGTCAAAGCTCTTCGCGCACCCTGCCGTTTCCCAAAGGTTGAAGGCGCTACAGGCCCGGCAGGAAGAGGCTGCATTGCTTTCAGGGCTGGCGACCCGCCAACACATTCAACGAACGCTATACGGCCTGACCACTGAAGGCGAGAACGATGCAGCCAAAATTCGGGCTTGCGAGCTGCTGGGCAAGATGTCGGACGTTGCCGCTTTCACGGAGCGGACCGAGGAGAAGTTTGACAACATGACCGGAGAGGAAATTAAAGCGGAGTTGGAAACAAAGCTTCGCGAGGTCTTTGATGTTCCAGCGTAGATGGCCCTATGAACCTAGTCTCAAGCGGCGTTCTAGAATTTGAGATTAACTTTCGTTTTGAATAAGGGAAAGCAATTTCGCTGGGCCAGCTAGGTTCAATCTCTAACCGTTACTCGGATAGGACTGCTGTTTCTTCAGTTGAACAATGGAGCGCTTTCCGCTGCCCCGGGTTGCCGTCAATATTCCATCTTTTTCGAGAGCATTCAAAGCTCGGTACCCGGCTTTGCGGCCATTAATCCCCGCGTCTTTTAAAATGTCGGCCGTTAGCTTGAACTCCGCCCCGTTTCTCATGTCTGAATGAGCGCGTAAAATTAATAGGAGTCGGTCTCGGGGGGATTTGACATTATTCCGTAACCAAAAAAGCGGAATGGGCCCTTTGAGAAACCGCTCCTTTCGCTGAGCCTTCTGGCGTAAACTCGTTTTGGTCTCCATCTTTTCAGAAGGCACTCTGTTATCGGGGACAGATGGGTCGATGAAGTTAAATTGGTCTGAACCATTAGCCATAGATATCTCCTATCTCTATAAAGGGTTTATAGATAAAATTAGTAAGTATATTAGAACGGGTGTCCCACATGTGTCCCACGCTTGGGACATACTTGTCCCACCCTTGGAACGGATGTGTCGCACCATTTTCACTCTGCTGCCTCGACCTCAGCGGACGTGAGAAGCTCCATTACTCGGTCCCACATTTCACCGCCACCCTCATCGCGGTAACGGTCGGGATATCGGACGACATCGACATCAACGCGGCAGGACAGTGTCCCCATGACCATTTTACTTGCCCGGACCATGATGGACTTTAAACGTGCAATGTCTGCATCTAGGCTGCTCAGGGGGGCCTCCAGCAACAATGCGTCGTGGATGGGTGCGCACAACTTGAGGCCAGCCTCAGTGGCCATGCAAGCTGCAAGGCGTAACATTTCAGCGCCATTTGCCTGCATGGGGAAATTTAATAGGCTGCGCGGGTTGGCCTTACTATTGGCACCGCACCTAATTGGCCAACCGTAGACAGTGCGGAGTTCATCACCAAGCAAAGCGACATTTACATTGTTTTCGGCCCATTTCCAAAACACATGATACGTTTCGTGGTGACGGCGAAGAAGCTCTCGAGCCTCTTCGATATGGAGACCAGCGCGGGAAGCCATCGCTGCCGCACCCATGCCATAACCAACACCTAAAACGATTGCCTTGCAGCGGTTGCGAATATCTTTATGGGATTGCTTCGTTGCGCCTTCGGGGGCGAGCCCGGCTTGAATTGCAAATGTCATGTATGGGTCCCCTGATAAATACGCATCAATCATTGCCTGATCACCCGACAATGCTGCAGCAATAGCGATTTCTTGCGAGCTAAAATCTAAATAGGCGACACCTTGCCCCCTTGAAGGTTTAATAAGTCCGCGCAACCAACGAGACGGCCCGAATATAAACTTAGCGTTGGATGGCTGGTTCCGACCAGTCTTCGACCGAAATGGGCTGAGGAGACAGCGGTTTCGACCATCGGTTCCAACTTGCAGGTTATTGAGGCGCAGAGTGCCCAGTGTGTGCCGTAATTCGCGCAGAGGGGCAACTTCGGGGTATCCCTTTGCCATTTGCCGGAAGGTATCATCGTCCAAAGACAGTCTGCCGGAAAGAAGCCGAGGCCAAGGTATTTCATTGCTGACCAACCAAGCTTCAAACCGGGTCGCCTTGAATGTCAGGCCCTCGAAAACGCCGTAATCACGATCCACTTCTTTTACAAGAGCGAGTTTGATGGTGTCCCAACAAGTTAGCAATCTTTCAAGAATATTGGTGTCGATTGGGATGCCATTACGTTCGATTTGGGCGACGGCTGCCATATAGCGCCCTCGCATCAGTGCTTGCCCCAATATAGTTTGGTCAGGATTATTGGGGGGGATCACCCAATCCATCATCTTAGGAAGAAGTCTCAGAAGGGCGACTACATCTTCCTGACAGTAATCCAAGATTGCGATCTTATTATTCTCGCTCCACGGACCTCCCGCGAGGATGAGATCACGCATGGCGGTTTTTTCGTCCCCTTCCATCATAGGCAAACCAAAATAGGCAAGTGCGCCAAGTAAACCGTTGCCGAGGGGTACACTAAGCCCATTAGTTCCGGCCCTAAACTCGGCAAAAAGGTCCAATATACGTTCTGGCAACTTCCAACCAAGCGCGAGGAAGCAGCTGATTTCCGCACTAGCGTAAAAGGCAACGAACATTACATTGGGTCCGGTGCCGAAGGGTGGTGCAGATAGTTGATCGAGCTCGTCTTTCCACAAACGTATTGTTCTACCGCTTCGCATTTCGATTGCGACCATACAAACGGGGATAGGGCTGTTGCCGTCGGCCCCGTAATATTCAAAATCGACGGCCCAAATTTCGGAGTAGGGAAGGCGGTCTAGCGCATGTGCTAGACCGCCTGACAACTGATTATACTTCGAGGAAATCGGTCTACGCCCCGTTTAAACGGGCGACGACCGGATGGTCTTCTTTGTCGATAAGTCTCCCATCCTTAAATGCAAGCTGGAGCATTTCGGTCATCGACATCTCAGGCCAGACTGGGTCTGGAATTGCACCGGTTGCGCGATACACCGAGTAACTACCTTCGGACATGTTGGCGACCATGCGTATCCAGCCATCCTTCGCCAGCGCCGCAGCCTCCCTGGCGCTTTGATGCCAGGAATTTGTTCGTCCATCGGGAGCGGGAACCGGAACCGGCCAGAAGAAAATGGCCCCCTGTCGATTGATGCAGAGCACTAACTCAACGTGTCGCAGGTCCTCCGCTAGGGCATGAAGCGCTGCCGGTGTCACTAGGTAGACCTCCTGTTCATCCTTCAATTCAAATATTGCACAGATGAGGCGGTAGTCTGGATCAACGCTTACTCGATAAAACTCCTGCTTGTTAGGTTTGCGGACCGGGATGCGGAGAAGGAGCTTTTCAGCACCTACGTCGTTAATGTCTCCCGTTATCCTGAGACTGTCCGGGGAAAATGGATTGGGGCCCGGGTTTTCAATTGGTCCCCCCGATCTATCCTCGCCAAAGCCATCACTTGGCTTACCGTTCTCTTTTCTAGGCTCCGAGTTTTCACCGCCGCGAAAATTATCTTTTGGCTCGGTGTCAAATTCGTCACCCCCTTTGGGGGTGGGGCTGTGGTCGATATCTTTTTTGGTCATGACGCCCCCCTGTCAGCCATAAGCGTCTGTAGCCATTCTTCTACTTCGTCTTCGACCCAGCCAACACGGTTAGGGCCTAGCTGTACTTTACGGGGGAAATTGCCAGTTTTTTCGAGCCTCCAAATTTGGACGGCGGAATAAGGTACTCTGGCGCAGAGTTCCTTCAAGGTTATTATGCGTGTTGGACTTTCTAATGTTGTTTCCATTTCTTAGTACTCCTTGAGGGTTGTTGGAATACTAAATAGATACTCTTGTGATGGTTTTATTTCCCCGGCGGAAAGTCGTGTAATTTTAACTTTTTGTGGCTAATTGCTTGTTTTCTGAGGCAGAGAGCCTTTCCCTTTCCTCAACATGGTATCGGACCAGCGTTTTATGCGAGAATTGATCGTCAATTAGGAGAGCGACCAGTACGTCTTCTACGAGCCGTTCAAAATCTGGTAAAGCGCCATCTGAATTTGACCACGACCGTCCACTTGGACGGTCGGTTGCAACAGCGAATGCCGTGGCGAGATAGGATACTAGAATGGCCTCCCGAATATTTCCCGGTCGGCCCATTTTCGTTTTGACGATTGTACGCACCTTTTTGCGCCCCGTATCCGGCTGAATTTGTTCCGAGAACGTAATAGCGGCTTTTAATCTCTTTAGGGCCTCCGCACTGATTTTATGCGCGGTAAACACTTTATTACTTGATAATCCCCCGTAATTATAAATTAACTCTTGGGCACCGGGCGATATTTGAGTGAGGATATTCGGAACATCCATTGGCCTACTGTGAATGGCTTTGGCTAAGTTATTGATCTCTCTTTTAATTTCAACTTGATCGTCGAGCGATAAGTAAATCTCACAAGCGCCCTTTACAGCTTTAACAAAACTGACGCCCTTGGCGTGGTCGGTGGCATAGCTCAAAAATCGTTTTTCGTTTTGATCAATTCGAAATAATACCTCGGAGATTGTCATTTTGGGATTTTCGTTCATTTCTCCACTGTTCCCTTTATTATTAAGACCCTTTGCCTTGCGAGTAAGTGGATTGCATTAAAGCTAGTCGTTATCCACCAGTGATGATAACCAACCTGTCCAAATTTTCATCGCTTCCAATTTCTGCGGCATGTAGTCCCAGCGATCATAGTGGATACTACCCACATCTGTCATAGCGTGGCCCTGAAGCCTATTTCGCAATTCCAGATCAATGCCGATAGACCCGGCGAGGGTCTTGAAAGTTCGTCGGCAATCGCGGGGTGCGAACGGTTCTATCTCATTGCTTTGGCAAAATCTATTCGTCGCTTGGTATAACGCGTCGGCATTGCGTGGTTGTTTTTGATCTTGATGTGGGAACAACCAGTCCGAATGATTTGTTGCCTCGCGCACTTGCTCCAATAGCCCAACATGAAAATCAGTCAGCGGGACTATATGAGGTTCCGTTACGGCGTGGCGGTTTTTGCGACGTTCCGCCGGGATCGTCCACACCCGATCCTTCAAATTGAACTCTTGCCAACCGGCTTGGAGAACTTCTTCAACGCGTTGCCCTGTGGCGATCAGGAGCATCAGCGCAAGTCGAGAGGGGAGGGACATCCCCTTTTTATGCCAAATCTGTCCAACCTCTTCCGCAGATAAAGCTCTCTTGCCTACTGGCTTTCGGCGCATGGCCTTTTTGGTATTAGCTACTGGATTTAGAGCTAGATTGAACCGGGGTAATCGCCCTCGCCATCGAGTTTCCATTGGAGCGTGGATGCCGAACTCAAATGCTGCTCTCAGATAAGCTCGAACGTTGTCTGCATGTACCAATGATCCTCGCTGTACTATTGGTGTGAGTACATCAAGAATTTCATCGGTGCTGATTTCGGCGGCTACTTTTTCACCAATGAGTTCTTGGATGTGCTTGTTATATATGCGTCGAACTTCCGGAGCTGAACGCTTGTTGTCCAACTCAAGGTCAGAGATATAGGCATCGAAAAGGGCCTCTACCGTAGGGCGGTTAGCCAGTTCTCTAACCTCATTTTGTTTGGCTTCAATTTCGGTCTTAGGGTCTATGCCAATGGCGAGTTTATCTCTAAGCAACCGGGCTTTCTCGCGAGCATCTTTAAGGCTGGTACCGGGGTATCGACCTAAGTTTATTTGGGTGCGTTTGCCCGTAGTCGGGGACGTGTAGCTCAAGAAAAAGGTCTTACTTCCCGCAGGAGCGACGGTCACACCGAAACCCCTCGCCATCGAATTTACGTCTCGTATCCGATATACGGTGTCTTTTGGTTTGGCGTTTCTAAGAGATCGATCTGTAAGAGCCATAATTAATTGCCGCGTAATTGCTACTTTGGGGTCTGTAATTCGGTGAAAATGTATGTTATCTTATGTAATACTAGTTTGCCCTAAAGGCAATATAAACCTTATGTTTATCTTATAAATAAGGGCAGAATTAGGCCGGAAATCTTGTTATGTTCTCCTCACTCATAACCTGAAGGTCGTAGGTTCAAATCCTACCCCCGCAACCAACCATTTCGTACGGCTCGGATCATTATTTGATCCGGGCCGTTTTTTGTTGGTTGCATTGGCTTCCGCGAAGCCAACGAGGGTGGCTATATCACCGACCAGTTCGATTTGGATTTTCCCGTCGATCGGATGAAGGCGGATTTCATCGATGAGGGTCCTGATGATCGATGCTGCATGATCACGATCATCTTCATGATTGAGGGCTGTCCGGAGATCAGCAACTAATTCCCCATAGTGATCAGCTATGTTGGGATGAAGGCGCACGGTGTTAGGTGTTGGTTCTGCTGCTTGATCATCGAGGGTTTGTTTTTCTGTCTCCAAGGTTTCTAGGCGATCAAGCAATGCTTGGCTGGATTTTCCGGACGCGACCGCTTCGACAATATTTTCTATTTGTGTATCGAGCGTTTTAAGGCGGGCTTGTGTTTGAACTTGGATACCGGAGCGCTCTGCCAATAGGCGGTTGGTCTCTTTGGTGTATTCCCGAACAAACTCAGCTGTAAGTTCAGGTGTCAGAAGGCTTTCTTGTATGCCTCTGAGAACAGCTTCTTCCAGCCGGTCCAATCTCAAAGTATGGCGATTATCACAGGTGCCTTTGTTGCGACTGGCAGCACAGCCATAATAAATACGACTGACCAATGACATGCCGCCGCCACATGATGCGCATTTAATCAGTCCTGAGAACAGATGCTTGGGGCGACGATGTCGCCAATCAGGAACATTCTCATTTATAGGGCGAGTATCCCGTGATCTCTGCTTTTGCTGCTCTTGGGCTTGATCCCATTGGTCATCAGTGATGACCCGAAGTTCTGGGATTTCTGAGACGATCCACTGATCGGAAGAGTTTATTTGAGAGACTCGTTTTCTGGTTTGAGGATCCCGCCGATAGGTAAGGCGGTTCCAGACTTGTTTACCGATATAAAGCTGGTTGTTGAGAATGCCGGTACCCCGTTTGCGGTTGCCGATGATGGTCGAGGCGGTCCAACCTTTATCAGATGGACCTGGGATACCTTCCTTGTTGAGGGCAATGGCAATAGAACGAGGGGATTTACCGGCAAGATACTGATCAAAGATGCGGCCAATGATTTGTACCTCACCGCTATTTATCTTCCGCTTACCGCGGATGGGCTCACCTTGTTCATCATATTCACGGATTACATCGTAGCCATAAGATTTACCCCCGGCCGATTTGCCATCCCGCGCCCGTCCCGCTAGACCCCGATGAGTTTTCTGGGCTAGGTCTTTCAAGAAGAGCGCATTCATCGTGCCCTTTAGGCCGACATGAAGTTCAGTGATCTCGCCCTCGGCCAAGGTAATGATCTTGATGCCGGCGAAGGAGAGTTGCTTATAGAGACCAGCCACATCTTCTTGGTCCCGGCTCAATCGATCCAAGGCTTCTGCAAGCAAGATGGTAAATACCCCGCTGCGGGCATCTTCGAGCATTTTTTGATACCCCGGACGAAGAAGAGTTGCCCCGCTAATGGCTGTGTCTGCATATGTCTCGACTACCCCCCAGCCTTCGGACTCAATCCGCACCCGACAATTGTGGACTTGATCTTCAATCGAGGCCTCGCTTTGATTGTCACTGCTATATCGGGCGTAGATAGCGGCTTTTGTCATGTTACATATCGCTCCAATGTTGTTTGGTTTCTGCGTTCCGAAGATCTGCCAGAACATCATGGAACATTTCTGCGGCTGCGGTCATCTGAGACTGATTATAATGTTTTGTCGTGGTCGCGATGGAGTTGTGTCCCAAAATGCGGGCGATGGCCAAGATGTGTTCCGGGTCATCCGTGGCCAAGGCAGAGGCTGCGCAGTCTCGGAAGAGATGCGGGTTGATAGGCTGGCCGAACAACTCTTCTGTGAGTTGGCAGGTATTCCAATAAATTGATTGTTCGCTCATCGGCGTTCCTCGCGTTGAGATCCAAAGATCGGAGAAGTTATTCCTTTTTAACAGTATTGGCCGGTAAATATTTAGATAGGTCTCAAGATAGGGGATGAGACGTTCAGGTAGAGAGAAGTCGAGAGGGAGATGGTCTTTCATCTCATGGGCCGCATATTGACAATACCAGCGCCCGCCATCTTGGATCAGGTGCTGACCGAGTGTTGTCTCGGTTAGGTTCTCCAGCCTGATCGGCCGGCAGGCCAAAAAGGCAATAGCCAAACCATCCCGATATTTACCAGCGCGTGAAGTTTTGGGCGGCAAGGCCATGTCAGGGAGTTTGTCTAAATATGCCAAGGAACCGGTGAGGATTTTATCTGGATGAATAATCCGGTTATGTTTGGCCCGGGTGGGTTCTTGGCGAGCATGCAGAGTAATGTTGAGTTCTCTGAGCAAGCTGATATCCGCCCTCGGTTCCATAACCCGGAGGGCTTCAACCAGATCTCGCACAGCTGAGGCAATCGTGGTTGAGGCGTTGCCCTTGGTTTCTAGCCAGGCAACATAACCAGAGAGAGTTTTTTCATTGATGCGCTCTGATGGTGAGAGGTCTGGGTCAAGCTGATCGGTTTTGTTCAAATAACCCAGCCATAAGCCATAGCGTTTGACGACACCTTTGCGGGTTTTGTCTTTCCAATGGGCTGCTTTGCCATCGGGCTCCAGGAACCCACCTCTACTATTCGCGGCTTGCCAGAGGCGCTGATCGGTCTCCGGCCACTCGGTTGGGTAAAGTGTGATGCGTTCTTTAACCATCATCGGGCTCCCTTCATAAAAGGATTAAAGCAATCGAGATGAGGTTTGCTATCTTTTGTATTCTCTTTGCCGGACCGACCCTGCTTGCGGTCCAAGATGACCTCGTCATAAAGATCAATCGCCGCCTGGGTCTCAGCGCCGGAATAACTTTCATAGACAGTGCTGAGGTTTTTATGACCGAGCAGCTTGCGAACAACTTCATAATGACCGGGCCTGGCATCGAGCAACAGCTTGGCTGCAACGTGCCGGAACTGGTGAGGCGTCAATTTAATGCCGGTATGTTTAAAAAGGGTGCTGGTAATTTGCCGCCGCAACGCAGACTGATCTTTGGGCCCTTTGCGCCCCGGGAAGAGATAGGGGTTGGTCTCGGGCTGGAATAAAGACCGGTAGTGATCAATGTAATCCCGGATCTTGTTGGAAGGTCCTTTGGGCAGAATATAGTTTAACTCCATACCGTTTTTGACCTCATGGCCAGGGACATTGATATGAAGCCGACCATCAATCCAATTGAGATTTTCATCGATCCTCAAGTTGTTCAGGTTTTCAATGCGTATGGGTGCAAACATCAAAATCAAAGCTGCTGCACCAGCTTGAGCTAAAAGATGAGCCTTCTGGCCCGTGGCTTTGGTAGCTTTATCGAAGAGTTGGTCAGGATAGTTTAGTAGCCGAGATACCACCTTTGGATCATCAAACTGGGCCAAAGTGGCAGTGTTTTTCTCACTCAGACCAGTTTGCTGCACCCGCAAGGTCTCAATGGCTTTTCGGTAGTCTTCTTGGGTTTCTGCATCACATTCTAAATGTTTGACGGCAATGCAGCGTATCGTCCAGGCAACCTCGCCGATATGTTTCGAGGTCCTTTTGCCATTGCGCTTCCAAAACCATTCCATGGCCAATTTAAAAACGTCGAACGCCACCATGTCACTGAGGTTCCGAAGGGCGTAAACATCAAAGCCGCTAAGATGCAAAGCAGAGAGGTAACGCCTGATATTACCCGATGCCGCTTTGATGCTGGCGGGGCGGAAGGGTTTGGCGAGGCCGCCGAAGAGTTCGCTCCCCGTCAGGAAGTGCTCATATCCCTTGATTGCTTCATGCAGATCGGGATGGATAAGATCATCATCAATGGCATAAAGGCGGTCTTCATAATTGGGCACGGTCAGTAAGGTTTCAGGCCAGTTATCAGCGGAACCAACCAATTTGTTCCACAGACGACAGACCGTCTGATGATCCCGCCGGGGATATTTAACCAAGCTTTCTTGTTCTAAGGCCTCCAGGTAGGCAGCAGATACGTCGTCATCCACCTCACCAGGCAATATCCCTTGCTTGGAGCAATAGCGCATAAACCTGGATAAAGCCGTCTTTTCATAACGACCCGGCAGGTCATCATACAAAGCCTGCCAAGTTTCAGACATAGGCGTCTGGTAAGGTGCCAAGTTGGTATTCAGTCCAGCTGTCCGCAGAGCCTTCAATAATAATGACCGCACGTTCTGCACTCGGCGCTCCGTCGCCCCCACCTGTGCCGGGTGGAAGTCTTTAAACAATTGACGCAAAAACGCGGCATTGGCCGGGATCATCGAGAGAGGTCTTTCAAACCAAAGCGCCAATCGATTGATCGCTGAGACCATATCCATGCGCGACTGATGTGGGATATCATAATCGGCAGCGATCTGGTCCCGCACAAACTCAAAGGACGGGATGGCCGCATCTGCAAAGGCGTTTTCTAAAACACTCATTTTATTCATCGTGATCTCCTTAAATAGACATATAGCGACTCGTGAAGACAAAGCAAGACAAAAGTAAGTAATAGTGAAAGTAATATGCCACCAATGACCAAAATAACATGCATTATACTTTCACTAATACTTATAAAAACTTTGTCATTTATGTATAAACACAGGCAAAGCACGTCATATGCTCCTATTGGCTTGTAGGTACTGATCTAGATCCGACTGCAAATAACGTCGGCGCAGACCCACCATCACATAGGCGATGGCTTTGGCTTTCTGGATGCGGTCAAAAGTGCGGCAAGAAACGCCGAGGTATTGGGCGGCTTCTTGGCGGGAACAGGTTGCCGATGTTAGACGGGAGGCATCAGTCATGGATTTCTCCACGGTCTGTTTTGGTGTCTCTGGGATTTGACTCCATGGTTGGTTCGCATCGATAGTCAGATAAATGCGAGCGGGCGACCTGGCGAGCAAGGAGGCGGGCCAGCTCTACGAGGTGCCGATTGACAATATCCATACTGTCGGTCGCTTGAGGATCGGGTTTGGTTGTGTGCTCTTGCATAATTCTATTATGCGCACACGTTGCTAGTGCATTCAGGGATTCTACCTGATAGAAATTAGGGGGGTGGAATCCCTGAAGGGAACTTCAGGCGAAACAATGGATTGGCTTTTGCGAATTTTTGACGATGCGCTTACGGGCCGGTGCACACGGAGTGTCGTTATGGCCGCTGGCGGCTCTCCTTGATGACTTGCTTTACGTAACGCTCTAATCCGGCGCCTTTGGACTCTGGGTCCTGGCCACTTGCGTATTCAAAAACTGCCGCAAAGAAATCATAAAACAGACCGTTCTGGTGGCCGGTAATTTTCGCTTTAAACTCCTTGATGAGGATTTGCCGGCAACTTCTTGCCAGTACTAATTTCGGGTGGTCACGGGTCATGGACGCGATGATTTCGTTCCCTCCTGCATCAAGTTTGCCGTCTTCGCGGCGAAATTTCCAAGTGCCCTTAAGCTCATCTTTCGCTGTTGACGCGAGTTTGGCCAAATCAAAAATGTTCTTCATTATTCCAGCACTCTCCCGGTCTTTATTTTCCGTGGACAAATCGTCCAAAACGGAATGTTCGATTACTTTGTCCAAATCCATCGGAGAAAGCTGCCCGGGAAGGCGCCAATCGCCGCCCATAGCTTGAAAGGTTTGGGGGTGGAGGTCTCTGAGAACTACTCCAAGCCTATTGGCGGCAAGGGCTATATCTTGAAGATCACTAATGACATCCGTAATACGGTGGGAGTTTGACCAAGTTTTAACGTCGCGTCGATAATCCTCGGCTATGGAATTTACAATCATCATCATATGCGGTGGAGATGAAAGTTCGTATTTTTTGAGGACTTTGATAAGCGGCTTAGTATCGGTCATTCAATTCTCGAAGTTTCTAGGTGCTCATCTGGTTACTTTAGATGATGCACCCCCACTTAAAAAAGGCAATATTCCAAAAAATTAAACTACTCTTTCAGTACGTCCAGCAAATATCTACCCCTCGCTCATGGAGCAGATCTTCGACATTACGAAGCGAAAGCGGAAACCGAACGTACATCATCACAGCCAGGCGGATAATCTCGGGTGATGTTTTAAAATAGCGGAAGGGATTGGAATTTTTCATCCGAGAAACTTACGAATTTAGTGCATAACCGTCAAAACCGATTTTAATCTGACACAGCCATCACTGATTATGTAAACGATGTCGGCGGTCAGAAATCAAATCACTTAGCGATAAAGCGATCTGGGTGCCTTCAGATCCGGGAGTGAAAATTTTTGAAACACCTGCATCAAGTAAAAAGTCATGATCCCGGCCCGGTATAACGCCACCAACCACAACGAGGATATCTTCGCGGCCACGTTCCAAAAGATGGTTGATCAATTCAGGTACCAAGGTTTTATGACCGGCGACCAGCGTCGACACGCCAATCATTTCAACATCCTCTGAAATCGCCTGTTCAGCAATTTCTCCAGGTGTTTGAAAGCTCGGGCCAAGTACCACCTGCCAATTTAAATCAGACAAGATGGAGGCCACTATGTGAGAACCACGATCATGGCCGTCCTGGCCAATATTAGAAATGAGTATTCGGGGAGCGCCGCCATTTTTTGCTAGATCATCAACGGATTGCTCAGCCTCAGTGAAAGCGGCATCGGTTTTCCTAATAGCGGAATAAATCCCGGTGACCGGTGTCGCAGTAACGGCATGGCGATTAAAAGCTTTAGCGATCGCGTCAGTAACTTCGCCAATACTGGCGCGTTGGCGCATTGCATCAATAGAAGCCTCCAGCAAGTTATCACCTTCCGATTTTGCACACTGCGTCAGATGCTGTAAGGCAGCGTCACATTTTTGCTGATCACGATTCTTACGAATTTTATCAAGGCTTGATATCTGTTGGTCGCGAACTTTCTTATTATTGATCTCAAGAATATCGACGTCCGAAGGCTCGGTCGTCTCAAATTTATTGACACCGACGATAACATCATTACCACGGTCAACACCTGCCTGGCGACGCGTTGCGGATTCCTCTATCCAGCGCTTGGGCAAACCCTGATCAATGGCCTCAATCATCCCACCAACATCTTCAATCTGATCGATAATCTTCCGGCCCTCCTCAATTAAAGAAGCCGTCAAATTTTCCAAATAATAGGAACCTGCCAACGGATCGACCGTCGCTGTCATATGGGTCTCGTTTTGCAATATGAGCTGCGTGTTGCGGGCAATGCGGGCGGAGAAATCAGTTGGTAAGGCAATTGCTTCATCCAAAGAATTAGTATGCAAGGATTGCGTCCCGCCGAGGGTTGCCGCCATTGCTTCTATCGTAGTGCGAATAACATTATTGAAAGGGTCTTGCTCAGTCAGGGAGACACCGGAAGTCTGGCAGTGGGTCCGCAGCATGGTCGAGCGCGCATCTTTTGGTTCGAAAAGTTTTTCCATATATTCACACCAAAGAAACCGTGCTGCCCTGAGCTTGGCAATTTCCATAAAGAAATTCATACCAATACCAAAAAAGAACGATAGCCGCGGCGCGAAATCATCGACATCAAGACCTTTGGAAAGTGCGGCGCGCACATATTCCAAACCATCGGCAATTGTCAGCGCCATTTCCTGCAAGGGTGTCGCTCCAGCTTCTTGAAAATGATAGCCACTAATTGATACTGAATTGAACTTCGGCATATTTTTTGCCGTAAATTCTATGATATCAGCGACAATCCGCATCGATTGCTCGGGGGGATAGATATAGGTATTGCGGACAATAAATTCTTTTAAGATATCGTTTTGGATCGTGCCCGACAGTTTCTCCGGCGAGACGCCTTGCTCCTCAGCGGCGACAATGAAGCTAGCAAGTACTGGTAAAACCGCACCGTTCATGGTCATGGAAACCGACATTTGATCTAATGGAATACCATCAAACAGAGCTTTCATATCCTCAACCGTGTCAATTGCCACACCGGCCTTGCCGACGTCACCTTGAACACGCGGATGATCAGAATCGTAGCCCCGATGCGTGGCAAGATCAAAGGCGACAGATAGGCCTTTTTGGCCTCCAGCAAGGTTTTTCTTATAAAACTGATTAGATTCTTGCGCTGTCGAGAACCCGGCATATTGGCGAATGGTCCAAGGTCGCCCCGTATACATCGTTGCCCTGGGACCCCGAACGAAAGGCGCCAATCCCGGCAAGCTATCCATATGACTTAACGACGCCAAATCCTCAGCGGTGTAGAGAGATTTTACGTCCAAGCCGTCAATGCTTTGAGAAGAGACGGTACCGCCTCCTTCTTTGGCCGCTGCCGCTTGCCAATCTTTAATGCCTGGATTATCCGAATTCGACATAATCTTAACTGGAATCCCTTGCTGAAGATCTAGTTATAAAGGTCTGCGTAACGATCTCGTAAACTATTTTTTTGAATTTTTCCAAGTGCATTTCGTGGCAGCTCAGATACATAAACGATAGATTTTGGCTGTTTAAATTTGGCCAATTTATCTTCGATTGCGGACAAAATCACCTGTTCAGATATTTCTTTCCCCGCCGCTAAAACAACGGCCGCGGTTACGCCTTCACCAAAATCAGAATGCGGAACACCAAAAACTGCAGATTCTTCAATCCCATCAATCTTGTCTATCTCGAGTTCTACTTCTTTTGGATAGACATTGTAGCCGCCAGTGATGATTAAATCTTTTGCGCGTCCGGTAATATGGATGTAGCCCTGCTCATCCACTAAACCAAGATCACCGGTTTTCAACCAGCCATCTGGTGTAAATTCCTCAGCCGTTTTTTCTGGATTGCGCCAATAGCCCTTAAACACATTGGGGCCCTTAACTCCCATTTCACCGATTTCATTAACCGGTAATGCTTCGCCATCCGCGCCAACAACCCGCAACTCACATCCCGGCAAAGTTGGGCCGACAGTACCAGCGCGGCGGTCGCCATTGAGCGGGTTAGAGGTATGCATCAGAATTTCAGTCATGCCATAGCGCTCTAGAATCGGAAAGCCGGTATCTTCATAAAACCGGTGCCAGTTTTCGGCCAGCAGGGGGGCTGAGCCGGAAATAAACAGCCGCATATTACTGGCTCGAGCGGCCGACGCAAAGCCAGCGTGACCCAGCAATCTTCCATAGATCGTCGGGACACCCATCAATACACTGGTTTTGGGCAATTGCTCGATCGCAACATCCGGATCAAATTTAGCCATCCAAACCATTGAAGCACCTGACATCAAGATTGTATTAATCGCAACAAACATGCCATGGGCATGAAAAATGGGCAGGACATGCAACAATACGTCTTGCTCGGAAAAGCCCCAGGCATCAACCAAGACTTTAGCGTTGGAGCCGAGATTCATATGCGTAAGCATCGCTCCTTTCGGCTGACCTGTCGTGCCGGAAGTGTACAATATTGCCGCTACGTCATCGGCCTCGCAAGTTGCGATGGGAGGCAGGTCGCCTCGGCTGTCGACGAATTCATAGAAGCTACCATCTTCCTGATCAGACAAAGTAACAATTTTAAAATCAGCCCCCTCGCCTAAAATGCTATTCGCCTGCGCTTCCAAGCTTGGGTCACAGATAAAGACGACGGGTTCTGCATCGCTTAATAGATAGGCTACTTCTGATTCCTGATAGGCCATATTCATGGGCAGATAAATAAGGCCGCTGCGCAAGCAAGCGAGGTAAAGCACAACCATATCAACGGATTTTTCGACCTGGATTGCAATACGGTCACCCGGTGTCGCTCCGAACTTCGCCAGGGCGGCGGAAAACAAGGCGGCCTTTCCAATGATGTCTTGGTAGGTCAGTTCCTCGCCATCGGTAAATTGGATAAGCGGCTTCGAGGCGTGTTGCCGGGCAACCGCTTCAATTTCCACAAATAACCCCTTATCCATCTTCAAACCTTTCTCACATAGCTAAAAAGGGCGGCCATCATGCCACCCTTGATAGTCGAACTCATAATAAATGTCTTTATTTTCCAGACCAATGCACAAAGCGCTGTTCAATTGTCAGAAACAGTAGATTAAATCCATAACCAAGCGCGCCGGCAACAAAAATGGCGGCATACATATCTGGCATCTCAAAGAGCATCTGCGCATCAATGATACGATGGCCCAAGCCGTCAACGGAGCCGATAAACATCTCGGCCACAATAACGATAACCAGCGCCAAGCTTACCCCATTGCGGAGACCGATGAAGGTCTGCGGGAGAGATTCCAACAGCATAACATCTGTCAGCACACGAAATTTTGAGGCCCCCATCACCTTGGCTGCCAGCAACCTTGTTTTACGTGCGTTCATTACGCCGTAAGAAACATTGAACAAAATAACCAATGCCGCACCAAAACTGGCAACAAAGATTTTGGTTTGATCACCGACACCAAATATAACCAAGAACAATGGAAACACTGCAGAAGCTGGTGTGGAACGGAAAAAATCAATAACGAATTCAACAGAGCGGTAGAGCTTTTCAGATGACCCTAAGAATATGCCTAAAGGGATCGCGATTACGGCTGCTATCAATATCGAATAAGTTGTTCGCTCTACAGTGCGTAGAAAATCGGATAGCAAGCCGCCATCTGTCATGCCATTCCAGATCGCCATCGCAGATTGGGTAGGCGTTGGCAGAAGAACTGGATCAACGATTTCAACCCAAACGCCAATATACCAAAAAATAATTAGACCAATAACACCGTAAAAAGGGACGATACGTGACATGTGATAAACCTCTACCCTTTACGGACTTCGCGTTGAAATATTTCAAGGCAATGTGCCTTGGTTGAAACAAAGGATGCCTCGGTAACAGATTCGGCATGCCGAGGACGCGCAAGGTCGAACGGCACAAAATCAGCAACCTCTGCGGGACCGCGTGAAAGCAGAAGAATATGATCGGCGAGATAAATTGCTTCTTCGAGATCATGGGAAACCAGAACCATCGTGGTTTCTGTTTCCATAAACACTTTTTGCAGTTGATCGCGCATGAATAATGTCATTTCATAATCAAGCGCAGAGAAAGGCTCATCCAAAAACAAAATCTCCGGCTCAACCACAAGCGAGCGCATGATTGAGACCAGTTGCTGCTGGCCGCCGGATAATTGATAGGGATATTTAGTTAAGTCAATTTTGACACCGAAATACTCAACAAGTTTGTCAACGCGTGCGCGTTGTTCGGCTTTACTCAAGTTCATAAATTTAAGCGGGTATCGGATATTGTCGATTGATCGCAACCACGGAAATAAAGCCTCGCGATAGTTTTGGAACACATATCCAAAACGCACGTCGCGAACTTTTTTGCCGTCAATCAATATCTCTCCTGCATCACACGGCAGCAATTCTGCGATCATATTGATCAATGTCGATTTACCACAGCCGTTTGGCCCAAACACAGAAGTGAATTTGTTCCTCGGAATGTCAAAATCGAAATTGTCATAGATCACAGCAGAGCCGAACCGTTTAGACAATCCTCTAATTGTAACGTGAGCCAGCGAATTGCCCTCCGTTGATAAAGTGGTGGCACTTGTCTCCGCCGTTGTTACTGATTGCTGCATTTCCGATACCCGCTTTAAATTTTATCTAAACTAACGACTTAGTATTTTTTCAAATATTTAGTCACATCAACATTAGCTTTCAGCACTTTTGCTTTATGAGCAAAAGCGATAAATGCCTGGAAGTTTTTGATGTTTTTAGGTGTCAGATCTTTCACCATAGTGTAATTCACCATTGGGATGGTCGGCGCCACTTTTGGTGAGGTGAAGGTGTTTTTAATCAGATGCTTACGCACACCAGCTGTATCTGTTTTGATATCATGGATCGCTTTTGCCCAGGCTGCCGCGTAACGTTTTGCGACATCGGGACGGCTGTTGATGAAATCAGAGGTTAACGCACCGCCCGCTGCATAAGCGTTGGCAGCATTATCGCGCAAGATATAGGCAGAGATCACACCCGTTTCGAGCCGGCGAACCGCCCCCAAGCCAACAGCAACCATGCCATTTGGCTCTAGCGTATAACCCGCATCAAACGTGCCTGCTTTCAATGCACCCACATGTTGCGGCATCGCCAGCTGATCCAATTGATAGTCACCTGGCTTTAAACCATTGGCCGCCAAAACAGCCCGCGCCATTGACATATTCGCCGGTCCAGGAGCAGATAGAATTTTAGCGCCTTTAAGATCACTAATTTTCTTCGCAGGATGGCCGGAACGCACAACAAATTGCTCCATTTGCCATTTTTTATTCTGGCCGTTAATTGCGATATACATTGCAACGCCCGGCTTCTTCAAATTAGCGTTCATACCTTCGATGGTCACCAAATTGGCGGCCGCATCGATTTGCTTGCCGATCATAGCGCCGACCAGAGCGGGTCCACCCATCAGGCGGGTCGCCGTTGTTTCGATATTTTTCTCTTTGAAATAGCCGCGCTCTTTCGCCACGAAGTAAGGCAAAGCAGAACTAACGGGGAAAACACCAACACGAACCTTATCGGCCGCATCAGCAGGGTTGCTTGCCGCAACCATCATTGTCACAGCAGCAACGGCTGTTGTCGCCAGACCTAAATATTTAGAAATATTTTTAGACATAATTTGAAACCTTCCTAGTTTGTGAATGTAGATAAAGGGTTGATTTTGCCCCTAAACGTAATTTCTTGTGCACAGAGTACCACGCATTATCAACATAACCATAGTCGGCTATTAGAATGCAGAATTTAGGGGGATTCTTCAAAATCAGAATTCCGATAACGCCATCGGAAAACAAGATACCGGTATAAAAAATAGGCCTTTTCGACTTTGGCTCTATTTATCCTCTATTTCCAGGGCATTAGCGAAGAAAGCATAATGCAGTTCCCGGTTTTTCGGCATGACGCGCTGACGCCTTAGCAGACAAAACGCAATTTTTTTTGTGGAAGACAATCGTCTTACCATTATTTGGGAATTTTTTTGCTGAGGTTCGACGCACGCCTCGGGTAAAATCGCCATACCAAGACCGTTTTCGACCATCACTCTCATGGTATCGATATTATCCGCGATACCGACAATGTTGGGGCGCGCGCCAATCACATCGAACATGGATTGAACAATTAACCCATAACCAACGCTGAGTTCGTTCATAATCAACGGCGTATTCGTCAGTTTCTCCAACTCTATTGGCTCTTTATCTTTAGCAAACTCATGACCAGCGGGTAATAACAAAACCATCTCAGATTCGAACACGCGTTGCTGAACAATACCTGCCGGTAATTTTTCCGGCTCACTCTCAACCGCAATTCCGGCATCAATCCGCTCATCATGCAATTGGTCATAAACGCGTCTGGTCGGAGAAATTTTCACCTCTAATCTGACACGCGGAAATTTCTCAGAAAACCCAGCCAGTGCTTGGGGTACAATCAGATGGGCCAAACCCGAGCCAATGCCCAAAACAAAAGATTCGCCGCTACCGTGAAGCGTACGGGCCGTATCCGATAACCCCAGCAATTCATTATAAACGCGCTCTGCTTCATGCAAAAACGAACGCCCTCGATCGGTTAATTGAATTCCCCGGCTGGTTCGATTAAAGATCGAAAATCCTATTTCATCTTCAAGCAAACGGACCTGCTCACTAATCGCAGATTGCGAAATATGAATACGCTCAGCCGCCCGGGTAAAGCTGCGATCTTTAGCGACCGCCAAGGCATATCTGAGTTTTCGAAAATCCATCGCTCTATAAAACCAAAATTGTTAAAGGGAACTAATTGCAGCGTGCTAATCACCGGCCTACAGTAGCTTTTAAAATGCGTTAAAGAAACACCTGCTATCGAAGGAAACCTGCCTATTTTATATAAAGTGCGATCTGTCGGACCTCTTATTGACCGCAATTGCAGCGGAGCTGTTCACAGCACTTTTGAGCGCACGGCTAATCTTCAAACGAATAGCGGGTTGCTTTACACTGTGACACGCCCGGATGTTCCTGAATTACCGAGTGGTATACGCACAGAACTACCGGCGCACTTTTCCTTTGAGGAGAATATAGCTGTGGGCGAGCGTTTTGGCTGCCGTGCGGAAATACTCCGAATTGGCAAATCTGGGTTACAGCTCGACCTTCGGGACGCCCCAACATCCAACGCACAAATTACCCAGACCACTCCAGTTTCTCTCACCACAATTTGGTTAGCCTGGCGGTATTTATTGGAAAATGCACCTCTGGCAGAATTGATCAGCGGCATCGCACCGATCTTTACCGAAGACAGCCTAATAAGTTTGCTATCGGCTGACGACGCTCAAGATATCCTCACATCTTATTTTGGCCGGGGCCCCGGTCTAACGCCCGCCGGTGACGATTTTATTGTCGGATTCATAGCCAGCAATCATGCCAGGGCGAACAATCTAGCCCCTCAACTAGATGCCAACGCCACCAATGACATCAGCTTCGCGGCGTTATCAGAGGCTAGCCAGGGATATTTCAGCGCGGCAATCTTAAATTTAATTGAAAGTCTGCAGAGCGGCCAAAGCAAAGATATTGAAAAAGCCGTGGCCGAAAATCTGGCAATCGGAGAGAGTTCCGGATTGGCCGGGGCTTTTGGTGTTTTGATAGGTTTATTAACCGCACACTACGCAGATAATTCCACTGAAATTGGAACATCAATCAAGCAGTTATTTGCCTAGGAAAGTGGCAGGCCAATGTCATTTTGAAGCTGAATTTGATGCGCGAGTTGTAGCAATGTAGCCTCGCTGTAGCGCCCGCCGATAACCTGCATGCCAACCGGCAGACCGCCCGCGGAAAGACCTGCGGGAACTGACACGGCAGGTAAGCCGATCAAAGAAATGATAAAGGTCGAGGCGATCCAATCGATATAGCTCGCCATTGGCTTTCCATTGATGGTTTCGGGATAATTTTGCTCAACCGGGAATGGATTGACCGAAGAGACAGGCGTTAACACGACATCATATTGATCAAGCGTTGTTGCCATTTCCGTCCAGACTTTTTCCCGGTCCGCCTCAGCGCCAGCCAGCTCCAACGGTGTTTGGCCCAAACCTTTTTCAATATTGCCGGCCAGATTTTCGTTAAGCTTGGATAATTGATCCAATTTATCAAAATGTTTGTTGACCATCCATTGCGCGCGCAATGTCGTAAAGGCTTCTCGGCCGGCAGATAGGTCCAAATCGATCTCTTCAACTGTATGACCTAATGCCTTCAATTTATCTGCTGCCGCTCTACAGATCTCCAGAACATCAGGGTCGGTACCAACTTTGGCGATGTCCGAGGCAAAGGCGATTTTCAACTTTGGTGCCTTATTCTCAGCAAAGATGTCCTGATTAAGGCTAAGGCCCGTTTGCGGTGAATTCGCATAGAATGCATGAGTGCCGGAATAAACGCTCAGCGCCAAAGCCAGATCGGACACTGTCCGCGCCATCGGGCCTTCAACATCAAATAAATCAAAAGGGGCGCCGTTCGGCAGATAGGGTATGAGCCCGGGCGTCGTTCGAATGCCGACGACGCCACAAAAGGCCGCTGGAATTCTAAGCGAGCCACCTAAATCGGTCCCTTCAGCCAGGGCAAAAAAACCGCTGGCTAATCCGGCAGCGCCGCCACCGGTCGAGCCACCTGCTGTAAGTTCATTATTCCAGGGGTTTTTTGTTGCACCAAAAACAGCGTTTACCGTGTTTGCCCCGGCGGCAAATTCCGGCGTATTGGTTTTACCGATAACAATGCCATCAGCCTGTTTGATGCGCTCAACAATGGCCGCATCTGCGGTCGGAACATGATTTTCAAATAGTTTACTGCCATACGTTGTCCGCACGCCTTCGGTATCTGTTGTATCTTTGATACCAACCGGCAAACCGGCAAGCGAGCCCAAATTGGAACCGGCGTCCAATTTTGCATCAAGCGCTTTTGCCTGATCGCGGGCTTGGTCAGCACATATCGTCACCACTGAATTGACGGATGAATTACCAGCATCTATCGCTGCTAAATGAGCATCGATAACTTCGAGAACAGAAACTTCCCTTGCAGTAATCAGATCGCGGATATTGAGCGCTGAGCCAAAAACCATATCAGTCATAAGGTGCACCTAAACCGGAGAATCATTTAAGCAAAACGATCCGGCATTTCACTGTCCTTATTCGCCATTTTCAGCTCTTCAAGGCCAGGCCCTCGGTCGATTATCGGATTTATTTCATTTTCAGCATTGCGCAGGTCAGCGCGCTGTTTTTTGGTTGCCGCCATATCAACAAAAGGTTCGCCAAATTCAAATTTCTCAATAACCACGCCATAAATATCTTTAGCCGCTTGCTCGCTGACTTTTTCTTGCCATACATCCATGCGCACAGCTTCGATATCGCGGTCGAGAGGGTTACCCCAACCGCCGCCGCCAGTCGTGCGTACCTTAACAACTTCATCAGTGATCAACGGCACGTCATCTTTCAATCCGCCAAGCTTCTCATTGCGTCCTTGCGAGTCAACAAACACACCGAACGGCTTACTTGCTCGACCACCATTGACGCCATAGCAACCAAGTCGCACGCGGTCAGCTGACACAAGAGTGTAGCAATCGGTGAGGGTCCGATAATCCTTGTCATAGCCAAGGCCGCCTCTGAATTCACCTGCCCCACCGGAATCGGTCGATAACGCCAGTTTTTCGACAACCATTGGGAATTTCGTTTCGGTAAATTCGGCTGGTTGGTTTCGTGAGTTCGGCACGATATGAACGGCGTCACTGCCATCCGCATAATAGCGCCCGCCACTGCCGCCGCCTAAAACCTCCCGCGACAAGAAATAATTGCCATCATTGTCATAGCCATAAAAACCGGTGTAGCGAATAGTTTCCTGATCGGCAGGTATCTTGCCTTTCACAGCATGGGCGAGCACACCGGCAAATAAACTAAGTGAGCGTAATAACAAAAATGCCCGCGCATTTGTCGCCGCCGGACGAATAGGCGTAATCAACGTGCCTTTAGGAGGGAAGATAATTTCAAACAGCTCCACCACACCTTCATTAATATGAATTTCAGCAGCGCGTTCGGGCGAGTCTGCAAGATTTCGCATAATCGGTGCGATCCATTTAATCAGATAGCGACCTTCCGCATAATCAGCCGCCCAGTTGATCGGTCCAACGGCCTGAGGATCAGTTCCGGTAAAATCGATGACAATTTTTTCATCTGTTTTAACTAACTTCATGGCGAATTTATGTAAGCATGGGTCTTCGAAAGCATCATGCTCTACATAGTCTTCCCAATAATATTCGCCGTTTTCAATTTTCGGCAGCAACTCATCTAGGAAAATATTTTTGGTTTTATCGAGGATCGCCTGAAAACAAGCCTCGACCGTATCTTTGCCAAAACGTTCAAACAGCTCTGTCATCCGGACGGCACCCATGATCACAGCCTGCACTTCGGAATCGACATCGGCCTCCAGCATTTTTGGCACGCGGGTATTGCGCTTAATGATCTTAAAAGCCTCTTCATTACGCACGCCTTGATCATAAAGTTTGATCGGCGGGATCATCAGGCCTTCTTCATAAACAGAGAGCGCGGTGCCCGGCATCGAGCCTGGAACCTTGCCGCCAATATCATCATGATGCCCAAAGACCTGAATATAAGCTACCAGATCATCCTTGTGAAAAGCCGGAACGGTTGAACACATATCGGGCAAATGACCGATTGAGCCTTCGGTATCATAGGTATCGTTCATAAAATAAGCATCGCCCGGCTTCATGGTTTCCGGCGGATAATCGCGATAAACCGCATCCGGAATGGCCGAGTAGGAACGACCTGTCAGTTTCCGACCAAAGCGATCAAATAAGCCAACCCGGTAGTCATGGGCTTCTCGGATCATCGGGCTTCTGGCTGTACGCTCTACGGCAACTTCAATTTCTGCTTCGATGGAGTTCAAGTTACCTTCGACAATTTGCAAAACAATTGGATCGACGGTTTCAGCACGAGCTTTGAGGTCGGCGATTTCTTTTTGTTGTTCAGGTGTAAAGGCCATTGTTTAACTCCCCTCCCCGTTAGATCTGACGATTAAAATGCCATGCGCATCGACATCAACTTTTTGGCCCGGGAAAACAACTGTCGTTGAGCCAAATTCTTCAATGACCAAAGGCCCGGCAAAGCTGGAACCTGGTTGCAAATCAGCGCGATCGTAAACGGGTGTGTCGTGATAGGCTTTTTCCAGATAGACCTGACGGGTTGTTTTTGGCTCGGGTGCTTTGCCGTTACCAGTTTTTTCTTGCGGGTTCAAAGTCGGCTTAGCCACCGTGCTGAAACTTGAAACGACAAAATTTACAATCTCGATTTTCTGTTCGTCGCGATAACAAAAACCATAGGTCCGCTCATGCGACAAATGGAAATTTTCAATGAGCTGGGCAAGCGCCACTTCATCAAAGGTCCCTCCGGGTGCCGTCACCCGCACCTCAGTAGATTGCCCGGCGTAACGCAAATCTGCTTGGCGTAAGTAGGTGATATTTTCACGCTCAATACCGTCTTTTACTAAGGCGTTTGCGGCATCCTCTTCAAGTGACGCATAAAATTCGCGCGCTTCGTCAATATTTAGCTCGTCTTCACCAACCACCCGTGTAAATACATGATCTGAACGATAATCAACCATCAGCAAACCAAAAGCCGACAAATTGCCGGGGTTTGGCGGTACGATACAGGCTTCAAGATTAAGCAAATCCATCACCGCTGGCGATTGCGCTGGACCTGAGCCACCAAAGGACAACAAAGCAAATTCACGTGGATCAATACCCTGCTCAATGGTCATCTGGCGAATAAGGTTGGCTTGGCTCCAATTGGCAATTTCGATAATACCTTCGGCCAAATCTTCAACGCTGATATCTTGTTTGAGTTGCTCACCGAGCTTGGCGATACCTTCGCGGGCGCGCTCAACGTTCAATTGAATACCACCGCCGATCAATTCTGCCGGCAAGCGGCCCATCACAACATTTGCATCGGTAATTGTTGGCTGGTCGCCGCCATTTGGATAACACATCGGACCCGGCGAAGAACCTGCACTGATCGGCCCAACCCGCAATTGACCTTCCCGGCTAATCCAGGCGATCGAGCCGCCACCGGTTCCAACCGTCCGAATATCAATCATCGGCAAGCGCACAGGAAACGGCCCAACAGAGGCACCGGTGGTAATGTGCGGATCAGCATTTTCCACCAGACAAATATCTGTCGAGGTACCGCCGGCATCCAAAGTCACAACATTTTTAAAGCCAGCCAGCGAGGCAATTTCGGTTGCCCCAATTACGCCAGCGGCCGGTCCGGACAACGCCGTTGCAATTGGTTTATCGGCAACCTGCTTAGAGCTTAAAACACCGCCAGAAGATTGCATGACCAAAAAGGGTTTTTCCTGAAGTTTTTCTGGAAGCTGATCATCGATGTTTGCCAAGTAGCGGCGCATATGCGGCTTAACAAACGCATCTACTAATGTTGTCATAGCGCGTTCGTATTCGCGGTATTCCGGCCAGACATCGCTCGAGAGGGAGATAATTAATTCCGGCATCTCCTCAACCAAAATTTCGCGAACACGGCGTTCATGATTTGGATTGGCATAAGAATGGAGCAAGCAAACACCAACGGAGGTAAGGCCAAAATGCTTTAATCGCCGGGCCACTTCACGGACATTTTCTTCGTCTATTTCAGTAAGAACATTGCCCTTAAAATCAAGTCGTTCGTCGACTTTAAAGACCCTATGCACGGGAACAATTCGGTCGGGTTTAACCCAGAAATAAGAATTGCCATATCCATCAGGTACCGCTTGGCGCGCCACTTCCAAAATATGTCGGTAGCCTTTGGTAACCACCAAAGCAAGATTATCGATCTGACCCTGCAACAAGGCATTGGTAGCTACAGTTGTGCCGTGACAAATAGCGGATAAATCATCTTCCGCAACTTCGCTGCGGGTCAAAATTTCATCAATTCCCTTGACCAAGGCAATCGCTGGATTTTCAGGTGTACTGGAAACTTTTGTGACTTGTAGATCGCCCGTCGATGCGTTGGTGAGAACGATATCAGTGAACGTACCACCGGTATCGATGCCCACTCGATAATCACCTCCAATTTCCTGCTCACTCATTGTCTAATGTTCCTTAAAATATTATATTTTACCACGAGCGCAGCTATCGCGAATCATATCACAACTCATAAAAACAGCGCTTAATTCTAATTTTGACCATAAAAGCCTGAATCTCGCCGGGAGATCAAATTCATTTCTACGATACCTTTATCGTTAAATCCTATTGGTGTTTGCAGGCACCAAAACAGAGAATAAAATGAAAATCGGCCTCAATTTTGAGCAATCCATAAAATTTAGTTGAGTATTAATCAAAATGCCCGAACGCATTGAAATTCATCCAAATACCTATAAAGATTCCGTGTCGCTAATGCGAATAGCCGGCGCGATGGAGGCCATGCCGGCCGTTCACCATGCGACGGCTAATATGGCGACACCAGCCAATTTGGTCCTGATCGGTGAAGCTGGTTTCAAAATTGAAGAAAGTGCGGGCCCGAACGATCTGGTCATTGCCGCGGCAGGCGAAAACGACGCCGTGTTAGAAGACGCTTTCAATTTTGCAAAAGGTGAACTTGAAGCCAAAGGTAGCGCCGAAGGCGCCGACGGGACAGCAGAGTTTGATAAACTCAAAAGCCTGGAAACAGCTCTCGATCGCCACGGCTCATCAAATTTAGCTCTCATTTCTTGCCCGGGTGATTACGCGGCGGCTGAAGCGATGAAATCGTTGCGACTTGGCCTTAACGTCATGATGTTCAGCGATAATGTAGCAATCGAAGAGGAACTTGAGCTCAAAGAATTCGCGATTTCCAAAGATCTATTAATGATGGGACCGGATTGTGGGACCGCTATTATTCAAGGCACGCCTCTTGGCTTTGCCAATAAAGCGCTAGCCGGACCTGTCGGCATCGTCGCGGCATCTGGTACGGGGCTCCAACAGGTCGCCTGTTTATTAGATCAAAAAAACATCGGCATATCGCACGCCATTGGAACCGGGGGGCGCGACCTCCACACGGCGATCGGCGGCATCACCATGCGCCAGGGCTTGAAAATGCTCAACAAAGATGAAGCCACAGAGATACTCGTTCTCATCTCCAAGCCTCCAAGCCCGGAAATCGCTGAGCGCATTTATGAAGAGGCGTGTAAGTCACCAAAACCCGTCATTATCAATTTTCTCGGCAATGCCACTCTAGCATCATCTTCCAAAGACAAGGTCTATATCGCAGATACATTGCAAGATGCCGCATATATGGCGGCTGACCTAGCACATGGGAGGGAGCCAAAAACGGACGCTGCACTCACGCAAAATTCTGATGTTGATATTATTGAGGCACTGGGAAGTGGGCAGAAATATTTGCGCGGTCTCTATAGTGGAGGAACATTTTGTTATGAGGCTCAACTGATTTTGAGTGAAGACCTCGATGCCGTTTGGTCGACAACCCCGATGGATAAAAAATTTGCCTTAAACAATCCTTTAACGAGCACCGGCCACACGATTATCGATTTAGGCGATGACTATTTCACGCAAGGACGGCCGCACCCGATGATCGATCAACGGGCACGCAGAGAACGACTACTCCAAGAAGCGCGAGACCCCGAATGTGCCGTTATCCTGTTCGATGTAGTATTAGGCTACGGCGCTCATGAAAGCCCGGCCGAAGAACTGGCCGAAACACTCACAGAAGCGCAGAATATTGCAGCCGCAGATCAGCGACGCCTGATTTTTGTTGGATTTGTGTGTGGCACCAAACAAGACCCGCAAAATCTCGAAATCCAAGCAAAAACGTTAGCAGATGCCGGCGTGCTATTGGCCTCAAGTAACGCCGAAGCGGTCCGCATGGCTCAACAAATTATTCAGTCTTTATAGGAAATCGATATGAGTTCTCTCCTCAATGAAAAACTCGACGTTTTAAATGTCGGCCTCGACTCCTTTGCTGACACCATCAATCATACCGGCGGCACAGCCCACCAGGTCGACTGGCAACCCCCCGCAGCTGGTGACCGGGCATTGGGTTTTAATTTAGCTAAAACAATCAACAATGAAAAAATAGATGCGGCGAACAAAATTGCCTTTGACCGCTATTTGTCGTCGCAACCCATCGCAACCGGCATCGCAACTGCCAAAGAAGCCATCAAAGGATTGGGCGAACGCCAATTGCTGCATTCCGGCCCGCCGATCACTTGGGAAAAAATGGCGGCCCCGGTTAAAGGTGCTGTCGTCGGCGCAATATTATATGAAGGCTGGGCTGACACACCGGAGAAAGCTTTTGAACTCGCCGCGACAGACGAAATCAGCTACGCGCCGTGCCACCATTTTAATGCCGTTGGCCCGATGGCAGGTCTTATCAGTCCTTCCATGCCGGTCTGGATTATTAAAGATGACGTTCACGGTGGTGAAACGTATTCAAACTTCAATGAAGGTTTGGGCAAGGTACTTCGTTATGGCGCTTATAACGATGAAGTTCTTAACCGCCTTCATTTGATTGCCGACACTTTGGCTCCCGTATTAACACGAACCCTGGAGCAAACCGGACCGATCGATCTAAAGCCCATCATCGCGCAAGCGCTGCATATGGGTGATGAAGTACATAACCGCAATGTCGCAGCATCTTCTTTATTCCTGAAAAAAATCGCTCCAGCCATGAACCGGTCAGGTTCCAATTCCGATAACATTGCGACGACGCTTGAATATATGGCCAACAACGATTTGTTCTTCCTCAATCTTGGCATGCCCGCCTGCAAAACCATGCTCAATGCGGCCCACGGTGTAGAGGGCAGTACAATGGCAACGGTCATGGCACGCAACGGTGTCGAATTTGGCATCCGCATCAGTGGTCTCGGCGACCAATGGTTCACGGCCCCAGTAACGCCTGCCAAAGGATTATTTTTCTCCGGCTACACGCAAGACGATGCAGCGCCTGATCTCGGCGATAGCGCAATTACAGAAACAGCCGGGCTCGGCGGATTTGCCATGGCTGCGGCACCCGCGATTGTTCAATTTATTGGCGGCACTTCAGATATGGCCCGCCAAGCGACCGAGGAAATGATCCCAATCTCTCTCGGGCGCAATCCTGCCTTTACTTTGCCGACACTTAATTTCGCCGGCTCGCCAGCGGGAATAGATATTCGCAAAGTCGTGGATACCGGTACCGCCCCTTTCATTAATACAGGGATTGCCCATAAAGAAGCGGGGGTTGGCCAAATAGGTGCCGGCATCACACGGGCGCCGATGGAATGTTTCATTAAAGCTATGGATGCCTACTGTGAACGTTATGTGTAATTAGTGATGATTAGAGAACCGAAGCTCGCCGTCATCGGAGTTGGCGGCAATGCCCTCATTCGCAGCGCCGATAAATCGAGTGTTGAGGATCAGGCTGAAACGGTTGTCGACACAATAGCACCTATTGTCACACTCATTGAAGAAGGCTGGAAGATTATCCTTACCCATGGCAACGGACCACAGGTGGGCAATGTGCTTCGGCGCTCAGAAATTGCCGCAGATGAAGTTGCGACGGTATCCATTGATTATGCCGTTGCGGATATTCAAGGTGCCGTCGGCTTTATGTTTGAGCGCGCTTTTACCAATGAATTCAAACGTCGTGGCATGAAAAATGAGGCTATTGCTGTTATCACTCAAGTGAAGGTAGACCCGCAAGACCCGGCTATGTCTGCACCGAACAAACCAATTGGTCAATTTTATGATCAAAAGACCGCTGAAAGGAAAGCCGCCGAGAATAATTGGCATATAGCAGAAGAAATTGGGCAAGGTTGGCGCCGGGTCGTGGCTTCACCAGATCCGTTAGAAATACTGGAGCTTAATCAAATAAACACTTTGGTTGATGCCGACTTTACCGTGATAACTTGTGGCGGCGGTGGCATACCGGTATGCCAGGATGCTAGTGGTGACTTTAAAGGCATCGAAGCTGTCATCGATAAAGACCTTGCGTCCAGCCTGCTCGCAGCAAAACTCAACGCAGATTGCTTTATATTAACAACCAGCGTTGAAAAAGTTGCGCTAGATTTTGGAAAACCGGAGCAACGCTGGCTCAATAATTTGGATGTTAAAGAAGCAAAATCACTGCTTGAGAGTGGTGCCTTTCAAGCCGGTAGCATGGCACCTAAAATTGATGCAATGACACGCTACTTGTCGCACAATAGTGGCACAGGAATTATTACAAGCACCAATAAAATATTAGAAGCAATCGCCGGAGAAACCGGCACGCATTTCTCTTCAAATTAGCATAATCATACGTTCCAAAATTATTCATACTGCCCGTTATGCGACAAATGGTATTCGAGGGCTGAATTTTGTATTCAGAAGTAATGTGAAGTAATAATTTTTAGTAGAATTTGGAGACTGATTTTTGAAAGTATAAGTTTTTGATTTTTACTTTGAAAAGTTGACACGTTAAATGTCCCAAAATATAGACTGAAATCGTACAAATAATTAAACATTGTGGTTACAGAAATTCTAACTTTCTTTGGAAATTCTATTTTTTAGTCTTTCCAAGCAAAAACGTCCTTTAAACTCGCTAATCATGCCAAGTCAATTACACGCTACCTGTGGATTGAAATGAAAGTCGAGACTGTTGTACGAAATCGTCGTAATTGAGCCCCCGCAACCATCTTAATTTGCACAGCCCGTCGCTCGTAAGAGTCGGCGGGTTTGTTGTTTGCATCACAAAGATCCAGAATACCGGCAAGCTCACCTTTCAGGGATATTGTTAGACCGTCTTTTTCGGGTGTCAGGCGTATTTCTTCGATAAGACTGCGGATAATATCAAATGCCTCAGTTTTGGTACTAGGGTCTGTAATCAACGAAGTCAGGTTCTCAACTTTATCCCGATATATTCCTGCAAGGTTGGGGTGAAGAAGGGGGGCAGGATCATTGGTTTCTGATATTGCCTTCTCAAGTTCTAATTGGCGTGCATGTAGTTTTTTAATTTTGGTATTTAAAGGCAGTGCATCAGCACCATCTGCAATCGACATAACCAGCTTATCAATCTGTTGTTCTAGCTTGGGTAATTCTGATCGCATTGCATCTATATCTGCTGATTGATCCATGCGAAGCCGATTGGTTTCAGTGATAAATTCACGGGCAAACTCTTCATATAGGTCTGGGGCCAACAAGTTGTCTTTCAATCCATCTAAGATGATGGTTTCAATTGCATCGGTACGGATGTTAAGCCGATTTTCACAAGTGCCTTTGTTACGGGCCGTCGCACAGCCAAACAGGTCTTTACTGATCTTGGTGTAATTGCCACCACATTCACCGCATTTGAGGAGTCCAGAGAGCAGGTATTTTGGTCGGGCTTTTTCCCAAAACGGTTTAGTTTCCTTTACGTCGGGTCTGGTGTTTTTACGGACTGATTGCTGCCGGTTTTTGACCTGATCCCAAAGTTCGTTTGGCACAATTTGAAGTTCGGGGAGTTCTTTGATAATCCATTCTCCTTCCGGATTGAGCCGTGAGATACGTTTCCCTGTGTCCGGGTTCTTGATATAGCGCAGTCGGTTCCAGACCAGGCGTCCAATATAAAGCTCATTATTGAGGATGCCGGTGCCCCGGGTGACGTTCCCATTAATTGTCGAGGGTCCCCAAGCTTTATTGGTTGGGCCGCAGATGCCATCTTCATTTAGGCCAAAGGCAATTTTGCGGGGAGATTTTCCGGTAGCATATTCTTTAAATATCCGAATAACGATTTTGGCCTCGGCATCATCTATGGCGCGTTTTCCGCGATCGTTTTCATCACCAGCTACAACGTTGTAGCCATAGCTATTGCCGCCACCGGATCGACCGGCCTCCACGCGCCCCCGAAGACCGCGCCGCGTTTTATCGGCTAGGTCTTTAAGATACAGGGCATTCATGGTGCCTTTGAGACCAACATGAAGATCTGTAATCTCGCCTTCAGAGAGTGTGACAAGTTTAACATCGGCAAAGCAGAGGCGCTTGTAAATACCTGCAACATCTTCTTGATCGCGGCTAATGCGGTCGAGCGATTCAGCGATAATTATATCAAACTTGCCCGCCAAGCTGTCTGTGAGGATCGATTGAACGCCAGGGCGCAGCATATTGGCCCCGCTCATCGCAGCATCCGAGTAAACACCTGCCGCGGACCAAGAAGATCGCTCAATCAGTTCCTGGCAGAGACGAACCTGATCTTCGATTGAGGCCTCACGTTGGTTATCGGAAGAATATCTGGCGTAAATAGCAGCTCGCATTTTATTTTCCTAATCTTTGAGTCTAGGTGATTGTGTCATCACTTTGCGTAAATCGACAAGGGAATCCTGGAACTTTCGACCGGCTTCGATCGAGGTTGCGTGGTTATAATGCTTTTCAGAGGTTTTAATGCTGGTGTGTCCCAAGAGTGTCGCGCCAATGCGAACATTCGCAGGATCTTCGATTGCAATGGTTGTTGCCACGCAATCTCTAAATAGGTGAGGATTTATTGCTTTGCCGAGGCAACGTTTGGTCACCTTAGTGACACGGACGTATGTGGCATCATCACTCATTGGGCGGCCGTATCGATTGACCCAAAGTCGATCTGTTTGCTGATCTTGAAGTAGTAGTGGACGCCATCGATGGAGGTATTGTTCAAGATAGGGTGCGACATCGCTCGGAAACTTAAATTCCAAAGGCCGACGGTTTTTAACCTCATGGGCCTCAAAAGTTAGATACCAATCTTCACCTCGCAAATTTAAATGTTGATGAATACAGATGGATGCTAGGTTACCGCGCCTTATAGGCCGGGCCGCTAAAAAGGCGATCATTAGACCATCGCGATATTGGACTGCTTTAAGCCAGGGTAGAGACTGACTATCTTCTGCTCCTTTCATATGGCTTAGACCAAACTGATAAAGTTCCGATGTTGGTAGGAGCCGGGAGCGTTTGTCTAATTTTGGACGCGCTTGTAACCTCAGTCGGCCAATCAAATTATACAACCATTCCCAGTCTTCGTTGGGCGCCATTTTGGATATGACCGCCGTTAACTCCGCAATTCGTCCGACAATCGAGTAGGGGGCCAGATCTTGAGAGTCCAATTCTGCTAGATAATGGCGAACGGCATCCCTGGTTACACGTTCAGCTGGCATCTGAATAAGGTTTTCTGGATAATGGTAATGCAAAAATGTCAGCCAACGCCCATAACCGCGCCGGTTTTTGTGGCGTGAAGGTGCGGACCAGTGGGATGCCAATCCTGAATCAGCAAAAATATCAGCCGTTTTAAGGGCATTCATCCAAGCTTTACGATCAATCTCTGGCCATTCCTCTATCTTGAGGCATTTGCGCGCGGGATTCTGATAAATATTTGATATTGCCATTACTTGGATGACCTCCGGCGATTTCGTGTCCTGGCGGGGGAGGATGCTTCGCGCTGTTGTAAAATGGTTGCGTCAAAATGCTGAACCGCTGCTTGGTTTTCAAAACCGGTATAGTTCCGTGTCGTCGTATCTATGGAACTATGACCCAGCACCCGTTGGACTATTGAAAGTGAGCCTGGGTTTGTGTTGAGGTAAATTTTTGACATGATATGTCGGATCGAGTGCACGTTAACGATCAATCCAGATTGTTTAAATATAGTCTCCTTGATTTGTTTGCCAAGATTGCCAGGCTGTTTTGAATTTCCATTGCGGCCAGGGAACAGCCAGTCTCCTGGATCATCGAATAATAGTGACCGATAGTTATCTAGGTAACGTACTATGCGAGGAACGATTTCCTTATGGACCTCAAAAGTAATCGGCTGATTGTTTTTAACGGTTTCCGGTGGGATAGAAATTATTAACCGCCCTTTGCGACCAGGCCTTGTCCATTGGATTGTTCCGCCAAGTTTTAACGATGCTAGATTGCTGATGCGTAAAGGACACATTGTTAAAAGCTCAATCGCAATAGCCATTTGCATTAATACTGCCGCTTTGCGGCCCTGCGTTCTAGATGCCAAAGCCTCAAGTTTATCCGGCAATTGCAAAAGTGCTGCGACATTTGCGGGATCGTCAAACTGGCTCAGACGTTTTCTGTTTTTTGCTGTTAGCCCGCGGGTTTTGACTTTTATTCGAGAACACATTTGCTGCAATTGTTTGAGCTGATCAGGTGGAGCCTTAAAGTTATAATGTTCGGCTATGGCTTTTATCGCCATTGCACAGCCATAGATCGCCTCCGTCGGGTGATTGTCGTTGCGCTCCAGCATAAACCGTAGAGATTCTTTAAAATTCACCGGTTCAATCAAGACGCCAAGATTGATTATACGCTCAGGGGGCATGTTTCTGCGGACCAAGGCAGAGGCAAACATTCTAACCTGGAAAGTTCGATGTTTAAGTGTTGCTGGGCGCAATGGACGTGGCACGGCATCTTCAGCGAAGGGGTCATCGCCTCGGAGACGTGATATCCAATCGTCTAGATCTTGCTGAAACGATTGCGGAAATTCATGCAATTGTAGCGTCCAATTTTCTTGTCGAGTTGGACGGCGTTTTAATCGTACTGATGGCCAATTGGCGGTTTCTGTGCCGGCCCGGTTCCACGCATATATTGTCGATCGCACCGTCTCTTCGGGGTCTTTGACAAAACTTTCTCCAATGAGGGCCTCAAGCAATCGTTCAATTAGGGCGTCATTCACGTCCTTCGGGTCGATCTTTTGGGCGCTGGCATATCCGAAAAGCCGGGAAAGTTTCCATCTAACCTGCTCGTTTTCGATTGAATCCCACAATACTTGCCAGCTTTCGGAAAGGCCCCCGGTATGTCGCAGATTGGAATCAGAAGCACCTACGTGTCGAAGCGCAGCCAGAGTATTCGATTTTAAATTGGCCAAGGTCTTAGCACTGATGTTTGCTTGGGCGTGGTGAACGCCTTGCAGCTTTTTCTTTATAGCAACGATGCTGGCGGGCGTTCGTTCTGGATCGAGATCCAGTAGTTCTAAAACCCGGCGAATTGCCGATGCCCAGTCCCGGCGCTGATTTACCGTTAAGTTCTCATCAGATCGAATTTGAACGATAACTTCGCTGAAAGTTAAAACGTCATCTTGGATGAAGGGATTGTTCGATGGTGCTGATATTCTGTATCCATCCGGCATCGGGATGTTTCCTTTCGGTCTGGTTAGGTCTCGGGATGACCCAAGTTGACAGGCGTACATATTCGGGAAACTGTAACACATAAATCCACGGGAAATTGCCGCCTGACGTTTTCCCGATGCGTTCGTAACCCATTGACGTTAAATGATAATAATGGTCAGGAGATGACAGGGTTTTCATCAACTATACCCTTCGGTTCAGGCGTTCATAAACGTCAAGATCGGTGTCGCTTACGCGCACTAATTTACCAAAGCGATATACGGGGAGGGCGCCATTCGCTATCACCCGGCGGACATGACGCTCGGAACTCAGCCAGCGCTCGGCGATTTCTGGGACGGTATAATATCGGGTGGTTTCATTTTTATTGTCGGGTTGATGCTTCATTTCAGTTTTCTCCAGAATCCGTGTCGCCATCGTTATTGGGGACGGGTTCAGTGATATGACTTGATGGATGAGCAGAGGAAATAAAATCCTCGGCAGCTCGACGCGCAAGGAGGTGTACAAGACGAACCAATGGCAGGGTGTGTTTTTTCTTTAACGCTAGACTTGTAGCTTCTGATGAAGCAAGTGATCCAATTGACTTTCGCAATCATCAACTCCTTGGATTTCACCCGAATGGTGAATACGGAGTAACGATTGATCTAAAATATTATTTAGTCACTCTCATCACTTCCCGAAGTTTTAAGTGTAAGGAAATTTTTGAGGCTCGATTGGACGAGTTCTTTATTGTTAGACCAGATTGGCCAAATTGTTTTTTCACTCAAATCATATTCATCGGCAACTAGGTTAACTGCTTCTTCCACTGATATTCCGCCATCGATTTTTATCGCTATAGAGAGAGCAATCTTTCGATTTCGATCAGACTTGAAAGTTTTTTTGAGTATTGGGGTGATGCCTTGGCCTCCGCCCTCTAGACCAAAAGCTTCGCCGAGTGTCGTCGTGCGTCCTGATCCCTTGGCTTGATGGTACTTCATGAAACCCTCGGATAATGCTTCGATCGCCCAGAACGGGACAGTAACATTGGGAGAACCTAGTTTATTAGGGTTCTGCCAATAGAAGCAGGCTATGGCAGATATTCCATACAACGCTGGGATAATATTTGAGCTGTCATTTTCGTACTTAGATTTCCAAGTATCCATATAGTCGGTCATCAGTAAATCTAGATCGGGAGGTATTTCAAGTTCATCGAGTGGATCCGTGGGTTGCTTTTCTTCGTTGCTATTAACCATTTTCCAAATCCTTAACTTTCTGAAAAGAATGTTTGGAGCCAAAATAAAACTTGATGCGGTACTAATTCTAGCTCGCCCTTAAGCATGATAATTGGGAATAGTTACGAATTACAGTCTATTCGGTTCAAATCTGCGTCTGCATTATCTCGCCTGGCATCAATCGACGTCCTCTTCCGTGATTGGGAAGATTCTACCAAAGTGAGGGTGGTAAATTTACGGACGATGTATTCTTGAACTTAGAGTGATTTAACCGTCCGCGGACATGAGATCGATTACTGTATCGATGAGGTCACGCGGAAAAGGTTTTCCAATAATTACCTCGGAGATCTGACAGCACCACCGATAAAAAGGACTTGTTCGCCCAGTTTCATGATAGCCATGGCTATCGCCTGTTTTACCAGGAATGGTACCGGTGGCTGAGCGCCAGATGGAAAACAGTTCTCTTATTAAGTATTCAGCATATGGGTCAGGCCGAGCTTTGGGGCCAAAATGCCTGGAGGAATTGGAGATATCGCCGGGCTTGTTGGAATTCGCATCAGAGGAGCTCACCAAATATCCATCTTTGCCGTGCATGGCTTTGGCAATAACATCAATGTCAATAATCTTACTGAGCTGTGTTTTGAGTTTATATAAATCACCACCTTGACGATGCATGCCCTTGTGGATCGTATCTTGTATGTGAAAGTCAGCATTGCCCAATTCATCATCCAGTTTGGATGCGAGTTTGGAAATTCGCTCTATCGTTTGATTCATCTCGCCGAGCGTTGGAGGAAGTCCGCGCTCAGCCTGCCCAAGATAGTTTCCGACAGCCGTTAGTACATTGTCCCATACGTCATCCGCATTTTTTAGTTGCGTGCCTCTTGGGATGCGCTTCTCTATCTGCTCAAGCAAATCAACTTTAAGCTCGTTCAGCGTGACAAGTTTTTCTTCCTCGGGGGATTGAGCGGAGGATCCATCCTTCGGCAAGTAGACCCGTCGATATTGACCTGGGCCCGATATGCCCATCCGTCCTTTTGGCATTGTTTGACTCGTTTCGATTGAACTTAAATTTTCTATTATTCAAACCTTCCATTAAATGTAACTTCTGGCAATGCCTCGTTCATGGAGCAAATCTTCCACATTGCGAGTAGGTCTTCTACATTGCGAAGAGAGAGCGGAAACCTGACATACATCATCACAGCCAGGCGAATAATCTCCGGCGACGTCTTGAAATAACGGAAAGGATTGGGATTTATCATTCGAGAAACTTACGAACTTAGTGCATAGCCGTCAAAACAGATTTTAATCTGACAGAGCCCCCACGACCAACATTCGAATTTCTCTACGAACTTTGCACAGAAATTATGGAGCCTGGACAGAGAAAAGAGGGACGTAAAAAATCCTGAGCCACGATTAGCTCAGCATAACAAAAAACTTTCCTAGAAAACTAGAACCAACATTGATAGCAGATTCCTTCATTTTTCTTTTTAAATAGTCGACTATTTGGTAGGATTATTGTTATATGGAATGTGGATACTAACCACAAAAGGCCAAATCCTAACTAGGACCAAATAATGAAGAAAAAAACCGTTTTATCGTTAGAGCAGGCTCTCTCAATGACCTATGCTACCCTGCGTTTTGTACACCAGGGGTGGCGTGTCATTCGGGTAGAGGCAACGCCATCTGGGGGAAGTTCTCAACCAGGAGATCCCAACCGATACATTGGCAATCAATTTGCTGAGCCTGACCGACACTCTTACTATGTTGCACCAAATGTCGGCAAAGAGGCGATTGCTTTAAATCTCAAATCAGAGGAAGGGAAAGAGGCCTTAAAGCGAATTATCCAGGAATTAGATGTCGATGTTTTTTGCTGCAATACGATCCCTAGTCGATATGAATCTCTCGGCATTGATTATGAAACACTATCGGCCGTCAAACCTGATTTAATCTGGGCCGGCATATCGGCGATGGGCCCTGATTACCCCGAAGTGGCAGGGTATGATCCGATGATCCAGGCGATGGCAGGTTATATGGAACTCACCGGATACCAGGATGGTCCGCCGACGATATCCGGCATTCCCCTCGTCGACCTAAAAGCCGGAGATGAGATTTACGCTGGAGTTTTAGCAGCAATGCTTGAGCGATTAGAAAGCGGCAAGGGCAAGCAAATTAGTGTGTCTATGTTACAGGCGGCATCTTCTTGGCTCATCACCACACTACCGCTCATTGATATGAATTGTGAGCCAGAAGAAATAACCAGATGGGGCAATGCCCACCGAAAATTTATCCCGTCGAACATTTATCCGACCAACAAGGGGTTCATATATATCGCTATGGGCTCCAATGCCCAATGGTCTCGATTTGTCGCGACAGAAATGTTTGCCAGCCTTGGCGCGGGTGGACGGCGTATTACAGCAGAGATAAGATACAAAGAACGCGAAGCCATTTATCGGGAGATTGGTGAAATCACCTCCCGCCATAGCGGCACAGAAATATCTGAAGTGCTTAGCGACGCAAAAATTCCAAATAATAAAATCAATGATGTTCGTGATGTGCATCGCCTAGAAGCCATCAAAAGGAAAACAACAAAGACAACATTACCGGGTGGCCAAGAGATCTACATGCAACCCATGGCAACGGATATTGATCAAGCCCCGACGCATTTTCCAATAGCCCCACGTTACGGCGAACATACTTTCGCGATCCTTCAAGAAGCAGGTTACAGCCCGCAACAATGTGACACCATGCTTCAGGACGGCATTGTTGCACTGCCGGACAATGCAATTCCAAGCAAAGTATCTGCCTAATCAAAAAAGGAGTTGGCCATATTACGCCAATAGCCTATTTTAAAATTCCATTGGGGGAATATCCGGAATGCAATTTAAATGAAGGCTGACAAGAGAAAACCAACAGCAGTTCAATTGGTCATTGAGACCATTTTAACTCGCATTAATGAAGGCCGATATATTCCCGGTCAGTACTTGATCGCCGGCGACTTGATGGAAGAATTAAAACTGAGCAAAGCGCCTGTTCGAGAAGCTATCCATGTGCTTGTCGGCGAAGGCGTAATTGAACTATTGCAAAATCGCAGCGCCCGAATTCGCAGTCTTTCCATGGATGAACTCATCGATTTTTCCGAAGTCTGGGCCGCTATCGGCGGTGTTAATGTCAGATTGGCAGCAGATCATATGAAGGCTAAAGCCAATCAGGCGCGCGTCAAAAAGGCACTTTCTGCCATCGTGGCTTCAGAAAAAACGAAAAATGGCGCTGAGTATTTCGCTGCGGTTTCAAATCTACATCTCGTGCTCTCAGAAATATCGGGCAATTCCTATATTACGCAAATGGTAAGTCGGGCAAATTTTAGCCATTTTTATCGTCATATCTCAGCTATTTACCCAGGCGCTCATTGGCGCCGTCATGTTAATGCGTTTCAAAAAATTGCTGACGCTATTGTAGACGGAAAGGGCGAGGTAGCTGAGCGCACTTACCGCAAACACATGCAATGGGTCATCGCGCATTTAAAGACGGCAACCGATCAGCTTTAGAAATCAGTTCACGCACCCGCCCGTTTTATTTTTGTTGCCTCTTGATCGACGGCTATCCCCGTTTCATCGAGTACAACTTGATAATCACCAATCGATCGTTCGGCGGTGATTTTTCCGTCTTTCAAGTCTTGATTGATTAGGTCAAATTCCCGCTCGCAAGGATCTCCATACCCCCCGGCACCCGGCATCTTTAAGCTAATCACGTCGTCCTTTTGAAGCTTGTCCAGACCTTTAGATTTCAACTGCACTTCATCTGAAGTCCCAGGATTGAGAACGAAGGCCCCCATCGACCCCTCCTTACCTCCAAATAAACCGAACGGCGCTCGTGTATGACGATCGGCATAGCGGGCAAAGCTCACATCATCGGCCAGAATTTGGATATCACGCATCAAAGCCAAGCTGCCGCGATAGGTACCGGCACCGCCGGAATCAGGCACAAATCCATAGCGCTCAATTCGAACCGGAAAGCGAATTTCAACTGCTTCAACTGGGGTGTTCATGAATCGCGGGAGATGTCCGTCTTGGCCATCCGCGCCATCTTTGCTTGGCCGCGCACCATTTCCGCCAACTTGAATTTCGGTGTAGATAAATCGTTCGCCACTTTCGGGATCTATACCACCAAAACCACAGGTCGATATTTGACCATGGGAGCCCGCTGTTACCCGGTCTGGCGTCAACGTGGAAAATGCTTTGTACATTGCCTCGACAATTTTTTGCGAGCAATTCGTGCGGGCTGCCACAGCACCAGGTAGAATTGGATCGACGACCGATCCAGGCTTTGTCACAACATTTATGGGCCGATAACACCCGGAATTTGCCGGCATCTGAGGATCAATAACCGCGATCAGCACATAATAAATTGCTGCATGGGTGTTGGCCATTGTCGAGTTTGTATTGCCCTCTGCTTGAGGATCGGAATCAGTCAGATCAACCGTCACCTGATCGCCGTCAATTTTAATATCAACAACGACTTTGATGGGATGATCATTGACACCATCATCATCGATATAGTCTATGGCCTGATAAACGCCGTCTTTCAGTTTCTCTAGGCCAGCGCGCATCCGACGTTCAGAGTAATCAAGCAAATCTTCGCAAGATTTCTGAACTAATTCCTTCCCATATTTTGAAAAGAGTTGCTTCATACGACCAGTGCCTACCATCAAAGAACTTATCTGAGCTCGAATGTCGCCAAAGGTCTTTTCGGGCATGCGAATTTGATTGCCAATAATTTCCTTGATTTCCTCATCTTCGACACCAGCTTTCAGAAATTTGACCATCGGCAAGCGCAGGCCTTCTAGGTATATTTCCCGAATACCGCCAGCGACGCCCCCAGCCGCAACACCGCCGAGATCAGAATGATGGGTAATATTACCGACAAACCCGACCAACTCGCCCTCAAAAAAGGCCGGCGAGATGGCGTATAGATCCATAATATGCTGACCGCCTTTATAGGGATCATTGGTAATAATGACATCCCCCGGCGCCAAATCTTCAGGTTTATATTTGGCAACCAGCTCCTGCATGGTAATTTCGAAACCTGCCAACAAACTAGGCGTGTGATGGGCCTGAGCTACGGTTTGCCCTTTAGTATCGGTAATGACACAGGAAATATCTTTAATCTCGGTGATAATGGTCGAGCGGCCAGTTCGCACCAAGGTATAGCCCATTTCATCGGCTATTTGTTCCAACGCATATCGCATTACCTGCATCGTAATCAGATCAGTCATTTTATCCCCCACTCACATCAAATTTAATTTTAAGGCCAAGATCAGGTGCAACTTTCGCCGTCGCGCCGGGTGGTATTAGTGTCGAAGAGGTTGCCTCTTCTATAATTGCTGGCCCCGGAATATTCATGCCGATCCCTAAGTTGCCTCGATTGAAAAGCGCTGTATCGACAAACCCGAAATTTTCGAAATAGACATCACGGGAACCTGTCTGAACAGTTTTTGGGTCTGATCCCAAATCCTCGCCGGCGGGTAAATTAACCGCTGCATTGTGACCCAGCGCCGCCAATCTGATATTGACGATTTCGATGGGTTCACCCTCAAAGAAAAACGCATAGCGCGACCTGTACAAATCACCAAATGCTGCGACCAGAGAGGCCAAGCCTTCCTGATTAAATGCTCCGCTTTCTGGAAGAGGAAGATTTAACTCGTAGGTTTGTCCCTTTACCTTCAGATCAGCAGAGCGAATAAGCTCAATATTTTCCATTTCAAATCCTTGAGCTTTTAAATCTTTGATGCCTTCCGCTTCCAACTCCTGATAGATTTTTTCAAGCGCAGCAGGGTCAACGCCTTCAGTTGTCACATTACCTAATGCGCGAACATAATCTTGTCGGCTTTCTGTGACCAGCAAACCAACAGCAGAAAAGGTGCCGGCAAGCGGCGGCACTATGGCCTCTGTCATTCCTAATTCATTGGCTAAATCAGCAGCATGAACACCACCAGCGCCACCAAAGGAGAATAAGGAAAATTCCCTGACATCTATCCCACGCTGAATGGTGATAGCGGCAATGCCTTTGATCATATTTGCATTCACGACTTTAAGGATGCCCGTCGCGGCTTCTTCGATACCAAGACCGAGGCTTTCAGCGAATTTGCCAACAACCTCACGAGAGGCAGCTGAATCCAATGACAAATTTCCCGCATTGAAGTATTCGGGGTTCAGCCGACCCAGCACCAAATTTGCATCCGTTACAGTCGGCTGATCCCCTCCTCGACCATAACAAGCTGGCCCCGGATCGGAGCCCGCAGACATCGGCCCCACATTGGGAGCTCCTCCTGAATCCCGCCATGCAATTGAGCCGCCGCCAGCACCGATAATGTGCAAATCGATGATCGGAATTTTAACAGGCAAACCTTGGAATTCACCCTCCGTCGTTACCTGGCTTTCTCCGTTTTCAATCAAACCAATATCAAAGGATGTACCCCCCATATCAACTGAAACGATTTTGTCCCGCTGATGCCGCCGACCATAATAAGCCGCCGCAACAACGCCGCCCGCTGGCCCGGAATTGACTGTCGTAATCGCTTTCGAACGCGCAACATCAATAGAAGTTGAACCACCATTTGCCTGAATAACGGATAGTTGTGCGTTACCGAGTAAATTTTCTAAACGCGGTGCCAAATCGTTCAAATAGGCGTTCATTATTGGCGTTAGATAGGCGTTCATAACGGCCGTGGAGGTGCGTTCATATTCACGGTATTCGGGTGCAACACTGCTGGATAAGGTGACTGGAATATCTCCCATGACTTCTTGCAATATCTCGCTCGCCCGTTGTTCGTGATGCGGGTTTAAGAAACTGAACAAAAATGACACAGCGACAGCCTCAACACCTTCAGCAAGAAAAGTTTCGGCAACTTGGCGCACACTGTTTTCATCAAGTGGCGTCAACATTTCCCCTTTTGCGGTCATACGTTCGTTTGCTTCCAGGCACAGGTAACGTGGCACGAGCGGAGCGGGTCGATCGACATTAACATCATAAAGTCCCGACATAGGACGTTGAATGCGCCCGATCTCTAACACATCGCGAAAGCCGGCCGTCGTAAGCAACCCAACTTTAGCGCCATTCCGCTCGATCAACGCGTTTGTGCCCGTGGTCGAACCGTGAACAACTTCTCGAACCCGGCCTTCGGTTTCACCTGCCTCTTCCAAGACGGCAGAGATACCCGTCAACACGCCTTCGGCTCGATCATTCGGCGTCGTCAGAGTTTTCACTGAAACCAGCGCACCCGTCTCAGGATTGCTGAGCGTCACGTCTGTGAAAGTGCCACCCACATCTACAGCCAGTCGTAATATTCTTTTGGTCAATTTCTCATTCCCATTACTTTTTTCATATTTGCCTACTTTTTAGTCGACTATTATTGATGTTCTCCGCCACTACAAATCTCTACTCCCGTTAGTGTGTGATTAAATTTGGTATGATTAGTGTAATAGACGGCACAAATACGAGAAGCGCCGCAACCGCCATAGCCATCAAAATAAACGGTAATACGGAGAAAATAACATCCGCCATTTTCGTTCCTATTGGCGCAACCCCTTTGGCAACAAAAAGCAATAGGCCAAAAGGCGGTGTGGCCAGGCTGATTTCCAACATCATTAGAGCAAGAACACCAAACCACACCTGCGTCTGCTGGAGATCACCGACACCAAAATCCGTTGCCTCCACGATGCGCATAAAGATCGGCATGGTAATCATCATCATACTGACCTGGTCCATAAAACATCCAAGGAACAGCAAAATAACCATCATTACTAATATAACGGTTAGTGGCGTTAACTCAGCAGCTTCAACCAAACCGACCAAACCTTCAGAAGCTTCAGAAAATGCGAGTATCTGGGAAAAGGTTATCGACCCACAGATGATGAATAACGTCATCACCGTAAATTTCAGCGTTTGCTTTACCGAAACAACGAAAACCTTCCAACTCATCATGCGATAAGCTGTCACTGCAACCATAGAAGCAACCGTGCCGAGAGCCGCAGATTCGGTAGGTGTGGCAATGCCTGCAACGATACTGCCAACCACAATGATAAAAATACACATCAAGGGCAGGACGTAGATAAACAAAGGTTTTAGCCGCTCACCCCAGGTTAATTCAGAGACATCATAGGCCGGGGCAATTTCCGGTGTGATCATGCAGCGAATAATAATGTAAGCAAAAAATAGGAAAGCCAAAATGAGCGCCGGAATAATTGACGCGACCAACAAGTCGCCGATTGGTATGCGCGCGACACTTCCCAATAGAACAGCCAAGGCAGAGGGTGGGATCAGCATCGCAATTCCGCCGACAGCGACAATCGGTCCAATTGAAATTTCGGGTTTGTAGCCACGTTTGTACATTTCCGGTAACAGGGTACTGCCCAGCATTGCCGTGTTGGCGATCGTCGAGCCTGATAAAGATGAAAATATCGTACCACCCATGACGGCAACGAGAGACAACCGGCCCGGAACCTTGGAGATCAATTTATCAATTGCATCTATGGCGCGCGCAGCAACGCCAGAATGGAACATAATCTCGCCCATAAAAATGAAGAGTGGAATAGGAAGAAGTGCGAATGTTTGAACGGAATCGACCGCACTTCGAACCAACTGATAAAGCCCTTTCTCACCACCCATAAAAATGAAAGCACCAATAATATTAACGGTGAAAAAAGCAAAAACGACTGGCATGCCAAGCAGCATGCAAAAAACCAAACCACCGATTAAAAGTGTTAGAACCCAATACCATTCCATGAGAGCTAAAATCCAATCGAGTGGTGACTATGTTCAGGGTCGGGCCATAGGACCATACGAATGAACATAATCATTAAAATCAAAAATATCGGCGGAGCAATAATGAGCATCCACCATTCGGGAAAAACAAAAGTTTCATGAATGAGCGTTCCATTGCCAAAAGACCGCCAACACACGCCAGCAGATACAACAAAAAGAATCAGGCAAACCACTGCAGCCATGCTGTAGGCTATCTTTTCCATAACTGCCCGGTTTTTCGGCCCAAGGCGCTCAACCAAAATATCAACAGCAATGTGACCTTCTTCGCGTAGCACCCAAGGCGCCCCTAAAAAGGTGATCAAGTAGAGGGAATATTCAGCGACATCCAACGTCCATGGCATAGGAAACAGGCGCAAATTTCGCGACACAATATCGGCAACAATTATAAGGACAAGCGCGCAAACCATCATCGCAGCCAATAGCGCGCAGATGGTTATCACTCCGTTTAGGACGTTTTCGCCAAATCCTACTTTTTTGTTGGTTTGCATTTGAAAACCGAGAAAAATAAGAGAGATTGGAGCACTCTATTGAGCGCCCCAATCCTAGTTTTAGGTTGCTATTTTAACAACGGGCGAATTTTCTTGATAAATGCCGGAGCAGCTTCCAGCAATTGAGCCCAATACAACTCTTCTGCCTTTTTCGAGAAACCTGCACCCATATCGACATATTTAATGCCGGCATCATCTTGCGGCTTAGTCTGCTTGGCGTCTTCATTAGCGCGCCAAGTAGGCCACTGACCTTCAAGCCAAACAGCTTGGTCCATCATGCATTTACGAGCCTCACCGGAAAGACTGTTATATTTATCCAGATTGGCAATGATATTCACATTGGCGCTGAAGAAGCCGGGGCCATAACGATATTTCGTATGTTTGTGCCAACCAAAATCTTTGACACCCCATAGTGGCCAACCATAACCATCAACCGCTTTACGTTCTAAGGCTGTATAAAGTTGACCTGGACTCATACGAACCGGAGTGCCGCCGAGATGCTTGAAAAAACCATCATAGATAGGCACGGAGCGCAGTCGAAAACCTTCGAAGCGTTTGTTGACTGCTGGCTTATTGGTATAGAGATAAAAATTAACGCCGTTCAGAAGGTTGGTTAAATAAACTGCGTTCATTTTCTTTTTGTGCAGATCATTCAACATCGCCCAAGCACCATTTTTGCGCTGATCGGCGGCTTCATTTTTCGCCAAGATGGTGACATCGCCTTCAACCATAACGCCCTTATAATAGTTTGGTGGACCGTAATGGAGATCGACAACACCGTTCTTCAACGCATTCCATTGCTCTAATGTCTTAATCGCCGCAGGGCCGACGACGCTAATTTTAATCATGCCGCTGCATTGTTTATTAGTGTGCGTTACCCAATCTTTGAAATATTTTGCAAAGACGGTACGTGATGGCAGAAAGCTAGCTGCTTTGAGTTTAACTTCGGCTGCGTGAGCGGATCCAGTGGCCACCGCCATGAACCCAAGAGCTGCCCCTAAAGTGGCAATTCGTTTCATATTCATTTTACTCTCCTGTTAAGTTTGTTTTTAATTTCTCTACGAACACTCGAACTTTTGAGTGCAAATTTGACTTTTTCCTCTTCAACTCATCTCACTCCTCCCCTTACTCAATTCAACCTAATTTCCTGTTTAAAATTTGAATGAACTCACTCATGTGTGAAGTGCTTCTAGAATATGAGCAGGCGTAAAAGGCTGCTTCCACACCCGCGTATCAAGTGGGCGCAAAGCATCATTCACAGCACACCAAACCGCTGCCGGCGCCCCCAAGGTTCCTGCTTCCCCTGCTCCTTTGGCACCAAGCTCTGTTCCCAAGGCCGGGTTTTCAACGTGACTCACATGAATATCAGGCATGTCAGATGCCAACGGCACGACATAATCGGCGAGGGTTGCTGTCAGCAACTGGCCAGACTCGTCATAGAAGGCATGCTCGTAGAGCGCCGCACCTAAACCTTGGACAATGCCACCGCGAAGCTGTTCGTTCACAAGCATTGGATTGATCACTGTGCCGCAATCTTCGACTACCCAATGATCCAGCAGAGTGATCGCGCCCGTTCCAGTATCAACCTCGAGGTAGCTCGCCTGGATACCGTTTGCCATATAGTAGGGAAATTCACGCGGCAGGAAATGACGTGTGACATTCATCTCGATATCGAGATCTTGTGGCAACGTATCCTGGCGAAAATGAACTATTGAGGCCAATTCACTTAAATCCATGAGGCTTTTTACTGGGGAGAATATTTCCCCTGCAACCAATTTCAGATTTTCAGGCCGTTCTTGAGAAATCGCCGCTGCAGCCGCCAAAATCTTTTGCCGCAAATCCACCGCCGCCTGCCTCGCAGCCTCTCCCCCAATGGCCATGCCGCGAGAGGCCCATGAACCACCACCGTAGGGCGTCGCTCCACCGTCTCCAGCTTGGACAGAAATGTTGTCAAAATTCACCCCAAGAACATCCGCGACAACCTGCTGAATACCAGCCAATATGCCTTGCCCTTGCTCAGTAGTGCTGGTTGCACAGCGAATAACGCCAGAGGGATCGAGCCGCAAATTGCAGCCTTCTTGAGCACTCACACGTATACCAGCCGGGCCATATAATCCTGAACCGACCGCAGTTTGCTCAACAAAAGTCGCCAAGCCAATGCCACGGAAAATATTATTTTGCCTTTCCTCTGCTTGATCCTTGCGCAGTTGCTCGTAATTCATTTTTTTCAAAATTTCATCGAGACAAGTGTCGAGGGAAATGTTTTCGATCTCCAATCCACCGGCAGCCTTAATGGGCAAATCTGCAGAATTAAGATGATTGAGGCTCCTAATCGCCACGGGATCGATACCCAGCTCGGCCGCTGCCAAATCTAACAATTGTTCGATGACCGCACAGCCAATCGGCTGACCGACAGCGCGATAAGCACCAGTGGGTGTTTTGTTCTGGTATACGACACGAACATTCCCTTTGAAGTTCGGCAGTCGATATGGCGCGCCGGTAAACTGCACAGCCTGGATACCCTCACCGACACTGGTACGCGGATAGACAGAATAAGCACCAATAGCTGACAGCACATCGACTTCAACGCCCAGAATGTATCCTTTAGAATCGACCGCGAGACGACCAGCGGCTGTCATTTCTCGTGCATGGATGTCTGCAGCAAATGATTCTTGGCGATCAACGATATACTTTACGGGCCGTCCCATTAGTACGCTGGCGGCAACAGCAGCCATTTCATCTGGGTACGCATGAAGCTTAAGACCAAAGGCACCACCAACATCTTTGGCAATCACCCGCACCTGATGTTCGTCCAACCCTAAATGTCGGGCATACACATCCTGCATTTGGTAGGGCGACTGATGCGATTGATAAACGGTAAGTTGGCGACTGGCGGGCTCGAAATCGGCGACCACCGAGCGCGTTTCCAGTGCCATCCCAGCCTGTCGGCCAAACTCAAAAAAGTGCTCGACCACAACTGCTGCTTCAGCAAAGGCTGTTTTAGTATCACCTTTTGAAACAGGCATCGCCATTGCGAGGTTGCTATTTAATACGCTGTGCACCAGCGGCGAGTCGGGCTCCAAGGCTTCAACGGAATCAACCACCGCCGGCAGCTCTTCCCATTCCACATAGACCAATTCTGCCGCATCTTCGGCTAAGGCCCGCGATTCTGCCAAAACAGCGCAAATGGCCTCTCCTTGCCAAGCAACCTCGCCTAGGGCAAGAGGATATTGGGGCGGAGAGACCATATCCGGGAGGAACTCAATTCCCGCGACAAAAGGGGTGCAAATATCAGCCAAATCCACGGCGGTGATAACGCGCGCCACACCTTTAGCTTGAGCAGCTTCAGTTGTATCGATCGACTTAATCATGGCATGGGCATAGGGAGATCGCACCAAAGCCATGTGAAGCATTCTGGGCAATTCAATATCATCGGTATAGGTTCCATGTCCGGATGCGAGACGCCGTGCATCGGGACGCGGCAAGGAGACACCTATTGAAGAATTAGGCAAGTTTGTCATCACTCACCCTTCCATCCTCTTTATCTAGAACAGATTCAACGGCATCAACGATCGAATGATAGCCCGTGCACCGGCAGATGTTGCCTGAAAGCTCATCACGAATTTGTGCCCGCTCAAGCAGCTCCCCTTCCGACAATAATTCTGCTGCGGTTAAAATCATGCCGGGCGTGCAAAAACCACACTGCAACGCGTTGCGAGAGACGAATGCGTCAATCAATCCATTAACTTCACCAGATTCAACGACTCCCTCGATGGTCTCGACAATTGCACCATCTGCTTGCGTCGCCAGCATCAAACATCCTCTGACAACCTGGCCATCAACGCGCACCGAGCAAGCACCACATACACCGTGCTCACAACCGATATGATTCCCGGTCAATCCGAGTTCGGTTCGAAGGAAGTCAGTTAAGTGCTGGCGAGGCTCAACCTGTTTTTCAACAGAGGTGCCATTAACCGTCATTTTAACTGAAACAGCATCACTCATCGCGCACGCCTTTCGCCTGGCCCTTTATCAGGTCGGACAAAGTCCGTTCGACCAACGTCCTAGCTTGAATTCTTTTGGTATCAGCAGTCCCGGATAAATCTGTCATGGGGTCCAACTCATTAGCGACGGCTGCTGCAATCTCCGCGTTTGAGTGCCCTGAAGACCCCATCTCAACCGCAATTTCAGATACTTTTGGATATTCTTCGCAACCGAAAACGACGAGACGCAATTCTTCAAGCCGACTGCCACTTAGGCGCGCTTTGGCCGCCACCCCAACCTGTGCAAAATCCCCTTGTCGACGACATAATTCTCGGAATGCCCAAACTTCATCAGATCCAAAAGCTGGGAACTCAACCGACGACAGAACCTCACCCCACTTTCGGTCCGTCGTCATCACACCTTGAAAAAAGTCTGAAGCTGGGACACGCCGCTCACCGGTACTTGAAATCAATATACTTGTCGCATCTGACGCGACTGCGCAGGCGGCCATTTCGGCAGCTGGGTCGGCGTGAGATAAACTGCCGCCAAACGTCCCTCGATTGCGCACGCCACGATGGGCAACATGCTGGATAGCACATCCGATAAGAGGCAAATCAGATGCGATAATATCCGAGCGCAATACCTCAACATGCCTTGTTGTAGCACCAATGCGTACGATGTCGCCCTGTCGTTCAATACCACTTAATTCAGGAATACGATTGATATCTACCAAAATTGCAGGTTGGGCCAAACGCATATTCAGTGTCGGCAGCAGACTTTGCCCGCCAGCAAGAATCATGGCGTCATCACCATGCTCGGCAAATGCTGCAAATATTTCATCCATTGTATTGGGACGAAGATACTTAAAGGCCGACGCCTTCATTCTCCCCCCCCTGCATATTGGATTTGCGGTGTGTGTTCACCTCCCGCGACATCAGTATCTGGATCGATCATGGCTCCAATTAAATCGGAAACCGAATTGAGGCTTTGCGATTCCAGGTAGTCTTCCAAGCCATCGATGATATCAATCATCGCTGTCGGATGAACAAAACTCGCGGTGCCCACTTGAACGGCTGTGCAACCTGCAAGCATATATTCGACAGCGTCTGAAACAGTGGCGATACCACCACAGCCAATAACGGGAATGTCGACCGCATTGGCACATTGATAGGCCATACGCAAAATGATCGGCTTAACGACAGGTCCCGTAATTCCACCCAAAACATTCCCTAATTTGGGGCGAAATGATTTGGTGTCGATCGACATTGCCAATAACGCATTTGCAACCACCAATGCGTCAGCGCCGGCTTCTTCAGCCGCCTGAGCGATCTCTGTAATACTCCCGACATTCGGCGTAAGCTTTGCCCAGATTGGAAGATCAGTACGCTGCTTAATTTCCTCGATCACTTCGGCGGTATCGAAACAACTCATGCCAAAAGCTGCACCATCCCGCTTGAGATTTGGGCAAGAAATATTAGCTTCAATTGCAACCACACCCGGCACGCTGATTTGCTCACATAGTTCGCCAAACGCAGTGGCTGTGCTGGCAGATACGCTGGCCACAAAAGGTGCGATAAATTGATTATAGAAGGGTACCGTTTCGTCTATAAAATGTTGCGGTCCCTTAGACGGTATGCCAATCGAAGCAATTATCCCGTTGGTCAACTCCGTCACACGCGGCTGCCTGTTACCCTCTCTTATTTCTGGCGTAATGGTTTTTGCAACCAAAGCACCGATGCGGTTCAGATCAACAACCTGCGCCATCCCTTCGGCAAATGTGCCGGATCCTGGCATGATCGGATTGATGAGCTTTAGGTCACCGACTTCAACACTAAGATCTACCTTGCGGCCTACCATTCCACGGTCTCCTCAATGTTGAAAACTGGACCTTCAGTGCATACCCGACGATATTCAATTTGCCCTGTATCGGTTTGGAACGGTTTAACGCAGATGAAGCACATGCCTATCCCGCAACTCATTTGCTGCTCAAGCGCGACCTGGCCCGGCACACGCAACTCACCGCCAACTTTTTTCAGCATTTGCAGGAGCCGGTTTGAACCGCAGGTCGCAAAAAGACCCGTGCTTTTCTCTTTGACAATATTTCTCACAAGCTCTTCGACCTGAGCAATATCGCTATCACCCGCTTCATCGGTCACGGTTGAAACGGTTGCGCCAGACTCACGCAGGTAATCAACCGACATCAATACGTCTGATGACCGAGCACTTAATATAGCGTCAACCGCAATACCTTGGCTTCTGGCAGCTTCGGCCAGTGGAGCCAAAGTCGCCAGCCCTACGCCACGCGCCAGAATAAGAATATGTTTTGGATTGGCGGACAAATCGAAACCTTGCCCCAAAGGGCCAAGGGCGTTGAGCTCATCCCCGTGTTTCAATTCGGCGAGTATCTTCGTCCCTTCACCGGCCACCTTATAGAGAAACGCGATTTTCTTTCCGGCAGGATCAATTTGATATACGCTCATTGGGCGCCGGAGATAGGGGGCGGCATCATTTATACCCCGACACAATAAATGAAAAAACTGACCTGGCTTGGCGGCCAAGGCAGGTTCCGGCGCATCAACTACTAGATGCTTGTAGTCGCTATTAACCCACTGGTTTTCAAGAACCTGGCATGACATTTCCGCAATCGGTTTGGCATTGGCGCTAATTTCTTTAGGTGAAATCTGCATAA
>CAZMHI010000031.1:0-51717 GCA_964566055.1 uncultured Rhodospirillaceae bacterium
TGGCAATTATTTTATACAATTGTTGATAGGTTTTTTTACGAGAATTTATCACCATATCAACTCGCCCCTGCTCTAAATAGCGATCCACTTGTGAACTGTTATAACCGATAAAATTAAAGCCTTTGGCAAACTTGACTATCGAGCAGGAGATAGCTGAGGAAGCAGGTATTACGATCCTGGCCGTCAAGAATTAGGTATTTTTTTCGGTAGTGCGCCCATCAAATTGGCGATTCCGCCAGCCAGAATAAGCGATATGCTCAGGGCGAGAAAACTAAACAAGCCAATCGCAAATCCGATTTCCGGAGAATGCCCCAAGACCCCAAAAAAATAGGCGAAAGTTCCCTCGCGCAGGCCAATGCCCTGCACAGTCACAGGAACGAATCGAATAAAGTCAACCACGATCGCAAGCACAGCTAAGGCAAATATTGAAACTGGAGAGCCTAAATCTATGGCGACAATTTTAACGGATACAATCCACAAAACAGCGCTAACAACGGATAACAAAATAATTGCAAATATGGTTTTAAGATCGCCTAAAATAAAGACTTCTTGGCTCATTGAGATAATTTTTTTAATTTTGTCGTTTCGAGAGGGTATTTTGTTTTCAACCCATTTTAATAGATAAATCGATGGATAGAATGCGATCAGACCAAAAAGAATGACAGCGCCGATACCAAACAATACAAAACCTTCCCCATCAAAAATGTCAGGCGATTGCAAATAAAACAAAATAAGGCAGACGATATAAATTGCGCCATAAATCATGGCACCTATTGCTCTTTCTTTAATTAATACCGTAATTAGCTGACGAGAAGTGTCTGCTGTTTTTCGTAAGGCGACATACCGGTAAACATCGCCACCAATTTCTGCGGGTGTGAAACTGTTAAAAAAATTTGCCAGAAGATACTGTCGTACATGCTGATAAGCAGGCAATACTGCTATTTTTCGAATTAGCAAATTCCATCGCAATCCTAAAATAATATGCGTTAGGGTGGTCAAGACAATCACCACAATAAATGGCAATAGCCCTAAGCGCTGAAAAGCGGTTTTCAGTGCTTCCCAATCCAGCAACCAAATCGCCCCAGAGAGGAGCAATATACTGAAAATCCCTTTAGCGAGGAAAAGCATCTATGATCATCATTCTATTGATTTGGCGGAGACCCAAGTCACAGATTATACCTGACGATTGTCTCCTCCAACGCTGCGCATTTTTGTTAAAATTCAATGCCTTATTTTGATTGGTGAACAAATCAATATTTTCCAAACAACATTTAAGAGAATATCTGAACATAACCAAATCTCACTCGCACTGAAACAAGATTCTCTCTGCAATTGTCCGGCCTGTTAGGACAGCTAGATGGAAGTTAATAGCTCCTCATAAAACCTGGTTTGGTAAAAAGATAAACATTGGATTGATTAAATTTAGCGTGTAGCAGTTGGATAATTAATTTTGTAGGACGGTAAATTTCGTGGCAGGATGAGTGCGAAAACAGCGCTTATAAAATAAAAATAGAAATTGCGAAATGCACCAGACCTTTTAATAGTGTTACACGTAATATCTTTTGATAACTATTGTCTGCAATCCCTATGAAATCAGTGATTACCCTGATCCGCAGCTCGAAAAATACACAACGGCTGTTTGTATGCTTCGCCGTTGTTGTTGTCGCAGGTTTTTTGTTTCAAACAAAAATTATTTCAACTGAAAATGCTTTAATTGGTATGGCAATGATTGCGGTATTGAGCGTCGCTGGTTATATCGATTTTACTCATTGCGAAAAATCTAGGTTTCCTTTTTTTCCAGCGGTCTGCCTCTTTTATTTATTATTTTTCACCCTTCCGTTATTTACCATACCGTTGGCTTGGCAAGACGCCCAATCGATCGTTATGTATTCACGTTTAAACATTCGCAGTATTAATCCCGGTACATTATTGATCCTATTAGGTGGATTATCCGCGATGACAATATGTTATTTTATTGCCCGTTATAAATTACTGTCTTTCGTCCCGCGGTTACGTTTTTCAAATAAAGTGAGTGAATCAAATTTAAGTATATTATTGTGGATTTTGGTAATCAGCCAAATTTTCAACGACCTGTATTTGAAGACTTTAGGGATACCGTCTTTAAATCAGTTTCTTATTCCTGCTGGCTTTGTCGGCATGGGAGGCCTTTATATATATTGGCGGAGAGGGATGCTTTCATTTTTTGAAAGTGGAGTATTATTGATCGTAATCCTGCCTTTGGAGATATATTTGCGCTTGGTATCTCTAGCACTGACCAATGTAATGCTATTGGCAATATTCTTTTCTTTTTTGTTTTGGTTCGAGAAAAGATTTAAATTATTTGCGGTTTTGGCCTGTGTGGCGTTGATTATTTTTAGTTTATATGGCGCAAGCACCTCGACGCGGTATCTAACCAATGCCACGATGCAAAAACTCATGGGAACCGAAAATAATTTCATTAATTTGACGGTAGCTAATCCGGATCTGCAACACTTAATCAATGTTTCGAACTTCTATTTGAAATTGATTGCTGAAGGGAAGACATATTGGGGAGATGATAATTTATCGCCTGTGGCGTTTTCTGGAAGATTTGCCTCTGTGGTTCATCGGACCAGCCATCTCTGGTTGTTTCATATCGTCGATGACAAAGTTCCAAATCAAGTGCCGCTTTGGCAAGGTGAAACTTACCGGCCTTTATTAACTTCCTTTATTCCCCGAGTTATTTATCCAAACAAGCCGGAAGAACGGCAAGGATATTCATTCGGATATCGCTACGGTTTTATAAAAAAAACTGATACCCACATGTCCATTAATCTTCCTTGGGTCGTAGAGTTACTTGCTAACTTCGGTCGCTGGAGTGTTATTTGGGGAATGGCTTTAATAGGAGTTTTTCTGGCATTTTTGGATCGCGTTTTTAATTCAAAAGAAATGACCGATCTTGAATTCATCGTCGGTTTGACCATTATTTTTCCGCTGGTCATTCCAGAATCAAACTTTTCGTTGATGACGGGCTCATTGTTGCCACTATTTATTTCCCTGTACGTGTATTTTGCCGGTGGCGCTTGGGTTTTGAGCAAAATCCCCTGGCTCAAGAATGCAGCTTAATAAAGCTACGCCTTTACCACTTTCTCTAGGCCTTCAGTAATTCCTGACGTCGTGTTGCGCGTGTCAATTACCAATCGACTATTGGTAACCAGTTCACCAAATTCAATTTCATCGTGATCCGTGCAAATCAGTGTGACGTCGTACCCTGTCAAATTAGCGGCACTCCATTCAATAGATTGCCGCCCTGCCAACGCCGAATGTTCGCGGGTTGGTAAGATTTCCGGCACGAACGGATCAAAATAATCAACCCTAGCGCCCTTCTTTTCCATCAATTCTATCAGCGCAAATGCCGGGCTTTCTCGTGTATCGTTGACGTTTTTCTTATAGGCCAAGCCGATCAATAATATGTTCGCCCCTTCGATTTTTTGTCCGAATCGTTTCTCAAGTTCCTGAGCGAGAACATCGACAACATAGTTAGGCATGGCGGTATTGATCTCGCCGGCCAGTTCGATAAATCTGGTATCCTGGCCGAATTGCCTGGCGCGGTAGGTCAGATAAAAAGGATCAATTGGAATGCAGTGGCCGCCGAGGCCGGGCCCGGGATAGAAGGGCATGAAACCGAAAGGTTTGGTTTTTGCCGCTTCGATCACCTCCCAAACATCAATACCCATTTTGTCATAGATCACTTTCAATTCATTGACCAAGGCGATGTTAACCGAGCGGAAGATGTTTTCAGTCAATTTAACGGCCTCAGCCACTTCCGTTGAACTGACAGGCACCGTTTTAACAACAATTTGGTCATAAAGGGCAATGGCCAGTTTTTTGGCATTTTCGCCATCGCCACCCACTACTTTTGGAATACTCGCTGTACCGAAATCAGGGTTACCCGGATCCTCCCGCTCAGGCGAATAGGCCAGGAAGAAATCTTGCCCTGATTTCATACCGCCTTTCTCAAAAATCGGTCCCAATACTTCGCGGCAGGTACCTGGGTAAGTGGTTGATTCAAGGACAATCAATTGGCCATTCCGAATGTAGGGCAAAATAGTTTCAGCTGTCGATATGACGAAACTCAAATCCGGCTCACGCTCGCCGGTCAATGGCGTCGGCACGCAGATAAGAACTGCATCCATTTCGGCAATCTGTGAAAAGTCGCTGGTTGTGTTTAAGTGTCCGCTATCGACATGTTTTTTGATGCTGACATTTTCGATATGACTGATATAAGACTCGCCCTGGGATAACAGTTCTATTTTGCTCTCATCAATATCAAAGCCCGTGGCTTCAAAGCCCTTATCTGCCAATGTCAGGCACAGAGGTAAACCGACATAACCGAGCCCGATAACTCCGATTTTAGCGGTTCCATTTTCAAAAGCATTTTTGAGTTGAGCAATTTCTTTCGGCATATAATTTTGCGATCATCGTTAATTCGTGACTGCTGCAAACTAACCATATTCCGATAATTTGCAAACTGAATGACTTAGACTAAATCCGGCTCAGCCGCCATTTAACTGTTGCCCCGGTATCGCCTAAGGGTCCGAAAACAACAATTTGCTGAGTACGCCGGCGTGTGCGGCTGCCGTCAAAATAGATGCTTTCTTCCAAGGCAATTGCCCGGTCCAGACAGGTAAAGCGCCAGCCTGCCCCCCGCCGGGGTTTAAGCAATGCAGAGCATTTATCCTGTAAGATGGTGGCCTGAACATTGGGATGGAGGTGAAAGCGTAAATTATAACGGTGGCCGCCCGTTCCAATCAGATTATCCTCGCCCTGAATTTCGCCGCCATCTGGCGCCAGCATAATCAGCCGGCGATGGACGAGGCCGAATATTTTATTGTAGCCATCGTAGCTCGCTTCGATGATGGCGCTGCCGTCGATTTCCCGGCGGCTTGAGGTTACGTGTCCGGGCTGGCGGATATAGCCGCCGTCCAAATTAATTTCGGATGAATTGACGTCATCAACCACGACCGTCGAATGAGCGGCGGTTGAGCGTAGAGCTTGTTGCCAATCAGGCGAAGTGTCTTCCGGCATACCGCAATTGACAATAATGCGGTCTTTGCCGGCGCTCATTTCAAACGCAAGCGTGCCGGCATGCGCCCATTTATGGGCGGTCTCAAGCGGTGGTGCGCCAGTATCCATCAACACCGTAGTGCGGCCTGCGGCAAGCCGGTGAAAGCCGGTATGGGGCGCACTTGATATCGCCCGTGTCTTGACTTCCGATTTTGTCAGCAAAGCATCAATGACTGCCGCATCGCCGGTACTGGCGCCATTAAAGAACGCGAGACCGCCATCTGCGTGACGCAGTGCCCTCAGCATCGGCACCATGCGTTCAATAGCGCCGTTTAACCAAGGTGGCACATCAATGTGAGCGGCGCTGAAAGTCTCCCGGAGCGCCACTAAATCGGCCAACACCTCCATATGAATATGAGGATTTCTAGAGTAATGGCCTCCGTCTGGAAAAATCTGACGGTCAAGTTCGGCCTCCAGATGACGCAATCCATTGTGCAGGTAATTTTCGTATCCCGGTAAAGCGACACCACAATAGATCAATCCTTTGAGCCCGTGGATTCGTGCCGGTCCGGCCACCGATTTCATTATTGTCCGGTTGAGGTGGCGGGCTTGTTTGACAACTTCGGCAAAAAATAAATCATAGAATTCCTGCGGCGCGTCGCCGGCAAAAAAGCCAAAATGGGTTAACCAATTGGTCAGCCGCTGACCGAGAACATCGGCCTGCCAAGCCAATGGCGACCATCTGGTATAGGTATCGATCCAGCGGATGATATGATTACGGGCGAGCTCCCGTGCCGGGTTGCTGCCGACGGCGCGAAGCTCACTGAGCCAGGTAAAACTATGCACATAGGCGCGCCAATGATCACTCGCCTGTTTTGGCAGATGCGCCATATCAGTAAGTGGCCAGCGCTGACCCCCATACATCAAATTGCCGGCGAGGATTATTTGACCGGCCGCCGCATCTCCCGGCATCAGTTCGGGTGGTGTGCCGAACAGGCGATTAGGTGCGCGGCCAACCAGCGTAAAGCCATAGAGCGGATTGCGGTAGGCGAGGCACCGCAGACCATCGAGCAAACCGCGAGAAGTTCCCTTTGGCCAACTCTTTAAGGCGGGCATATCATGGACCGATGACGTCGACACTTAATTTTTCCGAAATATTGCGCAATCTGGGGTAAATTTAGGCTCAAAAGGACGAAAAAATCGTTAATGCGAGCAAAAATGATTTGGTTAGATCAGTTTCAGCCGGGCAGCAAAAAAACCGTCCATATAACCTAAATCTGCAAAGTGATAGGGCAAGGTTCTAAGATCACCGGCAGCGGTGATAAATTCAGCCTGGTTACCAATTTCGGCCGCTTTAATAGTTTGACGCTGCCAATTTGAGTGTCCCGCTAAAAAAGCCTGAATAACTTCTGGTCCCTCTTCCGGCTGAAGCGAACAGGTTGCAAAAATAATGAGCCCGCCGGGCTTGACCATTTCCGCTGCCGCATCGAGTAATCGCAGTTGGGCTTGCCCGGCATGGCTGACATCTTCAGCGCGTTTCAGATAAGCTACATCGGGATGGCGCCGAATGGTGCCGGTGGCGCTACACGGCGCATCCAAAAGCACGCCATCCAACAGTGTTTCTGGACGCCAGTCTGCGGCATCGGTGCAGATTGTTTCAGCTATCAATGACAGCCGGGCGAGGTTCTCTTTGAGCGTCTGCACTCTTTTTTCTGATCGATCCAAAGCAATAACTTCCGCCCCGGCAGCCGCCAATTGCGCTGTCTTGCCACCGGGGGCAGCGCAAATATCAGCGATGCGCTGACCGCTTAGATCGGTGCCAAACAGTTGGGCAGGTAAGCTCGCTGCCGCATCCTGAACCCACCAAGCGCCTTCATTATACCCAGCCAGTTCCTGGACTTTCGTTGATACGGGTAGACGAATACCGCCACTCGGCAGCAGCCGGCCGCCTAGTTTCTCAGCCCAAGATGCAGCATCTGATTTGACCGACAGATCAAGTTCAGGTGGTGTCATATGGGCAGCAGCAATTTGGCGGGCCATGTCTTCACCGTAAGCTTGGCTCCAGGATTGCCACAGCCAATCCGGTGTATTTAATTTTTCCGCATCCTGCTTGCCTTTGAGTTTGACCGCTTCCCGGTCAACCCGGCGCAGGATGGCATTAATAAGCTTTTTATAAGGGCCCTGATTTTGGCGTTCGGCAAGATCAACACTGGTGCTGACTGCAGCATGGGCTGGTGTTTCTAAGAACAGTAATTGACAAATTCCGAGGCGTAATATCGTACGCGCAAATTTTGCTTTGGGCGGTAAACTTTTTTCCAGGCACTGGTAAAGCACATCATCAATCTGACCCAAATGCCGAAGAGTGGTAATGACCAAATTAAAGGCAAAGCCGCGATCCCGAGGATCAAGCTTCGTACTTCGTTCATGTTGGTCGAAAGCTTCATCAAAGCCTTGCCGCGAGTGCAGCGTGGCATTTAAAATATCGAAGGCAAGATCCCGTGGCATGGCTTTCGATTATCAGTGGATCCCGGCCAGTGCAAACGGCAATTTCTCCTCTTCGTTAAGCTTTAATTAGGTTGTAAAATTATAAGTTCAAAATGATTTTAGAAATTGTGAGATGAAGTTTTGAATAGCACTGTTTTTGGACTCAAAAGCATCGTTGTTGGTCTGATTATTATAATGGTGATCGGCAGCCTGTATTTATTGGCCACGAGCACGGTAGGGGCGGCAAACAGCTGGTTGGGGCTGGCGATAATTTGGGTGGCGTTGCTGCCGAGCTTGCTCTATTTCCAGGGCATTGATCAGCCGCCAATACCTTTCCTTCCGTTGACCGGCGTCTTTTATGCAGTTTTTTTGGCTTCCCGGTTTTTCTAACATCGCTCTTGCCGACTCGAAACGGGGTTCCCATTCTTTACAACAAAGTTACTGTTCCCTTTATCGATACTTCTGCTTTGGCGATTGTATTGACGGCTTTGATTCTTCTGCTGGCAGTTTTTTATGGTGTTAAATATTCATTATTTAGGTGGCTCAATAGCTTAAAGATTAAAGGCACCGAGAATGTCATGGCCGTAAATATGCTGCTCTGGCTGCTGGCAGTCGTTCATTTTTTTTATGAGTTTGTTCCGCTGCTCCAAACCATTCCGTCACTTGGCCAATTTGCCGGACCCATAGTTTATGTCGCGATAGGCGGTCTTTTTTTACAGTGGAACAGCGGGAAACTATCGAATGTTCAGGCATTAGCTCTGGCCTTTATTGTGGTGCCGCTGGAAATTAGGATTAGAGGCTCGGAATTTCTTATTTCGCCGATGCTGTTACTGTTTCTTTTTATGGTGCTGATATTATGGCGGGAGAAAAAACTCAAAATTATCGCCGGTTTGACGGTAGCAAGTCTGTGTTTAATCTCGGTTTACGATCTGACCAGCGCGCTACGCACGTTTCCGGTTCAAAATATTGATATGATCAAGGCAATGTCTCAATATTATGTTGAAGGAAAGGATAATCTGGATTTCGAAAATGACCAGCGGTTTCAAATTCCTTTTGATCGATATGTACCTTTGGTGCATCGCATCAGCCAGGTCTGGGTGTTTCAAACGGTGGTTCAGTCAACACCTGAAAAGACACCCTATTGGCTGGGGGAAAGCTATAAACCTTTGTTGACGTCTTTTATTCCGCGCGTCCTGTATCCCGGCAAACCAAAGGAACAAACGGGTTATAAATTTGGCAAAAAATACGGCTTTCTTGATCAAGGCAATACCCCGGATAACTCGGTAAATATGCCTTGGATTACTGAATTTTATGCCAATTTCGGGCTCTGGGGAGTGTTGATTGGCATGTCTTTCATCGGTCTGTTTCTGGCTTTTTTAGACAAAATTTTTAATGCCGATGGAATGAACAATATTGAATTTGTGGTCGGCACGACACTTATTTTTCCACTGATCTATCCGGAATCTAATTTTACCGTGATGACCGGCTCAATGCTGCCGCTCTTTGTCTCGCTTTATCTCTATTTCAGGTTCGGACCGGCGATTATCGAACGTGTTTTCAAAATGCGTTAGAGCCCGAGTGCAGAAACCCCGATAATAATCAGCAAGACCAAGACAGCTTTGCGGAAAATCTCAGCTGGCGCCTTGGTGAAACTGTGTGCGCCCAGCCACATGCCGGCGGTAAAGGGAAAAAATAAAATGGCGGCCTGGATGAGAGTAACTTCCGTAACCTCGCCGCGATAGACCAAGATGGCCAGCACAATTGGGATCAGCATACTGACCGAGATCACATTATTGGCGCGCTGGATAGGCGCCGGATCAGTACTGGCCATAAAATAAAGCACCGGGATTGGACCACCGATACCGCCGAATCCCGCCAGCCACCCGGCGATGCCGCCCGTCGTCATTTGCGCCAGGCGTCCCTTAATTCCGGTGCGCTCACCCTTATAGCGCCACCCTGTCATCAAAATAAAAGCGATAACCAGGATGAAAACACCGATGACGCGGCGCACATTGTCAGCTTCCAAATGATAGAGCGCCCAAAGACCCAAGGGTGAAGTCACAGCAGCGGTGAGGATAATGGGATAAATGCCTTTCCAATCGGCGACTTTGGCGACGGGTAAGGCAATCTGTACAGTTCCCATTATGCCGACCAAGCCCATGATAGCGACTGCTTGCACAGGCGGCATAACCGTAACCAGCACTGGCGCCCAAATGAGATTAGAGCCGAAGCCGGTAAAACCCCGTATGTAGCCGCCGGCAAATCCGGCCAGGGCGGCCATGGCAAAGCCGAAATTCATATAGGGTGTGAGATCCATTATTGAAACTTTTCTTCGGAGCGCTTGATTGATTTGGGTGGACGTTACCTACTCGCGTTTAGTAAACAAGGGGATCACCAATGACAAGCATATGGCAAGATATGAGCAATGATAAGAAAGCTGACGTGGTTGCGCCAAAGCCCACTAAAACTAAAAAAGAAAAGCCTCAGGCAATGCCGAAAGAAATTGGGGGCCCCAAAGGCCCCGAACCCACCCGCTACGGCGATTGGGAAAAAAACGGGCGGTGTTCTGATTTTTAAAAAAAAAGGGACACGTAACGAGTACATGTCCCCCTTAATTTCTATTATCTCACCCGTATCACGTATTCATCCGTTCATTGACCAGGCTTTCGACCACACTCGGATCAGCCAGGGTGGAGATGTCGCCTAAATTCGAGGGATCGTTCTCGGCGATTTTGCGCAAAATACGGCGCATGATTTTACCAGACCGCGTTTTCGGCAAACCCGGCGCCCATTGCAGCAAATCAGGCTTGGCAATCGGGCCAATTTCTTTTCTGACCCAATCACTGAGCTCCTGACGCAGATCATCCGAGGGATCAATGCCTTCCATTAGCGTCACATAGGCATAGATGCCCTGACCTTTGATGTCATGGGGATAGCCGACCACGGCGGATTCCGAAACTTTCGGATGCGCCACCAGAGCACTTTCAACTTCGGCAGTACCCATGCGGTGACCCGAAACGTTTATCACGTCATCGACCCGGCCGGTAATCCAATAATAGCCGTCTTCATCCCGGCGGCAGCCGTCACCGGTAAAGTAGCGTCCGGGATAGGTCGAGAAATAAGTTTCAATAAAGCGGGGATGATCTTTATAAACCGTCCGCATTTGACCGGGCCAGCTATCAAGCAGCACAAGATTGCCGGAAGTCGCGCCGTCCAGGATATTACCGTCGGGATCAACCAAGGCAGGCTTGACCCCAAAAAATGGGCGGGTGGCTGAGCCCGGCTTCAAGGCCGTGGCGCCCGGCAGCGGCGTAATCATGATGCCGCCGGTTTCGGTCTGCCACCAGGTATCAACAATCGGGCAGCGTTCATCACCGGCGACCTTGTAATACCACATCCAGGCTTCCGGATTGATTGGCTCACCAACCGAGCCCAGCAGGCGCAAAGTTTTGCGGCTGGTTTTTTTGACCGGCCCTTCGCCTTCCCGCATCAGGGCACGGATCGCCGTCGGCGCGGTGTAGAGAATATTGACGCTGTGCTTGTCGACAACCTGCCAAATTCGGGAGGCATCCGGCCAATTGGGCAGGCCTTCAAACATTGTCGTGATGGCGCCATTGGCGAGCGGGCCATAAAGAATATAGCTGTGGCCCGTAACCCAGCCGACATCGGCAGCGCACCAGTAAATATCGCCGTCTTTATAGTCGAAGACATATTGATGGGTCATCGAGGCGTAGACCATATAGCCGCCGGTGGTATGCATGACACCTTTGGGTTTGCCGGTCGAGCCCGAGGTATACAGAATAAACAGCGGGTCTTCGGCGTTCATTTCTTCAGGCTCGCACGCTGCATCAGCCGCCGCGCAAGCCTCGTGATACCAGATATCCCGGCTGTCATCCCAATCGATATCGCCGCCGGTGCGGTTAACGACAAAGACTTTTTTAACTGTTGAACATTTTTCGACCGCGGCATCCGTATTGGCTTTGAGCGGGATTGGTTTACCACCGCGCACGCCTTCATCGGCCGTAATGACGCAATTGGAATCACAATCCTGGATCCGGCCGGCCAAAGCGTCCGGCGAGAAACCACCAAAGACAACCGAGTGAATGGCGCCGATCCGGGTGCAGGCCAGCATGGCGACTGCGGCTTCCGGGATCATCGGCATATAAACCGTCACCACATCGCCTTTTTGAATGCCTTCGTTTTTCATCGCATTGGCAAGGCGGCAAACTTGTTCATGCAATTCGTTATAGGTGATGGTACTCGAATCATTGGGGTCATCACCTTCCCAAATAATAGCCGTCTGATCGCCACGGGTTTCGAGATGCCGGTCGAGGCAGTTGTACGATGCGTTCAACGTGCCATCGTAATACCATTTGATCCGGGCATTATCGGCAAAGTCGACATCTTTGACCTGACTATACGGCTTAATCCAATCGATCCGTTTGCCCTGCTCACCCCAAAAACTTTCCGGGTCATCGACGGACGCTTGGTACATTTCCAAATATTTATCATTATCTGCCCAGGCATCGGCGGCAACCTGATCGGGCACGGGGAATACTAACTCTTCTGACATGTTAGGCCTTGAACCTCCCTATCGAACGTAACGGTCCTTCTGTTGCAGCCTATTTTTTTATATCGCTGCAACGATCTATTGATCTTACCCCTGTTTTATCCTGATCCCTTAACCAAAAACAAGTGCCGAAACCAAAGATAGAAAAAAATGTTGGGGAAAACTAATTTAGATTCTTATACAAAACTTCGCCGTTTTCAACGTGAACCGGCAAGGCGTCAAGATGATCATCTTTGCAGGGGCCAAAAATACAATACCCGGTGTCGATTTCAAACAAGGCGCCATGGGTCGAACAAATAATGTTTTTTTTATCAATGCTGAGAAATTTACCCGGCTGCAATTCGAGCGGTGTACCGATGTGAGGGCAGGAATTCATATAAACAAAAGGCGTGTCATCACGGCGGACCACGATCAGCATTTTGGCTGCGCCGTCAATCTCGGCTGTTACGCCGATACTTTCACCCTTGGGGATATCATCAAGGTCACAGATTTTAATCATCGTCCAGGGGTTCCAGGCCGAGCGGGATTTGCCGCCACTCCTGCCAGGCGCGTGCAGGAAAGGGCTCGCCTTTTTCATCTTCACCTTGTTTAAGCGCCGGTTCAACATGATCGACACCACGCTCCATCTCGGCCCAGATATCGCGGCCCAGATCCCGCACTTCGGGTACATTCAAGCAACGCAAACTGTAAGAGATTAATAATGTACCCACGGCATCGGTGTGTTGTCTCATCCGGTTGAAATCCCGCACCAGTTTATTGAGATCCATTTGGTAGCGGCCCAATTCCGTGGCGGTGGGCAGGGAATTCTCAGTATAAAGGCCTTTCGGCAGGTAACCCTCGTTCTCCATATTAATGCGAATAACCGTCGAGACGGCGAGAATGACACCCAGATCCTGATCGGTCATCTGGCGGAGACCATTGAGATAATCCTGCACCGCTTTGCGGCTCGAATTCAGCGCCCGGTCCTTAAAATGTTGGGCGATACCTGATTTAAGCGCTTCGAACATCAGGCTTGGTTAATCATCCGCCGGAATAACTTTGCGGATTTGCTCAATCTCAACCGATTCAAACAGGCCCACCTTGCGGTAAGGGTCGCCTTTAGCAAACTCTTCCGCCGCCGCCATGTCTTCGAGATCAATGAGAAAAACACTGCCGGTGACGGTTTCACCTTCATCCGTATAGGTCGGGCCGGCAAAAAATATACTGTCACCAAAATTAGCAAGATATTTCAAATGAACCGCACGGGTTGAAGCGCGCATATTCATTTGGCTGGGTTTGTCTTTGCAACGAATGTGAAACAACATGAGTCTGGCTTTCTTACTTATGGAAGTATTTAAGCAGTTTCAGCTTTTAACGGACGCGCTAAAAGAGCGTTGATGGTGGCGTCAATATTAGCGCCGTGATTTAGCACGCCGTCGACAGCAGAGCAAATCGGCAGATCGACATCAAGCCGGCGGGCGAGGTCGGTAACCGAGGAAGCTGTAAAGACGCCTTCGGCAACTGAGTTTCGTTCGCCTAAGATATCTTCAAGGCTTTGCCCGCCGCCAAGCGCAACACCGAGCGAAAAATTGCGGGATTGAATGGCATTGCAGGTCAGCGTTAAATCGCCCAATCCGGAAAGACCCGCCAGGGTTTCAGCCTGGGCGCCTTTGGCGATACCGAGACGGCTGATTTCAGCCAGACCCCGCGTGACCAAGGCGGCCCGGGTATTGTCGCCAAGTTTGCGTCCTTCAACGATACCGCAAGCAATGGCCAGAACGTTTTTGACGGCGCCCCCAATCTGTGAGCCGATGACATCCCGCGAGCGGTAAATTCTGAAATATCTCGCACTTAATGTTTCCATCAATACCTTGGCCATGGTCTCGTCGTCACAGGCCAAGGTCACTGCGGTCGGCAAGTCTCGCGCCACTTCGGCGGCAAAGGTCGGACCGGATAAGACAGCAATGGGTTTGCCCGGCAGCATCTCGCCGACCACTTCGCTCATTAGGGCGCAGCTGCCTTGCTCAATGCCCTTGGCGCAAATAATCGCCGGCACTCCACTGGGCCAATCATCAACCGCCGCTTCACAGACGGCGCGCATATGTTGAGCGGGTGCGACCAGCAGAACCGCATCCGCATCAATCGCATCGGCCATTACGGTGGTTGCTTTGATATTGGGATCAAGTTCGTAAGTAGGCAGAAAAATACTATTTTCGTGATGGCGGTTGATGGCTTCCGCTACGTCAGATTCGTGGGCCTGGATAATAACTTCGTTGCCCGCCCTGATGGCGGCCATGGCCAAAGCCGTACCCCAGGCGCCTGCGCCGATGATGCCGATCTTACTCATGAATTATTTATGCCGCTGTGACGTAATTAAGGCAAGACACTCTGTTGTGGGCCGGGATTATAGCTCAGGCTTTGACGCCGGCGCCGATGGCCGCCGGGGCATCCGGATCTAGCGGCCAGCGGGGCCGGGGCTTGAAATCGAGCGGGTCGGTTTGTCCCGCTTTCAGGCGTTCGAGCCCGGCCCAGGCAATCATTGCCGCATTGTCGGTGCAGAGCGCAGGCTCTGGCACAACCAGCCTGATATTTTCAGATTTTTCCAAATCGGCCAGGCGTTTTGCCAGGCTCTGATTGGCGGCAACGCCGCCGGCGACAACCAGCGTATTGCCTTTAGGAAAGCGTTCCCGAAACTGTTTTAGTGCGTTTTGACAACGGTCGATGAGGACGTCGCCGGCAGCGCTTTGAAAGGAGGCGCAGAGATCGGCGACATCCTGGTTGGTCATTTTTTTTTCACCGCCAAATTGCTCGATTTGTTGACGGATCGCGGTTTTGAGCCCGGAGAAGGAAAAATGGCATTCCTGGCGGCCCAGCATTGGGCGCGGCAGCTTAAACCGCTTGCCATCACCGCTCGCCGCAGCGTGCTCGACAATCGGTCCCCCGGGATAGCCAAGCCCCATCATTTTAGCCGATTTATCAAAAGCTTCGCCCAAGGCATCATCTACCGTTGTGCCGAGCCGGGTGTAGCGGTCAAAATCTTCGACGATCAAAAGCTGGCAATGGCCGCCGGAGACCAACAGCAACAAATAAGGAAATTCGACATCAGATGTCAGCCGGGCGGTTAAGGCATGTCCGGCCAAGTGATTAACCGCAATAAAGGGCTTGTTTTGGACGCTGGCGATGGCCTTGGCCGACATCACGCCGACAATAACGCCGCCGATCAGCCCGGGACCACCGGTGGCGGCAATGCCATCGAGCTGGGATAAGCTAACATCGGCGTCCTGCAAAGCTTGTTTGATCAGACGATCGATTTGTTCAAGATGTGAGCGGGCGGCGATTTCGGGCACAATTCCGCCGTAGGGGCGGTGTTCATCCTCTTGGCTGAGGACGATATTGCTTAAGATTCGCGTTTTCGGGCTGGCCGCATCGCTGACAATTGCGGCAGCAGTTTCGTCACAGCTTGATTCGATACCTAAAACGATCATTCCGACACAGACCCAAAAACACAATTCTTACCCAAAATAGAGTTATTTCGGGTTTCATCGCCGGACTTTACTCTTTATGTTTCGACAAAACCATAACCAGTATTAAAGCCAAAAATAAAGATTGAAATTTGACCATGGCAGCTATCGACAAACTTCGTGTTGGAACCCGAGGTAGCCCCCTGGCGCTGACCCAGACCAACCAAGTCATTGAAATGTTAAAAGAGCACCACGCTGTGTTAAGCGAAAAAGGTGCTGTTGAGACAATTATTATCAAAACCACGGGCGACCGGGAACAAAGCCGCTTGCTGTCTGAGATCGGCGGCAAAGGTTTGTTTACCAAAGAACTTGATGAAGCAATGTTGCGCGGCGAAATTGATATCGCCATTCATTCCATGAAAGACATGCCGACCTTTATGCCGGAAGGTATCGTGCTGCATGCCATAACCGAGCGGGTTGACCCCCGGGACGCCTTTATTTCCCCAAAGGCGAAGACAATTACCGACTTGCCGCAAGGGGCGATTGTCGGCACGGCTTCGCTTCGGCGAAAGTCTCAAATTCTGAATATGCGGTCTGACCTTCAAGTTGTGCCGTTTCGCGGCAATGTTGATACTCGGCTCAATAAATTAGAGGCCGGCGAAGTAGACGCGACATTATTAGCCTATGCCGGTTTAACCCGGCTCGGTAAGCAGGATGTGGTGACCAGCTTGGTTGAGACACAGCAAATTCTGCCCGCTGTCGGTCAAGGCGTTTTGGCGGCGACCTGCCGGGAAGATGATTTGCGCGCCAATGCGATGATTGCTTCGCTCGCCCATCCGCCGACCACCGCTGCGGTACTGGCTGAGCGCGCCATGCTGGCGGTTTTGGATGGTTCGTGCCAAACGCCAATTGCGGGATTGGCGCATTTGGATGGCACTGGTAAATTGGATTTACGTGGTATAATTGCCCGGCCTGATGGCGCTGAAAAAGCTGAGGTCACCTTAAGCGGCTTGGCCTCGGAGGCGGAGTTATTGGGTACTCAAGTTGCTGAAAGATTATTGCTTGAGGCCGGCCCGTCAATCTTAGACGCGATAAAAGCGGATGGACCTGCTATAATTCGTCCGCATCCTGAAATGGAACGCGAAACTGAACCGAAGGAGGGTTAAACAGGTATCATGCGTGTTTTAGTAACCCGGCCTGGTGATGACGGCACAGTTTTAGCCGAACTGCTTGGTGCGCGCGGCGTGGAATCAGTTGTTGAGCCGCTATTGGCGATCAAACAAATTGAAGGCCCGCCATTGGCGCTCGACGGTGTGCAAGCCTTTCTGTTGACCAGCGCCAATGGGGTCCGCGCCTTGGCGCGCCGGACCGACCGGCGGGATATTCCGGTCTATGCGGTAGGGGATGCCACCGCGACGACTGCCCGTGGCTCCGGCTTTACCCAGGTGCATAGCGCGGCAGGTAATGTTGAGACTTTGGCGGAACTGGTTGTTGAGCTGCTTAAACCTAAAGATGGACCGCTTTTGCATGTCGCCGGTTCCGCCGTAGCAGGTGATCTCATAGGCTTAGTCGAAGCCGCCGGTTTTAAATGCACGCGCGAAATTCTTTATGAGGCAGTCAATGAACGCAGCCTGACATCGTCAACCATTGCAGCCATCAAGGAAAATCATATTGAAGCTGTGACCCTTTATTCGCCGCGCTCGGCAGAAATTTTTGTTGAGTTGATCCGCAAAGCCCGTCTTGTCAGATCGTGCCGGAACATGCTGGCAATATGTCTGAGTCAAGCGGTAGCCGATAAAATTGGCGAATTACATTGGCAGGATATTCATATTGCCGCTGAACCGAACCAGGACGCCTTGCTGGATTTAGTGGCGGAACTCAATAGCCTCGATAATTCCTTGGAGGAAAGCCTAGAAATATCACAGCACAAGGCAGCAGAAGAAATGTCAGAAGAATTACCAACCTCCTCTGGATCAACTCCGGCTCACCGAGTTGCCCCCATTCAGCGCCGTCAGGGTGGCTCCGGCCGCACGGTTTTTATCACTTTGCTGGTGGTTGCCGTTGTTGCTGGGGTAGCCATGGCGACCAAACCTTTGTGGTTCCCTAAAGTACGGGCAATTGCACCGGCATTGTTTGCTGAATCCGCCACTGAAGTAAAGATCACCAAACTTAGCGGTCGCTTGAAAGCGCTTGAAGACAGTCAGCAGGTACCGGATTTAGAGGCACTGCAGCAGGAAAGAAAACGTCTGCAATCTCACCTGGATGCAACCTTAAAGCGGTTGGAGAAATTGGAAAACTCTATTGGCTCGGTCAAGAAGATGATCGATGCAGTAAATTCCGATCCCGGCACCGGTGCAGTTGAGACCTTAAAACAATTGTCCAGCCGCTTAGATGTTTTAGAAAAAGAGAATTCAGATTACCGCACGGTTTTTCAAACTAAAGATGGCACTACCCTCAACAATTTAGCTAATCAGGTTGCCGAGCTAGAGAAGAAATTGCCCGAGTCCGCAGGTGAGAACCAAAGCAGTGAAGCGCGGGCTCTGGTGCTGTCGATTGGTCAATTACGTGAAGCCGTTCGCGCCGGACGGAGTTTTGGCGATGAATTGGCAGCCTTGAAAAGTTTAGTCCAGAAAAATGCAGATCTGCAAAATGTTCTTGGCGGTGCGTTAGAACAACTCGGTGGCATTGCGGCTAGCGGGGCGCCGAATTTGCAGATACTGGGCAGCGAGTTTGATGCTCTGGCCGGCAATATCGTCCAGGCTGGTTTGGTGCCGGATGAAGGCGGCTGGGTGCAGCGAACGATTGCCAGGCTGACCGAATCGGTAAAATGGCGGCGCACGGATAATCTAGCCGGCGATGGCGTTGAGGCTATCGTGGCGCGGGCTGAGAGGGCCTTGAAATCGCGGGATGTTGAAAAAGCGATCAAGGAATTGTCAGCGCTTCAGGAAAAGCCTGCCGCCTTGGTAAAAGATTGGCTGGCCGGCGCCAAAGCTTACACGATTGCTGAAAATGCCCTTGCTGAATTGCAAACCCGGGCCGTTGCTCAAATGGCGGCGGGGCAATAGAGCTCGATGATTAGAGCTGTCTGGTTCCTCATTCTGCTTGCGCTGATTAGTTTGGGCGCGGCTTTGGTGGCGGACAATCCAGGGACGGTTTCACTGCAATGGCTGGGCTACAAAGTCGACACTTCCATGGGAGTGTTGTTTTCCGGTGTTTTTGTAGTTTCATTATGTCTGGCGATTATTTTCCGGGTTTGGTTCTTTTTCAGAAATGCGCCAAAGCGCATTGGTAAAGTACGCCGGGATTGGCGCCGGGAACGTGGCTACAAAGCGCTCACTCAAGGCATGGTCGCGGTTGCCGCCGGCGATGCACAAGAGGCCCGCCGCCAGGCGCGCAAAGCAGAGAATTTGCTGGCCGAGCCGCCACTCACGATGTTGCTGTCGGCGCAGGCGGCGCAGTTATCCGGTGATGAAAAAGCCGCCGGTAAGTTCTTTGAAAAAATGGCCGAGCGTAAAGATACCAAGTATCTCGGCATTCACGGCATGCTCAATCAAGCCATTCAAGAAGGTGATAAAGACGTCGCCCTTGATCTTGCCGAGCAAGCGATCGATCTAAAGCCGAAAACCGACAATGTCTCCCGGGCCTTGTTCGATCTGCAGGTTCAAAGCGGTAATCTGGAAGAAGCCGAAGACACTATTCGTAAAGCCGTCAAAGACAAACTTATCGACAATGATACCGGCCGCCGCCGCCGTGCGGTGATTTTATTTCAACGCAGCGTCGAAGCGGAAGGCGATGGCAAGCTGAACGACGCTCTCAATCTTGCCCGTAAAGCGAATAATCTGGTACCGGGATTTGTACCGGCTGCTGTTCGCACATCGCGTCTCCTGCAGCAGGCCGGCAAACGCCGCAAAGCGGCATCGGTGATCGAGGAAATTTGGGTTACCAACCCGCATCCGCAATTGGCCGAGGTAATGGAAGAGCTGTCTTCGGGTGGTGGTGAACAAGAAAAAATGCGCACCATCGAGAAACTGGCCAACTACAATAAAGATCATGTTGAAAGCCACGTGGCAATTGCGAAATCGGCACTGACAGCGGGCATGTGGCAGGAAGCAAGGGAACATCTGGAGGCAGTGGCCAAACTAAATTCCGGTGATGTCCCGTCGGCGCGGATTTGCCGCTATATGGCGGAATTGGAAGAAGGCGAAAATTCGGACGTTGAAGCATCACGCGAGTGGCTGAAAAAGGCGGCGATTGCAGAGCCGGATTCGGCCTGGAATTGCAGCAGTTGCGGTCAGGTCATGGCAGAGTGGGAGCCGGTGTGTAATCACTGCGAAACTTTCGATACGCTGGAGTGGCGCACCCCGCCCAGGGTGACGCGCCTGGCGCCGGTCGATTTGCCGGCCGAAAACGCAGACAGTGAATCAGGTGAGACCATCGATATGGAGCCGGAATCGGGTAATGACACCGGTGCGGGCTCGGGTGATGAAGCCGCTAAACACTGAAGGCTTGGAGACTGCTTAATATGAGTGTGAATTCAAAAACGCTCGATGCTGCAGTCGAGCATCATCAGAATGGCGAGTTGGCGGCAGCGGTAGAAATTTATCAGGAAATTCTTAGTGAAAATCCAGAGAATGCCGATGCCTGGCATCTTATGGGGGTCGCCGCCCACCAGCAGGGCAATAACGACCTCGCTCTGACACTTATTCAAAACGCCATTGGCTTAAACGACAAGGTTTCTGATTTTCATAGTAATCTCGGTATGGTCCGGCGGGCATTGGGTGATGATGAAGATGCAGAGGCGGCCTTCCGCCGGGCGATAGAAGTTAATCCGGCGCATGCCAAAGCGCTTAGCAATCTTGCCGGGCTGCTGCGGAGTAGCGGGCAGTTCACGGTCGCCGTTGATTATGCCCGCCGCGCCGTTCAGGCTGAACCGATGGACCCGGAGGTTCACATCAATCTTGGTAATGCTTTTAAGGATCTTGGTGGCGAGTGGGTCGAAGATGCCACCCGGAGCTATCAGCAAGCCGTTACCTTGACTCCCGATTATGCCTTGGCGCATTGGAACCTTTCTTTGGCGCTGTTATCGCTCGGCCAGTATGAAGACGGCTTTGCTGAAATGAAGTGGCGCTGGCTGTGGTCCGGTTTCCCTGCTCAGGCACGCGAATTTGCTCAACCAAATTGGCTAAAGGGTGAAGATATATCGGATCAGCGTATCTTGCTTCATGCCGAACAGGGTTTGGGCGATACCATCCATTTTGTCCGCTACGGCGCCTTGCTTAAAGAGCTCGGCGCGACGGTTATTTTTGAATGCCCTGATCCGTTAGGACCGCTTATCACCGAGACTGGACTTGTAGATGAAATGGTCAAAATGGGGGACCCGCTTCCGGCCTTTGATTGTCACGCAGCGTTGCTTGATCTGCCGCATCTTTGTAACACCTCGGCAGACAGCATTCCGGCTGATGTGCCGTATTTGAGCGTTCCAACTGAAACCGTAGCGAAATGGCAGGCGCGCGTGGCGCAACATGATGGCTTAAAAATCGGCCTCAATTGGCGGGGCAATACGGAGAGCCCGGTTGAGCAGTTCCGTACCCTGCCGCCGGACGAGCTGACTGCCTTGTCGGAACTTGAAGGCGTCAGCTGGTACAGCTTGCAAAAAGGCAGCGCCGATCAGGACGTTCCAGCTTTAGCTGATAAATTTAATTTGATTGATACCGGGTCTGAAGCTTTGGTGGAAACAGCCGGTCTGATAACCGCCCTTGATCTCGTCATCACCTCGGATACTGCCGTGGCGCATTTGGCCGGCGCACTTGGCAAGCCCGTTTGGCTCCTGCTGCATCACGCACCAGATTGGCGCTGGCTGACAGAAGGTGTGGGCAATGCGTGGTATCCTTCGGCTCGATTGTTCCGCCAATCCCAACCGGGGGCCTGGGCGGAGGTTATCGCCGAGGTAAAGGCGGCGCTGGCTGACCGAATTCACTAGAAGCTATATGCCCATTTACTTGGTGACGCATTCAAAATTTTCTGAATTTTTTGGATCTTTAAAGAGAAAATAGTTCAGTGGATTTTTTTTGCAGGTTTCTTCTGAAATAATTGTCTCAAGCACTTGTTTAATCCAGGGATCAATTTTTATGGGCAATATAATATCCTGTCTAAGCATTAACTTTCTAAGCGCTTTCTGATTGGTTTTTACCGTCCACAAATCTTTTTTTACTACACCAAAATTACCTTTATTGGGAAATTTGAACCACCTTACTGGATCACCTCTTTTAAGACCAAGACTCTCTAAATGAATGGGCAGTCGCTGATCCCCATTACCCCCTTGGGCGATGAACAACAGATTGGGATCTTTCATTTCCCGTTCCTTTATAATGGAAACCAGTTGCCTAGTATCATGGGTTAAATCAACGACAGTCGTCAACCAAGCGGCATTCTTTTGATCTGGTCGACTACTGGCATTTTCAATTGAACGGGAAAGTTCCGATCCAATCCATCCAAATAAAGCAAAGGCGACAACCAATCCGGTCAAGGGGAAGAATTTTATGGCCTTTGTTTTGGTCAAAATTTGGGGGTAGGAAACCGTACACCATTGAAACAACGAAATGACCAGGAGCGTAAGCCCGACAATATGTGCGACTCTGATCGGAACTCTAATAAAACGTTGTAAAGAACTCAAAATCTCATACTGATAGCCTCCGTAACATGTGAGGTAAACCCAATACAAAGCTAACGTATAAAGAATTGAATAGCCGATTAGAGCGACTGAAATCGTGGCAGTTTGAGGGCGTTTAAAAGAGATCAGCAAACCCAGAACGGCAAGCGCCGATAGCGATGCTTTAAAGCTGGAAAAGTAAGCCCATATCCCTGGAAAATACCTCGAAGCTAGTTCGCTGGCACGATCACCCGCAAAAATACTCATATCTTCAGAAAATAACAAGTTGAGTGGCGTGGCGGCACATGAGTTATCCCGAGGAGCAATTTTCCATAAAAGATAAATAATCAAGAAAGGGATTATTACCGCGCCGACTATTTTCAATCCGCGAACGATATATAGTGAATATTCCTGTCGATCAGAGAAATTCTCGTCAGAATATTTTTTATCGGCGAAGGCAATACAAAGTGCGATGAAAAGTATCGACGGAAATAAAATAATCGAGGCTGTTTTTATCAAATACGCGGCGGCAAATAATATGCCAATTACCCAAGATATTTGTAATCGATGAACGCTATTATTCAAAGCTACAAATGCTAAAAGAAAACATGCTGAAACAACATATATTTGAGGCCTTTCGCTCAGCAAATTTTCTGGTGCTAATTTCCAGGATGTTTCCACGGCTAAGAATAAAAGAACAAATATCCAAGCAAGCAAAAACGAATTACTAGCTTTTAAATGTCGTGAAAAAGTAGTGAATACAATATCAAACAGTACAACCAAAAACCCCAGATGCATTAAAAAGGGTAACGCAATCAATTGTGAAGAATCAAAATATCCCAACAAAATACCTGGAAACGCCAAATAAAGAGTCCAGCCTGGAGTATAAATAGGGACCGAAATCATGGCCTTTGATACGGCCTGGTCCAGAATTACCATTTGTCGCGCCCAACCAACCCAATTCGTAAATTCATCACCCAGGAAAATTTGATAAGCGAATCCGCCTTTCGTCGACACGACCACTAAATATAGGAGTAAGAATAATGTGAAAGGATGAAATATAACATTCGGCTTGATGATATTTTTTAAGTCCAATTGGCGCAGGATTTGCGCACACCCCAATAGGGCGATTGCCAAAATGCCCCAGCCGAGAAAATGAAGTGGAATTTTAAATACAAAATTGCCAAGGAATAGGATTATGGTGATGGCACAAAACCCAGCCAAATACCTAATGCTAAACCAAATTCGATCATCGGATTTAAATACTGTCGGGACGAACGCCCCTATGCCGATGGCTGACCCTAGAACCACTAAAAAGCCAAACAACTAACCTGTTCCTTCAAATTTAATGTGCCTCAATCTTCAATTTTTAGTCCCGGCAAAAGTCGGAAAGATATAAGTGAGGTTTTGTCTTTTATAAGAAAAGTCAAAACTTTGTCACCAAGTGGATAGACGCCTAGTTTAAGCACATTTAGCAGCCTTAGTAAGCTTGTTACGACATTCGTAAATATCGGTAAAGGCACTCGAATTCGAGGATTTTCACTTTCAATTATCTTAAGGAATTCATTTATGTCTCTTGGGGTGGAGGAATAGAGCCGGTAGATATCCGGCTCAATGGAATTTTCCGAAAAAATTTTCAAAGCTCCCATTAATAGATTGAGTGGCGTCAGGAATACCGGCACACTTGGAGCGAAAAAGCGTAGAGAAATGGGTAACTTTCGCACGGTATCTTCAAGCAGTTTGTATGGCCCCTGCGGCGGCTCACATTGAACTAGACCACAAACTAAAACGCATCCTTTAAGTTTTAACACTTCCTCTGAAAGTGTCCATTTCGCGCGTCCATAAACGCTTTTGGCACTTGCTGATGCACCGACGCTTGAAATAAAGGCAATCCGATCTGGCTGCGAGACGGCTTCGGCCATCGCTAGAATTATTTGGCGGTTTAAGGAAATAGCATCACTAAGAACCTTACTTCTTACCCAGGCAAAATGAAGAATACGACCGGCGTTGGATAATGTACGGCTTAATTCATCGGAAAAAGGTTTGGTTAAATCAGCAACAATAATCGTTAGACGTTCTGAGTCCGGCAAGCCATGATTATCGCTGCTCCATGGCGAAACAACACCAACGACGGCATGGTTGGTTGTCGCCAGTAATTGCTTTACCGTTGCCGATCCCAATGGAGAATTAGCTCCGGTGATTACGATGGATTTAATGTTATCAGTCATTGAGACTTGCTTCAGCCGTTCGGGCGGCATTTGCCATAATTGTCAAAGTTGGTGAACTCGAGGGGCTGTTTGGGAACGGCGTTGAATCACAGATATACACATTGCCACTAATTGCCCCAGACGCTCCATTGCCGAGATATTCCCCACCATAGGGAAATGTTCCAGCATAGTGTGAACTCGTTTGGTGTTGAATAGTTGGTATCATCGGCAAATGAAACCCGCTTCCGGATAATGCTTGCTTAAGTTCTTTGATCAATAAACCAGTCGTGGCTAATGATTTTGCCTGCCGGGCCAAACTAAATTTTAAAGATTTGTCAGAACTGATACGCGGCGCATAGGCAGCTGAATGATCGCTCGGCAAATACAGCCGCGCCCAATAAAGCCGCTGGCTCAAAATATTATTGAGCGGCTGAATTAAGGGCCACAATTGGTTGGGCATATAATATCGTAAATAGTAATCCACGGTGCGATAAACTTGGATATGAATCATTGGTTGATCGGCATTTCGCGGTATACCACCGATAAGGAGATTGGTGAGCGCCAAGACTGCATCGTCGTCTGGATCACGATTACCGGTATAGAGAATTGGAAAGGTGTAAATGGTATTGTCGAGCATGATTGGACCCGATGAAATGCCGAGGCTACGCATAAGTATTTCAGTCGAACCAGCACACCCGGCACATAGATATATTTTATCAAATGATGAGGTGTCAGAGGGTGCCGAGTGCTGACCAATCTTGAGGGTGCGCCTCGCCAGTTCAATCGATTGTACTTTGGTACTGATATATTCAAATTTTTCAATTGTAGTGGCAAATTTTTGCAAATCGGCAGCAGCATTGTAGATAGAATGACGGCTGCATCCCGTCATACAAAAACCTCCAAAGCTGCAGCAATTTTCTCGTTCCGGTCGAGTTTCTAACGCCAGTCTCGCGACGCCGGCAACCAAATTGTAATCAGTAGAGGACGAAGAATTACCAATGCTCGAACGGAGCTTGGTTAGCGCTTTATTGAGACGTATCGGCGGCCGATTGGCGAAATCATCCGGATAATATTCGTTTAAATAATCCGGCTCACCCGAGATACCAATCAAATCAGCGATTTTCTGATAGTATGGTTTTAACTCCTCGGCTGAGAATGGCCACCCTATCATTTCCCGGTCAGTAAAAGGCAGAACCAAGCCACCCCACAAATTTGACAGGCCACCGCACATATTGCTTTGCCAAATTCTTGCTTTGCCATCGACGTCATATTTAGGGGCAACCAAGCCAAATTCGGATTTTGGTGGTGGAAAAGAGAATGGCAGATTGGCACGTATGTGTTTTATGAGTGAACGCTCATTTTCGGGAGGCGGCGGACAGATAGAGGTCGATAGGTTGAATGGCGGTTTCCGATCTGCATCGATATCGAAAACTGAAATTGAGGCATCGGGCGCTTTTTCCCGAAGCACGGTAAGGACGCCAACTGCCGCAGGCCCGCTTCCAACAACCGCCAATTTCATCAGAGTTTTCTCACAATTTGTGTCTTTCCCGGTGAAAATATCAGCTATCGGTTAAGAGACTATTTTCCCGACCGCTTGTCTATCATATCGGCAATTAAGGCAAATAATACTGTGTTCAGGGTAAACATCAGCAGAATGATTGTCGTGTCAGTCAGATTCTCTTTGACGAATATATCATAGAAAAAACTAAATATAGTCCCGGCAGCCATCAGCGATATGAGCGGAGTTAATGCTCTGATTGGGGCAAAATATATCCCGGTGCGGATAATCAGTTGGAAAAATCGCAGCGTGTCACTGATTGGGCGAATTTTGGATTTACCGATTCTGGCGGCATAGTTTATTGGGACATATTCGACATGATAATCATTGGTCATAAGCGCCAAAGTAATTGTCGTTGTAAAACTAAAAGAGTTCGGCAGAATATGAAGATACTTTTCGGCAACGGATTTTCTAAAAACACGCAGCCCAGAATTAATATCTGGTATTTTTCGGCCCGCAATCCATGAGCTGTAAAAGCTTAAGAATAATTTAGGTATCTTTCGGACAAATGGGTAATCGACCTCTGAACCCGTCCGGGCTCCAACGACCATATCGGCATTTTCAATTTTATCTACCAGCATTGGTATTTGATCTATTGGATAAGTGCCGTCGGCGTCGGCGATGACAATAAGATCGGAATTTGCCCGCCGAATTCCGGTTTTTAGGGCAGCACCATAGCCACGATTTATTTCATGAAAAAATACCCGGATATTGTCAGCGGAATTTTTTCTTAGAGCATCATCAGAGCCATCAGTTGAACCATCATCAACAATTATTATTTCGCCGGAGCCACATATATCTATGGCCCTCTGAATTTTTAAAATTGTGTCTTCAATAGCATCAATTTCATTGTAACAGGGCACAATGACACTAATGCGCGGTGATGAATTCATGATGACAAATTTTTCTGTTGGTGCTGCAAGGAGAGTTATAATCGACGATTGTTGGATGAAACTCAATAAATCTAAAATTCAAACAAAAAGTATTTTATTTGTTGGTTTGAAAAAACAGTTCTTGGTTCCAATAAGCGACTGATTTTTGCCGTTTTCCGGCATTTCGGTGCAAATGAATTTCAGTTTTTGAAGGTGAGCGGGCGTTATCAATAAAATGTATGGGGCAAAGATTGCGGGTACAATCTCCGTAGTTTTGCGAATCTTCAAATTTGTTGTCATAAAAAAACTTTCTGGTCAAAGCTGCTTAGACGGTATATTTAGGCCCAGTTATTGACGCCTATTATGGGCCGCTTTAGCTCAGCTGGTAGAGCATCGCATTCGTAATGCGGGGGTCGGGTGTTCAAGTCACCCAAGCGGCACCATTTTTTTCAATGACTTAGAATTGCCGTTAGAGCTTTTCAAAATATCAATTGTGCCCAAATCGTGCCCAGTTCATCGAATGAAAGGTATCAAATTATAGTGTCTGCTTTACTCCCAAAAGCAGACAAGGCCGATGTTCAATGTCAATTTCATCGATGCGATATTGATCTATAAAAACTTACTTTGTTGCTGTGTCTATACCGACGCCTTCCAAACCATCAAGACTACCTTTAAATAAGTTTTCCATTATTCTTATTTCTGGCGTGTGCTCCATTCTCGTTTTAAACAATACATTTACTTTATTTTTGCTCGAAAGTTCGATTTCTTGAAACTGAATTTTTTTATCTAAAGCAAGGTAATTTTTTTCTGAAGTTGTGTAGACTTTTTTGCTTTTAGTATTTCTCATCAAATCAAAAATTGACGTTTGGCTGACAAAAGGATGAACCCAATATAAAATGTGATCGCTACTTGTTTTATGTTCCCGCCACATTCTGGTTCCCCAATCCACGAAAGTATCGCCAACAATCACTAAATCAAATGGATCACAAGTAACTGACAGTAAATCCGCTATGGTTCCGCCATTAGAAAGGCCGTAAACATATATTTTTTTGTATTTGGCCCTCATGGTTCCAACGACATGGCATATACTTTTTGTCCACAATCCGTAAACAGTAATTTTGTAGAAGCGAAGAAGTCTATTTAATGTAGAACTGTCACCCATATTACCTGTTGTGGCAAAAGCGATAACATCGAAACCTTTATCAAACCAATACCCGCCAATTGCATTCATATAATCTGGAGTATCTAAACCCATAGTTTTCTGCATGGTTGTACCCTGCCCATGCAATATGACGGCCAGCGTGTGAGATTTATCAACATGTTCTGCATAAAGCGCTCTGGTCGAAATTTTTGGCGTTTGATATTGAAAAATCAATTCCGAAATTCTCCCGTCACCATAATCGTCAATTTTGGTAAATTTCGGATTTAACACACCCAGATTAGACTTTGGCTTGAGACTTTCCCAACCGAGAGCCCTTTTGATTAAAGTATGAAAATTATCTTTTCCCATAGGAACGACAGTTGGCTTCTGATTCTCAAGTTGCTTGATCAACTCTTTTTCCGCATAGGGATATTTTTGAGAAGAACCACAATTGCATATGCCATCCGGGGTAATTTTACAGCTACAACTTTTATCCAAATCTGGAGAGACCTTTACACGAACCCATGACCTTGCATCCGGAACAAGTTTTTCAGAAAATTCATCGTAATAAAAAGAGAAGACGTATCGGTGAATTCCTATTTTGTACCCATACATACCCGACACAAAAACTATTGCGAGAGCCACACAAACGGCTAAGATTCTATGAAATTGCATTTAATTGAGCCTAGAATTACACCGATAGACTTTTAATCAAGATCAAATTTGAGTAACTGGATCAGTTTTTCGGTAAAAATTGAAAAATTAATAATTCAGTATTAGTTTGGGCTGAGCAAAATAGTCAATAACTTATTGGTATACTATTGAAAGTAATATAGTCCGTTTCGTATCGTACGAAATTATCGGATTGGCCTACTTCCTGACCGTTTGTTTTATGTCTGCCCCTGGCTAAAAACGGACAATTGAGTTCAGTTAAAATTAGTTAGATTTAAAATTGCTGTGCCCAAAACGTGCCGGGGATTATTCCGTCTTATACGGTTTTCAGTGGTTTTATTTGGTCACAATGTGCGACAGCATCCGAATAAGTTATTGATTTAAAATACCAATTTATTTCAATGTCCTGTTCGTAATGCGGGGGACGGGTGTTCAAGTCACCCAAGCGGCACCATTTTTTATCTGAGACAAAATTCTAAAATGAATCTTCTTTTTTATTTAGGCGGGTATTGAAGATGAAAACTCTCGATTTATAAAGAAGCTAAAATTTAAAGTTAGCTGGAGACGAATAATGGTTATTCGGCTATAAGCTGTTGGATAACTTGGGCAATTCTTAATTTTGCCCAACAGACAAATCGCGGGAGAAAATATTGGATAAGTTGATAACGGATAGCCTTAGGGATTTATCGCTTGTCCCCACTCTTTCAGTTTGGGACCTCGTTTTTGCGCTGATTGTCAGTGCTGTTCTTTGCATGATTTTGGCTAAAATCTACATATATACCCATTCCGGGCATTCCTATTCCCGTTCTTTTGTTCATACGCAGGTTTTTGTTGGCATCACGATAGCGTTAATTATGCTTATTATCGGCTCGAATATCGCGCGTGCTTTTGCTTTGGTTGGCGCGTTATCGATCATCCGTTTCCGAAATCCAGTAAAAGATTCTCGAGATGTCGCCTTTATATTTATGTCGATGGCGGTGGGTATGGCTGCTGGCACAAAATTTTATTTCTTTGCAACAATATTTACCGCGACCATAGCCTTTATCGCTGTGTTGTTTCATGTTTTCAGATTTGGCGAAGCCGGCGTTTCATTTTACGTTTTGCGCGTTAGAATGAATTCTCAATTAAGAGATCAAATTGAGCAAGTATTTGCCGATCTTTGTTCAACGCATTCGGTAATTTCCGTGGATCGTTTGGCTGGCATGGGCGATGCCGACGATTACATTTATGAAATTAATCTTAAACGGAATATTTCCTACGACACTGTTGTTGATCAGGTGAGCCGAATTTCAAATGATATATCCGTGTCGTTATTGGTTGGAGAAGCAAGCGTAAATGTTTAATTGGAGACGATTTGGCCTAAAAGCTTCTCCAAATTCCTGGCGTCCGATTTCCATGCATACCAAGTGGTTTATTGTTGCTGTACCAATTGTCGTTGTCGTTCTAATCGTATTGCGCGTCCAGGTTTCCTTGCTGGGATACTATTGGGGCCGAGTGGCCTGGAATTTGGACAACTTTGTCGTTCAGGCAGCCTATTCCACCGCAAGCCTATACGATGCCACGGTTATTGCCGTAAATTCCCTACGAGCTTCTATAGAAAATAAGGATGTCGAGGCAAATTCAAATTTACCGACAATCCAGCTGCGGATTGAACCAAGCTCCTTGGATAAAATGCTGGCCGCTCCTCCAGGCCAGAAAACTTCAAAATATTATGCGGCGCAACTGATGTATCCTGATGGCTCATGGCGTCCGGTTCAGTACCGTCTTCGGGGCCGTAATATCTGGCATTGGCAATCTAAAAAGCCTTCTTTGCGAATTAAATTAAAGAAAAAATGGCCGATAAATATGCAGCGGCACGTTAACTTGGTAATTCCCGAGGACCGTCCGATGATCGGGAATTACTATGGTGAAATACTGGCTGCAAAATTTGGCGTTCTAACCCATAAAACAAGCTTTGTTCGTCTGTTTATCAACGGCGAACCGAGTGGTGTGTATCATTGGCGAACTCGTGAAGATGAAAGCCTTTTGATTGCCAATAAAAAAATGTCAGGGCCGCTTTTTATCGGCGATGATCTCGGCGCCAAATGGGCGGCTTCACAGTTTAAGATTGCAGGTGATAAGAAGTTATTGAAACGATTTAACCCGGTTAACGACATGATTGGGGCAATGTATTCTCCCGAAAAAATTAGTCGATATAAAGATCTATGGGGGATTTTATCGAAAGAAAAGTATGCTGCCTGGGTTGCTATCAATCACCTGGTGGGATCAATTCATACAGATTCCAATCACAATAATCTTTTCTATTTTGACCCATCGGCAGGGCTGCTGGAACCTGTTGTTAGCGATATGCAAGGGCATGGCGCCAGTCTTTACCCATTGTACAAATATCGTCTTTGGCAAAAATTCCAACCCGAATTCCGGATACCCCTGAATGAGCGCATTTACCCGCTTATGGAGGTGGCTCTCCGTGATCCAACATTCTATCACCTGAGAAATAAAATACTTTATGATGCGATCACCGGGTTAGGTTCTTCTTCTCGGCAGCAAAAAGATTTGCAGCAAATATTCAGTAATATTGATCGCGCCGTTTATGCTGATTTACACAAAATAGCACTCCAAAATACTTTTGTCGGTTCCTATCCGGTACCTTATTCAAATGCCCAATACGATGAAGCGAAAGATGATCTCTTTGATTGGATAAAAAACCGTGAAAAATTTCTTCTGAGTGAGTTGCTCACCACGCGTGTTGTGATATCGGTCCAGAAAGAATCAATCGATGGCATGATTTATTTCCTGGTTGAAATTGATGGCCACTCAGCCGTGCGCTTCGATCCCGCCAAACTAAAACAGAAAGTATTTTCGGATCGAAATTTGAACGGGGTGGCAGCCTTTCGTGAAAAATCAAACATTCTACTGTATCCAGGTATTCGCGATTTTGTCGGGTCAGATTGGAATCTGCATACTTACGGAAATGGTCGTCACCTTATTCCGGGACCTCAGAAATATCTATTTGCAGTTGCTGGCAATGACGCCGCACAAATCGCTAATTTATTAGAAAGTGCTTTTCGCCATTCACTGTCAGAGAAGAATATATCCGTCGATATCCGCCAGGTCCCCGGTTTGTCGAGATCAGGATACGCCGAAACGAAAAGCGGCGTCCACGCCTGGCAGATGGACCGCCAACCTGTCGACCAGATCACCTTGGGACCAGGCACCGTTGATCTGGCAAAGGACTTGATTGTATTACCCGGTCAGTCGCTGAAAATATTAGCAGGTACTGAAATTCGTCTTGGTAAAGGCGTATCAATACTTTCCTGGGGGCCGGTGAGTATTTTAGGTCAGCCCGACAAAAAAATCACTTTCAGGCGCTTGGATCCAGCTAACGCCTGGGGCGGCTTGGCGATACAGGGCCCAAAATCAAAAGATTCCAGCCTATCACATGTAATTTTTGAAGGCGGTAGTATGCCGGATCATCCCAGAATAAGTTTTTCTGGAATGGTATCAGTGCATGGCTCGGATAATGTCTCCATCACAAATTCCCATTTTGCGGATAATGTTCTGTCTGACGACACGCTTCACATTGTTAACGGTCGTGTTTTTCTCAAAGATTTGTCTTTTGAAAACTGTTTTGGTGACTGTATCGATTTTGATTATGCCTCGGGCAGTCTAGATGGCTTAATAATTAATAACGCCGGGAATGATGGCATCGATTTTATGAATACCGAGTTCAACGTGGCCGGTTTCAATATCGACACTACCGGCGACAAAGGTGTTTCAATCGGAGAAAATTCGTCGTTGAAACTTACCCAGGGTAAAATCAAGAAATCAATTATTGGTATTGCTGTAAAAGACGCTAGTGGGCTGATCGCTGATGGCCTGAAAATTCAGGAAAATGAAATAGCTATCGACTCGTATGTAAAACATAAATTATATGGCCGACCCGGCAACCTTACTGTATCAAACACGAAATTCAAATCCAATGAGGTCAACTTGCGAACGGAGGAGGGGGCCAAAGTTGTGTTTTTAGGTCAAACAATCCCCTCTAAAGTTACGGGCGACGGATCTGTGTCAGTAGCCAATTTAAAGGATTCTAAATAATTGAAAACCCTTTCGTCGATCTCTCGATTCGAAATCAAATACCAGCTGAGTTATTCTCAGCGCCACGCCTTTTATGATCGAATATCGGGAATGTTAGCGCCGGATATCAACAGCCGGGAGAACAATGGATATGGTAATTATTCAATCTATTATGATTCTCCCGGGCAGCGCTTCAGCAAGGAAAAAGAAGAGGGTTTGGCGCTTCGAACTAAGCCAAGATTAAGGGTATACAAGCGGCTCAGTGACTTAAAGCCGGTCGCTTATTTTTTTGAACTAAAGCATCGAATAGATACGAAGGTAGCAAAAGAGCGTGTTACCATAGACCCGGAAATGGCGAATATTCTACTCGATCCCTTACACAAAGATGTTGATTACGTAAGCGAACAATCACCGGTCTTAAGCAAGTTTTACTACTTGGCCAGAAGATTTAATTTGAGGCCTACGCTGTGTGTCTTTTATCATCGACAGGCTTTTACAAGTGATCTTTTTCCGGGTTTGCGCATCACTTTTGACAGTTTTGTATCAGGCTGTAAGCGTACGGTGTTGGATAACGAGCCCAAAAATTTTTCGCCAATTTTACCGCATCAGAATTCCGTTATTGAGATCAAATATAATGATCGTGTGCCCAATTGGGTTTCACAGGTTGTGAATAGCTTAGAGATGCAGCAGGTATCGATTTCAAAATATGCGACGGCAGCAAATATTTTGGCAAATAAGTCAGATTGGAGAAGTCCCGACGCACTTTCGTTTTGAAAATATGGCTCCCGGATTAAGCAAAATATCAAAATAGTGTTTTCTGCTTACCGCGTTTCTATATGCCCTATGCAATTGATCTTGGCGAGCCGAAGAATAACCTGGACGAGGCCGAACAGTTTAAGTCATCGAGAATGCATTAAATGAAAAAGGCTTGATTCTAGGCGTCTACATCCTCACAACTACGCTGCAAAAAAGCTAAACCAAAGGAACCAAACTCTCCTTTTGATCGGCGGCAAGTTTGTTTCAAAAACTTTAATAACGGGTTATCTCAGCGTATAGAACCCGATAGGAGATAGTTTTGAACAACGATCTATTAGTGACCCTTGGACCGGCTTCGATGAACGAAGACACGGTAAAAACCTGCGCAGAACTGGGTGTTTATGTGTTTCGCATTAATCTGTCTCATACACCGATAGACCAGGTTGAAGAAACCATTAAACGTATTCAATCTTGGACTGATCGGCCGGTTTGTTTGGATAGCGAAGGCGCTCAACTCAGAAACGGCTCAATGAAAGATGAAAAAACTGAGTTTAAAAAAGGCGAAGAAATTCAGATCGAATTGGAACCGGTAATTGGAAATTCGCAAAAATTATCCTTTAACCCCATAAGTGTTTGCAAACAATTTGAAGTTGGCGACAAAATCCAAGTTGACTTTAACCATGTCCAATTTGAAATAACCGGAAAATTTAGTGATCATTTTACCGCAGTTGTTTTAAATGGAGGTTTTATTGGCAGCAACAAGGCTGCTGATGTAAATCGTGAACTGGTATTCGATCCGCTGACTGAGAAAGATCGGCAAGCAATTGAAATTGGTAAAAGGAACAATATAAGACATTTCGCCATGTCTTTTACGAATCTGCCCGAAAATGTTGATGTAATGCGGGAACTCTGTGGCGATGAAGCTAGAATTATCTGCAAGATCGAGTCGCCCTCGGGCGTAAATAATCTGGAAGGCATTATCGAGCGGACAGACGAAATTCTCATCGACCGGGGAGATCTTTCCCGTCAGGTGCCAATTGAAAGAATACCTTTTTTACAAAGACGTATCATCTCGACGGCGCGTCGAATGGATACCCCGGTGTTTGTTGCCACCAATCTATTGGAATCTATGGTAATCACACAATCACCAACCCGGGCCGAAGTGAATGATGTGGTCAGCACTTTAGAAATGGGGGCTAGTGGTCTTGTCCTTGCGGCAGAAACTGCGATTGGCAATTATCCTGTTGAAGCCGTGCAGATGATTCGTTCTCTCATTAATGAATCTAAACGCTGGACACCAAATACCAGCATCGCCGATCTCATGAGAAACTAGTAAATGCCACCTCAAGCTCCCTACACTCTTTGGCTAATGGGCCCGACCTCAAGCGGAAAATCAACAATAGCCGAACACTTTGTGGGTGTTTTGAAAGAAAACAATATTTCTATTCTCCACTATGATGGCGATGAAATACGGGATATTTTTGGTGAAAATTTTGGTTTTTCTGAGGATAATCGTGGTCAGGTCGTTGAAACCTTGGCGCATCTCGCGCGAAAAGCAAATGATGCCGGTATTAATGCTGTCGTATCTGCTTTAACCGCGCATCAGTCAGCCCGGGATTTAATCAAGCGTATTATTCCAAACCTTTTGGTTGGCTATGTAGAATGCTCGATCGATATTTGTTCAGCTAGGGACCCCAAAGGTCTTTATGCCAGGGCAAAAAAAGGGGAAATAGATACGTTGATCGGCTACAACTCGGAATATATTCCACCAACCGATCCGGATATCGTAATAAATACCGAAAAATTAACGGTTGAGGAAAACTCTCTTCGTTTGTTCAACTTTCTTATCAATTCTACTAGCTAGTCTTGCTCTCATAATATTTCCGTAAAATTCTTACCACCTCAGCCCGACAAATGAATTGATAGGATAAATTTATTTTGAAGCTAATATTAAGCAACTTTTGGCGTCAGGTTGGATGAGCCGACAATTTGATATGTTGCCGGTTCTGGCGGATGGGCTTCAAAATCCCAATGAGGCCAGCGATCTTGAGCATAGTAGATTGCCTTATAATTTGAACTCGTTGCCGGCAACATTAAATATTTAAAGAAATAATAAATATCCCAGAATAGCTCTCCGGTTCGAATACCGCGCATGAACCTTAAAACCCAAAACTTAGGGTTATACAAAATTGCTCTCTTATAGGCATAACTCATGTATTCGAGAATCTTGTCATAGGAAATTTCGGGGTGACTGAATATCGGCTTCTCAGTGTAAATAAAATAGTTATCCCAATCATAAGATTTTATAGAGCCTTGCCTAATGCCTTGATTAAACATCTGAGTACCCGGGAATCCGATGGTTACTCCAAATTTTAAAATATCTAACGAAAGCCGTCTCGCAAATTCAATGGTGTCGTTCATTGTCTCTTCGGTATCTGCGGATAATCCCAGTAGAAAAAATCCAGTGGTATCCAAGCCAGCTTCGCGCGCTAACTTAACGGCTTTTTCTCCTTGTTCTATACTGGCTTGTCCCCCTTTGCCAAAAGACTTCAAGACTTCATCGTTGCCCGATTCAAATCCAAAAGAGATTCGATAACAGCCGGCCTTTACCATTGAATTAAATAATTGTTCATCAGCACTCTCGACACGGATGCCATTACTTGCAGTCCAAATTATATCTAACCCGGCTTCTGAAATAGCATCGCAGACAGCGCGTGCCCATTTTTGGTCGGAGGTAAAAATGTCATCGGCTAATTTGAATTCACGATATCCCAGTTTCTCAAGATACTTAGCCTCTTCGCGGCACCTGTCTGGAGATTTTTTGCGGTATCCCATCCCCATTGAAATTTTGCTGGCACAAAAATCACAGCTAAAAACGCAGCCACGGGAGAATTCAGCCATCGTAATAGGCGTTCGGCGGGCATATAGTTTTGACATATCGTGATATTGAGAAAGATCATATAAATGCCATGCCGGCATTGCTAAGTCGTCTAGATTGGCAATTGGCAGACGATTTCCGGTGTTTTTTATCTCGCCATTACTATTATAAAAAAGTCCTTGGACATCTTGAGGACGGCCATGCTCCAGAAATTCCGGAAAAGAATAGTCGGCCTCTCCCATAAATACAGCATCCAGCATACTTTCTTTCAGCGTTTCCACTGGCAGGGCAGAAGGGTGAGGGCCTCCGGCGACCACTGAAATTTCTGTTGAGATGTCTTTGGCCAGCACACTAATATCCCGCACCTGGTTCATTAGCGGTGTGGTAGCGGTTACGCCAATCACATCTGGACTGAAATCCCGTATTTTTTCTTCGATTTTGGCAAAGTCATATTTTTGGAAAGATAGATCCAAGATTTCAATTTGATGACCGCGCTCCAAGGCGGCGCCAGCAATTGTTGCTAACCCTAAAGTAGGATGAATGGGATTGATCAAACTTGATTTGGCATTCCCGTAGCTGCCGTAATATGAAGGGTTAATTAAAAGCGCACGCGCCAAGGCAAATTATCCTTTTGCTCAGAATTTAGAAGATAGGTGAATAATCAACATACCATACCCACTCACTTATGATACGGATGATTACTCAAGATACATTGGGCGCGGTAGATTTGCTCAATCAGCATGACGCGGGCGAGCATATGCGGCCAAGTCATCGCGCCCATGGCGATTTTGAGCTGGGCTTTATCAAGAACAGATTGATCGAGCCCGTCCGAGCCGCCGATGACAAAAGCGATCTCGCCGATGCCGTCATCCTGCCAAGAGCCCAGTTTTTTGGCAAAGTCTTCGCTGCTGAGTTCGCGCCCGCTCCGGTCCATCGCTAGCAGCGTTGCCCCTTTGGGCACCGCGCCCAGCAATAATTCAGCTTCTTTGATTTTCAGTTGGGCCGGTTTGAGAGGTTTCTTTTCTTCGACTTCCTTGAGGGTCAAAGACCAGTTGAGGCGCTGGGTATAAGTATCCCACAGGCTCTTTTCCGCTCCCGCCTTCAGGCGGCCGATTGCGGCGATGGTGATGTTCATCCGGCTGCTTCCAGCGGCTTATTTAAGCCGCTTCACCGGGCTGAGGCATAGCCGCACCCCAGATTTTCTCCAGGCCGTAAAATTCTCGGATTTCAGGGCGGAACAAATGAACAATAATGTCGCCGCCATCGATCAGCAGCCAATCATTTTGCTCAGCGCCTTCGAGCGGCACTTCGCTTACCCCTGCAGCTTTAAATTTTTCCCGGAGATGTGTGGCCATGGTCGCAACCTGTCTTTGAGAGGTGCCTGATGCGACAATCATGTAATCGGCAAAACTGGTTTTACCGGCGAGATTGATGACGACGACATCTTGAGCCTTATCGTCATCGAGGGACGCTTCAGCAATTTTCAAAAGTTTCTTCGAGGTTACCTTCGAAGCCGCTTTTGATTTGCGGGGCGTCTTAGCTTTACGAGGAATGGTGTGCGTCTCCTTTGCTGTATAAATTAAATCCAATTAGTACAATTTTACCGCACCAATACCGGCGCGAACCCGTGTCGCGGAAATAGCATCCGGCTTGATATTGAGAAAAGCCCAGGCGGGCGCTTGCCGTGCACTTAAGCGGTGGGCCTGAGACTCCTCAATGCGATATCGCGCAAACCGGCGCGCTGCAAATCCCGCTAACGCCCGTTTAGTGTAGGTAGGTCGGGTGAAAATCGCAATGGGGACGGTGCGAAAAATGTCCTGCCAGTCCTTCCATTTAGGAATTTGCATCAGATTGTCTGCCCCCATAAGCCAGACAAACCGGGCCTTTGGGAAGTTTTGCTTCAGTTTGGTCAAGGTTTCCGCCGTATAGGCCGTGCCAAGCTCAATTTCTATATCAGTGACTCGAATACGGCGATCTTGGGCAATCGTTACAGCCGATTCGATCCGGCTTTTTAAATCAGCCATGTCGTCAGCTGACTTTAAAGGGTTCTGCGGAGACACCATCCACCATATCTCATCGAGCCGCAAAAGCTTGAGCGCCTGGCGGCTGATATGCAAATGGCCGCGATGGGCAGGGTTAAACGATCCACCTAAAATACCAATACGCTTGCCGGCAAAGGTTTCAATTTTGGTCAAAGGATTGTTCCCAATTCTGAAACATTTAAGGCCGGGTGTGGCCATCACCGCGGACGACATATTTAAAGGTCGTGAGCTGCTCAACGCCAACTGGTCCGCGGGCATGCATTTTGCCGGTCGAGATGCCGATCTCCGCACCCATGCCAAACTCACCACCATCGGCAAATTGGGTCGAGGCGTTATGGACGGCAATAGCGCTATTGATACCGTTGAGGAAGGTCTCCGCTGCGGCTGCATCATCGGTGACAATGGCATCGGTATGCTCGGTACCATGGCGGTTGACGTGGTCCACTGCTTCCTCAACACCATCGACTTGGCGCACTGAGATAATAGAGTCGAGATATTCGGTATCCCAATCTTCTTCCGAAGCCGCAATCACGCGCGCATCCAGCTCACGGGTTTCATCATCGCCCCGAATTTCACAGCCCGCCGCGTTGAGGGCATCCAATATCGGCGGCAGATGGCTGGCAACAGCTTCGCGGTCAATCAGCAACGTTTCCGTGGCGCCGCAGATACCCGTGCGGCGCATCTTGGCGTTGACGACAATTTCCCTGGCCATCTCCGGAGAAGAAGCAGCGTTCACATAGGTATGACAAATGCCTTCAAGGTGGGCGAAGACAGGGACTTTGGCTTCGGTCTGCACGCGCTCGACCAGCGACCGTCCCCCGCGCGGGACAATGACATCAAGGTAATCCGTCATGGTCAGCATTTCGCCGACGGCTGCCCGGTCAGTTGTGGGCACCATTTGAATGGCGGCTTCGGGTAAATTGGCGGTCCGTAAACCGGCTTTCAGGCTCTCGAGAATAGCTCTTGAGGAATGAAAACTCTCTGAGCCGCCGCGTAATATGGAGGCGTTACCTGATTTCAAGCACAAGCTGCCGGCATCGGCCGTCACATTAGGCCGCGATTCATAAATCACGCCGATAACGCCTAGGGGAACCCGCACGCGTGAAATTGACAAGCCGTTGGGCCGGTCCCAGCTTTCCATCACACTGCCAACCGGATCATTGAGCTCAGCAATGGCTTCCAGTCCGTTGGCCATGCCGGCAACGCGGTCTTCGTTCAGCTCCAAGCGGTCAAGCATCGCCGAGGTCAGGCCTTTTTGTTCACCCGCCGCCATATCCTGGTAATTGGCTTGAATAATGGCTTCTGAATTGTCGCGCAAAGATGTCGCGGCTTCGGTTAAGGCACGGTTCTTGGCTTCAGCTGGCGCATTAACGAGCGCCTGGGCGGCGTCCTTTGCCGCCTTACCGATTTCCAGCATAATCTCTTTCACGTCTCTATCGTCAGACATCTCAACTATCCTTAATTCATCACCAGATCATCACGGTGGATCATCTCGGCCCGGCCACGGTAGCCCAGAAGTTCCAAAATATCACCGGTTTTATGACCCATAATCAGTTTTGCATCAGTTGAAGAATACGCACTTAAGCCGCGCCCAATCTCGTGACCATCCGCGGTTTCTATCGCTACTGCATCGCCGCGTTGAAACTCACCATTGATATTGGCGACACCAGCGGGCAGCAATGAGCGGCCATCTTTCAGCGCCTTGACCGCACCCTCATCAATGATGATTTTGCCGGTAGGTTGCAAGGTGCCGGCGATCCATTGCTTGCGCGCAGATTGCGGCGTGCCGCGGGGCAGAAACCAGGTGCAATTAGCGCCGTTTTCGAGCGCTAGCAACGGGTTCATTTGCTCACCTTTGGTGATCACCATACGGCAACCTGCCCCCAAACATTGCTTGGCGGCTGCAAGTTTTGTCACCATGCCGCCGGAACTGTCACTTGAGGCGGCGGCACCGGCCATTTTTTCAATAGCGGGTGTAATTTCCGAGATTTCCGGAACTAGTTTGGCGTCGGCATTGGCGGCCGGGTCAGCATCGTAAAGACCATCAATGTCTGAGAGCAAAACCAAAACATCCGCCGACACCATGGCGGCGACCCGGGCGGCCAGGCGGTCATTATCCCCAAAGCGGATTTCTTCGGTGGCGACGCTGTCATTCTCGTTGATCAAAGGCACCGCACCGACATCTAATAATGTCATCAGAGTTGAGCGGGCATTGAGATAACGCCGCCGGTTTTCGCTGTCATCTTGGGTCAGCAATATCTGGGCGACGGACAAATCATGGGTTTCAAAACATTCCTGATAGGCGTGGGTGAGACGGACCATACCGGCCGCGGCGGCAGCTTGCTTTTCCTCCAAGCGTAAATCACCTTGCTTGAGATTGAGATAGCGCCTGCCTAAAGCGATGGCGCCGGAAGAGACAATAATAATCTCCTGGCCCCGTTTGCGGCAGCGCTCAATATCAGTGGCCAAGCCTTCCAACCAGCGCCGGTGAAGACGGCCAGTATCCTGATCGACTAACAATACCGAGCCGATTTTGATGACGATGCGTTTGGCCTCTGTCAAATGTGAGGCGTTACTATTCATTTACCGCCTCCGCTTCTCTTTCTTTGGCCCGGTAGTCTGTGACCGCTTCAGAAAGTCGTCGCAATGTCTGCTCGACACCCATGCCGGCAACCCCTGAAATTGTCATCACGTGCTGGCCGGCAGCTTCTGATAGTTCTGCGCTTTTCTCGGCAATCATGTCTTCGGTTAAAGCATCGATTTTGTTGAGCGCCACGACTTCGAGCTTGGCATCAAGATCGGCGCCATATTCCGCCAATTCATGGCGCACCGTTTTATAAGCGTCGGCGACATCCTCTTCGGTGCCGTCAATTAAATGCAGCAAGACACCGCAGCGCTCGACATGGCCCAAGAAGCGATCTCCCAGACCTGCACCCTCGTGGGCGCCTTCTATCAGACCAGGGATATCTGCCAGCACAATCTCATCACCGTCGACATAGCCGACGCCTAAATTGGGATGCAGGGTTGTAAAAGGATAGTCGGCAATCTTGGGCCGGGCACGGGTAACGGCTGCCAGAAAGGTCGATTTTCCGGCATTGGGCAGACCGATCAAGCCGGCATCGGCGATCAACTTCAGTTGCAGCCACAACCATTTCTCTTCCCCGGGCCAGCCATCATCCGCCCGGCGCGGCGCTTGATTGGTGGGTGATTTAAAATGAGCATTACCAAAGCCGCCGTCACCGCCTTTGGCGAGGATCACCTGGTCACCGGGCTCAGTAAGGTCGGCAATCATATCGTCCTGGTCTTCATCAAAAATCTGGGTGCCGACGGGAACTTTTAAAATAATGTCATCGGAAGCTTTACCGTTTTTATTGCGGCCCTGACCATGATCACCCCGGCGCGCCTTAAAATGCTGCTGGTAGCGGAAATCGATCAGTGTGTTGAGGTTGGCAACACATTCAGCAATGACGTTACCGCCGCGCCCGCCATCGCCGCCGTCAGGTCCGCCGAACTCAACATATTTCTCACGCCGAAAGCCGACGCAACCGGCACCGCCGTCGCCGCTTTTAACGAATATTTTTTGCTCGTCGAGAAACTTCACGACTATTTCCTTAAACCTATTACCTTAACTTAGCCTTACTTTGAGCCGGGCACTAAAAAAGGGGAATGGACAGCCATTCCCCTTATAATATTCGGATTGGCTGTCTTAATATTTAGGACAGCGGCTCAACACCAACAAAGGTTTTGCCGGCGCTGGTTTTCCGGAACGCAACTTTACCTTCGATGAGAGCGAAAATCGTGTGGTCTTTGCCGATACCAACATTTTCGCCGGGATGCCATTTGGTACCCCGTTGACGAATGATGATGTTGCCGGCAACTACGGCTTCGCCGCCATATTTTTTGACGCCGAGACGACGGCCAGCTGAATCACGTCCGTTGCGGGATGAGCCGCCTGCTTTTTTATGTGCCATGACTAATTCTCCTTAATCGTCTTTCTTCTTAGCGGCGGCCTTCTTCTTAGGCGCTGCTTTTTTCTTGGTTGCAGCAGCTTTTTTCTTCGCTGCCGCCGCCTTTTTCTTAGCGGGTGCTTTAGCTTTAGCTGCCGGTTTTTTCTCAGCTTTAGCCTTAGCTTCAGCTTTCGGCGCTTCCTCTTTCTTTGGCGCGGCTTTCTTAGCTGCAGCTTTCACCGCACCCTTGCCGTTGATATCCAAGACCCGCAAAACTGTTTGGTCCTGGCGATGACCTTTAGTGCGTTTGTAACCTTGGCGGCGCTTTTTCTTAAAGACGATAATTTTATCGCTGCGCGATTGATCCACGACTTCGCAGTTAACTGCGGCGCTGGCGAGCAGAGGCGCACCCACTTCCGGGTCTTTACCGTCTTCTCCGACCATCAGCACCTGGTCCAGTTTAACTTTGGCGCCGGCATCGCCCAAAAGTTTCTCGACAACGATAACGTCGCCTGGTGAAACTCGATATTGCTTACCGCCGGTCTTTATGACTGCGTACATTGTTCTCTTTTTCGTTTAAGTAATATTACCGTACAAAAACAGGGCACCAACAAGGAGCCCCTACGGAAGGCGCGGAAATTAGCGGCCTGAGAACGGATTGTCAATGGGTTTTGGCAGAATTTAGAGCGATTACCAGCAAAATTGATTTAGATCATATGCTGAATTCGAAATCATGTTAGAAAAGTTTTAAAATAAGTTAAAATTACGTGGATTTTGCGGAAAGTCGCAAAGTCACCGGGGGCTGTATCCACATTATGTCGCGAACGATATTTGAACTACCCAACGATCTATTGACCGGCCATATGATGATCGATGACGATCATGCAAAACTCGTGCGTCTGATAAATGATACCGAGAAAGCACTCTATAATAAGCAGTATGATGAATCGACTCGACTTATTATGGAATTTATCGATGGCATGAAGCATCATTTTGACACTGAAGAAGCTATTCTTCAGGAAGCCAATTTCCCCTGGCTGGAAGAGCATATTGCCTCGCACCGCCAGGTACTATTGAAATTACCGCGGTTGATTGATGAATGCGAAAAAGTTGCGGATAGCCTGCAGGCCTGGGACAAGTTGATAGATGAACTTGTTGATTGTTTGATGGAAGATGCGTTCAAAGCCGATATGGTGTTTAAAGACTTTCTAAACGAGCAACGATCCTAGTCCTTAAATCAGCAATACTGAAAAATTTTGAAATATTTCTCGGCTTGATGATGTCGCGATAAATACCAAAATATAGGCTTAGTATTTATTACCCTAATGGAGCGACTAATGAGTGACCTAAAGCACGGGCTGAGATTTAAAACACCGCGCAATGCCGAAATATTTGAAAATTGGTTAAATGATAATTGTACCGGTGATGTTGAATTGGTGATTGAAGATTTCGAAATCGGCACGGCAGATAAGAAGCTCGCAATTTTCTTTGAAACACAATCGGATTTGCAGGCCTTTAAGGAAGCATATCGATCTATTTAAGGTTCTGCCCGCTACCTGCCTTGCGCGCCAGCCGGCAGCTGTACTGTAACTTCGATCCGCCGGTTGCGCTGGCGATTTTCACGCGATGTATTAGGAACAAGGGGCTTAGTATCGGCTCGTCCGGTTGCTGAAACCCGACCGGCGGCCAGTCCACGGTGACGCAATAGACGATGGACGACCGAGACGGCCCGGCTGGTAGATAATTCCCAATTTGAACGGAACCGTGCCGTGGAAATCGGCGAGTTATCAGTATGCCCGGTGACGAAAACGGTGCCTTCGGTTCTGGCGAGGATGTCCGCAATCCGATCCATGGTCGGAATTATATTCGGTGCAAGTCTGGCTTGGCCGGATTGGAAGGCTGATTGGGCAGGAAAACGCATGGTAATTTTGTTGCCCTCCACCACTAATTCTACAAGCTTATTGGTAAGCTCGGCGGCAATAGTCGCTTTCACCAAATTGGCCACACGGTTACGTGCCACGGTCTGTAAATAGCCAATATTACTTGAAGTCCGGTCTTGTTGCCGAGAACTTTGAGGCCGCTCAGGGACGGCTTGTGGTGAAGTTTGCTTCGGCGCAATATTTACCGGTTTTATGATAATTGGCTGATTTTGGTTGAACGCCTCTGCCATCGGCCCGGCATTTCGTTTGAAACTATCACTATTGATATCAGAAAAAGACAACATTAAGACGAATAACGCTAACAGCAAAGCCATCAAATCGGCAAAGGTTATGAGCCAAACCGGGGCGCCAAATTTTCTCGCTTGTGATTGGTCCGCCATTTTCTGCTCTAAGCCGCCCGCCTTTCCGACCCATCTTTCGCTCCAGACGTATAGGAGTTGCCGCCGCCTCTTTCCCGTTGTTTTTCCGGTAGATACGGTTCAAGGATTTCGCGGGCTGCGGTCGGGTTTGACATTTGCTGAACCTGGAATATGCATTCGATGATCAGCGCGCGCAGAGTTTTTTCACGTGCTGATTTGTCTTCAAGTTTATCGGCGATGGGCAGGGCAATCAGATTGGCCATCAATACGCCGTAAAGTGTGGTCAGCAACGCAATAGCCATGGCCGGGCCGATGGTCGTTGGATCTTTCATATTGCTGAGCATCTGCACCAGACCAACCAAAGTGCCGAACATGCCAAAAGCCGGAGCCGCCTCGCCAATGGCTTGAAATACGCGGGCGCCGATTTCCTCACGCTGAATCGATTGCGCCATTTCCTGGGTCAAAATTTTGCGGATATAATCAAGATCGCGCCCGTCGGCACACATCTGGATACCTTTGCGGAAAAACGGATTGCGGATTTTTTCTTTTTCGAGACTGATCAAGCCATTTTTCCGGGCCTTTTTAATCAGCCGGACTGCGAGGGTGATGTAATCGCGCGGTTTTTCGCGGTCGTTCATAAAGGCGGCTTTCAATCCGACCGGCATGGAGACAAATACGCCGGATAGCGGAAACTTAATCATAGTGGCGGCAAAGGTGCCTCCAACAACAATCAGAAAACCGGGCAAATTTAAGAAAATATAAAAATTGGAACCAGTGAGAATGGCCAGAGAGACCACCGTAATGCCAAATGTTAATCCCAATAATGTTGCAATATCCATTGATATCTATTCTCCGTATTAACCCGCCGCCTGCGGGCATCTTAATAGCCACGCCAATAAGCGAAATTTCAATAGGCTATATATAGGAACCCAAAATTGATAATACATGGTTAAAATGGTGAAAAACAGCAATTCGTTTCGCGTGAAAGTCGTGGAGGGCCTATCTCTTCGATAAAACGGGCATCAAGTATTGCTATAAGTATTTGATATTTAAAGATATTATACGAATTACATCACTGAAAAACAGATAATTTTACCAATATTTCAATTCGTTAAATATTATTTCAATAACCATAATCCTATATATCTATTTCCATCTCCAAGATATATAGACCGCCGGCAAAGCGGTCGACAGCGTAGACAATTTGGTTCTCATCGACAAAGACATCATTGATCTGAACCGCGCCGGCGCGGGAGCCTTCAGGCGCTGCGGGCACAAAATGGGCAATTTCCTGAGGCTGGTAGGGATTGCTCAAATCATAGGCGCGCACGCCGCCATTAAAGAAAGTGGAGAATATAATATTGTTTGAGCGGTACGAAGGCCCAGGCCGGTTCTCATGCAGATTATGCGAGCCAAAACGCCCACCCATATTGCGGTATTCTTCAACTGGCGGCATCGGCAAAGTACTTATCGGGACCAAATTGTCTTCCTGGCGGGCATCAACCACCCAAGTGAGTTTTGGCCAGTCAGCCGCGCCATCCTTAACGCTTTCGTCACTAACGATCAGCAGGTCGCGCTCGAGCAACGGCAATACAGTGTGCATAAAGCCCGGATAGGGCGGATGCGGGTTCCAAGATGAAATCGCTGTGGGATTAGATTTGTCCGAAATATCCAAAATAAACATACCGCCATCCAAATAAGCGAGATAGCAGCGATCAGGCCGATCGGGATAGACATTTGTGTTGTGCGCCCGGTAACCACTATCAAAAGTGGGATGGCGCGGGGGTGGCGCTTCGCTATCGCCTTTGCGGGTGCCGGGATACCACCAGCGGCCAACTTCTTCCGGTTTGGATGGGTTTCTGACATCAATGCAGCGATAAAATTGGCAGTCCTTGGGATTGTTCGGTTCAAAATCTGCAGCACCACCGGCAAAGTGAACATATTCTCCATCGGCGAACCAAAGTTGGTGAACACCCATTGAATGGGGGCCGGAGCAATCAAAAAAGGAAATTGATTTGGGGTTTTCCGGATCGCTGATATCAAATAATTCAACACCGGCAGGCTCTTCATTAAAGCCCGGCGTGCGATCATCGGCGGCTTTCCAGCATTGATAGGCAACCGCCATGATGTCGCCGGTAACTTCCAGTGAATTAGACCTGACATGATCATGGGGCAATTCTGTCTGAACGATAACTCTGGGGTTTTTGATGTCGGTGATATCGAGGCCAGTGAAGTTTTTTGGCGCTCCTTCATGAGCCAGCCACATAATCCGGCGACCGTCTTTGGCGATTTGAATGCCCATGCCCTCGCCAACGCCGCCGAAGCCCTCCAACGTGTTCTGCGAGACCAGTTTCATATTCCAGGCTTTGTCTTGAGACATCATCTCCCCCTATGGTTTTTTATAGTTTATGAGGTAAAGATTAGCCGCTCAAATTTATTTTGCCAAACCAAATAGGAGCAATATTTTTAACTAAGACGTTTCCAGATCCCGCAAACGATAGCGCTGTAATTTACCGGTCTGGGTTTTAGGTAATTCATCAATGAAGGTAATGGCGCGGGGATATTTATAAGGCGCGATCTCGTTTTTGACAAAATCCTGCAGAGTTTTTACCAGCTCATCGTCGCCGCTGAAGCCCTCTCTCAGGACGATAAAGGCTTTGACGATATTGCCGCGATCAGGATCAGGCGAAGCGATGACGGCGCATTCAGCGACGGCTTCGTGTTCCAGCAACACACTTTCGACCTCGGGGCCGGAAATGTTGTAGCCCGATGAAATAATCATATCATCGGCGCGGGCGACATATTTAAAGTAGCCGTCCTCATCCATTTCATACACATCACCGGGATAGTTCCAGCCGTCCTTTACGTAGTTAGGCTGGCGCTCAAGGTCATCAAGATATTTGCAGCCGGTTGGTCCCTGCACGGCCAGCTGGCCTGGCGTGCCCGGCGGTACGTCCTTGCCGCTATCATCGACCACGCGGGCACGGTAGCCGGGGATGGCTTTACCGGTAAAACCGGCCCGCATTTCTTCAGGCGTCGCACTGACAAAAATATGAAAAAGTTCGGTTGAACCCAAGCCATCGATCAGGCGAATACCGGTCGCTTTATAAAAAGCTTCCCAGGTTGCTTTGGGCAAGGTCTCGCCGGCCGAGACACCTTGGCGTAGCGATGAGATATCATAATCGTCAATCATATCGGCCATCGCCCGATAGGCCGTGGGTGCCGTGTAAATTTGCGTGATCTTGTATTTTTGAATGGTTTCCAGCACTTGATCGGGTAACGGGCTCTCGAGAAAGCGGGTCGAGGCGCCGAACCGCATTGGAAAAATCAATATGCCGCCCAATCCAAAGGTGAAGGCCAAGGGCGGTGTGCCGGTCACGATGTCTTCGGGTACCAGCTTGCCAATATAGCGGCCAAAAGTATCGGCTGTGGCCATGACATCGCGGTGGAAATGCATGGCGCCTTTTGGCTGGCCTGTGGTGCCTGAGGTAAAGCCAATGAGGGCAACATCATCGGCGGCAGTATTCACAGTTTCAAAATTACCTGATTTACTTTCGCAAGCGGATTCCAGCGTTGCTGCTTCACCGCCGGTGCCGGACTTTGAGAAATAAAGTGTATGATTGATACCGTCGGTGAGCTCCAGCGCACCAACCATCTCTTCGGCCAGTTCCGAATCGCAGAGAGCGATGGAGACTTGGGCTTTGTCGATGACATATTGCAGTTCCCGGGCGCGCAGCAGCGGCATGGTGGCGACACAGATACCGCCGGCCTTTAGAACGCCAAACCAAGCTGCAACCAGCATCGGCGTATTTGGCGCCCTCAGCAAAACACGGTTACCGGTCACCAAGCCGCAATCTTCAATGAGCACTTCGGCGATGCGATTGGCGCGGTCTAATAATTCTCTATAGGTCCAGGTGCTATCAGCCAAATGAAGTACTGGATTGTCACCAAACCCCTGATCGATTGTTTTATCCAATAGCTCGGTGGCCACGTTCATATGATCCGGATAGGCTACCAATTCCGGCGTGCCGGAAAAATCAATTTCGGCGAGAGCCTCGAGCGGAGGTAAATTGTCGCTGGCAAAAGTGTCTTGATAGGCAGTGGGCACGCCACCCGGAAGTTTATTGGTCATGATTGTCCTCGTTATTCTTCGTCGCTTTCGGCTGTCTGAATGGAGGTTTTTAACTCACCTAATAAGGCGTAAAGCTGAGAGGCATTATGGCGATCCAGATTGGCCATTAAATTATTCACCCAGGAAACATGTGCTGGGATCATCTCATCGAGTGCCTGTTTGCCGTCTGCGGTCAGGCGAATATGCTGCACCCGGCGGTCTTCCGGCGAGGGATCGCGCTTAATCAGCTTATCCTCGACTAGGCGATCCACCAAGGGCGTAATATTGCCATTGGTGACCATCATGCGCCGTGATAGCTCCCGCATCGGCTGGCCATCCGGCGTCCGGTCCACCTGCGCCAGCACATCAAAGCGGGGCAGGGTGGTATCGAATTTTTCACGCAGATTTTTTCGCACCCGCCGCTCGATCATATTGGCGCAGGTCAGCAGGCGCAGCCAGATGCGAATATCAAGTTGCTCGTCATCGCTGAGGCCGGTTTCGTAATCACTGCCAGATTGGCTATTAATTTTACTTTGTTCTGAATTTCCCGAGGAAGGTGCATCTACCATAAGTCTCGCCATTCCCTTTTTTAGACCCTTTTCTTGGCCCAGTTTTAAATTCGTTTTTGACCCTATTGTTATATTACTTCAAGTCTAAACTATTTAATATTAAATCAATTTGGAAATTGGAACAAGGGGTGGCGAATAGATAGCCGTGTTGTCAGTGAATCTGCCAAATGTCTTTCATGGCGCCGCCGAATTGCCGGGCGAATCCGGCGCCATCTGTGAGGGGCGAGGCGGCAACACGTTCCCGCAAGCCCAGACGGAGTGTTTCAAGTTCAGCCAAATCTTCGGCTAAATCCGTGGCGATTTTTACATAAGCCGGCAGATCCTGGGCAATAAAATAAGTCATGCCGACAGTCGAGAGATGGCTGGAAGCATGACGGCTCGCCGAAGTTGAGCCCGGCCATGTCACCACCGGCACTCCCATCCAAAGGGCCTCGCAGGTGGTGATGCCGCCGGAATAGGGGAATGTATCGAGGGCAATATCGACGGCGTTGTAGCGGGCTAAAAACTCTTCGTGTCTGGTACCGCCTTCTATCACTATTCGATCCGCACTGACGCCTTGGTCAGCAAATGCGCCGTTGATCCGTGAGATGTTAATTTCATCATCCAGGCCGCTATATTTGAGTAGTAATCGTGAATCAGACACCGCACCTAAGATATCTGCCCAGGTTGCTAAGACCTCGTCCGTGATTTTCCGGGATTGGCTAAAGGAACCAAAAGTGACATAGCCGTTTTGACTGGCCGGTAAGCCGCCGACCGCCGGCGCATAATCCGGCGGCGCATAGCATGAAATGCCATCCGGCAACCGGATAACTTTTTCAGGATAGAGACCGTCCTCCGCCGGATCGACATGATGCTCATCGGTCAATAAAACATCTATTGCCGACAAGCCCGTGGTGCCGGGATAACCTATCCCCCAGCTAATTTGCACCGGGGCCGGTTTCTGAGCATGCATCGACAGGCGATTGCCTTTGGTGTGGCCGGATAACTCGAACAATATATCAATTTTATCGCGGCGAATTTTAACGGCGAGCTCGTCATCAGTTAAATTAAAGCTGTCCCGCCAGTTAGGTGTGGCAGCTGCCAGCCGGTCAGTCATTGCATCTTTGTTCAGCCGATCGGAATAGCAAAATATCTCGAATTCCTTGGAGTCAATATTCAGCAATAAACTAAACAGAAAAAAACCGACAGGGTGACGGGCAAAATCCGCTGAGGCGAAACCAAGCCTCAACCTCCGGCCAGGATTTTTATTTACTTTATAGTCGGGCCAATTCTCTTTGTATGGCGCCCCGTGCACTTGGTCCCAAGCCAAATGGAGCTCATTGAGCTGGCTGGCCTTTACGCCCGGATCGTACTGATAACAATACAGTAAATTAGAATGGGTACGGGGTTGATTGGGCGCCAATTCAACCGATTTTTGATAAGCCTTTCGAGCCTTCTCCGGCTGGCCGGAATCGAGCAGGGCATTGCCTAAATTATTAAACATGCGCGCATTATCCGGCTGCAGCTCAATGGCTTTTTCAAACGCTTCAATAGCTGCCGACAGATGGCCTTCTTCCACATAGGCGTTGCCCAAATTGTTATAAGCGTCGGCATAATTGGGCTCAATTGCAATTGCCTTTTCGTACTGCGTGACGGCCTCGTCATGCCGGCCTAGACTCATCAGGGCGGAGCCGTAGTTATTCAGAATTTTCAAATGATCAGGATCAATTGTAAGCGCTTGCCCAAATATTTTGACGGCCTCGTCACCGGCTTTACGGCTGACCAATAAATTACCGAGATTGTTCAGATAATCGATATTTTCAGGTTCAATTTTGAGGGCTTGGCGATAGGCCGTCTCAGCTTGTTTGGCTTTGTCTGCCCGGTTCAAGACAATGCCGAGATTATAGAAAGCCTCAGCGAAATCCGGACGCACTTTAGTGGCTTTTTTCAACCAGTCGATGGCGATTTTCAGCTCACCACTCAGGTAGGCAGTTAGACCCAGCAATTGCAGCGCTTCCGCTTCGTCGGGATTGATCGAAAGTATTTTCTGACAGGTTGCTTCGGCTTCCTGGGCCCGGCCCTGATCGAGCTGTTGCTGTGCTGTTGCCAACAAGCTTGATGTATCAATGGTGACCTGGCCACCCACCGCCGCCTGGCGCCGTTGCTGCTTGGCAAGTTTGCGGCGTTCATTTCTGTTCATGGCGCCAGGATAGCGGTTAACGGCAGACAACACCATAACCTCAGAACAACATTGCGGATTTGCGGGTTGACGAAACCCGGTGAACTGCAATAGGTAGTCCCTCTGATTTTTAAATCAGCTTTTGTGGTCGGGAGAGGTGCCGGAGTGGTTGAACGGGGCGGTCTCGAAAACCGTTGTGCTCGCAAGAGTACCCAGGGTTCGAATCCCTGTCTCTCCGCCA